>NZ_PSSX01000039.1 GCF_002933275.1 Marinobacter maroccanus
TGTCAATGGCCATTTATTTTGACCCACCTTTGGCCAATAAAATTGACCCACCTTTCATAGTCTAGCTTGTGGTCTTCTGCTTTAGCCGATAGCTTTCTCCTCCCAACATAAAGATGTGTGAATGATGGATAACCCGGTCAATGATCGGCACCGCGACGTTGTCGTCGTGGAAGAACTCGCCCCAACTGGTGAAGTCCTTGTTGGTGGTCAGGATGATGGACCGGTATTCGTAAAGGCTGTTGATCAGCTGGAACAGGTTGTAGCGGGCCTGCCGGGTCATGGGCAGGTAGCCCAGCTCATCGATGATCAGCAGGTCGTACTTGGCCAACTGGCTGACCCGCTTTTTTAGCTCACCCTTCATTTCGGCCAGTTCCAGCTCTTCCACCAGATCCAAGGCGTTGCGGAACAACACCCGGTAACCGGCTTCCACTGCCTTGTGGCCAATGCCGATGGCCAGGTGGGTCTTGCCCACACCCGGCGGGCCGATAAACACCAGGTTGTTCCGTTCGTCGAGGAACTGGAAGTCCAGCAAGGCGTTCACCTGGCGCTTGTTAATGGTGGTCTGGTGCCGGTAGTCGAAGCCCTCCAGGCGCTTCTCCGCTGGGAACGCAGCCATCTTCCGGTTCCGGCGGATACGTTTGTCCTGGCGCTGAGTCATCTCATGTTCGGCAAGCCTGTCCGCGAAGCTCAGATAAGACATCTCGTTGGCTTCTGCCTCAGCCAGCAGATTCGTTAATTCATCAGCGGCTGCGCTCAGACGCAGGCTGCGGTATCGGGCCACGGTTTGCTCAAGCTGGCTCATGGGTCACCCCCTGGCCACTGGAGTGGCCAAGACGCTGGTAGGCACTCAGATCCAATGCTTGCTTGGGTTGCGGTAACGGCTCCGGCTGTCGCTCCCGCAGAACGGCGGCCTGGGCCGCTTCCAGGTAGCTTTGCAGTCGTGTGGCGGTCATGCCGGGGCGCTCTGCCAGCGTCGTGATCAACACGGGATCCACGGGTTCGTGGCGCTTGAGCAAGTCGCGGGCAGCCACCAACTGATCCTTGTAGATCTTGGGCTCGGAGCGTTTGAGCTGCTGGCACAACCGATGCCCGGTCTCGTCGCCGATCAGGGCGTTGATGCCGGCTTCCAGCTTGTTCACGCGCTGGGCATGATCCCGGTAGTGATGGGTGTTCTTGATCACCTTGCCCTTGTCCGTACACAGGGCATGACTGGCGATGACGTCGCCTGTGCTCAGGTCGCTGATGTGCAGTTGGCCGCCGGACTCCAGAACGCCCACCCGGGCCTGTTGCCAGGCCATGGGCACGGAGTATTTGTTGGCCTTCCAGGCGATCAGGCCGGTCTTGTCGGCTCTTCGTGTCTCCCGGGCCACAGACTGCACGCACGCCGGTGACAGATAGGCCGCCAGATGTTCTCGTTCATCCTGCTCGAACCGCTCCCGGGGTGGTTCTCCGGTGGTGCCGTGGATGCGGACATTGGCCACACTCTCAACCCAGTCCTGCACGTGCTGACGCACGTGCTCCTGGTCCCGGAAGACCTCGCCGTAAAGGCAGTCCTGTTTGACGTATTTTACGCCGGCTTCCACCTTGCCCTTGCTCTCCGGGTCATAGCCTTCACAGGCATGTATCCGGAACCCGGCCGTAGTCGCATACTCATGGAACCGCTGGTTGAGAGTCAGTTCCCGGTACCGTTCGTTGATCACCACCAGCTTGGTCTGATCGTAAACGCACTCCTCCGGCAGGCCACCGAAGTACCGCAGGGCTTCATCGTGGAGCTGGATAAACGTCTGGGTATCCAGGGGGCGGAAGGCCAGACCCACGTACATCAACCGCGAGTAAGACAGCACGAACACCACAAAATGCAGCGTGCGTTCTTCGCCACCGATCAGCACGCCGCGCAACTCACCGGGGTCCACCTGGCACTGAACACCCGGCACATCGTCCAGAATGGGTTCGTAGTAGCGTATCTGGGCCGAGGCCACTTCCTCCTTGAGTGCTCGCACATAACGGCGAATGGAGCGATCTGAGGCCGGTAAGTCGCCGACCTTTGCCTGAAGCTTACGGGCAATCTTGACGGCGCTGAGCTTGGGAAATTGCTTGAGCAAATGCACCAGGTAATCCCGGTGATCGTCGAGGCGCTTGCTCCGTGAGGGATCTGCAAACTGCTCTGTGATCGCATCCACCTCCATCCGCAAATACTTGCGTACCGTGTTCCGGGATAACCCCAGTTCCTGACTGATGGCGCGGATCGACAGTCCTTTACCGTTATCGTGCAGTGCCTTGATCTTGTGTATCACAACCCACTCCTTCACTGACATGCCCCCGGCCATCGATAAAAGCGGGGGACAGTAGCTGGTTCTGTGGCCTGACGGCCACTCGGAGGTGGGTCAAAACTAATGGCCAGTAGTGGGTCACTTTAATTGGCCACTAACA
>NZ_PSSX01000040.1 GCF_002933275.1 Marinobacter maroccanus
GGATCTCACGACAGGGCAGGGGCCTGGTCAGCATTCAGCAACGATGTGGCGGCGAAGCCGCGCTGAATTAAAGTCGGGCTCTGCCCGATCCCGGCGGTCTCCGGACAATCAAGATCATCACAAAGCCCATTGCAAGCTGACTTTCAGATCCTTTTAGGCTGCGGGGATGCTGCTTTATTCTTGAAAAATATACAAAGAAATTGACAATAAAAAGAGTTTAATGCTATTATTATCGGGCACTTAGGGAATATTCTAAGCGCCACGCTCGCCGGTGTTACGAGGCGATGGAGTAACAAGAAAATGAAAACCAAGCTGCAACTAGCCAAGTACGGAAAATGGATTATCGCCGTGCTGTTATTGGCTACCGTCTTGGGTTCAGAGGTTGATTTCCGCTTTGTGTCCAAGGATTGGACGCTGGAACTTCACATCAAGTAACCCATAGGGGGCCGAAGTCTGGCCCCCACTTTCTCAGGGAGAGGTATCGTGAAAGATGAACTGAAAGCGGTCGGGATCGCGTTTCTGGTTGCCGGCACAGCCTTCGTGGCGACGAGTCGAGTGGACTTTAGGGCATCGGTAGCTAAACCCAGCTATCTGCATTTGGAGTGGCCCAGGAGCATGAGTAACCCGTTAATCACATTAGTAGCTGGAGAGATTCCGGCTCAAAGATAAAACAAGGGGTTTAAAGGTTGCCTTAGAAGTTGACAAAGTGCCGATTTTAAACGATAATTTGATAGTGGCCAGCAATTGCTGGCCCCCGTGTTTCGCCGGCGGTTTCGAGGCGAGTTAGGAGATTCCCACCATGAGTGCAACCGCACCCTGTTTGTCCAGCGCTCCGGCGTCTGTTTTCAAATTCCGCAAAGCGGCTTTTCCAGACTATTTGAGCGCGTACCGCGCTGAAATAGAGCAAACCGTTTTCTCGGTAATGGCAGAGTGGCAGCCGCAATTTCGTGGTGCTCAGTGGCTTTACCTTGCCACCAACTCCGCTGGCTTCTTCATGGAGCCGGTGATCAACGAGCGCCTCAAATTATTCAATCCTCGGAACCTGGTAGCTGTGCGCGCAGATGCGACGACCGCAGGCATGGCGTTGTCGTTGGTAGCGTTTACACGCCTTGGATGTTTCACCGGTGATCCCGTGTTTTATACGGCTTATAACCGATTGTGGCTCGACGCCATGGATTCGGCCAACGCCAACGACATCAAACGGCTAATCGCTTAACTGGAGCGCTACCCGCCACGTTACTCGTGGCGGGTAAGGGGCAAGATATGGACACGTTGATTTATTTGCGCAGTGCAGCCGATTTGGCGATGTACGACGATTTTGAGCTGGCCAACGTAGCAGGTGGTGGCTTGCATCGGTACTCGGTATTTGGTGTTGCGGGTAAGCGGCGAGACAGTTTGGGCGATTTTGTTACACGGCGTCATGCCGTGTTGTTTGCTGAGTTGTGCGAAAGCACCCGAGACCTTCGCAGGCAAATGCAACAGATAAAGTTCATGAGGAGGGACCGCCATGCGTCATTATGATCATCGAGCACGGGCTGTGATGAGAGCGTTTTCAAGACAAACGCCAATTCGTTTAGGGCCAATGACTGGGCGTGATTTTCGGGAATTGGTGAGGCATATCCAACAACGCAAGGAAACAGCGGCATGAGTTTACTGGGTAAGGAGGTTCGGTTTACAGCTCAATTCTTGAGGGACACCGGCCAGCACATTGGAGACTGGCCATTGAAGCGTGGAACGGTCGTTCGAGAATTACCGCTTAACGGAGGAAATTCTCTGGTAACCGTCGATGATGCGGCATTCGGTGAATGGAAGGCGCACAGTGCAAATATCGAGTTGGTTAAGAGCACAAGGAATTCGGTGGTAGACGAGGATTTCTCAGACGATCAGTTGCCTAGAAATATCGAAGACCGGATTGATGTTTACTGAAAGCACATTGAGATTACTGAGGTCGGGAACCTGATAGTTCTCGGCCAAAGCTTTCAGTTTGCTTCTGGCCATTTGGGCGCGCCCTACGGGGCGGGCTTCTCCGGGTTCGCTATTCGCTCATCCCGCCGGTGGCGGGACTGACGCCCTCCATATCCCTCGCGCTTCCGACCTCCGGCCGGTAAAGGATCCCCGCTGATCG
>NZ_PSSX01000041.1 GCF_002933275.1 Marinobacter maroccanus
CCAGGCAAGCGGATTGCAGTTCACCGCCCGTGTTGGCGGACTCCCCTCAGATCTATTCTCAGTGGTTGGCTTTAAACTGACCGAACGCCTTTCCGAGGTGTTTCAGGGGCGTCTTGAGCTGGCCAGTACCGACCCCTCCATTCAGGCAGCGGAGACTCTCGAGCAACCGGTTGATCTTGTTATCTGGCAGAACGGCGTGCCGCTCCGGCGCTTTGCCGGTGTGGTCAACGAATTCGTTCGTGGTGATGCCGGCCACCGGAGGACGCGCTACGAGCTGACGATACAGTCGCCGCTATGGCGTCTGGGATTGATGCACAACAGCCGGATTTTTCAGACCCAGAGCACCGAGACGATTGTGCGAACTCTGCTTGAGGAGCGCGGCATTATCGATTCGGTCTTCGATCTGAAGCGCACCCCGGAGCAACGGGAATACTGTGTTCAGCATCGGGAAAGCGACCTGGCCTTTCTCGAACGCCTCGCGGCTGAAGAGGGTTGGCATTACCGCTATGAACACGGGAGCGTGGACGGGGACATCCAGCCGGCACTTATCATTGCTGATCACCACGGCGATGCGCCGAAGCTGCAACCTGTGGAGTATAACGGCACCGCCGGCGGCAGCACCCGGCGCCCAGCGGTGTACCGATTCCGATATGAAGAGCGGGTGCGGGTCGCTTCCGTAGCGATGAAGGATTACACCTTCCGGAATCCCGCCTATGGCCTGATGCATGAGCATGCTTCGGGCGATCTGAAGCACCGGGAAGACTACCAGCACTTCGACTACCCCGGCCGCTTCAAGGCCGACGCCAGTGGCCAGCCTTTTACCGAAGCCCGACTGCAATCCCTTCGCAATGATGCCAGCACCGCCTCCGGCGAGAGCAACCGCCCGGATTTCAGCCCCGGCGCGAAAGTGGAACTGACCGAGCACGATAGTGACAATCTCAATCGGGAGTGGCTGCTAACGGCTATCACCCACACCGGAACGCAGCCTCAGGCCCTGGAAGAGGAAGGCGGCAGCGAACCCACCACGTACCATAACCAGTTCAATGCCATACCTGCAGATCTGACCTGGTGCCCGCAGACGCCGCACCGCCCCCTGATGGACGGCCCACAAATCGCGATTGTCACCGGCCCGGAAGGCGAGGAGATTCACTGCGATGAAAATGGCCGGGTAAAAGTCCGTTTCCCCTGGGACCGTNACTCAAAAAATGACCAACACAGCAGCGCCTGGCTCCGAGTTAGTCAGGGCTGGGCCGGCGGCCAATATGGCTTCATGGCCTTGCCACGAATCGGCCACGAAGTGATTGTCTCCTTCCTGGACGGCGACCCGGACCAGCCCATCATCACCGGGCGAACCCATCACAT
>NZ_PSSX01000042.1 GCF_002933275.1 Marinobacter maroccanus
GAGGCTGTAAACCAAATTGTGTAACTGCCCACGACTGAGTAATCTTTTCAAAAGGATACCATCGTGGGTACGCAATTGGACCAAGAAAAACTTAAAGCTATGGCCGCCGAGCTGGCCAAGGACATCAAGTCTGAAAAAGATCTCGGAGCCCTCACACAGCAGTTGGTCAAGCTTACCGTCGAGACCGCCCTCAACGCCGAACTGGATGAGCATCTTGGATACGAGAAGCACGCTCTTGAAGGCCGTGGCACCGGCAACAGCCGTAACGGCTATTCCGCCAAGCGCCTGAAGGGTCAACACGGCGAAGTACCTATACAGACTCCTCGTGACCGGGACGGTTCCTTCGAGCCTCAGTTCGTCCGTAAAGGTCAGTCCCGCCTGACCCAGATGGATGACCAGATCCTGGCGCTTTACGCCAAGGGCCTGAGCACCCGGGATATCGTGGACGCCTTCAAGGAGATGTACGACGCCGACATCTCGGCCACTCTGGTGTCCAAAGTGACGGAACGTGTGATCGATCAGGTTCACGAGTGGCAGAATCGCCCTGTTGATCCGGTCTACCCCATCGTCTATCTGGACTGCATCGTTCTGAAAATTCGTCAGGATAAGAGGGTAATCAACAAGTCCCTATACCTGGCCTTGGGCATCAACATGGAGGGCCAGAAGGAACTGCTGGGCCTCTGGCTGGCCGAGACCGAAGGCGCGAAGTTCTGGCTATCGGTACTGACAGAACTGAAGAACCGTGGCTTGGAGGACATCCTGATCGCCTGTGTGGATGGCCTCAAAGGCTTCCCGGATGCCATTGCGGCGGAGTATCCCCAGACCAAGGTTCAGCTCTGCATCGTGCACATGGTTCGCAACTCTCTGCGCTACGTGTCCTGGAAGGACTACAAGGCCGTGACGGCCGATCTGAAGCAGATCTATCAGTCCGCCACGGAACATGAAGCCCGGCAAGCACTGGAGGCCTTTGAAGAGCGCTGGGACAGCCAATACCCACAGATCTCTCGTTCCTGGCAAAGCCACTGGGATAACCTGATCACCATCTTCGAGTACCCGCCCGCGATCCGGAAAGTGATCTACACCACCAATGCCATTGAGTCGCTGAACAGCGTGATCCGCAAAGCGACCAAGCGCCGGAAGCTGTTCCCAAGTGATGACTCGGCCCTGAAAGTGGCCTTCCTGGCGATCCAGCAGGCCTCGAAGAAGTGGACCATGCCGATTCGTGATTGGAAGCCGGCCTTGAATCGCTTTATTATCGAATTCGGTGACCGCCTGGACGGCCACCTTTAATGGGGTGGGCAGTTACACAGATTTATTTACAGGCTC
>NZ_PSSX01000043.1 GCF_002933275.1 Marinobacter maroccanus
GGTTCATCGCAGGTTAGCGTGAAAAAGTAGGAGACGGCGGTAAAACCGGTTAGTTTTGAGTTCGCCAAAACAACAAAATTAACCAATCCACCGCCGTCCCTATGAATGCTAATCCTCTTGCCCTGTTCTGGGAAGGATTCACGATTGAATCGTATACCCAGATTGATGCCCAATCCCTGCTCATCCGGCTACAACCTGCCGATGATTACCTGCCATGCTGCAGTAGTTGTAACCAGCACACGCTTGCCATCCATGACACCAGCATCCGACGAGTCCGAGAGCGCGACCTGT
Source organism: Marinobacter maroccanus (assembly GCF_002933275.1). Classification (GTDB taxonomy): domain Bacteria; phylum Pseudomonadota; class Gammaproteobacteria; order Pseudomonadales; family Oleiphilaceae; genus Marinobacter; species Marinobacter maroccanus. The sequence continues at coordinate 292 of NZ_PSSX01000043.1, forward strand.
TCCAGTATCGCGTCTGGCTGGACGTGCCAGTTCGTCGGGTTCGTTGTGCAGCCTGCGGTCCCAGGCTTGAACAAATTCGCTGGCTATCAGGGCGCCAGCGCCTGACGGCAGGCATGATCAGTTGGGTTGAGTCCCTNGTGCGCCTTATGCCGGTTCAACATGTGGCAACACTCCTGGGATTGCACTGGCATACGGTCAAGGCCATCGACCATCAACGTCTTAAAAGAGAGGTGATCGAGCCCGACAAACGAGGGATTCGCCGGTTAATCATGGATGAGTTCGCCCTGTTCAAAGGCCACCGTTACGCCACCGTGGCGATTGATGCGGACACGCAACAAGTGCTCTGGGTTGGAGAAGGTCGCAGCCGGGCAGCGGTGCGCCCCTTCTTTGAATGGCTGGGGCCGGAAACCTGTGGCCAGATNGATGCCGTAGCGATGGACATGAATACCGCCATGGATCTGGAGGTTCAGCACCACTGCCCACAAGCCCGCGTAGTCTATGACCTGTTCCACGTTGTGGCAAAGTTCGGGCGGGAAGTGATTGACCGTGTCCGGGNCGATCAGGCCAATCACCTTCGACACGACAAGCCGGCCAGAAAAGTGGTGAAGCGAAGTCGCTGGCTGCTGCTCAGAAATCGGAGCAACCTCAAGGATGAGCAGGCCCTGAAGCTCGAAGAGCTGCTGCAAGCCAACCAGCCCCTGATGACTGTTTACGTCCTGAAAGACCAGCTCAAAGAGCTTTGGTATGCCCCTTCAGAGGCCGAAGCCAGACAGCGCTGGCAGGACTGGCTGAATCTGGCAATGAGCAGTGGGCTGGCACCCGTGCAGCAGTTTGCCAGACGCCTCAAAGGCTATGTTGAAGGCATTATCGCCAGTGCGGTCTATCGGATGAACACCAGTGTGCTGGAGGGAATGAACAACAAGATCAAGGTGATCAAGCGGATGGCTTATGGCTACCGGGACAACGATTACTTCTTCCTAAAGATAAAAGCAGCG
>NZ_PSSX01000044.1 GCF_002933275.1 Marinobacter maroccanus
TGTAGTGGTCAACTAATCCCGGACAGTATTTTAAGGTTTTCCTCTGCTGCAACGGGAGAAATGCCACCGTTGAACGTATGAGGTCTTTGCCGGTTGTAGTAGTCCATCAGATAGCCACCAACATCTTTTTGGGCCTCAGGCAGATTTCGATATCCCAGGGCCGGTACCCACTCAGATTTCAGACTTCGGAACAGCCTTTCCATCGGGGCATTGTCCCAGCAGTTGCCACGCCGGCTCATGCTTTGGGTCATTCGATAGCGCCAGAGCCTCTGACGGAACTTACGACTGGCATACTGACTTCCCTGGTCCGAGTGGAACATGACTTTCTCTGGCCGACCACGCTGTTCCCAGGCGTGATCCACAGCTTTTACAACCAGGTCTGCATCAGGACTGGATGACATTGCCCAGCCAACAACTCGCCGGGCGTACAGGTCCAGCACCACAGCCAGATAACTCCATCGCTGGCCGCTCCAGATGTAAGTAATGTCACCACACCAGACCTGGTCGGGCTGCTCTACTGCAAATTCACGATCCAGGTGATTCGGGATATCCGGCCGTTCAACGGTGGCCTGCTTGTAAGCGTGAGGGCCTGGCTGCTTACAGATCAGGCCCAGTTCGCTCATAAGACGTCGAACCTTGAAGCGACCGACGACAACACCTTCCTCGCTGAGCAAGCCTTTGATTGTCCGGCTGCCGGCAGAGCTGCGGCTCTTGGTAAACAGGCGGTTTACCTGAGCCTTCAGGGCCAAACGCTCTATATCCACATGGTTCCGCTGTTGGCGGTACTCGTAATAGCTTGAGCGACTGATATCAAACGCATTGCAGACCATTTCAACAGGCATTCGCTCACTCAACTGGTCTATCAGCGCGTACGATTCATGTCGTCCGACATCAAGAGAGCGGTAGCCTTTTTTAGTATGTCTTTCTCCTGTTCAAGGCGCTTGCAGCGGGCTTCCAGCTCCTGGATACGGCGCTGTTCCGGGGTTAACGCCTTGCCCTTCGGGGTGACACCGTCACGCTCCTCGGTCAGTTGGTTAACCCAGCGCCGGATAGCGCTTTCACCAATTCCCAGAGACACGCTCGCCTGGGGAATCGTGTAACCTTGATCCAGCACCAGGCTGGCTGCTTCCTGTTTGAACTCAGGAGAAAAAGAACGTCGCTTTCTGGTCATCAGACACCTCGTTTATGGTGGCGATATTACCACCTACGTTGGTGTCCGGAATCATTGAACCACTACA
>NZ_PSSX01000045.1 GCF_002933275.1 Marinobacter maroccanus
TTCGATTCCCTGGAAAAAGTCGAGGAAGCCTTAAACGAAACCCTTCCCGAAGAAGCCGCCATCCTGAATGTGAACACCGAGGGCAGGGAAGAGAAGGCGTACATGGCAAGGTGGTTTCATTGGGCTCCCCAGGGCGCCATGGTCATCATCGACGAAGCCCAGGCCATCTATCCGGCCAAACGCAAAGACTTCAAACCGGAAAACCTGGATTACCCCGGCGGCGCGGACCAGGCCAAACAGGACGAACGCCCCGCCGACATGTTCGAAGCCTACGACATGCACCGGCACTACAACTGGGACGTCTTCCTGTGCACCCCGAACATATCCAAGGTCCATATGGACATCCGACAGGCCGCCCAGGTGGCCTTCCGTCATTACTCCATGGGCGAGCTACTGCCCTGGAAAAAGGGCAAATGGAGGGAAGTAGAACATGACCCAGAGAACAATGGTAAAGCCAAAAGCCATGCATACGGAGTCCCGAAAGAGTACAAATCGGACCCGACGATCTTCGCCACCTACCAGAGCACAAAGACCGGCGACCATCAGTCCAATCAAGGCCCCCAAAGCGTTTTTAAAGATAAACGCGTTGTGGGTTATCTTTCGCTGTCAGTCATTTCTCTACTGGTGTTTGCCTACCTTGCGGTCGGCATCTTCGAAAGGGAAAGAACTTTCGATGCGGTTGATCCGACGGATATTCAAAGTATCGATGCGGCTGGC
>NZ_PSSX01000005.1 GCF_002933275.1 Marinobacter maroccanus
TGGAGGGAATGAACAACAAGATCAAGGTGATCAAGCGGATGGCTTATGGCTACCGGGACAACGATTACTTCTTCCTAAAGATAAAAGCAGCGTTTCCCGGTAAAGCGCGATGAACCTTTTTTTTGGTCCCAAAAAAAGCTGGTACGTGACGGAACCGGCCAAAGAGTAACCCCGTTAAGGGTGACGACAGATCGAATCAGACAGGGGCCGGATGGCCCCTCGGAGTAGGTTAGAAGTCGATGCAGGGCTCGCGATAGAGGCGCGGACAGGCGGTGCCGTCCTGGCGGAACAGGTGGCATTTGTTGGCGTTCATGCCCAGGGTCATTCGGGCGCCTTCCTGTATCGGGTTGGAGCCGTCGGTGCGCATGGTGATTACGCCTTCGACGTTGTTGACGTCCAGATGTACCAGAGTCTGGTAGCCCAGGCGTTCCACTACGTGCACTTCGCCTTGCAGGTACATGTCGGCTTCCTGATCTTCGCTCAGGTGTTCCGGGCGAATCCCCAGGGTTACGGTTTCGCCTTCGGAGAGTTCCGCGCCGTTTACCGGCAGTTCCAGGTGGTGATCGCCAGGCATGACGACTGTGGCGGACTGGTTGCTGGCGGAAACGACGGTGCAATCAATGAAGTTCATCTTCGGCGAGCCGATAAAGCCGGCGACAAAACGGGTAGCAGGGTAGTGATAGAGCTCCATGGGTTTGCCCACCTGGGCGATGGTGCCGTTGTCCAGGGCCACGATCTTGTCTGCCATGGTCATGGCTTCTACCTGGTCGTGGGTCACATACACCATGGTGGCGCCGAGGCGCTTGTGCAGGCGGGAAATTTCGATGCGCATCTGGACCCGCAGGGAGGCATCGAGGTTTGACAGCGGCTCGTCAAACAGGAATACCTCGGGCTCCCGGACAATGGTCCGGCCGATGGCTACGCGTTGGCGCTGGCCGCCGGAGAGGTCTTTGGGCTTGCGCTCCAGGAGCTTGTCCAGTTGCAGCAAGTTGGCGGCATCCTGAACCCGACGGTTGATTTCAGTTTTGTTGGTTTTGGCCAGCTTGAGGCCAAACGCCATGTTTTCCGCCACGTCCATGTGGGGGTAGAGGGCATAGGACTGGAACACCATGCCTACTTCCCGTTCCTTGGGCGGCAGGTTGTTAACCCGGTCGTTGCCGATGTACATGTCGCCGGAGGTAATGTCTTCCAGGCCTGCGATCATGCGCAGCAGGGTGGATTTGCCGCAGCCGGAGGGCCCGACAAAGACCACGAATTCTCCGTCCTGAATGTCCAGGTTAACGTCTCGGGTTACCTGGGCTTCGTCATAGCTCTTGCAGATATTGCGTAAAGTGACGCTGGCCATATCTCGTGTCTTCTTGTTAGGTCATTGAATGTCAGAGCCGGGCGATGTCGATGCCCCAGGGCCCGAGTGTCAGATCCTTGCCATGCCACTGGCCGCCCACGAAATCCGGGGTACCCGGTTCAGGTGAGCCAACGCCGGGCATTGGAATGGTGACGGCGCTTTCGCTCAAGTTCAGTGCCACCATCACGGTTTCATCACCCAGACTGCGTGTGTAAACCAGGGTATTCTTCGGGCTCTTGCTGAACTCTATGTCCCCTTTGAGCAGGATGGATTGATCCTTTCTCCAGCCCAGGAACGCCCGGTAGGCGGCCAGCACGGAATTATCCTCAGCATGCTGGACAGCGACAGCCGCATTGTAATGATCATCATAAACCGGCAGCCAGGGGCGCGCATCGGAGAATCCGGCGTGGGATTCCTTGTGGTGCCAGACCATGGGCGTACGGCAACCATCCCGGCCCTTGTATTCCGGCCAGAAGGTAATGCCGTAGGGATCGACAAGGTCTTCGTATTGCAGTTCGGCCTCGGTCAGCCCCAGTTCTTCACCCTGGTAGATGCAGACGCTGCCGCGCAGGGTCAGCAGCATGGCCATGTAGGCCTTGAGCTGCTGCTCCGATGTGGCGTTCCAGCGAGTGGCAACACGGGCTACATCGTGGTTGCCGATGGCCCAGCAGGGCCAGCCGTCGGTCAGCTTGCCTTCGATGGTGTTCACGGTTTTGTGGAAGAAATCCGCACCGTGCTGCTCTGTCAGCAGATCGAAGGAGTAAGCCATGTGCAGCTTGTCGCCACCGCTGGTGTAATCGGCCATGGTCTGAAGGGAATTGTCGTCGCCGATTTCGCCTACCGTGGTGGTGCCCGGGTACTGGTCCAGCAGAGCACGAAGGCGCTTCAGAAATTCGATGTTTTCCGGCTGGGTCTTGTCGTACTTGTGGAACTGGTAGGCGTAGGGGTTTTCCTTGCGCACGCCAATAGAGCCTTCTGCAACAGCCTTGCTGGCAGGGTTATCCCGCAGTTTGGGGTCGTGGAAGCAGAAGTTGATGGCATCCAGCCGGAACCCGTCGACGCCGCGGTCCAGCCAGAATTTAACATCTGACAGAACCTGTTCCTGAACCTCCGGGTTGTGGAAGTTCAGATCCGGCTGGCTGGTGAGAAAGTTGTGCAGATAATACTGCTTTCGGCGACTGTCCCAGGCCCATGCCGAGCCACCAAAGACCGACAGCCAGTTGTTCGGCGGCGTGCCGTCGGATTTCGGGTCGGCCCACACGTACCAGTCTGCCTTCGGGTTGTCACGGCTGGCACGGCTTTCGACAAACCAGGGGTGCTGGTCTGAGGAATGGCTCAACACCTGATCGATCATGATTTTCAGGTCCCGCTTGTGGGCCTCGGCAATCAGCTCGTCGAAATCCTCCAGAGTTCCGAAGATAGGGTCCACGTTGCGATAATCCGAGACATCGTAGCCGAAGTCTTTCATCGGGGAGGTAAAGAACGGGGATAGCCAGATAGCGTCCACGTTCAGGCTGGCGATGTAGTCCAGCTTTGCGGTGACCCCGGGCAGGTCTCCTATACCATCGCCATTGGAGTCGTAAAAACTTCGCGGATAAACTTGGTAAATGACGGCGCCACGCCACCAGTCCGGGTTCTTGATCATGTAGCCTCGCTTGTACTTCTGGCGGTGAGAAGTTGTTATTGTTGAGGTGGTCATAGGATTCCACCCAAATAGACTCGATCCATACTGCGTCTGGCGCGCCTTCCCTTCATCCTCCTGCGCCACTTTTTGTTGGCGTAGACGGGGGGATGAGGGGGGAGTAGGAGGGGTGAGCCAACGATGGTGATGAGGAGTGGAAAACAGACATGGTGAACCCGGAATGAGTAATACAGGATTTGGAGAGTGGTTATGGCGGGCCCCGGTGTTGGTAACCTGCCTCTGGCTTGCCGGCTTTGCGGGCACGGCCAGCGCTGACTGGTATCGGTTCTCTGATACCGCCATGACCACGCCTGTCGAACTGGAGTTCTGGGCTGAGGATAAAGCGCTGGCGGACCGGGTTGGGCAAGAGGTGCTGGCGGTTTTTCATCAGGTCGATGAGCAGATGAGTCGCTACCGGGAGGACTCGGAAGTCTCCAGACTCAACCGCAATGCCGCCAATGGTCCCGTTACCGTCAGTGACGGTCTGTTCCAGGTGCTTGACAAGGCGCGGGAGGTATCGATTCTCAGTGATGGCGCCTTCGACATCACCTTTGGCTCGGTTGGTTACCTGTACGACTTCAGAGCCGGCAAAAAGCCGACGGAGGAGGAGCTCCGATCTGGCCTGCCACGGGTGAATTTCCGGGATGTGATTCTTGATCGGGATGCCCAAACCGTCGAATTCCGCCAGACAGGGATCCGGGTGGACCTGGGCGGCATTGCCAAGGGCTATGCCGTTGATCTGGGTATCGAGCGCCTTGTGAGCCTTGGTATCCGCCATGCCCGCCTCAGTGCCGGTGGCGATATGAGGCTATTGGGAGACAAGCGGGGCCGACCCTGGTACGTGGGCATTCGGGACCCCCGCTCAGAACGGCGCAATGCGGTGGTTCTGCCGCTGGAAGACGTGGCGGTGTCTACCTCCGGGGATTACGAGCGGTTCTTCGTGGATGAAGCGGGAGAAAGAGTCCATCACATCCTGTCGCCTGAGACCGGCAAATCGGTTCAGGGCGTCCAGAGCGTGACCATTATCGGCGAGGACGCGCTGACAACCGACGGCCTGTCCACGGCGGTGTTTGTTCTCGGACCTGCGAAGGGATTGGAGATGATCGAGCGTTTGCCGGGTATTGATGTTGTGGTTATCGACGATCAGCGCATGATGCACGTGTCAGAAGGGCTCGTTCCGCCCCAAACAGACTAGGGGCGGAACGAGCAGTTTCCGTCAATTTCCGATAGTGCCGTTTACGACATTCGAGAACGCAATAAGGCTGTCCTGAGATGTGCCATTGCCCAGTCCGTGGCCATTGAAGCGGGTTCCGAACTGGTTTTGTTCACCGTGCAATGCCATGTAGTTGAGCAGCACGGTCTGAACCAACTGGTTGACGTTGTTGGCCGCAGGACTGGAGGCAGTTTCCACCGACGCATCAGAGCGCATGAAGCCGATCTGCCTGCGAATCGGAGCAGGGCGGCCTGCCGGGTTGTAAACCAGGAAGAAAGAGGCGGCCGTCTGCTGGTTGTCGCCGGTCCATTCGCCCTTGCCACGACCGTCCATGGAATCGTCAATCCGGCCGTTGCTCGACACCGAGCCGTCACTGAATACGTAGAGCATCAGCGGCATGCCCACCCGGGCTGCGTATTCCAAGCAGGCCCCCATACAACGGCCTGCCTGTTCGTCACGACGTTCGCCGGTTCCGCGCTCACCCGTGTGGTAGTCGTAGCCTCCCATGGTGATCGTGCCGGCACCGGCATAGCCGCTCAGAACCAGCTTCATCACAGATGCAGTTTTGCGGAATTCGCGGTTGCTGTTGAACTCATCGCGGCTGAAGATGCCAGTGGGGCCAACGATTTCGAGATCCAACTCCGGATCCAGATCCGCCGGGTTGCCGAATCGGTCGGCGAGATCGGCACTCTTTACATAGCCACAGCGGACAAGGTCCTTGACGACTTCATCCGTCGAGATGCCCGTATTGACCTGGTTCATCTTGGCGTCGCTGATGCGCTGGATGGATTCCATGACGGCGACAGCATCTTGCTGGTCCAGAATGCCGATCAGGTCGCCCACGTCCACCAGGCCGGTAACGTCTGAGGGCCGGTCAATCTTCGTGGGACGTACCTCAGGATTGATCAGGTTCATCGGTGCCAGCGAGTTACCACCGGATTCCGAACTCTGTGAACCGACAAGAGAGAGCAGGGAGCCGTCGGCACCGGCGCGATGAATGCCATACATCGGGTTATGGGGGTTGTTGCCGGTGTCGTTTTCCGAGCGAGCCGCAATAATGGCGCCGTCGATTGCCGCCCGGGTGCCGGCACTGGTGCTCTGCAGGATGCCGCGCAGGAAACCACTGTCGGAATGGAACGCCAGGCCCAGCTCCGTGTTCACGAACGCCGGGTCGTTGGGCAGCATGTCACCCGGCAGGCCAAGCTTGTTGTAGCCTGCAGTGCTCAGGAAGTCCATTTGCCCGCCCGACTTGCCCATCAGCACATTGGAGCCGGCGATGTTGGCTCCGCCTGCCAGGTCAAAGCAGATAAATGGAATCTTGCCGGCACCCTGAACCGCTATGCCGCAGCTTTGCTTGAGCGTTTCCAGGTCTGAAGAGAGCGCCGCGGACGCCATTCTGGGATTACCGAACAGGCTGAACAGAGAGGCACCGAACACCGTCGCAGAGCCAGCCATCAGTCCCTGGGCGATAAATTCGCGGCGGGTCCGTGGTTTGCCGTGATCGTCATGGAGCAGTGGGCTGCCGTTGGCCAAAGGCTTCTTGCGTGATTTGCGTATAAACATGATCGGCTTCCTTTACTGAACCAGGGTGGTGGCGCTGCCAAGCACAGCGGCGCAGCTAGCCTTGACGACTGTTTCCGTGCGGTCTGCTGGGCATCCGGCGCCACAGTTGGTCAGTTTATCCATAAGACTGCTGAGTTCGGTCTGTATATCGTTGTCTGCGGGCTGCGAAGTCAGATTGCTGCCTACGAAACGGGACAGAAGCGGCCCGGTAACCAGGCTCTTGCCGCCGTGATCAAAGGCCGTGCTGGCCGGGGCGGAAAAATCGAACCCGGGGAACATCTGGTCCCGAAGCTGTGCATTTGAGACCAGGGCATCGCAATACTGGATGGCCATCTGGGTAACCGCCATCTGATGAGAGGACAGGAATCCCTGGATCGTCTCTACCGTGGGCAGTTGCTGCTTTACCGTGGTGTATGTGTTGAATACAGCCTGGTTGGTTGTGGGAACGCCGGTCATCCGCGACATGGACTCGTTGATCTCGTCAAACGTTTTCAAGCCGATCTCCGATGACGATGGCAGGTCAGCGGGTTGCGGTTGAGGCGGCAGAGAAGGCTCCGAACGGGCAAAGTTGTTACCGCCCAGCTGGTCGAACGTCAGGAAAAACTCATCGCTCTCGGGCCCGTTTTCCAGTGCAATGATGGTGCCCAGAGAGGAGAGCGGCTGCCCGGTGCCCGGTTCATAGCTGCCGCTGTCCAGGACAACGTCCAGATTGGCCCAGGCCTGTCCGACAGTCGCTTCTTTGCCATTGATGCCCAGTCGCATGCCGCGCAGAGGAATGTTTGATGGCTCGGCGGTGTCATCAAGGCTGATGAAGAAGGGACTGGTGAACCGGTAGGCATAGCTATCGAACTGGCTGACTTCGAACACGATGAAACTCTCGGGCAGGTTGATCAGGTGAGAGACTCCGAACAGGAGATAGAACTTCTGGCCAACACCCACCTCGAAGTTGGCCTGGACCTGTTCTGGTGTCAGCGCACGATTGTGGATGGCAACCATCCGGATCGCACCCTGCCAGGGGGAGTTGCCATCGGTCTCGTTGCCCAGTACCAGGGCAAAGCTGTCGTCCCATTCTGTCAACAGTCCGCCGTCGTCCGGGTCGACATCGCCGGTCGGAACGCCATTCACAAAAATCTGGCGCCCGGTCGCCGGGGTGTAATTCACCACCACGTGCTGGAGGGTTGCCTGCAGCAGCATGTCGGCGTCCTGGGTCGCGAAAGGCGTATTCTCATCGCTGGTGGTGCTGCGATGCAGTACTTCGTAACGCTGGAGCGACTGGCTGAGTGTAACGTTGCGAGTGGTGGATGAGCCCGAGTAGGTCACGATGCGGGCATCTTCCTGGGTGATGTTACCCGGGGCGACCCAGGCCTCGATGCTGTATTCGCCGGAAGCGGTCAACAGGGTGTGCAGCTTCCGGCTGGCGGTGGTACTGCCCTGGGCCTTGCCGGCAGGAACCATGAAACCCTGCTCATTTTCTCCTGCTGGGCCAAGGTCGATGCCCCAGCCGCCAACCCAGTCAACGTTTCCACTCAGAGTCAGATCCAGTGCAGGCGACACGCCGCTGGTGTCAAAGGCGGTCTGGCCTTCCCCGAATTTGAACTCGTAAAGGGCAATCACGTTGTCTTCAAAGCGGCCGCCGGAGTTTGCAAGCAGGCCGTCTGCCTGAAGGTTGAGCGCCTTGCTGGCAACCATTGCCGGGTCCACAGGCTGGGCGTTCAGATCCTGGACCATTTCGAGAATCTTCAGCTCCATCAAATCGGCCGAGGCTTCACAGTTGTCATCCCAGCAGTTATGGAAGTCGTAGCGTAAGCGCTCAACCAGTCGGGATGCGCCGGGATTCATTGCATCTATGCGGCTTCTCGCCTGGCCATAGGCTGTGGCGATATCAGCACTGGCAATATAGGGAGTTTGGCCACCGTCAGCATGGCAGTCGCTGCAATACTGTCTGAGTTCTGGATACACAGTGGTGGAAAACAGACCAGGGTCGCTGGGCAGGGAAACCGTGGCGCCGGGATCTTTGATTGTGGGAGGACGAAGTTCAACCGTTTTGGCTGAGCCTTCAGAACCGCCGGCCCAGTTGGAAATATAGGTGGTGAGAATGTCCACACAGGCTGACGTGCTCTGGAGCCAGCAATTGTGGCCACCGGCGACCTTGGTCACCATCGTGGACTGGGATGGATCAGACAGGTTAACGATGGAGTTCGCCTGGGCATAAGCCAGGTTCACGTCCTGCTCGTTGACGAACGTCGGTGCCTGACCATTGGAGCCGTGGCACGCGCCGCATTTATCCTGGGTGACCAGGTTGTCCCATACGGTGCGTTTGAAGTTGGCCACATCATCGGTCGAGGGAGCCGGCCCGTTGTAGGTAACCGTGCCTGAATTCTGTGATGTATTCGGCAGTTGTTCCGTGGATTCGCCACCGCAGGCCGAAAGCAGGAAGGCCAGGGCAGTGACGGCGATGACTGATTTGAGGGAGCTCATGGAAATTCCTTTAGGTGTTTTCATAGCGTCCTCACTCCCCCATGCAGTACACAGCGGATTCCGCGAATACCTGCTTCAGGTCGTAACCCTGGCTTGCGAAGCTGGCAACCATATTGCTTACCTGTGAACGGTCTGCGCTGTTTGAGGGAGGTCGCAGGCAGACATTCTCGAACACCTTCTTGACCTGGCACTCGGCGAAGGCGTCGGAATGGGCGAACTCTCTACCCAGGCTCTTGGCACCGGAGCCCGATCCCGGGAGCGACTGATCCCAGCCCAGACGACGATTGGCGCCCTGGCGCCAGTAGTTATCCCAGCGGTCGTCGGGTGTCACATAGCCCTGCTCAAAGGTTGCAGCATTAATGTGATACTTGGCCTGAACTCTGGAGCCTGTTTCCGGATCCGTTTCGCCCATGGCGTTGTAGACCAGCCTGCCCAGCTCCCCATCAGGGTCGGCATTGGCGTCGTATTCGTAGTCGTAGTAGGCAAACGCCTGGGTCATGGGGTCCATGCCGCTGTGGCAGCCCACGCAGTTATTCAGGAATACCCGGCTGTCACCACCCGGGCTGCGGGACACATCCTGGCGAATGCGGTCTGGTGGCAGAGTAACGTCCGCAACCTGTTCCAGGTCGTTGCACATGTGATTGATCAGCGTGAAGCGGAACATGGCCCGGTTCGTTCCGGCACTGAAGAATGCTCGGGCTGAGGCTCTTGACGTAATGACGCCCGCGGTGGCAGAGGGCGGCAGGCCGGTGTAGGTCGACTGATTCACGCTTATCAGATTGTTCTTGAGGCTGGCCCCGCTGTTCTCCAGGGATTCGTAGTGATTGTTGTTGCTGTTGGAGTAGTTCGGCAGATTCAGTGAAGGATCTCCAATATACAGCACATCGTCATACAGGACTTTGCGGAAATCTTCCCCGTCCCGCACCAGGCCAATCACCGTGGCGATATAATCATTGAGGGGCACGAACTTTGACATCGCCTCGTTGGTCCAGGGGGCGGCGAAATTCTTCAGGGTGACGTCGTAGAAGGCGCTGTCCTCCATGGCAGTGAAGGCGGCGTCAATGGTGTTGCCCGAGATAATATCGCTTTCCATGTCGTCAAGGACGTCGGCGGAAGGAGGCACGCCGGCAATCCGGTCGTGAATTCGTTTGGCCTGTTCTCTGGGGCCGGCCTGAGCAATGCTTGCCTGCCCAGACACCAGCGCAATGAGAACTGCGGTACTGCAAGCCTTGCTGATCAGGCTTATGATCCTGTTCCGGCCGGTCATGTCCTTTCCCTCGGTGATCGTTAGCAATCGCACATTAATGCTTTTTGACATTTGTTAAAAGTTTACGGCTTGCTATATCCTCCGTTTTGAGCTGTAGGCCACGTTATTACATTAGGTTACGTAAAAGCCTTGGAGCCTGCCCTCGGAACCGACTTAATTTATGTCATGGAATGTCATCCGGAACAGGGTTTGTCGCGTTGGAAATTAAGTCACCAAGTCTTTCTGTCTCACTCAGTGCTCGCCTCGCCATCGCACTTGGCTTGCTTGCAGCTCTGTCTGGCTGTCTTTCAAGCAGTGACAGCCAGCAGGCGGACCCGGTGGTTGTCGAGAACCCTGTGGCTTATGTCGAACGGGCACTGCTTTTTGACGAGAACACCGGTGCCCTGGTGGAGGATAACCTTGCCGACCCGAGCGCCTTCCGTCCCGGAGCAAGGCTGTTACTGAAGGCCAGTGCGACCGCAGATGCCGAAACACGGGATATTGCTTCCAGGGCGTTCGCCGGGCCGCAATTCCTCGATGACAACGGCCAGTTGCGTTATGACGTGAAAGATCTCCACGTTTCCCACGATGGCTTGCGATTGCTGTTCGCCATGCGCGCCCCGGAAATCGAAGATGCCGATGACGAGGATCAGCCAACCTGGAATATCTGGGAATACGATGTTAGTACCGACATCCTGCGCCGGATCATCGATTCGGACGTCACTGCCCGTGCTGGCCAGGACGTTGCGCCCGCCTATCTGCCCGATGGCAGGATCGTTTTCTCTTCCACCCGTCAGCGGATTTCGAAGGCGGTGCTGCTGGATGAAGGCAAACCCCAGTATTCCGGCCTGGACGAGGAGGGTGACAGCCCTGCGTTTGTTCTGCATGTGATGGACGATGATGGCCAGAATATTGAGCAGATCACGTTCAACCAGAGCCACGACCTCGACCCCATGGTGGCGGACGACGGCACCATTGTGTTCAGCCGCTGGGACAATGCCGGCCAGACCCGCAACAACGGTGTAAACCTCTATCGCGTGAACCCTGACGGTACCGGCCTGAGCTATCTCTTCGGTCGTCACTCTCACGATTCGGTACCAGAAACCAACGATATTCAATATCTGCAGCCCCGCAAGTCAGACAGTGGCAATCTGCTGGTTCAGCTAAGGCCATTTGAGAGTGATGATTATGCGTCCGTGTTGGCAGAAGTCGATGTTGACCAGTTTGTTGAGGCCAACCTGCGCATCGACGGGACCGAAGGTTCTGGTCAGCGCTCGCTTGTGCCCGGTGTAGGCCTGGATGGGCAGCTGTCGCTGAAAGGCAGCTATGCATCGGTTTCACCACTGCTGGATGGTACCAACCGCTACCTGGTGAGTTGGACACCCTGCCGGTTGCGTGAAACAGCAACCGACCGGATTGTTAACTGCACGGAAGACCGCCTTCAATCTGAAGATTATCAGCCCGCAGAGCCCGTCTACGGTCTCTGGCTTCTCGATATCACCAGTGAAACCCAGCGACCAGTCGTCCCACCTGTTGAAGGTATTCAGTTCGATGAAGCAGTACTGATGAAGGAGCGGCCCCTGGAGGGATTTATTCCTGAGTCCCAGTTTACCGGTGATGAGGGCGCTCTCGGGGATGCCGGTTACGGGATTCTGCACATTCGCAGTGTCTACGATATTGACGGAGTAGACACCACGCCGGCTGGTATTGCTGCAATGGCCGATCCGCTGCAAACGCCGCCGGAGGATCGGTCTGCCAGGTTCCTTCGCCTGGAAAAACCCGTGGCCATTCCCGATGAGAATGTCCGGGATTTCGACAACAGCGCCTTTGGCCGCAGCCGGGGTCAGCTAATGCGGGAGATACTGGGCTACGTGCCGATAGAGCCTGATGGGTCAGTGAAGGTGGCGGTGCCCGCCAATGTTGCTTTTGCCATCCGTATTCTTGATGAGAAAGGCCAGCGTGTTGGTGGCGCTATGGGCAACCGGCACCAGAACTGGCTCACGGTGCGCCCCGGCGAGACCCTTGAATGTTCAGGGTGCCACAACCCGAACAGTCCGACACCCCATGGCAGACCGGATGCCGGTCGAGCGTCCGTGTGGGGTGGGGCCGCAACCACCAGCCTTCCGTTCCCGAATACCGACCCGGCTCTGTTTGCCGACATGGGTGAAACCATGGCTCAGGTGTTTGCCCGCATCAACGAGATTCGCCGGCCGACGCCGGATGTAATCTATGCCGATGAATGGTCCGGAGATGCCGTGGATCCCAAGCCTGACAGCTTTGCCTACGCCTATGCCGATCTGCAGACACCGCCGCCGATATCCGGCGTATGTGCCACCGACTGGGCGCCGAATTGCCGGATTGTGATCAACTACGAGCAGCATATTCATCCGCTGTGGAGCGTCAATCGGGAGGTATTGGATCCGGACACCATGGCGGTCGTGGATGACTACACCTGTACCAGTTGCCATACGGACACCGATGCGGCGGACGCTCAGCAAGTGCCGGCTGGACAACTGGATCTGGGCGATGGCCCGTCACCCGATGAACCGCTACACTTCAACGCCTACAGAGAACTGCTCTTCCCGGATAGTGAGCAGGAACTGGTTAACGGCGCCCTGATCGATGTGCTCGTGGACTCCGGGGAGGTTTTGAGGGACGAAGAAGGCAATCCCATTCTGGACACCAACGGAGATGAACAACCCATCCTGGTAACAGTGCCGGTGCAGGCTTCAATGTCCGTCAACGGTGCTCGTGCCAGTCGTTTCTTCGACGTATTCGCCGACGACGGATCACACAGGGATTTCCTCTCGCCCGCCGAACTGCGACTGATTGCAGAGTGGTTGGATATTGGCGGCCAGTATTTCAACAATCCGTTCGACGCTCCGGAAGACTGATCCAAGGACTGAAATTCGCACCATGCCCATCGCCATTCTTATGTTTCTTTTGTTGTTGCCGGCCCAGAGCTGGGCTGGCTGGCTGTGGGGGCAGGCTGAAGACGATGCATTGAAAGTGCAGGTGGTGGAGCCCTATGTGTCCTGGCGAACCGGACCGGCAACGGGCTATCCGATTTTTCATACCAGCGAAAAAGGGGAATGGCTAACCATTCTCCAGCGCAAGACAAGTTGGATCAAAGTGACGGATACCCGTGGCCGGGAGGGTTGGATAGCGGTTGCGGATATTGCGCAGACGGTGGATGCCACGGGTAATCGTGTGGATCTTCAGGTGCCGGATTTTGAGGCTTTTGAAAGCCGGCGGGTGGAAGCCGGATTGATGATGGGGGAGTTTGACGGTGCCGCTGTCACGGCAGGCTACGGCGGCTTCTGGATGACCAGAAACCTGTCCGCCGAGCTTTGGGCTTCTCAGATTCTGGGCAGCGCCTCGGAAATTAGAATGGTTAATGCGAATCTGGTGCATCAGCCATTTCCTGACTGGCGGGTATCACCCTTTTTTACCCTGGGGGTCGGGCATATCTGGGTTGATCCCAAGGCCACTCTGGCTCAGCCCGAAGTACGGGATAACAGCATTGGCCATGCAGGGCTTGGCATCCGCGCCTACATCACCGATCGATATTTCATCCGTGCCGAAGTGAAGGACTACAAAGTGTTCACTACCCGGTCCACCAACGAAGAAGCGACAGAATGGAAAATCGGACTAAGCATCTTTTTCTGAAAACGCTGTGTCTCGGGGCAGGGCTATGCATAGCCACAGCAACCCAGGCCCAGGATGATCGGCCGCTGATCGAGCCGGATGTTACCCCGGTGCCGGTCACCGAGGCGCTGATTGACACCGAGAACTTTGAAATTGGCGCTTTTGTGGGCGTGCTCAATATCGAGGACTTCGAGTCGTCGCTGCTTTATGGCGGCAAGCTCACCTACCACCTCAGTGAGTCCTTCTTTTTCGAGGCGGGAGTGGGCTTTGCGGAGGGCGGCGAAACCAGTTTCGAGAAGCTGGCCGGCAACGTGGAGGTGCTCACCGACAGTGAGCGGGATTACAGCTATTACAATATCAACCTGGGTTACAACGTGCTGCCGGGCGAGGCCTTCCTCACTGAGAACTATGCGTTCAACACCAATTTCTACCTGATCGCAGGGGCCGGAGCCACCGATTTTGCCGGTGATACCCGGTTTACCCTGAATGCCGGGGCGGGCTATCAGGTGCTGTTGACGGACAGCGTCGCAGTCCACCTTGGGGTGCGCCAGCACTACTACCGAATCGATGTTCTGGGGGCCGAGAAGACCTCCATGAACACCGAGGTAAGCACTGGCCTGTCGGTCTTTTTCTGAGTACAGGAGCAACGGTTATGAAAGCATCCATAAAATCACTGGCAGTAGCGGGCATCCTGGCCTGCCTGAGCCCACTGGCAGGCGCAGAAGCAATCAATGTTCCGGCTCCGGATTTCACCCTGGAAAGCCGTTCCGGGGAGAACCTGAGGCTGGAGGATCATCGTGGTGAAGTGGTGATGCTGAACTTCTGGGCCTCCTGGTGCGGGCCCTGCCGCCAGGAAATGCCCCTGATGGATGAGCTGTACAGCCAATACAAGGATCTCGGTTTCACGATTCTGGCGGTCAATGTGGATGAAAATCGGGAGGAGGCGCATCGCTTCCTGGACAAGGTGCCCGTGAATTACCCGATCCTCTACGATCCGGAGAGCTCGGTGAGTGAACTGTATGAAGTGCAGGCCATGCCAACCACCGTAATGATTGATCGCAATGGCAATGCCCGTTATCTCCACTACGGATACCAGCCGGGCTACGAAGACGAGTACGAACAGCAGATTCGCGAATTGGTGCGCGAGTAATTTTCGGACGGGACGTTTATGCGTAGTTTGTCGATCTTCACTGTCTCCGCGCTGCTGGCCGCCTCGTTTGCGGTTTCTGGATGCAGTTCAGTTAAGCCGTGGGTGAAACCTTACGAACGGGATAATCTGGCGGATCCGGTCATGAGTCTCAGTCGTCATGGCAAAGCGGATTCCTATATGCACCACGTCTATCAGGCCCGGGAGTCTGCACGGGGAGCGGAAGGCGGTTCGGGAGGTGGTTGTGGCTGCAACTGACAGAAGACAGTTGGTGCGGTCCGGGTTGCTTTTGTTGCTGGCGCTGGTGCCGTTCGGGCATCAGGCGATTGCGGCGACCTTGCCAGTGGATAACGTGGATGTTCTCTACCACCGCTACGATGGTGGTGGTATGGTCATTGACGGCCCATCAGTTCTGGTGCGCAAGGGTATTGGCTCGTCGGTTTCGTTTTCGGGGCAGTACTACGTCGACTCTGTTTCGGCCGCTTCGGTGGATGTCCTTGCAACGGCGAGCCCCTATGAGGAAGAGCGGAACGAGTACACCTTTGGCGTTGATTACCTGCACGACAAATCCATTCTGAGCCTTGGCTTTACCAACAGTACCGAAAACGATTACGAAGCCAATACCGTTTATTTTTCTGTCAGTCAGGAGTTCTTCGGGGGTATGTCCACGGTCACCATGGGTTATGCCAGTGGCTGGGATGAGGTTGGCCGGGTTGGTAACGATTCCTTCAGCGAGGAAGCCGATCGTCGCAACTATCAGCTGGGTCTGAGCCAGGTTGTCACCCGCAACAGTCTGGTGGGCCTGGACCTTGAGGTAGTCACGGATGAGGGCTTCCTGCAGAACCCTTACCGACAAAACCGCTACATCGACCCGAACGATTCCACAGCGTTCCTGTATCAACCGGAGCGTTATCCGGAAACACGAACCAGCACCTCCGTGGCCATGCGAGCGCTTTACTATCTGCCGTATCGCGCCTCAATTCGCGGTGAATACCGTTATTTTTCCGATACCTGGGGCATCAACGCCCACACGGTCGAGCTGGGATACGTTCACGGATTGACCCAGCGTTGGACCCTTGAGGGTTCCGTTCGCTACTACAGCCAGAACGAGGCGGACTTTTACAGCGACCTTTTCCCGTTCGAGAACTCCCAGACACACCTTGCCCGGGACAAGGAACTCAGCTCGCTTTCAGGAACAACCCTGGCGGTAGGCGCGGTGTACGAATGGAAGCAGACGTCTCTTCCGGGCATCGATCGCCTGCAGTTCAGTCTCCTGGTGGACTGGCTGAATTTTGATTATGACAACTTCCGGGATGTCACCGCAGCCGGAGATTTTCTCCCCGGCGAAGAACCCCTTTATTCCTTCGATGCCTACGTAACCCGGGCGTCGTTGATTCTTGAATACTGAGCATGCAGGAAGAACGACCATGGCCACTTGCTTGAACCATCGAATCCCGGCGCTTTTGGCGGCATTGACCCTCGCCCTGACGGCCCCCGCATTCGCCCAGACCAACACCGGGGCTGAGAAGGATGATACAGCCGTCGCCGAGCAGGTGGAGGCTCTCAAGAAGAAGGTGATCCGCCTGAACCGGGACCTGTTTATCCTCGAAGAGGATCTGCTGTTCCCGGCCAATACCCAGGTTGCGGTGTTTCTCAGCGTGGATGCCGGAAAGTTCCTGAAGCTGGATGCGGTGAAGCTGAAGGTCGACGATGAGATCGTTGCCTCTTACCTCTACACGGAGCGTCAGGTAAAAGCACTCGAACGGGGCGGCATGCAGCGGCTGTATGTGGGCAACCTGAAAACCGGAGTTCACCAGATGACCGCGTTCGTTGAAGGCATCGGTCCGGATCAGCGGCCCTACAAGCAGGCCGCGTCCCTGGAATTTGAAAAGGGTACTGGCACAGCTGCTCTGGAGATCCGTGTTGAGGATCGCTCTTCCGATTATCAGCCCTCCGTGTCCATCGTGGAGTGGGAGTAAGCCGCGTCGTGGGATTGACAGTGAGCAAGCCGTTTCGAGCGCACCCGGTACTGTTCACCGGTGCTTTGCTATGGCTGACGATGATTGCGCCGGCCCAGGCCGATGAGCCCCAACCGGAGCGTGCGCAGGACCTCAGGTACGGTTGGGTACTCTATGAATACCATCAGGGCAACGCCTTTGAGGCTCTGACCCAGCTGGCGGTTGCCCGGGAACAAGGTGGTATTGATGGTCATGGTGATCACCCGGCTCTGGTAGAGGGCGGGCTCATGCTGTCCTGGGGGATGACCCGTGAGGCCAGCATATTGTTCACGGAACTGCTCGGTGCTGACGGAGCGGGCAGCACACTTTCGACCGATGTTCGGAATCAGGCCTGGTTCTATCTGGGCAAGGTGTTCTACCTGGAAGGTGATCATGAACTGGCCAGCGAGAATCTCGAGCGTGTAGATGGTGACATCCTGGCTGAGGCCAACCATGACCTGTTCCGAGAGTGGGTTTATCTGCGAGCCCGACTGGCCATGATGTCTTCGAGGACTGGAGACGAATCGGAACTGGCGTCGCTCCAGGCGCAACTGGAAGACACGGATATCTGGTCCCTTTACCTCCGGTACAATTCGGCCGTTTCCGCCCTGGCTGCAGGAGACGCTGTCACGGCCGAGGCGGAACTGCAGGCACTCATCGCCATCATTGAACAGTCTACCGACTCTGCCGAACCAGAGGCCGAACGCCAGGGACTGTTGGGCAGGGCCCGCCTGTCACTTGCCCGGCTGTACCTCAGGGATAACCAGTTCGATGGGGCCCTGGAGATTCTTGGGAACATGCCCCTGACTGGGCTGTTCGCCGATCAGGCCCTGTTCGACTACGCCGTAGCCGCGGCCGGGCAGGGCAGGCCGGAGCGGGCACTCGATGCCCTCGATACCCTCTCGAACCGGGATCTGTTTTTGCCGTGGCGGCAGCAGGTTCCGTTTGCCCGAGCCTATGTACTTGAGCAGATGAACAGAACGCAGCAAGCCTTACCCGCGTTTAAACAGGCAGCCGGCCATTACCAGGCCCGAATCGAGGAGCTCGATGACATCCGGAATCGGCTCACTGAAGAGACTCTCATGGCCCAGCTCGATTTCAGCCGAGATAGCGACGGGATTCTCACAGATTCCCACGGACGACTGCGGGTTCAGCCGGTCGATTTCGGCATGGCCGAAGTGCTGGCTTCGGAAACCTTCCAGCAGGCCCTTGCGGAATTGAACGAACTTTACCGGATGCAGTCCTTCATCGCCGAGCGGCAGTCACGGTTCGAGTCCTTCCGGATAATGCTGGAAACCCGCGAACAGCAGCGTCAGGTTCGTATTGCCCAAACCCGTCGGGCGCTGGAAAACCAGCAGGCGGACCAGTGGCAGCAGTTGCACCAGGAATTCAGTGAGAAGATTTCTGAGGCACTGACGGAGGAAGACGCCGGTTTCTTCATGACGTCCAAACAGAAGGCGCTGAGAGACAAGCTCGATGAGGTTGAAGAAACTCTGGCGGGCTTGCCTGACGACGCGACCACGGCCAGCCAGCGTGCGACCTATCAGAGGATGCGTGCCTACTTCGACTGGTGGATTGCGGATGACTATGGCGTGAATCGCTGGGCGGCGCAAAAACAGTTGCGGGAGCTGAATCGCGAAATGGATCGCTTTCAGGCCCAGCGGCAGCGGGTTGAAACCCTGATGGCCGACGACGCCCGCCATGCTGAACTGGCTCGACGCATCGCTGCCAGTGAACGGGAACTCGCGACCCTTGGGGAAGAGGTTGCCGATGCATTGGTCAATGCCCGGCAAGCCCTCTTGAGTCAGGTAGACAGCATGCTTGTAGCCCAGCAGGAGGAGCTGAACGGGTACCTGTTGGCTTCCCGTCATGCCCAGGCGAGGCTGGCGGACCAGCTGTTCCGCGCATCCCAAAGTGCAGGTGTCGGGGATGAGTAACCGGATGCCTGGAAAGACCGTGAGGGGACTTGTCATCGCCGTAGCCCTTGTCATGATCAGTGGCTGCCAGATGTTGCAGTCGATGATGCCTGCCGGCGACGAGGAAATGCCCCGGGTCCGTGAGGGCACCCTGGCAGCGCTTCCGGCGAACGAAACCCGGCAAGCCAGTGGAAGTTTAGAAGCTGGCAGCGACCCGGCGGGCGATGTTTCAATCGAGTCGGTGATGGACAGCTACAAGGCACTTTTGCCACTTGTGGACGATCCCCGGAAGCAGGTCACCATCCGGCATCGGCTGGCCGATCTGGAGTTCCAGCGGGCGGAGCGGAAAATGGCCGATACCGCCGTCGATGAGCTCTCCGGTGCTATTGAAGCCTACCAGCGCCTGCTGTCGGAATATCCAGAACGCGAAGGCAATGACCAGATCTACTATCAGCTTGCCAGGGCCTGGGAGCTTCGGGGTGCGACGCCTCAACAGCTGGAGGCCCTGACTGCCCTGGTCCAACGTTACCCCGATTCAGAATACTGGATTGAAGCCCAGTTCCGTCGGGGAGATCTGCTGTTCATCGATGGCCGGTACCCGGAAGCCGAGCAGGCGTTCGACGAGGTGACCCTGGCCAGCCAGGAACGCATGGCCGACGCCTCGTTTCTGGTGAACGCGCATTACATGAAAGGCTGGAGCCTGTTCAAGCAGGCGCAATACCAGGAGGCCCTGTTCAGCTACGTAGAGGTGCTCGATCTGGTGATGCCTGAGGGCAAGCCGGTGGCGGATGTGGATCAGCGGAGCCAGACCCTGATCGAGGATCTGTTCAGGGTAGTGGGGCTTTCACTGTCTTACCTTGACGGCGCGGAGACCCTCCAGGCGCTGTTCCGCCAGACGGGTGGGCGTCCCTATGAAATCCTGGTCTACGACCGCTACAGCGAGCTCTTGCTCGAGAGGGAACAATACAGTGACGCCATCGATGTCTTTGAAGCCTATATAGAAGACCATCCGTCCAGCCCCTGGGCGCCGCGCTACCACATCCGGATCATTGATACCCTGGAGCTGGCCGGTTTCACCCGTACCATCCCTGAACGAAAGGCCGGCTTTGTCAGCCTTTACGGACTCTACAGCGATTACTGGCAGTCAGCGGGCCCTTCGGCGATCAGCTTTATCGAACAGCAGCTGGAACAGCTGTTGCCGGAACTGGCAGACCGTCAGTACCTGCTGGCAGGGGAGGCCCCGGATAATCAGCAGGCGGACGATCACTACCGCAAGGCCGCCAGTTATTATGCCGAATTTGCGGCTACTTTCCCGGATCATCCCCGCACACCCGAGCGTCTCTTCCTCCTGGGTGAGACCTATCTGGAACTGGAAGACTGGCCGGCGGCCATCGCCGCTTTTGAGCGGGTAGCTTATGACTATCCCGGCGACCGGGTCCCCGAGCGAGCACCGGAGGCGGGCTATGCGTCGGTACTGGCCTTCCGGGAGTACGCAAAGACCTGGGAAAGCGAACCCGTATCGGAGCAGATGGCTTATCAGGAGCTACAGCAGTTGAATCGACTTAGGTTTGCAAATGCTTTCCCAGGTGATTCCCGGGCACCGGCGGTGTATTACATTGCACTGCAGCGGGAGTTTGACCAGGACAACTGGGAAGAGTCGGTCAACATGGCGGCTCGTCTTGTTACCTGGCAACCGGCGCCTCCGGCCGAATTAACGACGGAAGCCTTGCTGTTGTCTGGCCACAGCCTGTCCGAACTGGGTCGACACGGGGAGGCGGAGCTGGCCTACCGTGACGCCCTGGCGACAATGGTTGAAGACGATGAACGCAGAAGCGGCGTTCGTGAAAATCTGGCCGCAGCGGTCTATCGGCAGGCAGAGCAGTTAGCTGACGCCGGCAATGTGGAGGCGGCCGTCAGCGAATTCCTGCGAGTCGGCACGGCCGTTCCCGAATCCGTTCTGCGGGCAAATGCGGAATACGATGCTGCCTCACTTCTTATCACCGCCAGTTTTTGGGATCAGGCTATCAGTGTGCTGAACGGATTCCGGAGGGCTTTCCCGACCCACGAACTGATTGATACGGTCCCGGCAAAACTTGCGTTGGCCTACCGTGAAACGGAGCAGTGGGAGCGAGCAGCCGACGAACTTCAGCAAATGGTGGCCCTGGCGACGACGCCGGAAGAGCGAAGGGAAAATCTGTTGATTGCAGCAGAGTTGTACGATCAGGCCGGCAACCGGGAAAAGGCGATCGACACCTGGCGCAGTTACGCTAACAGCCATCCCGAGCCGGCGGATGTCTACATGGAGGCGGCCAATCGGCTGTCCGAGCTCTACCAGGAAGAGGGGGATACCGAAAAACGGGATTACTGGCTGCGCAAGCAGATGGAAACGGTGGATCGAAACCCGGACGAGGCGGATGATCGCATGCGCTATCTTGCGGCGTCAGCCTCTGCAATGCTCGCCCGCGATGCCCTTGCCCGGTATGACAGCATTCGCCTGACTCTGCCGCTGAACCAGAGCATGACAGCAAAGACCGATGCACTCGAAAGGGCAGTCAATGCCTACAAGAAAACCGCCAGCTACGGTCTCTCGTCGTTCGCTACCGAGGCCGGTTACCAGATCGCCCATATTTATGGACGCCTCGGTGCCGACCTGATGGATTCCGAACGGCCCACCGGATTGAGCGAGCTTGAACTGGCCCAGTACGAGCTGCTGCTGGAAGAACAGGCCTACCCGTTTGAGGACAACGCCATCGATATCCACGAGCAGAACATCCGGCGGGCCCGGGAGGGCATTTTTGATGAGTGGGTCAAGCGCAGCTATGAGGCCTTGAAAGTCCTGTTGCCGGGGCGCTACCGGAAAGAAGAACTGACCTCGGGGGTTGTCTATGAAATCGATTAAGGCCTGTGGACTCTGTCTTTCGGTGATAGTCGCTCTGTCTGGATGCGCGACGGCCCCGACGCCGCAAGAGTCTGATGTGCAAGCCGAGCAGGCTGTCCTTGAAGCCTCATTCAGCGAAGCGGTCCAGGCCATGGAGCAGGGCGACCTTGCCGAAGCCCGGACCCGTTTTGAGCAATTGGCCCGCGACTATCCGGACAAGGCCGGCCCCATGGCCAACCTCGGCATCATTGCTTTCCAGGAAGGGGATACCGATACCGCGAAACAATGGTTTGAGAGCGCGCTGGCGGTGAATCCCGAACATGTCCAGGCGTTGAATCATCTGGGCGTGATTGCCAGGAACGCCGGGGAATTTGATGAAGCAGAGCGCTATTACCGGGCTGCCCTGGCCGTGGATCCGAATTACGCACCAGCAATCCTTAATCTGGCCTTCCTGCTTGATATCTACCTGGGTAATCCTGCGGATGCGGTTGACCTCTATGAGCGTTATCAATCGGCTGCCAGTGAGCCGCACCCGAGATTGGAAGACTGGATCTTCGATGCGAAAAACAGAATCTGATGTGGAAAAGATGATATGAAACATCCCGCGCTGATCGCTCTTGCAGTTTGTGCGCTGTTGCCCACGGCGCCCATGCTTTACGCCCAGGATGCCCCGGGGGTGGTAACCATTGAAGGCACACGAATCCGTGGCGATCAGGAAGTGCCCACGGTGATGTATCTGGTGCCCTGGCAGCCACCGGAAGTGGACGAGTTGCGTGCGCCAGAAGAACGCCTGATGGTTGATCAGGGCCTTGGGCCCCTGGAGCGCTATGAGTTCCAGCGATTTATCAAGTATCACGAAGCCTTCATCAAACAGACCCAGGCAGCAGCCGGGGAATAGAGTGTGATGCCTGTCGCATCCTGAGTGTGTCGCTGCGCAAGATTAAACAAACCCTCACACAGACTTTCGCGAACTTACCCGCACAAGGTCAGGCCGCGCATAGACTGATCTGAAAACCGGACCATGGAGTGCCCAGAAAATGATCGATACCGCCGTTCGCTTCTTCCAGGAAGGTGGCTTTTTTATGTTTCCGATCGCCATTGTGCTGATCATCGGACTCATTGTTGCCATTGAACGTTACGTCTACCTTTCCGCCCAGAAACTGACCAACCGTCGGGACTTCAATCGCCTGCACCAGATGATTGCCAAGCGCGATCTGAAAGGCGCCCTGAATTACACCCAGGAATCCGGTAGTGCCATGTCGACCATGATCGGCTTCGGCCTTCAGCGTCTGGCCCGCCGCCAGGGTCGCGAAGAGATCGAATACGCCATGGAAGAGGGGCTGCTGGATGTGATGCCCCGGCTGGAAAAGCGCACACAGTACCTGGCAACGCTGGCCAACATCGCCACGCTGCTGGGTCTGCTCGGTACCATTATCGGTCTGATTGCCGCGTTTACCGCAGTAGCCGCAGCGGATCCGGCCCAGAAGGCGAGCCTGTTGTCCCAGAGTATCTCGGTCGCCATGAACACCACCGCCTTCGGCCTTATGTCGGCCATTCCTATGCTGTTGATCCACTCGCTGCTGCAGACCAAAACCAATGAGATCGTAGATAGCTTCGAGATGGCGGGCATCAAGGTCCTGAACATTCTCAGCGACGGTTCCGGTAACAAACCGGTCGCCCAACCACAGGCCCAGAACGCCGCTGCACCGGCACAGGTAGCGACTCCGGCCGGTAGCCCGGCCTGATAATCAGCCAGAAGGATGTCAGGCCATGAGACGGAAACATCGTCGCCTTCAAAGTGAGGCCGATCTCGACATTACGCCCTTCATGAATCTCATGATTGTGCTGGTGCCGGTACTGCTGCTGAATATGGTGTTTGCCCACACCAGCGTTCTGGAACTGAACTTCCCGACCGGTGAAAGCCTGTCCGCGGAGCAGGCCGAAGAACTGCAGATCCAGGTGGTGATCTATGAAGATCGGCTGGTCGTTGCGGATAACCAGGGCGGGGTTATCAAGAATATCCCTCAGCGTGAGGGCGAGTATGATTTTGCGCTGCTCAAGGATGTCATGAAGGAAATCAAGAGTCGGGTGCCGGATAAAAAGGATGTGATTATCATGCCGTCCCGGCAGACGTCCTACCAGTCCCTGGTTTCCGTGATGGATACGGTGCGCTCCTACGAAGCCGTTGTGGCTGGCAGTGTCGTAGAGGCAGAGCTGTTCCCGGAAATCTCGCTGGGTGATGCCCCTGCCTTGGCTTCGGGATCCGCGGAGGTGAGTTCATGAAAGAATCCGCCAAAGCCCGTCGTTTGAAGCGCCATTACCGGCGTAACAAGAGCCAGGGAAAGATGAACCTGGTGTCGTTGATGGATATCTTCACCATCCTCGTGTTCTTCCTGATGGTGAACTCCTCGTCCGACGTACAGGTACTGAACCAGAACAGCACCATTAAATTGCCGGATTCCACTGCCCAGCAACCCCCGGGCGATGTGCTGGCGCTGACCGTGACGGACAGGGACATCCTGATTAACGGTCGACTGGTGGTTAAACGCGACGCTTTTCAGACCTTTGACGGGCAGATCGAACCCTTTCTGAAACAGGAACTGGACTATCAGGCCAGCCGTTCGTCGGCTCCTGCACCGGATGCGGGCCGCCCAATTACCATTCTTGCGGACCGGGAACTGCCTTACGAGCTGCTCAAGAAAATCATGTCCACCTGTGTGGACGCCGGTTACGCCAGCATTTCCCTGGCGGTTAACCAGCGTACGGAACAGGGAGCCTGACCATTATGGATTACCGGTACGGATTGCCCTGGAATCAGGAGCGCGGCGAGCGGAAGCGGTTGCTGGCTGCGGCCGTTGTGGTGGTGCCGCTGTTCCTCGCGTTCGCAGGCTATGTCAGCTGGATAGAGTTGCCTGAGCGGGACAGGCAGGAACAGGAAGCGTTGCCGCCCCAGCTGGCAAAACTGATCATTGAGAAGAAAGAGCCGCCAAAACCGGCACTGCCTGAACCTGAGCCCGAGCCTCCAAAGCCTGAGGAAAAGCCGGTGGAGCAGGCGAAGCCGGAACCCGAACCGGAGCCGGTCCCCGAACCGGTGGTTGCGGAACCGGAGCCTGAACCTGAACCAGAAGTAGCGGAAAAACCAGAGCCAAAGCCGGAACCCAAGCCCGAGGAAGTCGCCAAGGCGCGGGAAAAGGCAAAGAATACCGGTATTCTGGCCATGGGGAACGAACTTAAAAAGCTCAGCTCGCTGGCGGAGTCGGTCAAGCTGGATGGCCCGGTTGCCAATACAGCTGAGCCTATTGCTCGCAAAACCGGTGATACGCTGGCCTCCCGCGCTACCGCGAGTGCCAAGAGCAGTGGCGTGAACGAGGAGGTGCTCAATCGGGAGGCCGGTCAGGTCGCCCTGGCTGAGCGCCAGCGCGCGGAAGTTGCGGAAGCCGAACGGGTGGCTGCAGTCAAAGAGGCGGCCCGCAAGGAGCAGCAGGAAACCGCCGCCCGAACCCGGAGCAAGGAGGAGTTGCGTCGTACCATGGACGCCAACAAGTCCGCGATTTACAGCATCTACAACCGGGAGCTGCGACGGAAGCCTTCGCTTCAGGGGAGTATCACGCCGGAGCTGGTCATTGAGCCCAACGGTGCGGTATCCAGTTGTTCAGTCGTGGAGTCCACCCTCAATGAGCCGGCGCTCGAGAGCAAGATCTGTAACCGTTTGAGGCTAGTTGATTTCGGGGCGCGGCCGGGGGTCGACCAGACCAAAATCAGATATCCGATCGAATTGCTGTCCAGTTAAACAACTGGACAGCAAAGCGTATTCCTAGCGTTTCGGGGCCGAAACTGCGATTGCGAGACTGACCAAACCGGAGCCTGCAAGAGCACCCACGAATGGCATCAGGGTTGGAATGCTGTCGGGGAAACTCGCCGCTTCCAGGCCGGCCATCAAACTGCCGCCGGACATCCAGCCGGGCAGAATCGCCCCGAATAGACCCGCCAGACAGCCCAGAATCGCCGCCCTTGTGGTCATTTTACCCCATAGTCCCATCAGCACAGGCAGTACCGCCGTGGCACACAGCAGGTCGGCGATCAGAAACAGCCGGAGCACGGAAATGCCCTGAAGCGCGACCAGCACCACCGGAATCATCAGCAGCACGGTAAACCACCGGGCACTGACTATGGAAAGCCCCTGTTTTTCGGTAACCGCCAGGGAAGCGAGCGCATTTTGCAGGGTATCCACCGAGGAAGCGACCAGGGTGATGGCCAGAATAAGAGCCGGTAAAGCCAGCCAGGCCGGGGCATCGGCCAGCAAGGCAAAGAACGGAATCGGGGGGTTGCCAAGGTCAGCACCACTCAGGGCCGCCAGGATGCCTAACCCGCCCACAACGGCGACAACGGCGATGGTGACCACGCCGCCGAGCAGCGCGCCACGGCTGAGGGCATCGGTATCCCGGGCTGACCACAGCCGCTGCCAGTATCCCTGGTGGAACAGGTTGGCGGCGGTTACGGCAATCACCAGAGTCAGCGCCACGCTGAGGGCCGCAGAGGTTGGGATGTCGGGCAAGGCTGCGGGAGCTGCGTCCGGGAGTTTGCCAAGCGCGACAAAACTGACAATCGCCAGCAGGCCGATCAGCAATAATGCCTGCCATTGATCGGTAACGATACTTGCCCGGAGGCCACCGACAGCCGTGTATATCAGCGTGGTAACCGCAACACCAATGACCACGACGCCACCGTCAATGCCGGAGAGCAGTGAAGTAATGGCACCGATGGCGGTGAGCTCGGCGGTCAGGAAGCAGAGCATGTAAAGTACCGAGATCATCGAGACATAGCGGCGCACGCCATTGCCATAGCAGGCGTTGGCAAACTCGCCGATGCTGCGCCCCTCGGGCAGGAAACGGCGGATGGCGGGGCCACAGAAGGCGAACACGATGAACGGCAGAGCCGCACCGAGGGCATAGCCTGCCAGTGCCAGAGGTCCGACCAGTGCGCCTACTTCCGGCGGGGCAAACAGGATCCAGCCGCCCATCCCGGAGGCGAGGAAAGAAAGCCCCAAAGCCCTGGCTCCCTGACTGTTCCGTGCCGTTACGTAATCATCCAGACCGCCGTCTGCGAGCCGGGCTCTGAGTCCCAGCCAGGCGAACAGAATCATGGCGACCGCAATCGCCGCGAGGGTGGTATAAAACATCGGGTGCTTCTCCGCCAGTCATCGAGCGGGCAATAGTGCCACAACGGCGGGTGCGGGGCGAGAAGCGGTGGCTGGCAGGAGCGCGAGCCACCCAAAAGTCTACTGCTTAACTGCCTCTGCAGCTTTGACTTTGACGTAGCTACCCGGTGCGTTCTCGATTGCAGGCAATTTCCCTTCGCCCGGGATACGAGCGGGTACGTCACCGTCCGAGAAACGCGCAATCCACTCAAGCCAGTGGGGCCACCAGGATCCGGGATGGTGTTCGGATTGCTCGAACCAGGTGTCTGCATCCGGCACCAGTGTGTCATTGGTCCAGTAGCCGTACTTTTCCTTGTAGGGCGGGTTGATCACGCCGGCGATATGGCCCGAGCCAGACAGCACAAAGCGGACATCGCCACCGTGGGCCAGTGCACCCTTGTACGTGGTTTTCCATTTGGCGATATGATCCTGTCGGGCGGACAGGAAGAATGAGGGCACCTCGATCTCGGACAGATTGATGGACTCACCGAGCAGACTCAGGGAGTCTGGCTGCACCAGCCGGTTATTCAGGTACATTTGGCGCAGGTAGAAACTGTGCATCCGGGCCGGCAGGTTGGTGCCATCGGTGTTCCAGTACAGCAGGTCAAAAGCCGCCGGTTTCTGGCCTTTCAGGTAGTTATTGGTCCAGAACGACCAGAACAGTTCGTTTTCCCGCAGCAGGTTAAAGGTGAACGCCATGGCGCGACCGTCCAGGTAGCCCTTGCGCTCCAGCATTTTCTCAATGCCCCGGATCGAGTGATCGTTGATGAAGACACCGATTCCGCCAGGGTCCGAGAAGTCCAGCAGGGTAGTCAGATAGGTAGCACTGGCTACTGGATTACGGCCTTTTTTCTTGAGCCAGGCAAGCGTTGAGCCCAGCAGGGTGCCACCGATGCAATAACCGATCAGATTCATCTGTTCTTCGCTGGTGGCTTCGGTAACGGCATCCATGGCAGCCAGTGGCCCGAGCTCCATGTAGTCTTCCCAGCCCTTATCCCGGAGGGAGGGGCCTGGATTGCGCCAGGAAATAATGAAAACGGTCTGTCCCTGGTTTACCAGCCACTTGATAAAGGAGTTTCTGGCGGTCAGGTCCAGAATGTAATACTTGTTGATCCAGGGCGGAACAATCAGCAATGGTCGTTTGCTGACGGTTTCAGTTGTCGGCGAGTACTGGATCAACTGCATCAGTTCGTTCTGGAACACTACCTTGCCCGGGGTGGTTGCCAGGTTACGTCCCACCTCAAAGGCGGAGCGATCAGTCATGCCAACATTGAATAGGGACGGATTCTGGCGCAGGTCTTCGATCAGCTGGCGGCCACCGTCAATCAGGTTCATCCCTTTGCGTTCCCAGGTAATCCTGAGCACTTCCGGATTCGTGGCCGGGAAATTCGAAGGTGACAGTGCGCTGGTCAGGTGCCGGGCGTAGAAAAGCATCTGGTCCCGGCCTGCCGGTGGAATTCCCTCCATGCCGGCTGCCCAGTTCAGAAAGGCTCGCGAGTTGATCAGATAGGCCTGGTGGAGAACATCAAAAGTCAGATGCTTGTGCCAGTCCTCGGCCTGGAAACGCCGGTCGTCGGGCTCTGGTTCGACAACAGGCTGTTTGTCCTTGCCCACCAGCCGGGCGAGGGTGTAATACCCCAGCGCGGCATGTTTGCGGGCCAGATCCAGCTCCGCTCCTGCAAACCGGAGCGGGTGCAGTAGCAGATCTTCCGCCATTGTCCGATAGGCATCCGACATTTCCGTTATCGTGGATAGGGTTGCAGCATCTAGGACGCCATTATCTCCCAGCAATTTCTCCATTTGCTGCTGTCCCTGGCGGACGTTGGTTTCGAAGCCGTTGACGAGCTGACCGACAGCTTTCCCGAGCGTATCCAGACCGAACATGGCTATCCCTTATTTGGCAGCTTTCGGGCTGGCTTTGGTGGTTTCTTCCGGCGTTTTTTCGAACACCTTCTGAATCTGCTCCCGGCTCTCGTTGAAATAATCCTGCCAGGCTTTCCAGTCTGCCGTGAACTGCTCGCTCAGGGATTTCAGGGTTTCCGCCTGATCACCGGTCAGGCTTTTCAGGCCCTCCAGATCACGTACTTCAGACACCTTTTTAGCCTGCTCCATGGTGACATCGGCATAGCGGCGGAAGGCGTTCATCTGCATTTCCGCAGCCTTGCCTACCTGCTCAAACAGGGTTTCATTCAGTCGCGTCGCTTTCTCGAAAAGCTCGGTGTTCATAGTCACAACTCCTTTGCATACAGGTTTGATGGGTCTCTATTCTGCCTCACTCCGCATGACGCAATTTTGACAAGCATCAATCCCGGGTTCAGCTTATGCTTTACTGTAGGAACATGTTTTCCCGGCAAGGCAGGAGGCGCCACATGACCGACCGGAAATCCGAACTTGAAACACTGAGGGCAGACCTGACGGCCAGGCTTTCCCGTTATGAAGCTCACCAGCATCGAGAGGGTGGCGCGCTGGATAAGGATTTCGAGGAGCAGGCTACCCAGACCCAGAATGACGAGGTGGTCGATTCGCTTGAAACGGAAACCCGTGCTGAACTCGCTCAGATTGAACACGCGCTTGCGCGGATAGAGAACGGTGTTGGCGACGAATGCGAATCCTGCGGCGAGGCCATCGACCCCCGCCGTTTGCAGGTGCTGCCTTACACCACGGTTTGCGTGGACTGTGCCGAAGACTGACTGACCCATGGAGCCAGGAAAGGCAGCCAGGACCGGCTCCGCGGTATTCCAGACCCGGGGCCTTACGAAAACCTATGATCAGGGAGAAGTTCAGGTTCATGCACTCCGTGGGGTGGATCTGGATCTCTATGGCGGCGAACTGGTCGTCATACTGGGCGCTTCCGGCTCGGGCAAATCCACACTTCTGAACATTCTTGGCGGGCTGGATGTGCCATCGTCCGGTGAGGTCCGGTATCGGGATATTGATCTCAGTGCAGCCGGAGACCGCGAACTGACCCGTTACCGGCGTGAGCATGTTGGCTTTGTGTTCCAGTTTTACAATCTCATTCCAAGCCTGACAGCGCGGGAAAATGTTGCGGCAGTCACCGAGATTGCATCCGATCCGATGTCTCCCGAAGAGGCTCTTGAGCTGGTTGGATTGAAGAGCCGTATCGACCATTTTCCCGCCCAGCTTTCCGGTGGTGAACAGCAACGGGTTGCCATCGCCAGGGCCATTGCCAAACGACCGGAAGTACTTCTTTGCGATGAGCCGACCGGCGCTCTGGATTCGGCCACTGGTGTGCTGGTTCTTGAAGCTCTGGAAAAAGCCAACCGGGAAACGGGCACCACCACCGTTATTATCACCCACAATGCCTCCATCGCTGGCATGGGGGATCGTGTAATCACGCTCTCCGACGGCAATATCAGTGGTGAGCGTCATAACGAACGTCGCCAGGATCCCCGGACGCTGTCCTGGTAACGGGGCCAGATGGAAGAAAAATGGCCACGAAAGGTCTGCACACGGTTCTGAATATCAAGTTACGGCGCGAGCTCTGGCAGATGCGGGGGCAGGTACTGGCTATTGCGCTGGTGATCGCCGGAGGCGTGGGTGTCTGTGTGATGTCGCTGGTGAACTATTCATCCTTACTGGCGACCAGAGCCCAGTACTACGATCAGCACCAGTTTGCCGATGTGTTTGCCCCCGTTAAACGTGCGCCTCGCCACGCCCTCAAGGAAATAGGTTCATTACCTGCCATAGCAAGGTACGAGGGGAGAGTTGAGGGAGCTGCAAAACTGGAAATGCCGGGCTTCCCGGACCCGGTGTCGACCCGATTGGTGTCTATTCCTCCGGAGGGGCAGCCCGAGGTCAATCGCTTGTTCATCCGTCAGGGTCGGCTTCCGGGCACAGGTCGCAGCCAGGAAGTCGCAGTCATCGGAAGCTTTGCCGAAGCGCATGAGTTAGAACTGGGTGATCAGTTCCAGGCAATCATCAACGGTCGTCGCCAGGCACTTACTGTGACCGGCATTGTTGAGTCACCGGAGTTCATATACGTCATTCCGCCTGGCGGCATGCTGCCGGACTATCAGCGGTATGGTGTTCTCTGGATGAACAGGGAGGCCCTGGAATCCGCCATGGACATGAGGGGTGCATTCAACAGCCTGGTTTTAACACTCAGACCGGGCTATTCCGTTGCCTCTGTGGTCGATGCCCTGGATCGAATCCTGGCCCGTTACGGGGCGACGGGAGCCTTTGGCCGGGATGATCAGTTCTCTCATCGCTTCCTGAGTGACGAGCTGAATCAGCTGAAAACCATGGCGACGGTGTTTCCACTCATTTTCATGAGTGTGGCCATGTTTCTGCTGAACGTGGTGATCGGCCGTCTGATCAGCACCCAGCGGGACATTGTGGCCGTGCTCAAGGCCTTCGGCTACAGCAATCGCCAGATTGCCTGGCACTACAGCAAACTGGTCATCGTGATTGCGGTTATCGGTTTGTTGGCCGGCCTTGCCCTGGGGCTTTGGCTGGGGAGGTCACTGGGGGAGCTCTATATGGATTACTACCGATTCCCCGGGTTGTTGTTCCGTATCGACCCTCTATGGCTTCTGTTACTGGGTATTCTGACCATCGCGGTGGCCTGGCTCGGTGCCTGGCGAGCCATCAGACAGGCGGCCTCCCTGCCTCCCGCCGAAGCCATGAGGCCCGAAGGCCCCGCCAGGTACAGGGTGACCGTAGTGGAAAAGCTGCTGTCAGGAATCCGCTTCTCCCAGCCATCCCGAATGATTGTGCGCCAGCTTTCCCGTCGCCCGGTCCGGACTCTGTTATCCATGAGTGGGGTCGCCATGGCAACCGCCATCGTGATGGTGGGTAACTTCCAGTTTGATTCGGTATCCCTGATGGTGCACACGCAGTTTGCACGGGTTCAGCAACAGGATCTCGCCGCGACCTTCATTGATCCGGTGAATAGCACGGCGTTGTACGGCTTGCAGAGGCAAGCCGGGATCCGGTACGTGGAGGGTCGCCGCTCAGTGCCGGCCCGTCTGGTTGCCGGTCACAGGGAGTGGCGAAGTGCGGTCACCGGAATACCCTCCGATGCGAGACTGCAATTTGTCATCGACAGCGATCTGCAACCGGTCTTGCTACCCAGGGAGGGACTGCTGTTGACCGATTATCTGGCTGAAGAGCTGGGTGTTGGTCCAGGGGATGTTCTGCAGCTGGAGCTCCTCGAAGGTGACCGGCGAACGGTAATGGTTCCGGTCGCCGGTATCACCAGCGAGTTTCTTGGGGTCGGTGCCTATATGGACCTGGATGCCCTGAACCGGGAGCTGGGTGACGGGTCCCTGGTCAATCAGGCCATGATAAACCTGGACCCCGACAGGGCTTCTGAAGTCTATAACAGCCTTCGCGAAACACCGGGGGTGCTTGGCTTGAGCATCCGCCAGGCCATGCTGGACAGTTTCTATGACACCCTGGCGAGAACCTTCCTGACGTTCAACTTTTTCAACAGTCTGATGGGCGGAATCATTGCTTTCGGGGTGGTCTACAACACCATCCGGATTTCGCTGGCCGAGAAAGGTCGGGAGTTGGCGAGCCTGAGGGTGCTGGGGTACACCCATAATGAGGTTGCGCATATATTGTTGGGAGAGGTTGCGCTATTGCTGTTACTGGGCATTCCGCTCGGTTGGCTGATTGGCCAGGGGCTGGCGCTCATGATTGTGACTGCCATGCAAACGGAGCTGTATCGGGTGCCCTTGACCATAACTACCCAGACGCTTGGCATGTCCGCGCTGGTCGTGGTGGTTTCGGCAATCGCTTCCGGGGTGATTGCCTGGTGGCGCCTGAAAGCGCTGGATCTGGTGGCAGTGTTGAAAACACGGGAATAGGTGCGGAAGCAACCAGGGAGTGAACTGAGGTTATGGCGAAAAAAGGGTTTGCGGGGAAATGGTTGTTCTGGGGCGTGTTTGTTTTGCTCGCCATTGCTGCAGTTGTGGTCACGATCCGGCCCGATCCGGTTTGGGTGGATCTGGCGCCGGTAACCCGTGGACCCATGGAAATCACCATCAAGGAAGAAGGAAAAACCCGGGTGCGGGACCGTTACGTGGTGTCTTCCCCGGTTGCCGGCTACTTGCACAGGGTCTTGCTGGAGGTGGGGGATCCGGTCATCCCGGGAGAGTTGCTGACAGAGGTGGACCCAATGCCTGCCAGCACCCTTGATGCCCGCAGCCGGGCAGAAGCAGAGGCCAAGGCACAATCGGCCCGTTCAGCGCTCAATTCCACCCGTCAGAAAGTCGCAGCCGCTGAGGCGGAAGCAGATCTGGCCGTTCGGGAACTGGCCCGCCTGCAGGCTCTGAGTGATGACCACTTTGTTTCCGACGAGCGTTTGCAGCAGGCGAAGGCCGCTGCGGACAGGGCAAAGGCCATTCTGCGTTCCGCTCGCTTTGACGAGGAAGTCATGGCCCATGAGCTGGCAGCGGCCAGAACC
Source organism: Marinobacter maroccanus (assembly GCF_002933275.1). Lineage (GTDB taxonomy): Bacteria > Pseudomonadota > Gammaproteobacteria > Pseudomonadales > Oleiphilaceae > Marinobacter > Marinobacter maroccanus. Next base: position 32,740 of record NZ_PSSX01000005.1, read on the forward strand.
CGTCTTGAAGTGTCTGCTGCGCGGGCTAATGGGGATGGCGCGGTGGAACGTGTGCCAGTAAGGTCTCCGGTGAATGGCTCAGTCCTCGGTATAGTCCGGAAAAGTGAGGGCGTGATTCAGGCCGGTGAAGCCATTCTGGAACTGGGAGATCCCGGGGCGCTTGAGGTGGTTGTCGATGTGTTGAGCTTTGATGCCGTGAACCTCCGGCCCGGTATCGAGGCGCGCCTCACTGGATGGGGTGGCGGCACCCTGGATGCCGTTGTCCGAAGGGTTGAGCCGGTGGGCTTCGAGGATGTTTCGGCCCTTGGAGTGGAGGAAAGACGGGTACAGGTCGTTGCGGACATCACCAGTCCCCCGGATGCGTGGCAGAGCCTGGGAGACGGCTATCGGGTGGATGCCGAGTTTCTGCTCTGGCGGTCGGACATTGTTCTGCAGGTTCCGGAATCTGCCATCTTTGTCAGTGATGGCCAGCATCAGGTATTCCGCGTTGTCGATGACAGAGCGGTTCTCACAAACGTGTCGGTGGGACGTACAAACGGATTCCATACGGTGATTCAGGATGGTCTTGGCGAGGCAGACCGTGTGGTCCGGCACCCGGATCGCCAGCTGGAACATGGAAGCCAGGTCAGGGTTCGTTAATGGCCCGTATTGCCGGATCCGCCCGTTGAAATGAGAGGACATATCACGTTTCGCTGGCTAGACTGACGGCATAAAACAACAAAAAGGAGTCTGGCACGGTGAACCAGTTCGACAGTCTCATTATTGGTGGTCGTTACTTTGACGGTACCGACCGACCTTCACGCATCGCCCATGTTGGCGTCAAGGACGGGCGGGTTGCCGGGGTATTTGATGAGCAGCCCGACACCAGCCTTGCGACGCGCACGATTGACGCCAGCGGTTGCTGGGTGACGCCGGGATTTCTCGATACCCATACCCATTACGATGCCGAGTTGCTGGTGGCGCCGTCCCTGTCTGAGTCTGTGCGTCACGGTGTCACCACTGTGCTGATCGGCAGCTGTTCCCTGAGTATGGTCTGCTCCGATCCGGAGGACGCTTCGGATATTTTCACCAGGGTGGAAACGGTTCCCAGGGAGAAAGTGCTGCCCATTCTGCAGCAGTACAAGTCCTGGCAGACACCAAAAGAATGGGTGGCGTTCATGGACCAGCACCCACTGGGTCCCAATGTCATCAGCTTTCTCGGTCACAGTGATCTCAGGACGGCGGTCATGGGGCTTCATCGTGCCACCGACCGGAGCGTGACTCCGACCGCCGATGAACAGGAGCGAATGGAAGCCTTGCTGGAGGAGGCCCTGCAGGAGGGCTTTCTCGGACTTTCCACCATGTGCCTGAAATGGGACAAGGTGGATGGTGACCGGGAATGGTCCAAGAGCCTGCCGAGCACCTATGCCCGTTGGCGTGAGATCAGCCGTCTGAATGCCCTTTTGCGCCGTTACGGACGGGTGCATCAGGGCGCGCCCAATGCGGCCAATCCCCTGCAGGTAACCCAGTACCTGAAAGAAACCCTGGGTTGGTTGAGGAAGCCCCTGAAAACAACCTTGATTGCCATGATCGATCTGAAGGGTAATCCCACGGTCAAGCCCATGGCCAGCCTGGTGGGTTGGCTGGCCAACAGCTTTGGTGGCAACTTTCGCTGGCAGCTGCTGCCAACGCCGTTCACAGTCTATGCCGATGGCATGGATATTGTGTTGTTTGAAGAATTCGGCGCCGGTGAAATGGCCCTCGATATACGGGATCAACTGGAGCGCAACGAACTTCTGAAGGACGAGCAGTACCGTCGGAAATTCAGGAAATTCTACAAGGAAAAGCTTTCGCCCCGGGTGTGGCAGAGGGATTTCGGCGATGCCGTGATTCTCGATTGCCCGGATAAAGGCGTGGTCGGGCGCAACTTTGCTGAGCTCGCCGCTGACCGTGGCATCCATGTAGTCGATTTCTTTCTCGACATGGTGGTTGCCCATGGCCGTTCGCTGCGCTGGTTTACCACGGTCGGCAACCACAGAAAGGATCGGCTCAGGAAAATGGTTGCCAATCCCGGTGCCCTGATCACCTTTTCCGATGCCGGGGCGCACATCCGGAATATGGCCTTCTACAACCTGCCTCTAAGGTTTCTGAAGCTGGTTCACGAAAGCCATGGCGAGGGTGAGCCAGTCATGTCGCTGGAACGCGCTGTACACCGGCTGACCGGCGAACAGGCCGATTGGCTTGGTATTGATGCCGGTCATATCAGGGTGGGGGACCGGGCCGATATAACGGTACTTGACCCCCGTGGCCTTGATCAGGATCTGGAGCAGGTTGAATGGGGCGAGATGGAAAACTTCGGACTGGAAAGAATGGTTAACCGGGTCCCTGGCTGTGTCAGAGAAGTACTGATCAATGGCCGATCCGCGGTAACGGATGGTGAGGTGGCACCTGCATTGGGCAGGGAGCCTGGATACGGACACTTCCTGCGCGCCGGGGCGTCTGGATAATCACGGACACAAGGAAACCTATGAACCAGCGATTTGCATCCGCAGTCTGGGTAGTGGTCTTTCTTGCAGTATTTGTCTGGTCTGCCATCGGGCCCAAGGATCGGACCACGTGGGTACTTGAGGTTCTGCCTGCGGCCATCGGTTTTGTGCTGGTCGTCTGGTGTTTCTTCCGTTATCCGCTGACGCCGCTGGTTTATTTCCTGATTCTGGTCCATGCCATCATTCTGATGGTTGGAGGGCACTATACCTATGCGGAAGTGCCTTTGTTCGACTGGTTTCGAGACTGGTTTGATTGGGAGCGCAATAACTACGACAAGCTGGGCCACCTGGCACAGGGGTTTATACCGGCAATGGTCGCCAGGGAAGTGGTCATTCGCTTCGACGTGTTCTCCAGTCGCCGCTGGGCGGCGTTTTTCATCGTCTGTTTCTGTCTGGCGGTAAGCGCCTTTTACGAGCTGATCGAATGGTGGGTGGCCCTGCTCAGTGACGAAGCCGCCGAGGCCTTCCTGGGTACTCAGGGCTACGTCTGGGATACCCAGTCGGATATGGCCTGGGCCCTGTCCGGCGCCATTCTGGCTCTTATCCTGCTCGGGCGTTTTCATGATCGCCAGCTTCAGGCGCTCTGACGTTTCGCTCGCCTGCTGATGTTGAATGTCTGAATAACGGAATAGAACTGTATGCCCAAAGAGCTCAACGCTGACAACCAGTACGAGGGGCTGCCCCGCAGCCAGCTCATTGGCTTGATCCTCGGGGCTGCGTTTCTGCTGGCAACCATCATACTCCCACCGCCGGAAACCATGGCCGCGGAAGCCTGGGCGGCGCTGGGGTTGATGCTGCTGATGGCTACCTGGTGGTCTACCGAAGCCATTCCGATTCCCGCCACTGCCTTGCTGCCAATAGTGCTTGTTCCCGCGCTCGGGCTCGGGACGGTTGGTGAAGCCACCGAGCCCTATGCCAATCCGATCATTTTCCTGTTCCTGGGTGGCTTCACCCTCGGGCTTGCGATGCAGCGATGGAACCTGCATCGCCGGATCGCCCTGATGACGCTGAAGGCCGTTGGCAGTAAACCCCGGCGGCAGATTGCCGGGTTCATGTTGGCGACCGCCTTTTTGAGCATGTGGGTCAGTAATACCGCAACGGCCATCATGATGCTGCCGATTGGTCTGTCGGTGGTGGCGATGATGGACAGCAATGACAATCCCGAGGGCGTTCGCCGCTATGCCACAGCACTCCTGCTGGCTATCGCCTATTCCGCCAGTATCGGTGGTATCGCCACACTTATTGGCACTCCGCCAAATGCCTTGTTGGCGGCCTACCTGAGCGAAAACCAGGGTATTTCTGTGGGCTTTGCCCAGTGGATGTTGCTGGGGGTTCCGGTGACGGTTGTCATGCTGGCCCTGGCCTGGTGGTGGCTGACCCGGCGCGACTTCGGGCTGGGCAGCTCCGGCGACGGTGGCAAGGCCATAAGGGAGGAGCTTGATGCGTTGGGGCCGCTGGGCAAGGGCGAAAAGCTGGTAGCCCTGGTGTTTATGATAACCGCCGCCGCCTGGATTTTCAGGCCTCTGCTATCCGAGAACCTCATGCCCTGGTTGAGCGACACTGGTATTGCCATCGCGGCGGCGATTACGATGTTCCTCATGCCGGTCGATACCCGGTCCCGCGAATTCGTGCTCGACTGGGAGACCGCGAAGGGCATTCCCTGGGGTGTGCTGCTTCTGTTCGGGGGAGGGCTGGCTATGGCCGGCGTGATCAGCAGTTCCGGTCTGGCGGAATGGATTGCACAAAGTCTCGGTGTGGCCGGCGCCCTGCCAACCCTTGTCATGATTGTTCTGGTGGCGGGCATCATCATCTTTCTGACGGAAGTTACCAGCAATACCGCAACGGCGGCTGCGTTTCTGCCGTTGCTGGGGGCGCTGGCCCTGAGTCAGGGCGTGTCACCGTTACTACTCACTGTGCCTGCCGCCATTGCAGCCAGCTGTGCCTTCATGATGCCGGTGGCCACGCCACCCAATGCCATCGTGTTCTCCAGTGGTCACATGCAGATCAGCGACATGATCAGAGCCGGGTTTGCTCTCAATCTGATGGGCATTGTCGTGGTAACGCTGGTCAGTTATCTGCTTCTTGGGGTGGTTTTCTCCATGTAACCGGGCCTGACATTAGTCTCCCTGGATCTTGCTCAGCAGGTCTTTGGCCAGTTCGATGGCCTCTGAACGATGGCTGATGTTCTGCTTCTGATAAAGGCTTCGGATATGGGTCTTGACCGTTGTCGAGGCCACTTTCAGGTGCTCGGCAATCTGGTCATTGGAAAGACCGGCATGTATCAGGCTGAGTATCTGCCACTCGCGGCGGGTAAGAGGAGATGTGCGGATCAGTTCCGGCACGTCCGGCCGGTCGATGATGTCCTGGATGATGGCCTCATCCAGCGAGATCCGGATGGCGCGGCTGAAGTCCCGTTGTTGCTGGGCCAGCTGAATCAGGCGTTCCGCCCTCTGAAGTTCCATGCCTTCAATGGCTTCGTCGTTGATCAGCGCCTTGAGCAGAACTATCAGTTCCTTGCCCAACCGAAGGAAGCTGCCGACAGCACCGGTGGTACTCGCCAGTTCCAGGGCTGTTTTCATATGATCGAGAGCCTGTTCGCGCTCATCCAGCTGCCAGTAGAGGTAGGCAAGGGCAATGTGGTTGCGGTTCAGATCTGTTTTCAGGCCAAATTCCCGCGCTACCGCGGTCAGTTCTTCCAGGAGCGGTCGGGCCAGTTCGTACTGGCCCAGGCTGATCAACGCCCGGGCCTGGTTGCGGCCATTGCACTGATTGAAATGGTTGGTGGCCTTTGCCGGCTCGCAAGGGGGCGCAATGGTGAGCCAGCGCTGGATTGAGTCATGATCCCGAACGGCATCCCAGTACGACAGCATGGTGGCCTGGGCGTTGGCCACCCAGTCGAGGTGGTAGTCTTCGGCGGCAAGCATTTTCTGGATCTTGGCAATGTAATCTGCGCATAGGCTCTGCCGGCCCCGCGCCTGAGCGACTTTGGCCAGGGACGTGTAACTCTGGACGTACCAGCGCTCTCCCTGTGCCTCAAGAATTTCTATGCCCTGCAGCGCGCAACGCTCGGCACTTTCCAGGTGGTGCCACTCCCACATGATCTGGCTTCGAATACGGAACAGGAATTCCAGGATCGGCAGATGGTTAAGTTGGTTTTCTTCCGCGTATTGGAAAGCACGTTCCTGAATGTTGTAAGCCTTTTGCAGCAGGCCCATGGCGACACTGATTTCGCTTTGCTGACACAGGGCCCAAATAACGTTCTGGTGGGCCTGATGGGCCCGGGCAAGATGCTCGGTGTCCTGCATGCGAGCCAGGGCTTCCTCGAGTTCTCCGCGCACAAACAGTGCTTCACCAATAACCGAGGCCGCGGCCACCCGGGATGTGGGCAGGTAACGTGCTTCCTGTTCGATGGCTTCCCGGGCAAGCGTCAGGGCGCGGTCGCCATCCCCATAATTCATGGCTACCTGGGCGCGGATGGCGCTGAACTCGCCATGAACGGCCCGCTGGGTGTCCTCGTTCATGGATGCCTGCAAACGGGCTTCCGCCGCTGACAACCAGTTTTCCACTTCATCAAACTTGTACTGGCCCTGGGCAACCCATGCCCTGAGCAGGGTCAGCGTGGGATCCTCGGCAATGATTTCCTGGGGCAGCGTATCGAGGCAGCGCTGCAGCAGATGAAACTGACCTTCGGTAAAGAATTTTCGCCCGTGGATGGTGAGCACCCGGGTGATGCGCTCCGGATCTTCCGCGGCAATGGCATGCTTGGCAGCTTCTTCGGCATGGTCCAGCTCGAGCCAGGCATCGGCGGCCCGTTGATTCAGATCTCTCTGGTTCTCACGGGTGGTGCAGGTCAGCAGATGACGCAGATACACCGAGAACAGCGGATGGTAGCGAAACCAGAGCGCGGAGTTGTCCACGGGCGTTATGAACAGCCCCATGGACAGTAGGCTACTGAGCAGCGCCTGGCCGTCGGTATCGTCCATAACACGCATCACCATTCCCGCATTGAATCGGTCGAGAATGCTGGTACGCATGAGAAACCGCCGCTGCTGTTCGCTCAGGTCGTTTCCCACCAGCTCATCAAAGTAATCGAAGATATTCTGGTTTCCGTGTTCCAACTGATCGACAAACTCGGTGAATTCGACACTGGTTGCAGATGAAGCGGAAAGCAGCTGCAGGGCGGAAATCCAGCCTTCAACCCGTCTGACAGCCCGCTCAATATCCTCTCTCGCAATCTCGAACGGCAGCCGGCTCTGGAGATACTGCTGGGCTTCGTCCGCTTCAAAACCAAGGTCCCGGCTGGTGATTTCGGTCAGACGCCCCTGCATCCGGAGCTGGGCTACCCCCACAGGCGGCATGGTGCGGCTGATGAGAACCAGAGTCAGGTACCCCGGAAGATGCCGTAGAAGGAAGCGCAGCGCCTCGTGGATTTCGCCGTTGGTGATCAGGTGATAGTCATCAAGTACCAGATATAGCGGCTCATCATCCTGGGGCAGACCGGCGAGCAGATCAGTCAGGAAAGATTCGAGGCTGTCATAACCTTCTGTCTGGAGTCGTTCCAGTACCTGTTGGCAGCTCCCCTCGGTAGCTCTGGCCAGTGCATTGGCCAGATATCCGGCAAAGCGGCCCGGTGCGTTATCACTGGTTTCCAGACGGAACCAGGCCGAACGGGCCTCGAGACTTGCCAGTCGCTCGGCAATGGTGGTGGTTTTGCCATAGCCGGCCGGTGCATGAACCAGAACCAGACTCACCGGCTCGAGGCCATGCAGCAGATCGTTGAACTTCTCTCTTGGCAGCAGCGCGGGGGGTGACACCGGGCTCCGGTTCTTGGCAGTGATAAAGGTGATCTGTCCCGGATTCAGTGTTGTTGTCATCAGGATCTACATCAGGAAATTGAGTGTCTGGACTGGTGTTGATACCGGCTTTGTGCCGGTGCGTCAACTCCCGAGGCCTTCTCGGCCAGCGTCTTGAACCAGTTCTCAAATCCGCCCCGCAAGGCCCCTCCTGCAGCGACAGATTTGAGGCACAGTTATCTTTAAGGGCGCAGGCTTTTCGGTATCTTACCGTAACAACATGTAACCCGATTAATAACGTGGCCAATAAAAACAGGGACTTCGTCTGACATGCTGCTGGTGCTCGCTGGATCCATTCTTACATTCACCATGGTGCAGGAAGCGACCGTGGTGGAGCCTTTTGAGAAGGGCCAGATCGTTATCGAGCAGGACGTGGATTCGAGCCCGATTGAGCTGCGGTCTGAGGTCCGGGTCGAGCCCCTGGTCGAGCAGAAATTCCGGAATATTGTGCGTCAGGCCTATGACTACAGCTGCGGAAGCGCAGCGCTGACTACCGTACTGAACTTCTACCTGGGGCGGACTTTGTCAGAGCGACAGGTCATGGAGGGGTTGCTCCATTACGGCGAGAGCGAGCGAATTGTTGAGCGCCGCGCTTTTTCCATGCTCGACATGAAGCGACTGGTTACGGCACTCGGCTACCCGTCAGGTGGCTTCCGGGCCACCATTGATGACCTCAAGGACCTTGATCACCCGGCAATCGTGCCGATCCATCACGCGGGCTTCAAGCATTTCGTGGTGTTACGGACGATCCGGGACGGGCGGGCCTACCTGGCAGATCCTTCGGTCGGCAATATCTCCTTCACCCTCGCCCAGTTCGAGGAGAAATGGGACGACAACGTGCTCTTTATTGTCTTCCCAGGCAGTGACAAGCCACTGGACAACCTCGAGCTGAAGGAGGAAGACCTTCGCTTCGTGGATGATCAGACAATGACCCTTCTGGCGCTGGAACGGATACCGGCGTTTCACGAGTCCACCCAGAGGCGGATCCAGAATCTGCTGGAACGCCAGAAAAACAATCCCGATGGCAGTGTAGAAAACACTCGAAAGCAGTTGCACTACCGTCGTAACTAATTCGCCGGGCAGTCCCCGGATCAGGAACACTACAAATAAAATAAGGGAGTCAGGATGAATCGTTGGTTTGTGCGAGGTTTTATCCTTGTTTCCACGGCAGGTCTGCTTCCGGGCATGGCCCTGGCGCAGGAAGGGAGTGTGGACCAGGCGCGGGAAGCGCTGGCTAAACAGGAAGGGGACGAGGACGCTTCACAACAGCTTGAAGAAGTGTTCCAGGCTGCAGAGAAGAACTATTCGTTGCAGAAGAAGGGTTCCCACTCCCTGAATTATTCTTTCGACTATTCCTACACCGCAGACCAGCGACTGGACCTGGCCATCACCAATGGATCAGTGAGAAACCTGGACGTAGTGCCGTCGGCAACCCACAGCTTTACCAATTCCTTCTCCTACGATTATGGTCTGCTGGACAACCTGACGGTGGGTACCCGTATTCCGCTGGTGGTTAAATACGATACCCAGGACGAGCTCAACGTTTATGATTTTGGCGATATCTCTTTCACCGGACGCTGGCAGCCATTTGCCTACGTTCCGGGCAAGATGTCGACCACTCTGTTCGGAACCCTGTCCACCAAGACCGGTGTCAGCCCCTACGAGATAGACATCAATGAGCAGCTGTCCACTGGCAGCGGCTACTACTCCATCGGGGGTGGGGCGAGTCTTTCGAAGGTTCTGGATCCGGTGGTGGTGTTCGGTTCAGTGAGTGCCACCTACAACCTGCCAGCGGAAGACCTTCAGCAGGTTCGGGGGGCACGTTTGCTGACCGAAGTGGACCCCGGTTTCGGGTTGTCCGGTTCCGCTGGATTTGCCTACTCGCTTTCCTACGATATTTCATTGAGCATCTCAGCTCAGCTCAGCTACAGCGATGAAACCATTCTGACCTTCTCCAATGGCGACCAGGCCGTTGCCCAGGACCAGATGACCGGTTTCCTGAGCATGTCACTGGGCACCCGTGTCAGCGACACCACCATCGTCAACACCAGCCTGGGTATTGGCCTGACCGAGGATGCGCCGGACTTCTCCCTAGGGGTCTCCCTGCCCATAAACTTCTCCGGTCTTAAAGAGTGATTGGTGTCGTTGACGATCTACGGGAAGGGACGAACTTCATGGGACAGCAAAGCCACAACCGTCAGATTATCGCGGCACTGATCGCCACGACCATCTCCTGTGGTGCGCAGGCCCAGCTGGCGCAGAATTTGACCATTCATCCCAAGGCACTGGCGCTCGGTAACGCCGTGACCGCCGATCCGCCAGGGATCATGGCGATTCACTACAATCCTGCGGGCCTGACCAAACTGGACGGGCGCCAGCTGGAAGTGAACCTGATGAGCGTCTATCTGGACATTGATGCGGACTTCACCGCACCGGAAGGCTATGAGATTTTCGGCATTGACGGGCTGGAGATTGATCCTCAGACGGGGAAGCAGCGGGACCCCGTTGCCAATACCCACAGTCACACCAACAATGTGGCTCTGTATTTGCCAGGATACGGTATTCTGCGTGCGCCGCCCGGGCCGGCCCTTGCGCCTTCAGCGGGGATCAGCATCAATCCGCCTGGTTCCAAACTGACCTTCGGTAATGCTTTTTACCTGCCGCTGGCGGCCGGTTTTTACCGCGACAAGGACGATCCAGGCCGTTACCAGCCCCAAGCCACGGCGCTGCAGCGCACCACCTATCTTTCACCAACGGTCGGTTACGAGATCAACGATGACTGGTCTGTAGGGGCAGGCATACACCTGTCTCACATGGGCATCGCGGCGGACCAGTACATGCGCGCGCCCAATATGCTGCTGGGGGTGGCGGAAGTTCTGCAGGATGCGTTCAACTGTGAGAGTGGCGATGAGCCCCTTCAGCCCTGGCTGGCGCTTTGTGGTGGTAACGTCGGTCCCTGGGATGACATTGGCGCCCTGAACATCAATGTTCAGGAAACCCTGTCACCCACCTATACTCTGGGTGTGATGTGGGAGCCGACGGACTGGTTCAGCTGGGGTGCAAGCTACACCTCGGAAGCCGAGATGAACATGAAGGGCACCTTCGAGATCCAGTACACCGACGACTGGTCAGGCTTCTGGCAGAGCGTCAACGGATCCGTTCTGGGTGCTATCACCTCGGCTATCCTCAGTCTGCCTTCCGGTGCGCCAAAGGAATCCGGTAATGTCAGTATGGATCTGGTGTACCCCCAGCACTTCCAGACCGGTATCAGTGTCGACGTGCACCCGAAACTGACCCTCAACGCCGACATTGGCTGGACTGATTACAAACAGTGGGATGCCTTCGTTTTCCGGTTTGACCGCAACCTGGAGTTTCTCAATGCGGCCAGGATCCTGTCGCCGGACAATGCCACGCCGAATACCCTGAGGTTGCCCCTGGGTTTCAAGAGCCAGTGGAACTGGGCGTTTGGCATGGAGTTTCATGCGTCTTCCCGTCTGGACCTGCGTGCTGGCGTGGAAATACGGGATTCCGTTATCCCGGATGATCAGCGACAGGTTATGGCGCCATTCGGTGGCGCAAATCTCTACAGCATCGGTATGGGGTACCAGTGGGACAAGGACACCGAAATCGACATGAATCTCAGTTATCTTCATTCGGTGGAGTCGATTCCCGCGGACACCAGCTGTAACCTGAACTGCGATAACATCACTAACATTATCTACAACCCCTATGCAGGCCTGGATGTCAAAACCTCGCTACGGGTTGTGATGGCGGGCCTCAGTTTCCGGACCAAGTTCTGAGTGGTGCCATTAACCAGAGGGTAGTCATTCGCAGTGATTAACGGCTCTTTACGGAAATCAGCCTTGTGCCTTTCTCTGGCGGCAGTTCTCGGAGGCTGCCAGATTGGCGGGTCTACGGTGTCGGAACGGGAAGGCTATTTCACCTGGGTAGACGAGCAGGGCAGGGTTCGATACTCACCGATCACCGGAGCCGAGAAGAAAGACTTGAATCGTGAGTCTGCAGAGGTAGTTGAAGAGGTAGCTAAAGACGTAGCTGAAGAGCAGCGCGATCCGGAATCCGAGGAACACCCGGCGCAGGCAGATAATGGGGCGAGCCTGGAGTCAGGACCGCAGGAAAACACCGAGTACACACTCGAAAACTATCCGGATGCCGGCGAGCTTGAGAAAGATGGCTACGTTCGGCCTGGGGAGCGGCAGCCCTATTTCACCTGGCGCGACGCCGAAGGTAATGTACGGGTCAGCTATTACCGGCCGGATACCCGCTCTGACCTTGAGAAAGGGCTGGTTGCGCCCCCTGTACAGATCACCGAAGCCAGCGTTTATCATGCGGGGCCCGATGGAGCAGACCAGACTCCGGTAGAGGGTTATGACCCGGACGCCTTCGCCATCCTTGGCATCGAGGCTCCAACCGATGACTTCTTTACCCGGTTTTCAGCCACCTGTTGCGAGTCAATGGATATGCGCGGTCGGCAAAAGTGGCAATCGGGACGAGAGTTCGGCGTCACCCTTTCGGACGGTTCAGTAACCCATCCGTTTCTTACGGGAACCAGCCCCTATCAACTGATTGCGCTCCCGGACGCGGATAAGCACGCCAGTCTGGTCATACGCCTGCGCTCCTATGCCAAAGACGGAGTGTTCTTGCCCTCCCTGGTGTTTCTGGATGAGACGATGGCACCGTTAAGGCTGGTAACAGACCTGGTTATGGATTTCACCCCGGAGAACTGGCACCGGCGCGGTTACCTGGAAGCATGGGTTCCCGCGTTTCCGCGCCAGGGGGAGCGTTGGCTGGTGCTGTTTACCCGGGAGCAGGATCTGGAGGGCCAGACGGTAATGGAATCCGGCGATGGCCCCCAGAAAACCCCTCACATCACGCGCGGTGAAATTGGCCTGATGCAGGTCGAGGAATGAGGCCTCAGTCCTCAGGTTTGCTCAGATCCAGCCACTGCTGGGAGAGCCAGTAAAAACTGCCATCGCCGGCAGGGTGGGTGCAGTTGTAGCGGAATCGTCGGCTGTTGAAGGTTTCTGGTGCCTGCACCTCCACGTTGCCGTTAATCACGTCAAAGTCGATACGTCCCTGACCGGAGGCGAAGCACGTCAGCCGGTCAGCATCAATGGGGTCAACGAGCGGGAACATCAGGGTGGGCGGATTCTCCGAGATCACGCCGTCTGGAAGTTTGCCGGAATCAACAGGGAAGGCTTTGCTGCGTAGTTTGTTTTTAAGGCTCCCCAGCTGGCCATAGGCGTTCGCCATCGGGAAGCGAGGCAATCGGGTTTTCCCTGTTGTTTGGCCGATGGCGCCGGACTGCTGACCGAACCCGTACCAGCCACGCTCGGCAACTTTGCGCTCGAGGGCTTCGTCAAATTCTCCGTAAGGATACGCGAACATGGGCGCCGGCGCGTCCAGCTTCCGGGCAAGGGCCTCCTGGGCCGAGTCCAGGCTGTTGGTAACCCGGGCCTGCCAGTCACTTTCGCTTTCGTTTGGCTTCCGAGCCAGGTGCCCATGGTCCGCGCTGTGATTGGCAATTGTTACGCCGGGACGTTCGGCCAACTCTCGAATCTGATCCCAGGTCATGTAGCCGTTTCGGCCAACGGCTTCGGTGTTTACAAAAATCGTGTAGGGGTAGGCTTTGTCAGCCAGCAGCGGCGCCGCCGTGCGGTAGACGGAGTCGTAGGCGTCATCGAAGGTAATGGCGATGCGATTACCTTGTCCATCGGTGCCAGCCAGTGTTCTTTCGGTGCCTTTCTGCAGATCCACAACTTCCAGCTGCAGATCCGAGATCATGTCCAGTTGCCCTTCAAACAGAGACACCGATGTGCTGGTGGCAGGCGGCGTTGAATCACTGACATGGTGGTACTGCAGGACAACCAGGTCTGCGCGGGCTGAGATGGCCGTCGTCATAACAGCGACGAGCACGGAAAATTTCAGGAATGCGTTGAACGGCATATCGTCTCCTGTGTTTGTGTTCCCCGGCCAGCTCGAACAGACCGGTCAGATGCCCTGGCGGAAATGGGCTTTCAGTACCGCGAAGGCCTGATTGAGATGCTGAATGGTTTCGGTCTTGCCGCCGCGGTCAGGGTGGGCGTGCATCACTGCCCGGCGGAAACGCTTCTTGACCGTTGGAAAGTCGGTGGGAACAGACTTGAAGCCCAGTGCTTCCGCTGCTTCCCTTGTTTCGGACTGGGCAGGTGCCTGGCCAGGGGCACCTGCCCAGAAATCATTCATCATCTGTTGAATAGCTTCCTCTGGTAGGCGGTACTGAGAGAGGTCCAGATAGAAATGGCGAAGTGCGTCGACACTGTCGGGCACCCCCTCGCCACTGACCACAGTCTGCGCTTCGATACGTATGATGAGAGGCGAAATCGTGAGGCTCTCTCCGGCCTCGGACAACTGGTCCCGGAGACGGTAAAGTACATGGAACAACAGAAAATGAACCGGGTAGAGCTTTTCTGGTTCGTTGAAAACAACGTCGCCAAGCAGTTTCCATGGCGGTTTCTGAAGCGCCTTGATCAGCGATAATTCATTCATGCCTGCCGGTGCTGACCGGAGTTCATGCTCAACGGCTACCAGCAGGTGCTGAATTTGCTGCTCCAGGCAGTCATCTTCATTCGCTGCTCCGGGGTAAGAGGTATTTATCGGGGAATGGCTGTCTGTCATAGAGCCCATGTTAGGTCACTCCCGGCCATCAGGGAAGTGCAGCCAGCCCGGGAAGGCCGCCCATGAACAGAGCGCTCGAAAACCGGGTTGCGGTCAACGCTTCAGCATCCGCCGACTCCGGGTTGCTGTGCGCGCGTTTTGCCAGCGTCAGGCTGGTCTCGTAGGCGACGCCGAAAAAAGCGGCGCACAGGTATTCGTGATCAATCCGGGGAAGCAGTCCTCGCTCCATCGCCTCGCGGACATCGTCCTCCAGGGATAGCATGGTCAAACCGAGAATATCCGAACCGAACAGTTCCCGAAGCGCGCGATCATTGCGATGCGCCAGCTCATAAACCAATGGATCCCTGGCGGTCACGGTGAAAAGGGCCAGATAGGCGTAGTGGATGAAATCCTCGGTGGTATTGGCCGAGCGCCGATGGCGCGTGAGATTGTCGTTCAGGTTGGTCAGGAAATCGGTGAGCAGGGCTGCAAAGATGTCTTGTTTGCTGGAAAAATAATTGTAAAAAGTACCGGCGGCAAGGCCCGTGCGGCGAACGATGTCGCGGATGGTCGAGTTTTCGTAGCCCTGCTCTCGAAAGCACTCTCGGGCGGCAGTCAGGATCGCCCTGCGGTTACGGATCCGGTTCTGTTCCCGTTTGCCCGCGACCTCTTCACTCGATTGCAACATATCCATGTCGGTATCCTGTCCCTGAATCCATGTGACGCGTATAATCCCACGTCCACTTGCCTTATGAACGTAGTTGGTATGTCCGAAGCAATGATCGCCAGTTCCCAACAGTCCTTCAACCCAGAGCGGGAGCGCCGCCAGAAACTGGAGTTGAACAAGCTGCAGAAACGTCTGCGCCGTGAAGTCGGGCAGGCGATTGCCGATTTCTCGATGATTGAAGCCGGCGACAAAGTCATGTGCTGCCTTAGCGGTGGCAAAGACTCCTACGCCATGCTCGATATTCTGCTCAACCTGCAGAAGAGCGCCCCGGTTTCTTTCGAGCTGATTGCCGTCAACCTTGACCAGAAGCAACCCGGCTTTCCGGAAGAGGTGTTGCCCGAATACCTGTCCTCCATGGGTATCGAGTATCACATCATCGAGAAGGACACCTACAGTATTGTTAAGGAAAAAGTCCCGGAAGGGAAGACTACCTGCGGTCTGTGCAGCCGGCTACGACGCGGAATTCTCTATAATTTTGCGGAGGAGCACGGGGTTACCAAGATAGCCCTTGGCCACCACCGGGACGACCTGCTGGAAACCCTGTTCCTGAACATGTTCTACGGAGGCAAGCTGAAGTCCATGCCTCCGGTTTTGCACAGTGACGATGGCCGCAACACGGTTATCCGGCCGCTGGCTTACAGCCGGGAAAAAGACATAGCCCGCTATGCGGGTCTTCGGGAGTTTCCCATCATCCCGTGCAATCTGTGTGGTTCCCAGGAGAATCTTCAGCGCCAGGTGATCAAGGACATGTTCCAGACCTGGGATAAACAGCACCCCGGTCGGCTGGAGACCATGTTCCGCGCCATGTGCAATGTGGAGCCCTCGCACCTGGCAGATACCAATCTCTACGATTTCAAGGAAGGCAAGCGCCTCGGTGGCAAGCGCCAGGCCGTTCAGACGGCAGAACCCGAGACAGCAACTGACTTCGGGCGTCTGGATGTACTGAATATCTAGCCGGTTAGTGTCCGGCGAGATGCAGGAAGGGCAGTGTCCAGAGGCCGAACAGGATAAGCAGGCCGCCAGTGACTTTGCGGAACAACTGGTGGCTCTGCAAGCCGCGGATCCAGTTGGCCGCGAACCCTGTGGCCAGCATGGAGGGCAGGGTGCCGAGCCCGAAAAACAGCATGGTGAGGGCGGCAGAGCCCACCGTAGGCTGCAATGCCGCCCAGCCCAATGTGCTGTAAACCAATCCGCAGGGCAGCCAGCCCCAGAGCGCACCAAGCGCAAGTGCCTGTCCGCCGTGATTCACTGGCAGGAAGCGACGGGTCAGGGGTGAAAGGCGTGTCCAGATTGGAGCTCCGATCCGTTCTACGTAGCGAATTCCCTGCCACCATTGCCCCATGGACAACCCCATGAAAATCAGCAGAATCCCCGCCAGGGTGCGAAGCACAAGGCCCACGGCGGTCCACTGGCTGGCGGCCGAGGTGCTGGCCAGCGCAACCAGCGTGGCGATCAGCACATAGCTGCCGATTCGCCCGAAGTTGAAGGCCAGGAGCATGACCGTTTGCCGGAAACGGAATCCCCGGCCCACGGGCAGGGCCATGGAGAGGGAAGCGCTGATGCCGCCGCACATGCCGAGGCAGTGCGTGCTGCCGAGCAGTCCGATCAGGAAGGCGCTCGGGTAACTGAGGTAGAGTTCCGGATTCATCCTTTCTGGGACTTATCCTCATCCGGATTGGCGGTCTTGCTGACTTCAGCTGTTTGCTCTGAGGTTTGTTCCTCTGAAGCCGGTTTATCGGTGCGGGCGTCGTCCGGGATCATGTCCTTGTCATCGTCGTAGAGTATCCGATGTGCCGGGCCTTCGAGATCATCGTACTGACCGTTCTTGACCGCCCACGAAAACAACACGATGCCCAGGGCCACCAGGATAAGCATCACCGGTACCAGGAACATTACGATTTGCACGGCGAAACCTCGCAGAAAAAAGTATAGGGTTACGGTATCAGGACAGGGCCTGGGCGCCAACCGCCGGGTTGTGCTGACTCGGTTGCTTTGGGGCCTTGCCGAGTCTCAGCGCGTTTAACACAACAACCAGGGAACTGAGAGACATGCCAATCGCTGCCAGCCAGGGCGGCACCATGCCTGCCGCCGCGAGGGGCAACGCGCAGACATTGTAGGCAAGTGCCCACCAGAGATTCTGCCGGATGATGCGCCGTGTCTGACGGCTGGCTTTCAGGGCTTCGACCAGTTGCAGTAGCTGGCCGTTCAATAGAACCGCATCGGCCTTCAATTGTGTCAGGTCTGCAGCTGTGCCCATGGCAACCGAGATTCCGGCACCGGCCATGGAGGGCAGGTCGTTCAGCCCGTCGCCAACCATCATGATATGCCGGCCTTCGGATTCCAGCTTCTGCAGCACTGCCAGTTTTTCTTCCGGAGAGGCCTGTCCGATTGCTTCATCAATGCCCAACATGCCGGCCACCTGCTCAACATGTCCGGAGCGGTCCCCGCTCAGCAGTATAGTGCGAATGCCAGCTTCCTGAAGAGACTTGATGGCCGCCAGGGCGTCGTCCCGAGGTTGGTCGTCGAGGCTGAAGCCGGCCAGCCATTCGCGATCTGAGGCAAGCCAGATCTCCATGCCCTGATGATGTTCTGCCTGTGGGGCTGGCGCAGCGGTGTGCTTCTCTACAAACCCCCGGTGACCGATAAAAAGCCGCATGTCGCCAAACTGCCCTGAAAGTCCCCCGCCGATATGATTTTCCACATGTTCAACAGCAGCAGTGGTTCGCCGGTGGAATACCTTGGCAATCGGATGCTCGGAATACTTCTCGAGGCCGGCGGCGAGCTTCAGGCAGGTCTCTTTATCCATACTGCCGATAACATTCGTACCAGTGAGACTGAGTTCTCCGCGGGTCAATGTTCCGGTTTTATCGAACACCACGGTATCGATGGTGTTCATTGATTCCAGGGTATGGCCCCGAGTCGGCAGAAACCCAAGGCGACGAAGCCTGACTGTCGCCGATGTGATGGCGGTCGGGGTTGCCAGCGACAGTGCGCAGGGGCAGGTTACCACCAGCACCGACAGGGTGATGTCGAAGGCATTGTCGGCGCCGGCAAGCCACCAGCCAATCCAGACCACCGGTGCCAGTATGAGTACCCGTCCGACGAATTTGCCCGCCATCCGGTCGGCCATCATCGCGACCTCGGGCTTTTCGGATTGCACCCGGTCCAACACCCGGAGAATGCCCGAAAGGCGGGTTTGTGCGCCTGCCTTGACGACCCGGACATCGAGCGGGTTCTCGCCGTTTACGCTGCCAGCATGAACCGTGTCCCCTGGGCGGCGGGTTTCGGGCAGATACTCGCCCGTCAACGCCGCCTCGTTAAGGGTGGACTCGCCCCGGACGATCTCTCCATCCACTGGCAGAGTCTCACCGGGCCGAACCCGAACGATATTACCGGGCCGAATCTGGTGGGCCGGAACAATGTCCGTATCATCACCGTTCACCAGTGTGGCAACGGTCGGCTGGAACCCTGCAAGGGCGTTACCGGTCAGGCCCGCACGGTAGCGGGCCTGCACTTCGATATATCGACCCAGGAGCAGGAAGAATGTAAACATGCACACGGACTCGAAGTAGACTTCCTCGCCGCCAAAAATGGTTACCCAGGCACTTGCGAGGTAGGCCAGCCCGATTGCAATGGCAACCGGCACATCCATGGTCAGGTGTCGACTCTGGATATCCCGGCGGGCGTTACGGAAAAAGGGAGCAGCACTATAGAGAACTACAGGGGTGGCCACCAGAAGGCTGAACCAGCGGAAAAAGCTGACAAATTCCGGTGACAAATCGTTAACCAGTTCGAAGTACAGGGGAAATGCCAGCATCATGCTCTGGAATGAGCCTATGCCTGCGATGGCGACCCTGATAAGCATGGATCGGTGCTCGGCCTTGAGGGCCTGCTCTGCTTCGTCTGCCTGATAGGGGCGCGCTGTATACCCAAGTTCATGGATGGCAATCAGAAGGTCGCTCAGGGGCGCCTGATCCTGGGACCAGACCAGCCGGGCCCGCTGTGTGGTGTGATTCACCGAGAAGGACACGACACCCGGCTGCTGCTTCATGTGGTTTTCAAGAAGCCAGATACAGGCTGCGCAGGTGATCCCACCGATCAGCAACTGAGCTTCCTGTGCGCCTTTGACCGGGACAACAAAGGTTTCCTGAACCAGGGGATGGTCAAGCTCCCTCAGGCGATTTACTTCGGCGGTCGTCAGTTGCTTCGGTGTGACAGCCGGTTTGGTCCGGAAATCGTAAAAACCGGTCAGACCCTCACTGTGGATGGTCTGGCAAACCGCCTTGCAGCCCTGGCAGCAGAAGTGGCGAGTTGTGCCATCGAGCTCAAGGGTAATGGGCGGCTCACCGTCTGCCGGTTCACCGCAGTGGAAGCAATCCAGGCTGGTCAACCTTGGGCAGACTCCCCGGCCTTGACCGTTATACCGCTTTCAGAGGGTAACCAGGCTTCGCCCTTGAGCCGCCACTCGTTGGCCGGACCACGGAGGTCGTAGTACCAACGGCCATCGATGTCGCTGTGAAGTTTCCCGGCAAATCGTCCCGGGGCGATCTGCTGGAACTGGACAGTGCGGTCTTTGTCCGAAAGTGTTGGATGGAACAGGTTGAGAATCAGGTATGGGAAGTCAGCCGGACCCTCTAAGGTATCAAGGTTGACCGTGACGTTTCTGTTTTGAAAGTCAATCTGAGCCACCATGCCAAGGTCTGCTGCTTTCTGGTCCCTGGCGATGGACATGTTGATTCCACGGCCCTCCTTGGACCAGTCGTCTGTTACCATCGCATTTTCAGTGTTGATCGCGATGGTAATTGCGACGGCGCAGTAAATGATGGATGCGCCCGGAAATATCAGCAGGAACCAGAACCAGGGCTGGCGGTACCAGGGTGCTACGGGTGTTTCAGTTGTCATAAATCAATGTCTCGTATTAACGGCCAGATTCGCGCTATCGAAAATCAGCGCGTTGGACCGACAAATCGGCTTTCAGTTTCAAGGCTCAGCGAAGAATCTGTCTCGGATTGTGCCCTGAACACGATATCGTAATTGGATTCGGCAATGGATTCCGGCGGTACGTCGACGACGGTCGGCAGTGAGCGGTTTTCACCGCTTTCAACGGTTACCGAGGTGTCGGTCAGAATCCGGATCCCCTCCAGGCCGGTGACTGCCAGAGTGAAGGTCTGGGGAACCTCTGTCATATTGGCAATTTTCAGCGTGTAGGAGTTCTCAATCCGCCCTTCGCCATTGAAGCTATACAGGGCGCCGCGATCTCGAAGGGCGTCCATCTGGGCCGGCACTCGCGTGGCGATCGTGAAAATAATCGCCGCAATCATCAACGACAGGACCGCACCATAGCCAAAGGTTCGTGGACGCAGGAGCTTCGAGGTCTTGCCTTCCAGTTCATTCTCTGTGGTGTAACGAATCAGCCCCCTTGGGTAATTCATCTTGTCCATGATCTCGTCACAGGCATCAATACACAGGGCGCAGCCAATACATTCGTACTGAAGGCCGTCCCTGATATCAATGCCCGTTGGACATACCTGGACACACTGGCCGCAGTCGATGCAGTCACCCAGCCCGGCCTCCGCCGGATCCACACCTTTTTTGCGGCCACCCCGTGGCTCGCCCCGGTTGGGATCGTAGGAGACCACACGGGTATTGGGATCGAACATGACCGACTGGAAGCGGGCATAGGGGCACATGTACAGACAAACCTGCTCGCGCATCCAGCCTGCGTTGAGGTAGGTGGCGACGGTAAAGAAGGCAACCCAGAAATAGGCCCAGCCATTGGCTTGCAAGGTGAACAGATCTGCGATCAGTTCCCGGATCGGATAGAAGTACCCGACAAAGGTGAGACCGGTAGCCAGGGCAATAAGGAGCCAGACCCCATGCTTGGCGGATTTCTTGGCAATCTTGTTAGCGGAGCTCGGAGCCTTGTCCAGCTTCATCCGCTTGTTGCGGCTGCCTTCAATGCGCTCTTCAACCCACATGAAAATGAAGGTCCAGACAGTCTGGGGGCAGGTGTAGCCACACCAGACCCGGCCAAATAGCGTGGTAATGAAGAACAGGCCAAAGGCACAGATAATCAGCATTCCCGAGAGCAGGATGAAATCTTTCGGGTAAAACGTGGCTCCGTACAAATGGAACTCACGGGCAGGGAGATCAAAATGAATCAGTGGCTGTCCGTCCAGGGTGAACCAGACAAAGGCAAAGTACATGCCCATCAGCAGTGTCAGGCTGACATTACGGATGCGCTGAAAGAAGCCTTTGACTTCCTTGACGTAAATCTTCTTACGGCTGGCGTATAGTTCGACGGTTCCGGATTTATTGTTGTTGTCGGAGGGGCCAGAGGATGGGTCAACCTGTTTGACCGGAATCTCACTGCTCATCGTTACCTCCAGAAAAATGATGATGCGGGGCAACAGGCTTTTAGGCTGCTGATCTTTTCAAGCCTGTGCCCGCAGTGCAGACACAGGGTTGAAAAGACCGGGCCGGGGCTTGCCCCCGGCCGGTTGACTCAGTTTGAGAGGCTATAGACGTAAGCCGCAAGAATCTGAATCTGATCGTCGGAAAGCAGACGATCCTGGGCAGGCATCTGGTTCTGGCGACCGTTCATAACGGTCTCCTTGATCCACTCATAGGTCGAGCCATAGAGCCAGGTATTGTCAGTCAGGTTGGGGGCGCCCAAAGCCTGCATACCTTTGCCCTCAGGGCCATGGCAGGCCACACACGCCTGCGCGAAGACCTGTTCGCCTGCCTTGGCAGCTTCGGCGTCTTTTTCCCGACCACTGAAGCTCAGGACATAGTTCACAACCTGGTCTACCTGCTCGTTGGTCATGCTGGGCATGGTGCCCTTGGCGGGCATGTTACCCATACGACCATTATGCAGGGTCTCCAGGATTGCTTCAGGTGTTCCGCCCCAGAGCCAGTCGTCGTCAGTCAGGTTGGGGAAGCCAACCTGGCCACGAGCTGCCGAGCCATGGCAAACCGCACAGTTGTTGGCAAACAGACGCTGGCCGATTTTCATGGCATCGCTGTTTTCCGCCAATTCCGGAACCGGGGTCTGGCCATATTGGGCGTAGATCGGGCCGTATTTCTCTTCAGCTTCAGCGACCTCCGCTTCCCACTGATTGACTGCAGTCCAGCCCAAGAGGCCTTTCCAGTTGCCCAAGCCCGGATAAAGCGCAAGATAGCCAAGCGCGAAAACACAGGTAGCGAGGAACAGATAGAACCACCACTTGGGCAGCGGGTTATCGTACTCCTCAATGCCATCAAAGGAATGGCCCATGGTGCGGTCGGTTTCGGTATCGGTCGTCTGGCTCTTGCGGGTTGCCCAAAGCAGCCACCAGCAGCCGAACACGGTACCGAGCACGATCACGCTGATCCAGATGCTCCAAAAGGTACTCATTCTTTTTTCTCCGTTTTTTCCTGTTCGAGCGTACGCTTTTCCACGTCGTCATCGTCGAAGGGCAGGTGAGCTGCCTCGTCGTTGGCCTTCTTGCGGTGGGCGCTGTAGGCCCACCAGACGATTCCCAGGAAAACCGCCATTACCAGAAGTGTGTGAATACCGCGTAACTCATTAATATCCATGGGTTCACCGTTTGTCTGAAATCACTGTACCCAGCTGTTGCAGGTACGCGACCAGAGCCTCGATTTCGAATTTGCCTTCTACCTGGGCAGAAGCCTCTGCAATCTGCTCATCGGTATAGGGCACGCCCAGCGTCTGGAGGGTCTCCATCTTTGCGGCAGTCTTGGAGTGATCTACCCGGTCTTCGAACAGCCACGGGAAGGCCGGCATGTTCGACTCGGGCACAACGCTACGCGGATCGTACAGGTGCTGGCGCTGCCAGGCATCAGAGTAACGACCGCCTACGCGGGCCAGATCCGGGCCGGTGCGCTTGGAACCCCAAAGGAATGGACGGTCGTACACGAACTCGCCCGCAACGGAGTAGTGACCATACCGCTCGGTCTCCGCCCGGAACGGACGGATCTGCTGGGTATGGCATACATGGCAGCCTTCACGGATGTAGATGTCCCGGCCTTCCAGCTCAAGTGCCGACAGGGGCTCGAGGCCCTCAACCGGCTCATTGGTCTCTTTCAGGAAGAACAGGGGCACTACCTCGGCAAGAAAACCACCGCTGATGGTCAGGACAATCAGTACGATCATCAGACCAAGGTTCTTTTCAACTATTTCGTGTTTCATCTGATCTCTCTCCCGTTACGCCGGCTGTGTTGCCGCGTTGTCCTGCGCAACCGCATCTTTCTGGCGAACAGTCATGTACACGTTGTAAGCCATGATGAGCATGCCGGACAGGAAGATAACCCCACCAAGGAACCGGACAAAGTAGCCCGGGTAGGAGGCCTCCAGAGCTTCAACAAAGCTGTAGGTCAGGGTGCCGTCCTGGTTGACCGCACGCCACATCAGGCCTTGCATGATGCCGTTTACCCACATGGCAACGATGTACAGCACGGTGCCAACGGTTGCGAGCCAGAAGTGCGCATTGATCAGGGCGGTGCTGAACATGGCCTGAACACCCCACAGCTTGGGAATCAGGTGGTAAACCGCGCCGATACTGATCATGGCAACCCAGCCAAGGGCACCAGAGTGAACGTGGCCGATGGTCCAGTCGGTGTTGTGGGAAAGCGCGTTCACAGTCTTGATGGACATCATCGGACCTTCGAAGGTGGACATGCCGTAGAACGACAGTGAAACCACCAGGAAGCGCAGAATGGGGTCAGTGCGCAGCTTGTGCCATGCGCCCGACAGGGTCATCATGCCGTTGATCATGCCGCCCCAGGACGGTGCAAGCAGAATCAGGGACATAACCATGCCTGCGGTCTGCGCCCAGTCCGGAAGTGCGGAGTAGTGCAGGTGATGACCGCCGGCCCAGACGTAGGTTGCGATCAGGGCCCAGAAGTGAACGATCGACAGACGATAGGAGTAAACGGGACGGTTGGCCTGCTTGGGAACGAAGTAGTACATCATGCCCAGGAACCCGGCGGTCAGGAAGAAGCCTACCGCGTTATGGCCGTACCACCACTGCATCATGGCGTCAGTGACGCCCGCGTAGGCGGAGTAGGACTTGAAAGCACTGGCGGGCAGCGCCATATTGTTCCCGATGTGCAGGCAGGCAACCGTGATGATGAAGGCGCCGTAGAACCAGTTGGCTACATAGATGTGGGGAGTGCTGCGCTTCATTACGGTTCCGAAGAACACCAGCGCGTAAGTCACCCAGACAATGGCGATAGCGATATCGATTGGCCATTCAAGTTCGGCATATTCCTTGGAAGAGGTAAGGCCGAGCGGCAGGGTAATAGCTGCCGAGACAATGATCGCCTGCCAGCCCCAGAAGGTGAACGACGCCAGGCCATCGGAGATCAGACGGGCCTGACAGGTGCGCTGCACCACGTAGTAGGAGGTGGCGAACAAGGCACTTCCACCAAAGCCGAAGATAACGGCATTGGTATGCAGCGGCCTGAGACGGCCGAAGTGGGTAAAGGGCAGGTCGAGGTTGAGGGACGGCCAGACCAGCTGTGCTGCAATCAGCACACCCAGCGCCATACCTACAATACCCCATACCACTGTCATGATGGCGAATTGTCTCACCACCTTGTAGTTGTATGTCAGGTTTGCATTTACTGTGCTCATAGCCTTACCAATGGGTTTAAAGTGGGGAAATATGCGGGCGCAAGTATGGAGAAACGATTAGCTGTTTGCAATGACTCAGGTCAACTCCTGACATCCGTCAAATGCGCCGAAATCAGCAACATGGCTTCCTTTTTAGTGCCGTTCTTGGAGTTGTTTCAGCGCAGGGAATGTGTGTTGCCTGAATGCAATGATAGTCGCTTAATTGGATGAGGTGAATTCCGTGGAGTTGATTAAGACCAAAGGCTATGAAAGTCATTCGGAAGTCGTACTGATTCTGGCGCACGGTGCGGGCGCGCCGGCCGACTCGCCGTTCATGGAAGAGCTGTCTGTGGCGCTTGAGCGTGAGGGTATTGGAACGGTTCGTTTTGAGTTCCCTTACATGCAGAAACGACGCCTGGATGGAAAGAAACGTCCACCCGACCGGGAACCGGTATTGCTGGAGTATTTTTCCCGGGTAATTGACCAGGTTCGTGCAGAGCTTGGGAGCACAAGCATGATCCTGGTTGGAGGCAAGTCCATGGGCGGCCGCATGGCGAGCATCCTGGCCAGCCGTCGGGATGGCATCGATGGTGTCGTCTGTTTTGGTTATCCGTTTCATCCGCCGGGGAAGCTTGACCGTTGGCGAACCGGGCACTTCCCCGATCTGAACTGCCCGATGCTGGTGCTTCAGGGCACCAGAGACCCGTTCGGCAAGCCGGCCGAGATGGCCGGCCATGAAAGGGAACTGGACGGCATCAACTTGCGTTGGCTTGAAGGTGGCAATCACGATTTCCAGACACTGAAAAGCCAGCCACAGACACAATGTGAACTGATTGCCTCGGCTGCCCGGGAAACCCGGATCTTTGTGGATGACAGGCTTCAGGCCTGATCTTTACTCCACTTCAATTGCTTCAGATAGCTGAGCGCGGTTGCGGCCCTCACTTTTTGCGCGGTACAGCGCCTCATCTGCTCGCTCGAATAGCTGGTTCTGAGTCTCACCGGGGTTGAGTGATGCGATGCCGGCGCTCAGAGTCATTCTCACCTCGGTACCGTCCGGCGATAAAAGCGGGGTGTTGGCGAGATCCTCCAGCAGTGCCGCGCAGACGTTCAGGGCGCCTGCTGCATCGGTTCCTGGCAGCAGCAGCGCAAACTCTTCACCGCCGAAGCGGATAGCGACATCCCTCGGACGTTTTACATGCCGGTTAAGCATTTCGGCGATGAACTGAAGACAGGTGTCTCCGAAACCGTGGCCCCAGGTGTCGTTAATGTTCTTGAAATGGTCGGCGTCTACCAGAGCCAGTGTCAGTGGCTGGGAGGTTCGGCGGGCTTCGGCGCAAAGCTCGGGGAATATGTTATTCAGGTGCCTTCTGTTATGCAGGCCGGTGAGGGCGTCGTTCAGACTCATCGTCGACAACTTGCGGTTGGCTTTTTCCAGTTCCCTCATGGTGTTTCTGAGCTGTGCGGTGCGCTCGTGCACCTTGAACTCCAGCTCTGTCCTTGCACTGTGTTCCACATCCAGGAGCTTCTGGTTGAGCAGGCGCCATCGCTGCACCATGGCGTAGTTCAGCAGGATCACCTGTCCACCTACCGCCGATTGCATCAGTGCTTCCCTTGCCAGGAAGTCGGTGAGATAGCCGAAGGCCGCCAGAGCGTATATCAGGCCGCCAACGAGCATGATCAGCCACGCCAGCAGGTACCAGGTGGCGGGTTGATAGCCCTGCTTCCATCGGACGGCTGCAATAATGAACAGGCTTGAAATGACCGTCATCGCCAGAACCGTGTTGAGCAGAATGGTCTTGTTGTAGGGCAGGATCAGTGTCAGCGCCAGAAACCCGATGCAGAACCAGGCCTGACCCTTGAGCACGGTCTCTGAGATGGTTCCGTTGCCCACTTCCAGGAACGACCGGCCAAAAAGTATCATGGCGAGGGCACAAAGTGACAAAGACAGAGGAATGGACGTGTTGGCAAAGCTGGCATTGTCTGGCCAGAAGTACTGGTTGGCGAATCCGCCCATGGCGAACAGAAAGAGCCCCAGCGCCGCCAGGTAGAATGCGTTGTAGAAGTAGTAACCGGTGCCGGAGCTGAAGAAGAGCAGCAGGTTGAAGACCGCGAATACCAACAGGGCTCCGTAGAAAAGCCCGTGAGTCAGTGTCAGATGATTACTGCGGGCAATCACTTCTGCCGCAGTTTCAAAACTGAGCGGCACGTTCAGCGCGCCATTGCTATGGATCCGGATCGTTAATGACCGGGTCTCGCCGCCATCCAGTGTGACGGGGAGCATAAAGTACCGGTAGTCTACCGCCCGGGATGCAAAAGGACGCTGATCACCGGTAACCAGTGTCTCTGTAGTATCATCCCCGGTTTGCCAGAATGTAACTTCGTCCAGCAGGGGGTAGTTGACTTTCAGGTACCAGCCGGCACGTTCAGTCCCGGAGTTCCTGACATGCAGATGGACCCAGTAAACGGATTTGGTATGGCTGAACACCAGGTCCCGCCCGTTTGCCGGCATCCACTCCAGATCCTCCGGAAGCTGTTCCGGATCTGTTGCCATATGGCCGGGCGCGTCCGGCGGGGCGCTGTAATAGCAGACATATTGCATCAGGGAAGCGCGGGCAGCAGGATCGGTTGCTTCAAGTGTGGGGCAGCCGGACGGGACGGATCCTTCGTCTGGCAACGCCAGGGGAGGGACCAGCAAAAGGCTGAGAATGGCAATCAAGCGCAAAACGGACGTCATTCATGGCTTCCCGCGGTTATCAGAGCGGGAAGTGTAGCCAGAGAGGACAATCTGCGCTGTTAAACAGATTCAACTTTTACGGGTTGGTCTCCAACCCTGTTTCGGGAAACGCATGGAACAGATTCTGGTATTTTGCCGGCCCGGCTTTGAAACCGAAGCCGGCCGTGAAGTGACTGACTCGGCGGCGGAAAGGGGTATTTTCGGCTATTTCGAGCCTGTTAAAAATCAGGGGCTGGTGCGTTTTTACCCGGCCGCCCCCGAAACTGCGGATGATGTGATGGTCCGGCTCATGCTTGATGAGCTGGTGTTCGTCCGTGACTGGATCGTCGTGCTCGGGGAATTCAGCTTGCCCGACACCGACCGGGTTGGTGCCGTGATAGAAGGGCTCCGGGGGCTCGGGCGAGGTTATCCCGGATGTGCGCGGCTCGAGGTTCGGTTGTCGGAAAATAATGCCGATGGCGACCTCGGAAACTTTGCCCGCAAGTGGGTATCGCCGCTCTCCCGTGGCTTGCGTGGGGCTGGTCTGCTTGAGGCCGACCAGAACGCTTCGGCCCCGGCCCGGCTGGAGGTTTTCCTGCCGGACTTCGCTTCGGTGGTTGTGGGGTACAGCCTTGCGGATAACCGGGCCCGCTATGTCGGTGGCATCCCGCGATTGCGGCTGCCGGCATCAGCGCCCAGTCGGTCTGCCCTCAAGCTTGAAGAGGCCTGGAAAGTGTTTTTACCCCCGGAACAAGAGCTTGACTATCTTGGTGGTGGCAAGAAGGCCGCGGATCTTGGGGCCGCCCCAGGTGGCTGGACCTGGCAGCTTGTGCGCCAGGGCATGATGGTAACCGCCGTCGACAACGGCCCCATGAACGCCGAGCTGATGGCGTCGGGGCAGGTGGAGCATGTGGAAGCGGATGGCTACGGCTGGCGCCCCAAACGGGGTATCGACTGGATGGTTTGCGATATTGTGGATCAGCCCCGAAAAACCGCAAAACTGGCCGTTACCTGGCTTGGTGAGGGCCTTTGTCGTTACACGGTATTCAATCTCAAGTTGCCGATGAAAAAACGGTACGACGAGTGGCTGATCTGTCGGGATATTCTCGTCAATGGCCTGAGTGCGGCGGGCATCGGCTTTCGTCTCAAAGCCCGCCACTTGTATCATGACAGAGAAGAGATCACCTGTTTCATTGAACGGACTGGCTAGAAGGCGCTTTGCTCCAGAACGGTTATGTGTTCTTCTTCGTCCATCATGGGGATAAGCTCCAGCATGAGATCGCGGCGTTCATCGGAGTGAAACCAGCGGTCCCAATCCGCTTCAGATCGCCAATTAGCCAGGGTAAACCGGTGATTGGGGTCATGGCTGTCTGCCAGGGTTTCGCCGGATATAAATCCGGGCGCACTCACAGCCTGTTGCAGAACCTTACGCGAACGTTCTTCGTAAGCTGCTTCCAGGGTTTCAGCAATATGGCGTTCAATCAGAACCCGGATCATGACAAACCTCCAAGTGTTTTAACTGTTATAAACAATAATTTAGCAGATTTTTACGAAAAATCAGGTTCAATGACAGGAGATCAAGTGTGAGCGCAACCGAATACGACCTGGAGCTGGACGCCCGTGGCCTTTTCTGCCCGGAGCCGGTCATGATGCTTCATAACCGGATCAATGATGTTCAGCCCGGTGGTGTGTTGCGAGTATTGGCCACTGATCCTTCCACGACCCGGGACATACCGAGGTTCTGCCAGTTCCTTGGTCACGAGCTGATAAACCAGTCTGAAGACGATGACCTGTTTATCTATCTGATACGCCGTGGGCAATAGCTGCCCATACTGTTAAACCTCCGGGCGCAGCGACCGGAGGTGACCAAGGAATTCCTCCCGATCCATTTCGCCGAGCACCCGCCGCCGGGGTAGCTCCTCTCCATTGCTGCCATAGAACAGGATGGCCGGCGGTCCAAAGAGGCCAAGCTCGTCCAGCATGGCCTGTTGTTCCGGTGTGTTGTCGGTCATGTCGATCTGCAACAAGGTGTAGGGGGCAAGCGCCTGGATTACATCGGGCTTGCTGAATACATTGCGCTCCATGACTTTGCAGGAAATGCACCAGTCGGCATAGAAATCCAACAGAACGGGCCGGCCCTGTTCCCGGGCCTGCTGCAACATCGCCCGGATTTCAGTGGGCTGTTCGACGCGCACAAAATCCGCGTGCTGGAGACCTCCGGTGCCAACGGTACCGGACGACGCAGAGGCCACTGTAAAGGGCGCCAGAGGTTTCAACGGGTCATTGGCCCCGCCCACAGCGCCTGCGAGCAAAGCGAGGCCGTAGGCGAAAAGAACCAGGCCAAGGCCTTTACGGGTCCGCTCCCAACCTGCTTTGGCGGCATCAAAGGCGCCCAACTGAACGCCGGTGATGGCAACAAGAAGGCCCCACAGCGTCAGTGCCAGCCACCCCGGGACCAGGCGCTCAACCAGCCAGATCGCCACCGCCAGCAACATCACGCCATAGAAGTGTTTTACTGCGGTCATCCAGTGGCCGGTAGTTGGCAGCAGTTTGCGGCCTCCCACAGCCACCAGAATCAATGGAATGCCCATGCCAAGGCCAAGTGCAAAAAGCGCGACTCCGCCGATTACGGCGTCCTGGGTGGTGGAGATATACAACAGGCTGCCAGCCAGCGGCGCCGATACACAGGGCGATACAATCAGGGCGGACAGGGCGCCAATGCCAAAGATGCTGAAAACCCGGCTTCCGGTGAGCCGGTGGCTGGCGTCATTAAGTGGTTCGCGAATGAAACGGGGCAGCTGAATTTCGAACAGGTCGAACATGGATAGCGCGAAGACCACGAACAGCAGGGCAAAGACGCTCAAAACCCAGGGTGATTGCAATTGTGCCTGAAGGTTGAAGCTGGCCCCGAGAAGACCGGTCAACACGCCAGCTGCAGCGTAGGTCAGTGCCATGCCCAGAACGTAACTGCCCGACAGGAGGAGGGCGTGCCCGGTGGTGCGCGTGTTTCTGCCGGAAACCAGCGATGAGATAATCGGTACCATGGGCAGAACGCAGGGCGTGAAGGTCAATCCCAGCCCCAGTAAAAGAAAAACCCCTGCTATCACAAGGATGGATTGCTGGGCGAGAAAACCTGCAAGACCGGTGGCGGTCTCGGTGTCGACGGGGACGCTGCCACCTCCTGAAAAGCCGGCTGCCGAGGTCGTCTGCGAGCCAGAGCCACCACTACCCTGATAGAAAAGTACATCCCGGGTCTGGGGCGGGTAACACAACCCCGCCTTGGCGCAACCCTGATAGGTTACCTGCAGTTGTGCTTCCCGGACGCCGGCGGGAAGCGAGACCGGAACACGGGCTTCAATGGGGTCGAAAAATACCGTGGTTCGGCCGAAAAACTCGTCTTCCGTCACCGTTCCCTGCGCTGAAAATGTCGGTTCGCCGAGTTCGACCTCGGGATTGGTGGCCGTGATGCTCACCCGTTCTCTGTAGAGGTAGTGCCCGGGTGTGATATCCCAGGTAAGAACCACAGCGTTAGCGTCAGTGGTGAAACTGAAGGGCAGCGCTTCGTCCACCGGCAGGAAACCACTACCCTGGCCGCCAAACAGGGAGCTTCCATTGCTGCCAAGGGCCCAGGCAGAAGGGGAGGTCAAAAGCATCAGGGTGAGTGCAAGAATCAGGTTTAGTGGATGCACCCGTTGACGTTTCATCTTTGTGACTGCAGCGAAAGCCATCATTGATTTTAGGATTTCCCGGTTAGTGTCTCTTTGATCGGATTCTTTTAAAGTCGGACTGTTACAGCCCAACTGCCACCGGCTCACGCCAGCAATGGACACCAGGGGGCTGTCAAAGTTCCCTCTGGTATTGGGGGCGGTAAAGTCGCACAATAGCCACCCAATGAATCACAGTCCAAATGATCTTATCATGCTGTTTAATGACCTTTTCCGGGAAGCATACCGGACAGTTCTGGTCAAAGGCAGTGATGAACCTGAATACTTGCCTGCCAGCGGGCCCGAAGGCCTCGCTCAGGTTGTTTTTGCTCACGGCTATTATGCCAGCGCTTTGCATGAAATAAGCCACTGGTGTATTGCTGGTGAGCACCGGCGCACACTTCACGACTATGGTTACTGGTACTGTCCGGATGGCCGTACACTGCAGCAACAAGAGGCTTTCGAGCAGGTCGAGGTCAAGCCACAGGCCATTGAATGGTTGTTTTCGGTGGCTGCGGGTTCCCGATTTAACATCAGCGTGGACAACCTTTCCGGAGTTGGCGCCGCCAATGAACAGCGGTTCCGTCACAACGTTCGGAACCAGGCGGGCGAGTATCTGGTAAGGGGGCTGCCGCCCCGGGCCCAGACATTTTTTGATTCGCTGGCAACATTTTATGGAACCGGAGAAGCCATTGAAGAGCGCTGGCATGAAGATGCCCGGCGTATCGCTCCGTTATATTCTGAATCAGGACATTCCCAGGAAACTGAGACTTTATGACATCTGACCCAAAACACACCGGCGACCTGAGATTCAGCGATCTGAACCTCGACAAGCGTTTGCTGGATGCCATTACGGCCATTGGTTTTGAATACTGCACACCCATTCAGGCAGAAACACTGCCCTGGACCCTGGCCTGCGAAGATCTGATTGGTCAGGCGCAGACCGGCACCGGTAAAACCGCTGCGTTTCTGATTACGGCAATCCAGAGCTTGTTGGAAACCCCGATTCCCGAGAAAGACCGTTTTGCCTCTGAGCCCCGGGTGCTTGCCCTGGCTCCTACCCGGGAACTGGCCATGCAGATCGCGAAGGATGCAGAGCAATTATGCCAGCACACCGGGCATAACGTGGTGACGGTTGTGGGCGGCATGAACTATGACAAGCAGCGGGACCAGCTGCAGAACGAGATCGTTGACATTCTCGTTGCGACCCCGGGGCGCCTGATCGACTTTCTCGGCTCCCAGGATGTTTTCCTGGACCAGCTCGACATCCTGATTCTTGATGAAGCTGATCGCATGCTCGACATGGGCTTCATTCCGGATGTGAAGCGGATCATCCGCAAGTGCACGCCCAAGGACGAACGCCAGACCCTTCTGTTCAGTGCTACCTTCAACCAGGATGTGCTGAACCTTGCCTCCATGTGGACCAGCAACGCAGAGTTCGTCGAAATAGAGCCGGAACAGAAGACGGCGGAGCGGGTTGAACAGACGGTGTACCTGGTGGGCGACGATGAGAAGCTTCCGGTACTGGTGAATTTCCTGAAACGGCCGGAAGTGGAAAAGGCGCTGGTGTTTGCCAATCGCCGGGATCAGTGCCGCGACCTGGAAGAAGACTTGAGGAACCAGGGAGTCAAGGTGGCTCTGATGTCTGGCGAGATCGCCCAGAACAAACGCCTTAAAACCCTTGACCAGTTCAAGAAGGGCAGTATCCAGGTGCTGGTTGCCACCGACGTGGCCGGCCGTGGCATTCACGTGAACGGCGTGACCCACGTTTTCAACTACAATCTGCCGGATAATGCCGAGGATTATGTGCACCGTATCGGGCGTACGGGCCGGGCCGGCAAGCATGGGGTTTCCATCAGTTTTGCTGGTGAGGACGATTCTTTCGCGCTGCCGGCCATCGAAACGTACATCAGCCAGAAACTGAAGACCGCGGTGCCCGATGAGGCGCTCATGGCAACGATGGACAACCCGCCGATCACCCGCAAACGTGGCCGACGCCCCCAGGGTTCAGGTGGTCGTGGCCAGGGTGGTCGCAATCAGCGTCAGCGCAGGAACTGACAGGGCCGGACATCATCATGTTGATCGTAGCAGACGAAAACATCCCCCTACTGGACTCCTTCTTTGGCGATATCGGTGAGATTCGGCGGGTGTCCGGTCGAACCATGTCGAACGCGGATGTCCGGGACGCCGACATACTGCTGGTTCGTTCTGTCACCAGGGTAAATCGTGAGCTTCTGGAGAGCAGTCGGGTCCGATTTGTGGGTACAACCACCATCGGTACCGATCATGTTGATCTCGACTGGCTCGAACAGGCGGGGATTCGGTTCTCTGCGGCGCCGGGATGCAACGCCAACAGTGTCGCCGAGTATGTGTTGTCCGTACTATCACTGCATGCTGAACGGCGTGGACTTTCAGATTGGTCCCAGCTCAGCGTTGGCATCGTGGGTGTTGGTAATGTTGGCGGTGAGCTGGCCCACAAGCTGGAGCGCCTTGGATTCGATGTGCGCCTTTGCGATCCCCCCAGAGCAGACCGGGAAGAGGGCGATCAGGAGTTTGTGGCGCTTGAAGAAGCCATGAAGTGTGATGTGGTGTCCCTGCACACACCTCTGACCCGGGAGGGAAGCCATCCCACGTTTCATATGATCGGGCAAGCCGAGCTTGAAACCCTGGGAGCGAACCAGCTTCTTATCAATGCCGGTCGGGGTGAGGTCATCGACTCGTCTGCGCTACTGGCACGCCTGGACCAGGGCAATGCCCCCACCTTCGCGCTGGATGTCTGGGAACAGGAGCCCAGGATTCATCCTGAGCTGGTTGATCGTGTCTGGCTGGCGACACCGCACATTGCCGGGTATAGCCTGGAAGGCAAGGTTCAGGGTACGGAGATGATCTATCAGGCCCTGAGTCAGTTTTTGGGTCTTCCGGTTCGCAAAAAGGCGGGACAGTTTCTGCCGGAGCCCGCGCTGAGCAAGATTTCCTTCACCAGCTCTGCGCAGGAAGAGGATGCGATCCGGATTGCGCTGAGGGCCTGCTATGACCCTCGCCGGGACGATGCCCGGCTTCGCAACGTTATGACGGGATCTCTGGAAGAGAGGGGCGCAGCGTTTGACAGGCTGCGTCGGGACTATCCCGTTCGTCGGGAATGCTCCAGCCTGAAGATTCAGCTCAAAGGAACCAGCAAATCCCTGCAGGACAGTTTCCGGGCTATCGGATTCAAACTGAAAATCTGATCGTCGCCTTCCCCATGCAAGAAAGCCGGGGTCTTGGGGCCCCGGCTTTCTTGTTTACAGCCTGGCGCTCTGCAACGCCTCTA
Organism: Marinobacter maroccanus; assembly: GCF_002933275.1. Taxonomy (GTDB): domain Bacteria; phylum Pseudomonadota; class Gammaproteobacteria; order Pseudomonadales; family Oleiphilaceae; genus Marinobacter; species Marinobacter maroccanus. Next base: position 66,842 of record NZ_PSSX01000005.1, read on the forward strand.
TGCGGTCTTCCAGTGGCGGATGGGTCATGAACAGGGCACTCAGGCCGCCTCTGGCCCCCCGGTTTATGCCAAATGCCTGAAGACTGTCGGGCATCTGGTCCGGCACCTCGCTTTCCTGCTTCAGCCTCGCCAGCGCGCTGATCATGGCTGAGCGACCCGCCAGCTGGGCACCGGCAATATCCGCCCGGAATTCCCGGCGGCGGGAGAACCAGAACACGATCGTGCTGGCCAGAATACCCAGAACGATCTCGGCAACAATGCTGACCGCGAAAAAGCCGAGCCCGTGCCCGCTTTCATTCTTGAAGATCACCCGGTCGACAAAGGAGCCGATCACCCGGGACGCGAAGATGACGAAGGTATTCACCACACCCTGAATCAACGCCAGCGTCACCATGTCACCATTGGCAACATGGCCGATTTCGTGGCCCAGGACTGCCCGGATCTCATCCTTGTTGAACCGATGTAACAGACCTTCACTGACGGCCACCAGCGCATCGTTCTTGTTCCAGCCCGTTGCGAAGGCATTGGACTGGGACGCCGGAAAAATAGCGACCTCGGGCATGCCGATACCGGCGTTTTTGGCCAACTCCGCCACAGTGTCCACCAGCCAGCGCTCGGCAGGAGTTCGCGGGGAATCAATGACCCGGGCCTTGGTGCTCCACTTGGCCATCCGCTTGGATATCAGCAGTGACACGATGGCGCCCGCGAATCCGAAGACCGCAGCGAAAGCCAGCAAAGAGCCATACTGAATGCCATTTTGGGCGAGATAGCTGTCCACGCCGAGCAGTCGCAACGTGAAACTGGCGACAAGGATTACAGCAAGGTTGGTTGCCAGAAACAGCAGAATACGCATGTTGGTTCCCTGATCAGTTCGTCACAGAAAATAAAGCCGTCATTCAGACCGTTATATGCGGCCACGGTTCAATCAATCAACGAGCTTACGTTGATTTAATAATTGCCGCGGTCCGCGAAGAAGGTTGTCTGCATGATCTGGCTGATTCGGGCGGAGTTGCCGCTGCGCAGCGCAGTCCGGATCAGATGAATGTGAGTGGAAAGGTCTTCTTTGACTGAAGGAGGCAAGGAACTGGCCGAGCCTTCCTCGGGGACTCCGAACTCCCTGGCCAAGGCCTGTGGCGCCGGGGAGCTCAGGCGGATAAAAGCGTCTCGGGTCAGTACAGCCTGATCCAGTGCCTCCTGGCGAATGGTGTCAATATACCTGAGCAGGCCTTCCTCCGAAAGCCAGAGCAGGGCGCCAAAACAGGCCATGTGCCGTTTGCTGTGAAGACCAAATTCGTCCGGCTCATCCGGACCGGCAATGTCCTCGACGAACAGGTTTATCCGGCGCGGAAATGCGCCGTATAGCTGTACCAGGGCAATGGCCGCGTCTTTGTAGAATTCCTCGACGTGTATATCCGCCATGGTCTGCCCCGTTATTGCTGGTATTGGCCAAGGAAATTGCCGAGTCGGCCCATGGCGTCCTCAAGGGTATCTTCCCGTGGCAGGAACACCACTCTCAGGTGTTGCTTGTCATCAATATTAAAGGCCGAACCCTGTACCAGCAGGATTTTTTCCTGAAGAAGCAGGTCCAGAACCAGCTTTTCATCATTCACGATGGGGAAGTGCTTCGGATCCAGTTTCGGGAACAGGTACAACGCACCCTGAGGCTTGACACAGCTTACCCCCGGAATGTCGTTGAGCATCCGCCAGGCGGTCTCCCGCTGCTCATACAGCCGCCCTTCTGGTGCCACCAGATCGTTAATGGACTGGTAGCCCCCCAATGCTGTCTGAATGGCCAACTGGGCCGGAACATTGGCGCAGAGCCGCATGTTGGAGAGCATGTCGATGCCCTCGATCAGATCCTTTGCCCGATGCTTGGCACCACTGACAATCATCCAGCCGGAACGGTAACCGGCTGCGCGGTAGTTCTTGGACAGGCCGTTATAGGTGAAGAAAAGCACATCATCGGCCAGTGAGGCGGTGGAAATATGCTGGGTACCGTCATACAGAATCTTGTCGTAGATCTCGTCGGACAGGATGATCAGGTTGTGCTTGCGGGCCAGTTCGATGACCTGTTCCAGAAGCTCCTTCGAATACACGGCCCCGGTCGGGTTATTGGGGTTGATCAGCACAATGGCACGGGTACGCCGGGTAATTTTCTTGCGGATATCATCGATATCCGGAAACCAGTCCTGCTGTTCGTCGCAGCGATAATGCACGGGCTTGCCGCTGGAGAGCGTGACAGCAGCAGTCCACAGGGGATAATCCGGGGCCGGGATAAGCACCTCGTCACCGGTGTTCAACATGGCCTGCATGGTCATGACGATCAGCTCGCTGACGCCGTTACCCAGGAAAATATCGTCAATATCGACTTTATCGATGCCCCGTTGCTGGCAGTAGTGCATGACTGCCTTGCGGGCAGAGAACAGGCCCTTTGATTCCACATAGCCCTGGGCCAGGTGCATGTTGTAGATCACGTCCTGCTGGATCTCTTCGGGGACATCCAGCTCGAAGGCGGCAGGGTTGCCGATGTTGAGCTTGAGTACCCGATGCCCCTCTTCTTCGAGTCGACGCGCTTCCCGCAGAACTACGCCACGGATTTCATAACACACGTTATCCAGCTTGGCGGATTTGTAGTAGTTCTGCATAAGACCCGGACGTCCTTCTTTTGAGATCGAAAAATGGCACCTGCCAATACGACAGGCCTTTATTCTAGCGGAGCGAGGGCCAGCGGCAACAGGGGAATTATGATGAATTGTGTCGTGTTAAGGCAGATTTAGCTCACAAACCTGAACCGGTTTTTGAAAATCGAGCCTGTAGCGTCTGCATTGCCATGGTTTTTTGCTCTGTGTTGTGAACAATGGTCCGGTCAGAACGCAAAAACATCAAAGGGAAAATCTTATGGCAGGCGAGACGGTCTACGATTTCACGGTCCGGGATATCAAGGGTAACGAGAAAAGCATGGCAGAGTATCAGGGCAACGTGCTCCTGATCGTGAACACCGCCAGTAAATGCGGCTTTACGCCCCAGTTCGAGGGCTTGCAGTCCCTTCACAAGGAATTGGGCGATAAAGGCTTTGAGGTTCTGGGCTTTCCCTGTAATCAGTTCCTGAATCAGGACCCGGGCGACGAGGATGCGATCAGTCAGTTCTGCAGTCTGAACTACGGGGTCGATTTCCCCATGTTCTCCAAGATTGACGTCAATGGCGATGGCGCCCATCCGCTATTCCGCTTTCTCAAGCGCGAAGCCAAGGGACTTATGGGATCTGAGAAGGTGAAGTGGAACTTTACCAAATTTCTGGTCGGGCCCGATGGCAAAGTCGTTCGCCGCTATCCGCCTACTACAAAACCTGAAGATATCCGGGCCGACATCGAGAAGCTGCTAACGGACTGAACCCTCGGGTGGAGCGGACGGGCGCCAGCGCTCAATCACTGTCCTGAGCTCGTCTCGCTTGTACGGTTTGGTTATATAGTCGTTCATACCCGAGGCGAGACAGTCTTCTCGATCGCCCTGCATCACATTGGCGGTAACCGCAATGATTGGCAGGTCTTTCCATTCCGGGTTCTGGCGAATCCTCTGTGTTGCCTCATAGCCATCCATGACTGGCATCTGACAATCCATAAGCACCAGGTCGTAGTGGTTCTGTTCGAGTGCCTGTATGGCTTTGAGACCGTTCTCAGCGGGGTCTGCCCGGTGACCGAGTTTTTTCAGCAGGCTGGTGGCCACCAGCTGGTTCACCTGGTTGTCCTCGACCAGAAGGATCGACAGAGAAGATTCTGTACCGCTATGCTCATCCGGTTCAATGGCGTGGGCAAGCTGATCTTCAGCGGGAACCAGGCCCGCGGCTCTGCGCAGGCAGCGGAGTAGTTCGTCCCGTCGTAATGGCAGTGACAGTAGCTGATGACGCCCCTTGCCTGGGGGCAGGGTCCCGGTAAAGTCGGCAAGAATGACGCCGGCGCCTTGCCAATCGGCGGCATATTCCAGAGTTTCTTCATCCTCGGCACTGGCCAGCGCCAACAGAATGCCGTCCGGGTGCCTGCTGGCTCCGCGAATCGGAACGCTCCACTTCCGAAGCTGAGCCTCGATCGCCGAACGGTACGGGCTATCCGCGGGGATGGCCATGGCAATGCCAATGTCTTTTAGCTGGTTGTCCACGTGGGCCAGAGTCTGCCCTCCGGGAGCCTCGTGTATCGGCAATGGCAGGGTAACGGTGAAGTGGGTTCCGCTGCCCTCCCGGGAGTCAACCAGAATCTGGCCATGCATGCGTTCCACCAGTTGACGGCAGAGGGTCAGGCCAAGGCCAGTACCGCCATAAAGCCGGGTGGTATCCACGTCAGCCTGGGAAAAAGGAGAGAATATCCGGTGCAGGCCTTCGTTGGACATGCCAATCCCGGTGTCCACCACGTCGATTCTCAAACTGCCACCGGAATAGGCAGAGCGAATCTTCACGCTACCCTCATCGGTGAATTTGATGGCGTTGCTCAGCAGGTTGTTCAGCACCTGGCGTACCCGTGTCGGATCGCCGAGGAAGTTTTCGGGCAGATCAGGGTCGATTTCAGTAATCAGGTGAATCTGTTTCCGGCGCGCCTGCTGGGCGTGGAGTGTTGCGCATTCCTCAATCAGGTGCCGGACACTGAACGGAATGTTTTCCAGGCTGAGTTTGCCGGCTTCTACTTTCGAGATGTCCAGTATGTCGTTGAGCAGCCCGAGCAGGCTCTCGCCGGCGTTCAGGGCGATTTCCATCCGGTTGCGCTGCGCCGGCTCCAGTTCGCCCTCAAGGGCCAGGCCAAGCATGCCCAGAACGCCATTGAGGGGCGTGCGGATCTCGTGGCTCATGCTGGCCAGGAAGTTGGCCCTTGCCCTTGCCCGGCGAACCGCATCTTCTTTGGCCTTCACCAGAGCGCGGTTACCGCGTTGCAGGGCATCGTTCTTCTCGGATATTTCCCGGGTCCGATCCTCAACTTCCTGTTCAAGCTGGGTTGAGTAATTCTTCATCGTACTCTCGGCCTGCCGCAGCTGGGCAAGACTCGAGTCAATGGTTTCGAGATGCTGGTTGATGATGCCAACCATGGTCCCTATCTCGTCTTCCCGATGGTTTGCCGGTATCGGGAGCCTCACCTTTTCGGGAGAGCTGGCCCGCACCTGACTGAGAGCGCTGATCACGTTAAGCATGGGGCGGGTAAGAACGAAGTAGAAGATGGCCAGCAGCGCTGCGGAAAGGATCAGACTTTTCAGCAGCCCGCTGATCAGCGTGTAGCCGGCCCGCTGAAGAAACAGCGCGCCATAGTGATAGGTATCGATGGTGACGATCAGATGCCCGAGTGGCAGATCCTCTAGCTGTGGAACCTGCAATTCCTGGCGGAATACCCGGTCGGAGCCGAACAGCAGATCACTGACCCATCGGTAGGGCGACACCGGGCTGCTCTTGCTGGCTGCAGCCATGGTCTCGTCGTCGTTGTCGGTAATTCGGGCATCGATGGTGGCGGGATGGCGAAGCAGGCCATCGAGTAATTCTTCCGCAAGCCGGACATCAATATTGTAGGCAATCTGGGATGCAGGGCTGTTGCTGATATCGATCAGCGCATGGATTTCATTCTCCATGGACTCCTTTGCGCTGAAATAGTCCAGGGTAATCTGGACAACATTCAGCACCAGGCCAAGGGCCATGGCAACCAGTACCGTGTCCCGAGTCAGTCGATAGGAAAGTCGTTGTTTGAAGCCCTTGCTCACGGGTTTGCACTGTCCCTGTTGGCGGGCCTGCGATGGCGACCCGTTCTGTGCCTTCAGTCGTCGTAATCGGCCTTTTTCTTCCACTCGTCGTCGTGGAGGAAGGTATCCCACTCTCGATCCAGTTTGGACTCTCCCTGCGGGCTTTCCTTGCCCTCTGCACTCAGTGCCTCAAGTTCCTTGATTCGGGTGCGGAAACTCTTGACCGCTTTCATGGCGAGAGGATTGTCGCGGGATTTCCCCATTTCGGTACTGGCAAGGTGATAGGCGTGGATGGCCTTGCGAAACTGGTTCTGGCGCACGTAGTCACGGGCCTGGAACACATGCAGGTCCGCGTGGGTCTTGTGGACCAGGAAGAGCACATATTTCAGGTTTTTCTTGGCGGTGGCGGCATCAATTCGACCGCTCTTGTGCATGGCTTCGATCATCTTGAACAGATTCTGAAGCAATTCCTTGACGTAATTGGATTTTTCGGCGGAATCAATCTTGACCGGAGTGGTGGTGTCGCGCTTCTCGATGATCTGGGTTTTCAGTTCCGCGGCGGAGTTCTGCCACTCCTTGACCGGCAGGTTGGATTTCAGGCCGGCAAGCTCCGCACAGGCTTCTTCCATGCGTTTGATCAACAGCAGTTTCAGATCGGCCGTCAGGTACTGGCCGGGAATTTCGGTCAGGAGCCGATTGGCCCTGTTGTAGGCGTCTTCCTGGGCCGTAATTTTGCGCGCCCGTTCGATGCGGGCGCGCTCGCGCATCTGGCTGAGCACAATAATGACAATTGAGACGGTAACGATGGCCGCCAGCAGAAGGACGATCGTAGTGGTATCCATTTTGTCAGTAACGACTCCGGCTTCAGGATCAAATGATGGCGGGTCTATAAACCGGCCTCAAAATACCGATATTATTCAGCAAGTATCCGAAAGACTAGCAGAAATTCCGCTCCAGATCCGTTTTCAAATGTGAAAGTTCGTGTTGCTGATTGATTACGTGAATCCTCGGTATCATGTATATTGTTTTTGTGAATGAGCCCGACTTTTCCCGTTTTTTTGGCGTTCCGGAGTTTTTGTGGATATTTCCCGTGTTGATCTGAATCTGCTCGTTTATCTGGATGTGTTGTTGCGCGAGCGGAATGTTACCAAGGCCGCCAACCACCTGGGTATTACTCAGCCTGCGATGAGCAATGGTCTGAAGCGGTTACGGGACCTGTTCAGTGATCCGCTGCTGGTGCGAACCAGTGAGGGTATGACGGCTACGGAGCGCGCGAGGGAACTGCAACCACTGGTACGGGGAATCCTCTCGGACATAGAACAGGCCGTGCAGGACAAGACGCCGTTTTCGGCCCTGGAAAGCCAGCGCGTGTTCCGGATCATGGCCAGTGATTATGCCGAATCCTGCCTGATGCCCCGGGTTCTGAGACGGATCCGCCAGGAAGCACCGCAGGTTACCCTGGATGTACTCACTCCCAGTGATGTCAGCTTTCTGGATGTGGAGCAGGGCCGGCTAGACATGGCCATCAACCGGTTCGACAAGATCCCCCAGTCTTTTCACCAGAAGACCCTCTGGACCGAATATTTTGCCTGCCTGATGAACGCCCGTAATCCGCTACTGAAAGAGCCCTTCACCCTGGATACCTATCTGGACGCCAGCCATATCTGGGTCAGCAAAACCGGCTTTGGCGTTGGCGTGGGTGTGAACCCGAAGGATGTCCAGCGCCTGGGTTGGGTAGACGAGGCGCTTTCGAGAATGGGGCGCAAGCGCCAGATTTCGGTCTTCACCCGGCATTACCAGGTGGCCATGCTGCTGGCCGAGCAGCACGATCTGATTGCGACCTTGCCTTCCAGGGCGGCCTGGCTTCAGAAAGACAACCCCAACCTGGTGGTAAAGGTACCGCCGTTCGAAATTCCGCCGTTTGAACTGAAAATGGCCTGGAGCCCGCTGCTGCAGCACAATGCGGATCACCAATGGCTGCGCAAACTGATTGCCGAGGTGGCCACCGAGGTAGATACCGAGTTTGCTCCCTTTGGGGCCAGATTCGAAGCGCCGGACGCGCCCCAGGCCCATCACTCAGAGCGGTAGTTCCCTGAGTTCCAGGGAAGGGCGTGCCGCATCCCACATGCGCTGGAAATTTTCCGACAGCAGCTTCACCCGGCCACCGTCCGAGAACTTGGCAAACCCTTCGGGCTTGTAGAAGTCATGCCGATACACCACGCCTTCACGATCCGCCAGAATGAATGGCTGGTCCTCAACCGGATAGTCCTCATTAACGAGACGAAGCTCCATGCGGCTCGGCAGCCGACGCATCAGCTCGACCAGGGTGTGTCGACGTTTCACCAGCGGCTTGTCGTCGTGGATGAGCAGCCTGACTTCGCTGAGCCGGTGCCGGCGGGCCAGGGCGGAGATCAGCTCCCGGAAACGATGTCGGTCATACAGATCATGTTCGAGCAGTCGGTCATACAGCCAGATGCGCTGGCCGGCCTGGCCAACCATTGAATCCATCAGGCCCAGAAGTCTGGCCTCGGTGTCAAACAGCCAGGAATCCGTGTCGCTGCCAAGAATCATCGGCTGGTCTTTGGTCCCGACGTTCTCGGCGGCAAGATCCGGTGCCAGGCAGCGCATGTCAAGGTGGGGAATGCCGGCGTCGTCATAAACGCCGGAACAGACATGGAAGCCTGAACGCTGGTAGAAGGGAATGGCATGTTCCTGGGCGGACAGCCTGAGCTCGGAAAACCGGTTGGCGGATTCTGCCATCAGGTGCCTCAGCAGTGTTTCCCCGATGCCGTGTCCACGGTACTGAGGCAATATCGCCATGCGACCGATGTGACCGGTTTCTTCCAGGGTCGAAAACAGCCGGGCTACCCCGGCGGGGGTGTTGTCCGGTAGCACGGCGAGGTAGTGATCGGCAATTTCGTCGGTTTCATCCCACTCCAGCTCCGGCGGGACTTTCTGTTCGTCAATAAACACCTGCTGGCGAATATCCCGGATGGATGCCGGAGCCAGTTGCCAGCTGTATTTGCGAAACCGAATGCTCATAATGCCTATTCGAAGTAAACAGAACCCTGATTGTAGAGCTCGGTCAGAAGCCCAAGCAACGCTTCATCTTCAGCAAAGCGGGCCAGGGCAGCCATGTCTACACGGGCGGCCGAACAGAGTAACGGAGCAACAGGCTGGGCGTCGCCCTTGAGCAGGAACTGCTCGCCATCGACAAACAGGGCAGTTTCACTGGGGAAGTCGTAGTAGGCGAAGCGGGATCCTTCGTTCCAACGTAACTGCTCGCCCGCATGAATCGCCTCGGCAACATCCTCGGGGGATGCAGGCTCCTCGGCGGGAACAACAATGTCCATGCTCTTGGGCGCTGTTGAAAACTGGCCAAACCAGAGCGCCAGTTGCCGGCGGTCCCCGAGCTTTTCCCGGATGACACTCTCCAGGCGGTCGACCACGTCGGGTTGAATTGTACCGGGATTGTCCTGGACCTGGAGGTCCGGGTCGTTCAGGTGGTCCGCCGCGTCGGACTGACTGCACAGGAAGTCGGTAAAGCCGGTAAGGATATCGTCCATAGTCGGCGCGCGGAACCCAACCGACAGGGTGATACAGTCGTCCTCGGCAACGCCGTGATGGCCGATGCCCGGCGGCAGATACAGCATGTCACCGGGTGCCAGGGTAACGGTTTCCTCGCCATCCCAACTGCTCAGAATCCGCAGAGGGGTACCCTCCACCCGGGGTGAGGTATGGTCGCAATGCCCGCCAAACGTCCACCGGCGGTGACCCTGGGCCTGAAGCAGGAACACATCGTACTGGTCGTAATGAGGGCCAACGCTGCCGCCTTTCGGAGCAAAGCTGGCCATAATGTCGTCCAGGCGCCAATTGGGAATGAACCGGAAATGCTCCAGAAGATCGGCAATATCCGGCACCCAGTGGTCCAGGCCCTGAACCAGCAGCGTCCAGTCCTGCTCGGGCAATGAGCTGAATCGGTCCGGCGAGAAGGGGCCATTGTGGAGTTGCCAGGGCTTGCCGTCGTCGTTTTCGATGACAATCCGGGACTCCACGCCTTCCTCACAGGCCAGGCCCGCCAGCTCATCGGCGCTGACCGGGCACTGGAAGTCGGGAAATGCCTGGCGGATAACCAGCGGCTTTTTCTGCCAGTAGTCCCGCAGAAATTCAGAAGGTGTCAGTCCGCCAAGCATGTCCATGGGTGTACTCCCGGTTTCAGATGTTTTGTGCCTGATCGACTGCGTTACCGATGTATCGGCCCGGCGTCAGGGCCATCAGTTCGGCCTTGGCCTGCTCCGGAATGTCGAGGCTCTCCACGAAATTCTTGATCACTTCCGGTGTCATTGCCTTGCCGCGGGTCAAAGCCTTGAGCTTTTCATAGGGCTTTTCAATGTTGTAACGACGCATCACGGTCTGGATCGGCTCGGCAAGCACTTCCCAGGCATGATCCAGGTCTTCATCCAGGCGAGCCGGGTTGATTTCCAGTTTGCCCAGGCCTTTCAGTGTGGCTTCGTAGGCGATCAGGCTGTGTGCAAAACCAACGCCCAGATTGCGTAGTACGGTGGAGTCAGTCAGATCCCGCTGCCAGCGCGAAATGGGCAGCTTGGCGGAGAGGTGGCTGAACAGCGCATTGGCGATGCCAAGGTTGCCCTCGGAGTTCTCGAAATCAATGGGGTTGACCTTGTGGGGCATGGTTGAGGAACCCACTTCGCCTTCCACCGTTTTCTGCTTGAAGTAGCCGAGAGAGATATAGCCCCAGACGTCACGATCCAGGTCCATCAGGATTGTGTTGAAGCGGGCAACGGCATCGTACAGTTCGGCGATGTAATCGTGTGGTTCGATCTGTGTGGTGTACGGATTCCAGTCGAGGCCAAGGCTTTCGATGAATTCCCGGGCATTCAGGGCCCAGTCGATTTCCGGGTAGGCGGACAGGTGAGCGTTGTAGTTACCCACGGCGCCATTGATCTTGCCCAACAGCTCGGTTTCACGGATCTGTTTTACCTGGCGGCGCAGACGGTGCACCACGTTCGCCAGCTCTTTGCCCACGGTAGTGGGAGAGGCCGTCTGGCCGTGTGTCCGCGAAAGCATGGGCTGTTCGGCGTGGTCGTGAGCCAGCTGCGCCAGCTTGTCGACAACGCGGTCCATGGCCGGCAGCAGGCCGTGGTCCAGGCCTTCCCTCAGCATCAGGCCATGGGACAGGTTGTTGATGTCTTCGGAGGTACAGGCAAAGTGAACAAATTCCGTGACGGCGTGCAGTTCCGGAACGCCGGCAATTTTCTCTTTGATGAAATACTCGACCGCTTTTACATCGTGGTTGGTGGTGCGTTCAATGTCCTTGATGCGCTCGGCGTCTTCAAGGCTAAACTCACTGACCAGGCTGTCCAGAACGCTGTTCGCTTCGGCGGAAAACGCGGGAACCTCAGTTACCCCGGGATGAGCGGCCAGCTTCTGCAACCAGCGGATCTCGACGGTTACCCGGTTCCTGATCAGGCCATATTCACTGAAAATTTCACGGAAGACGCTGACCTTGCTGCCATAACGTCCATCGACCGGGGAAATGGCGGTCAGGGCGGTGAGTTCCATCGAAAACCTCTCAAGTCATCAAAGATTCGGATCAAAAGAAAATAAGGGGTGCATATCATACACCACCGGAGGCACTGAATCAGCGCCGTCAGTGGTACAGGGAGCGATTGGCTTCCTCGGCCAGTTCGCCCGCGAGCCGGATGACCTTTTTCCGGGCAAAGATCAGTTGCCAGCGGCGCCCGCCCGTCTGGCGCCAGAGCACGGCGGAACGAATGCCCGCGAGCAGCAGGGCGCGTACTTTTGCCGCATTCTCCTCCTGCTGCAGCACGGAGGGGTTACCGCTGACCTGAATTCGCAGCCGAAAGGTGCTGATGGTGTCGGCATAGACCGATGCCAGATTGCTGATCAGGTTGGGGTGGGTGTACCCGAAATGGCTTGCGGTATGCCTGGCCTGATCAATACGGCTACCAATCACATCCAGCATGTCAGAGCGGCGATTCAGTTTGGATTCGAGCTGGACCAGATTGAGGGCATAGCGCAATACTTCGATGTCCTGCTGCCGGGACTGCTGGCTAAGCACCGAGGACAGGGTGACAAGGCCTTCGCGGATGTCGCGAAGTTCGCCGCCGTAGACGTCCAGCGTGTTTTCCGGATTGGTGGCAAACAGCGAGCGGATGGAGGTTTCCAGGCTGGCTTCGTTGCACTGTCCGTTGTGGGCAATCTGCTGAACAAGGTTGGCGGCCTGAAAAACCCCGGCCAGCGCCAGGGTCTGATCCTTGAGGGAGCGGCTCATGCAGTTTCTTCCTGGGGCCGGGTTCCGGTCAGGCGGGCGGGCAAGGGTTCGCCGTCTCGCCAGGTTTCTTCAATGACACCGCCGCCGAGGCATACATCGCCATCGTAGAAAACGACAGATTGTCCAGGGGTGACAGCGCGCTGGGCGTCGTCAAAGTCTACCCGGACGCCGCCCTCGATCAAGACAACCTCACAATCCTGGTCCGGCTGCCGGTAACGGGTCTTGGCTTTGCATCGGAAGGACTGCGCAGGTGGTTCGCCGGCAACCCAGTCAATCGGTCCCGATACCAGGCCCCGGGAAAAGAGCAGGGGATGGTGCTTACCCTGAACCGCGATGAGGACATTGCGACTGAGATCTTTCTGCGCCACATACCAGGGCTCGTCCCCGAACTCGCTGAGCCCCCCAATGCCAAGACCCTGTCGCTGGCCAATGGTGTGATACATCAGGCCCTGGTGCCGGCCAATTTTCTGGCCATCCGGTGTTTCAATATCGCCGGGCTGGGCCGGAAGGTACTGCTTCAGGAAATCCTTGAACTTGCGCTCGCCAATAAAGCAGATGCCGGTGGAGTCTTTCTTGTCATGGGTGACGAAACCCTGCTGCTCGGCAATACGGCGCACCTCGGGTTTCTCCAGCTCGCCGACCGGGAACAGTGTGCGCGCGATGCGGTCGCCAGAGACGGCATGCAGGAAATAGCTCTGATCCTTGTTGGGATCCAGGCCCTTGAGAAGCTGGGCCTTGCCGGGGGCGTCAGCAATCGGACGCTGGCGGGCGTAGTGGCCGGTGGCAATGTAGTCGGCGCCGAGAGTAACGGCATAGTCCAGGAATGCCCGGAACTTCACTTCCTTGTTACACAGGATGTCGGGGTTGGGTGTCCGCCCGGCCTGATATTCGGAGAGGAAGTGTTCAAATACCCGGTCCCAGTATTCGGCCGCGAAGCTGGCGGTATGCAGCTTGATGCCGATGGCGTCGGCCACGGCCTGGGCGTCGGCCAGGTCCGTCATCGCTGTGCAGTATTCGGTGCCATCGTCCTCATCCCAGTTCTTCATGAACAGGCCTTCAACCTGATAACCATGATCCTTGAGCAGCCACGCGGCCACGGAAGAATCCACGCCGCCGGACATGCCGACAATGACGCGGGTGTTGGCTGTGCTGTTTGCAGGGTGGGCTTCGGATGTGTTGGTCATGACAGCTTCGTTACCGGCTCAAAAACCGCAAGTTTATCATCTTTCCGGAGGCGCCGTCTGCGCATCCACCACCACGTCCAGCGGGTATAGCCGGCCGTTTCGGTAATCTTCTATGCATTGGAGCACGAGTGGGCTACGCAATTTATTGCCTAACCCCCGAATTTCATCGAGGGTCAGCCAGTGGGCGGCAATGATGCCATCATCCAGTTGTTCGGTGAGCCGGGTGCGGGCCCGGGCTGCATAACAGAACCGATAGTAGGTAACTCCGTTTGCCGGCGCCTTATAGGTGTATATGCCGAGAAAGTGTAACGGCTCAATGTCCCAGCCCGTTTCTTCCAGGGCTTCCCGGCGAACGGCATCCAGAATGGCTTCGTTCTCCTCGACATGGCCTGCGGGCTGGTTGAAAACAACCTTGCCGCCGCTGACTTCTTCAACCATCAGGTAGCGGCCGGCACCATCTTCAACAATGACGGCCACGGTGGCGTGGGGTGTCCAGGTCATGATTTCCGGTTTCTCCTGGGTCGGGCGCCGGCGGCACTGCGGCGGCGAGGTGATTTTGCTGGAGCGGGAAGATTTACGGTAATAGTCCGATGGGCTCCCGAATCCAGGCCTTCCAGCGTCCAGTCGCCAATCCGGTATCGGATCAGCCTGAGTGTTGGAAAGCCAACGGCGGCAGTCATTCGTCGAACCTGCCGGTTCTTGCCTTCGGTGATGGTCAGCTCAATCCAGCTGGTGGGAACTGTTTCTCGATGGCGCACCGGCGGCACCCTGGGCCAGACCGCCGGGGCGGGTATTCTGGCGGCTTTAGCCGGCCGGGTCAGGCCATCCTTCAGTTGAACTCCGGTCGCCAGGTGTTTCAATGCCTCTTTCGTAATGTCGCCTTCCACCTGCACCCAGTATGTCTTTGGCATCTTGAGCGAAGGGGAGGCAATCCGGTGTTGCAGTGAGCCTTCAGAGGTAAGAAGAAGCAGGCCTTCGGAATCATAGTCGAGGCGACCGGCCGGGTAGATGCCCGGAATCCGCAAGTAGTCCGCCAGGGTGGCTCTCGGTAACTCACCGCCGGAGGCCCCATCGTCGGTAAACTGGCTCAAAACCTGGAAGGGTTTGTTGAAAAGCACGAGTTCAGCCATGCGCTGCTGTGTTCCCGGAATTCTGATGTCTTTGGTGATGGCAGGGTACTGCAAAGCGGGGCGCTGGCAAAGCAACGTTGGCGTCGATCAAGAAGGAGTGGGCTTAAAGGACAAAAAAAGGAGGGCCCACCAGCGGCCACCGGTGGGTGCGATTACTCTGTTGTAACAGTCGATCAGGCGTTTACTGCACGGGGCGGATAGCCGTCCCGGCCTGACTCCTGCTGCCCTGATTGCCCGGCAGAGTCGCTGCTGGCGCCAGTTTGTCCCTTGCTGGCGGGCAGTTCGTCAGGGACGATGTTGACTGCGTGAATGCCCTTGTCGCTGGGCTTTTTGTCGAAGGTTACGGCCTGGCCGGCTTTTAAGGTCTTGTAGCCGTCCATCTGCACCGAAGAGAAGTGCGCAAACAGGTCGTCACTGCAGCCATCCTCGATGATGAATCCGTACCCTTTGGCATTGTTGAACCACTTGACCTTGCCTCTTGGCATGATGAACTCCCCTGTTCTTTTGCTGTCTCTATTCTTGTTGATTCTTTGTTTGCCTATCGGTGCCGTCGCACAGCCGGTCCGAATCCTGTTACACAATCCTTGCATGGATTTACATTATTTTACAATGCAACTTAACTTTCGACCAATCATGGCGATGAGTCAATAGTTTCTATACCGGGAATGTGTGGTTGAACGCAGTCTGGAAGCGGTATCATGTTCGTATTGATAAATATCGCATGCCCCGCTTGAAAACCCGGGGGCGGACATCCACATTTAACAGGAGCACCGATAAACCGGTAAGGAATGATG
Source organism: Marinobacter maroccanus (assembly GCF_002933275.1). GTDB lineage: Bacteria > Pseudomonadota > Gammaproteobacteria > Pseudomonadales > Oleiphilaceae > Marinobacter > Marinobacter maroccanus. The sequence continues at coordinate 81,972 of NZ_PSSX01000005.1, forward strand.
CGGACTATCGAAAATTCTCTACTAGTATTCAATCAGGGGGAGGACGAACAACCGGGGCGACAGGATGACCTCAGCGTTGCTCCCGAGAAGCCTGCTCTCAAGCGTCCGGCGCGATATCGAGTGGTGCTTCTGAACGATGATTACACGCCCATGGATTTTGTTGTGGATGTGTTGATGAAGTTCTTCGGAATGAACGAGGAAAAGGCGACGCAGGTGATGCTGCTCGTCCATACACAGGGAAAAGCTGTATGCGGGGTATATACCCGGGACATCGCGGAAACAAAGGCGGCACAGGTGAACCAGTATTCCTCGGAATGCGAACATCCGCTCCTTTGCGAGATTGAACGTGCGGACTGATAGACGTTGGGGTGGCCCATGCTGAGCAAAGATCTAGAAATTACGCTGAATACGGCCTTCAAGAATGCCCGGGACAAGCGTCATGAGTTCATGACTGTGGAGCATCTGTTGCTGGCCCTACTGGATAATGAATCGGCAGTGGGCGTTCTGAAAGCTTGCGGCGCAGACCTCAAGCGGCTTCAGGAAGAGCTTGTCGAATTCGTGGATTCAACCACACCACTGATTCCCAGCAGTGACAGTGAGCGGGAGACACAGCCCACGCTGGGGTTCCAGCGGGTGCTGCAGCGGGCGGTTTTCCATGTGCAGTCCTCGGGCAAGAAAGAGGTGACCGGTGCCAACGTGCTGGTGGCCATTTTCAGCGAGCAGGAAAGCCAGGCGGTCTACGTGCTCAAGAAGCAGAGCATTGCCCGTATTGATGTGGTCAACTTTGTTTCCCATGGCATTTCCCGCGTTCAGGGCGCGGAAGACCAGGAGAGCCACGACCAGGCATCCCATGATGAGGCTGGCGAGGAAGGCGGTCAGTCCAAGCCGCTGGAAAGCTATGCCACCAATCTGAATGAACAGGCTCGTCAGGGCCGGATTGATCCGCTGATCGGTCGTGAGCACGAGGTGGAGCGGGTCGTCCAGATTCTGGTGCGCCGCCGCAAGAACAACCCGCTGCTGGTGGGGGAGGCCGGTGTTGGCAAAACCGCCATCGCAGAGGGGCTTGCCAAGCGGATTGTCGATGGTCAGGTTCCTGACATCATCTCGGACGCCGTAGTCTACTCGCTGGATCTGGGGGCTCTGCTCGCCGGAACCAAGTATCGGGGCGACTTCGAGAAGCGTCTGAAAGGGCTGCTTGCCGAGCTCAAGAAAGAGAACCACGCGATTCTGTTCATCGACGAGATTCACACCATCATTGGGGCGGGCTCCGCTTCCGGTGGCGTGATGGACGCCTCGAACCTGTTGAAGCCCATGCTCAGCTCCGGAGAGATCCGATGCATTGGCTCAACAACGTTCCAGGAGTTCCGGGGTATCTTTGAGAAGGACAGCGCCCTGGCTCGCCGTTTCCAGAAAATCGACGTGAACGAGCCCAGCGTTGAGGACACCTATCAGATCCTGAAAGGCCTCAAGCCGAATTTCGAGAAGCACCACGATCTCAAATACACCGACAAGGCCCTGCGGGTAGCTGCAGAGCTGTCCGACCGCTACATCACAGACCGTCATCTGCCGGACAAGGCCATTGACGTAATTGATGAAGCGGGTGCCCGCCAAAGGCTTCAGCCTGAGGGCAAGCGCAAGAAGACGGTTGACGTCACCGATATCGAGGATGTGGTTGCGAATATTGCCCGCATTCCGCCGAAAAACGTCTCCACCAGCGACAAGGATCTGCTGCGGAACCTGGAGCGGGACCTCAAGATGACGGTCTTTGGTCAGGATCCGGCCATCGAATCGTTGTCTACCGCCATCAAGCTGGCCCGTGCCGGACTGAAGTCGCCCGAGAAGCCCGAGGGTGCTTTCCTGTTCGCAGGTCCGACCGGTGTCGGTAAAACCGAGGTTACCAAGCAGTTGGCCAAGGTTCTGGGCATCGAACTGGTGCGCTTTGACATGTCCGAGTACATGGAGCGCCACACTGTGTCGCGGCTGATCGGTGCGCCTCCGGGCTACGTGGGCTACGATCAGGGCGGCCTGTTGACGGAATCGGTCAACAAGCATCCGCACTGTGTACTCCTGCTGGATGAAATCGAGAAAGCCCATCCGGAAGTGTTTAACCTGCTGCTGCAGGTCATGGACCATGGCACGCTGACTGATAACAACGGTCGAAAGGCGGACTTCCGCCACGTGATCCTGGTGATGACCACCAACGCCGGCGCCGAGAGTATGGCCCGTCGCTCCATTGGCTTCAGCGAGCAGGACCACAGCACAGACGGCATGGAAATCATCAGCAAGACCTTCACGCCGGAATTCCGCAACCGTCTGGACGGTATCATCCAGTTCGGTGACCTGCAGATCGACACCATCACCCATGTGGTGGACAAGTTCCTCACCGAGCTGCAGGCGCAGCTGGACGAGAAGCATGTGGTTCTGCATGTGGACGACGAAGCGAAGGCCTGGCTGGCCGAGAAGGGCTATGATGTCACAATGGGTGCCCGCCCGATGTCGCGCCTTATTCAGGACAAGATCAAACGGCCGCTGGCCGAGCAGATCCTGTTCGGGCGTTTGTCAGAGAAGGGCGGGGATGTCTTCATCCACCTTCGTGATGACGAGCTGGTATTCGAGTATGAGGACGAGCCTGCAGAGGCTGTCTGAACTACTTGAGCAAGGAAACCGCTGCCCGGGGAACCGGCAGCGGTTTTTTTACGCCCTAACGAAAAAAGCCCCCGGAGGGGCTTTCAGATGTCACGGGAGCATTAACGGGCGCGGTATACGATACGGCCCTTGCTCAGGTCGTAGGGAGTCAACTCAACCTTGACCTTGTCACCTGTCAGGATGCGGATGTAGTTCTTGCGCATCTTGCCGGAGATATGAGCTGTCACAACATGGCCGTTGCTAAGCTCAACGCGGAACATGGTGTTTGGAAGGGTGTCGATAATAACGCCTTCCATTTCAATGGCATCTGATTTCGGCATTCAGTAGAAACCTCGTTTGGATATGCTTCTCGTAATTTTAAATTGCGCAATTCTGCCTGATTTGTCGGCGTTTGGCAAAGTTAGCCTGGGTCCAGTTCACGCCAGTGCCCGTCTCGAAGCGCCTCAATCGGGCGAAAGCGGGTTTTGTAGTTCATTTTCCTGCACTGCTTGATCCAGTAACCGAGATAGAGATGGGGCAGTCCTCTGCGGCGCGCCTCCTCAATTTGCCAGAGAATCGCGTAGGTGCCCAGGCTCCTGTCTTCGAGATCCGGTTCGAAAACGGTGTAGATGGCCGAGAGTCCGTCGTCCAGCAGGTCCACGGCCGCCAGTCCCACCAGCCGCTCATCCTTGTGGATTTCCAGGAACCAGGAGTCGGTTGCCCCTTCCACCAGGAACGACGTGAACTGTTCCCGGGTGGGCGGGTACATATCGCCATCCTGGTGCCGTTGCTCAATGTAGTTGGCGTAGAGCTGATAGTACCTTTCCGCGAAGGTGGCCGGCACCATGGTGCACTTCAGGTCGGTGTTTTTCTTGAGCACCCGTCGCTGGCTTCTGTCCGGATTGAAATCATCGACTTTTAATCGAACCGGTATGCAGGCGTTGCACTGTTCGCAGTGGGGTCGGTAATAATGCGAACCACTGCGGCGGAAACCAAGAGCGGTGAGTTGGCTGTAGAGTTTCTTATCGACATGGGCCCGCGGATCCACAAACATGGTGGTTGCCTCGCGGTCTGGCAGGTAGCTGCAATCATGGGGCGGCGTCGCGAAGAACACCAGGGTTCTGAGATTGCTCATTCACTCCTCCGGCCCGGGCCAACGCCATTGGAAGGTCCAGTCGGTCTGATCCGGTTTCTGGTCGATGCTCATCCTGAGTATAGATAAAAACTCTTCCCGGGGAATAGTTCGTGCGCCCATGGTTAAAAGGTGCCGGCTTTCCACCTGGCAATCCATGATCCGGTAACCCCAGAGCTGTAGCTGGTGCGCCAGGTGGATCATCAGAACCTTGGAGGCGTTGGTTTCCAGGGAAAACATGGATTCACCGAAGAAGCACCGACCAATGGCCAGTCCGTACATGCCACCGGCCAGCTCGCCGCGGCGGTTCCAGATTTCGATGGAGTGAGCCACGCCCATTCGGTGGAGTTCTGAGTAGCTGGCAATCATCTCTTCGGTAATCCAGGTGCCTTCAGCCCGGGTTGAGGCGCACAGGCGGATAATCCGTCCGAAGTGTCTGTCTGCGGTTACCTGGAAGCGTTGCTGGTTCAGGGTGCGGCGCAGGCTTCGTGATACGTGGATTTCGTTCGGAAAAAGGACGCATCTGGGGTTCGGTGACCACCACAGGATGGGCTGGTCGTCGCTGTACCAGGGGAAGATGCCGTTCCGGTAGGCGAGGATGAGTCGTTCGGTGGACAGGTCCCCGCCGAGGGCAAGGAGGCCATCCGGGTCGTCCAGGGCTTCGTTGGCGGGGGGGAACCAGAGTTGGTCCGGGTCTAGCCAGGGTAGTGAGGTCATCCTTCTCCGGTTTTTACTGCCTAGTTCGCGTTGATCTTGTTGCTAACGGGCCTCGGAGTCGCGCCCGGGAGGACCAGTCTTCTAAAACACGCCGTAAATACATCCCTGTAGGCTTGGCTCCGCCATCCCTGGCTCCACACAGTTTTAGAGGACTGGTCCTCCCGGCCTCGATCAGTTTCCGCAGGGCCTTCTAAAAGACTAGATCAATCCTGTTGATCCAGAAACTTTTCCGCATCCAGGGCGGCCATGCAGCCGAAGCCGGCGGAGGTGACGGCCTGGCGGTAGACGTGGTCGGCTACGTCGCCGGCGGCGAAGACGCCGGCGATGCTGCTCTGGGTGGCCATGCCTCCGAGGCCGGAGCGGATGCGGATGTAGCCGTTTTCCATGTCCAGCTGGCCCTGGAATAGGTCGGTGTTGGGCTTGTGGCCGATGGCGATGAATACGCCGGCCAGGTCCATCTCCTGCGTGGAGCCGTCTTTGGTGCTCTTGATGCGCATGCCGGTTACGCCGGTGCCATCGCCGAGGACTTCGTCGAGGGTGTGGTCCCAGACGATGTTGACGTTGCCGTTTTCGGCTTTTTCAAACAGTTTGTCCTGGAGGATTTTCTCGGCGCGCAGGCTGTCGCGGCGGTGTACCAGGGTGACTTCGTCGGCGATGTTGGAGAGGTACAGGGCCTCTTCAACGGCGGTGTTGCCGCCGCCGATAACGGCGACTTTCTGTTTCTTGTAGAAGAAGCCGTCGCAGGTGGCGCAGGCGGAGACGCCCTGGCCTTTGAATTTTTCTTCCGATTCCAGGCCCAGGTACATGGCGGAGGCGCCGGTGGCGATGATCAGGGCGTCGCAGGTGTATTCACCGCCATCGCCCTTGAGCCGGAAGGGGCGGTTATGCAGGTCAGCTTCGTTGATGGTGTCGTAGACGATGCTGGTTTCGAAGCGTTCGGCGTGTGCGAGCATGCGCTGCATGAGCTCCGGGCCCTGAACGCCGTCGTTGTCGCCGGGCCAGTTGTCGACGTCGGTGGTGGTGGTGAGCTGGCCGCCGACTTCAATACCGGTAATCAGGGTCGGGTTCAGGTTGGCGCGGGCTGCGTAGACAGCAGCGGTGTAACCTGCGGGGCCGGAACCGAGGATGATCAGTCGGGAATGTTTGGTGTCGCTCATTGGGAATTCTCTCACTGAAAAAGCCGTACGTTGCCGGGCCCGGTTTCAGGGCCAGACGATTCGGGGAAAGGGGCAAAGGCTAACATGAAAGGCGCGGTCTGCCATTCGTTTTGGCCAATTCCGCTTATAAAACCTTGCTATTTACTCAAGCACAGAAACGGTTGCCAACAGCTGACGAACCCTTTCAGCGCTTTTGCCGGACTCGCCCTGTTCAAGGCGGTGGGCCGCCACGGCGGGAAAGACCGCCTGGATGTCATCCGGCAGTACGTGATGACGCCCCTCCATCAGGGCCCAGGCCTTGGCGGCCCGTACCAGACCCAGTCCCGCCCGGGGCGAAAGCCCGTACAGAAGCCCGGGCATTGTCCGACTCTGTTCCAGCAACCGTTGAACGTAATCCAGAAGAGCCGGGCTGGCGGTTATCCGCGTGACGCCTTCCTGCAGAGTTTTCAGGTCGGCCTGGGAGAGTAGTTTGGGGAGTTTTTCGGTCATGGCACGACGGTCTTCACCCTCGAGCAGTTCCCGTTCAGCTCTCGGGTCCGGGTAACCCAGGCGCAGGCGCATGAGGAACCGGTCCAGTTGGGACTCGGGCAGGGGGTAGGTGCCGCCCTGTTCAATGGGGTTTTGTGTCGCAATCACAAAAAACGGGTGAGGCAGTGGCCGGGTCTCGCCCTCAATGGACACTTGCCGTTCTTCCATGGCTTCAAGCAGTGCGCTCTGGGTGCGAGGTGATGCCCGGTTGATTTCATCAGCCAGCACCACCTGGGCGAAAATCGGGCCCGGATGAAAGACCAGGCTGCCGGCCTGTTTGTCGTACATGGAATAACCAAGCACATCCGCCGGAAGCAGGTCGTTTGTGAACTGGATACGCTGGTAACTCAGACCCATGACCTTGGCCAGGGCATGGGAGAGGGTGGTCTTGCCCATGCCGGGGATGTCTTCGATCAGCAGGTGGCCCCGGGCCAGTAGGCCGCACAAGGCAAGGCGTACCTGTTGGTCTTTGCCCAGGAGTATCTGGTTCAGTTCACTGACTACGGTATCGACCAGTTTCTTCATTCCGGGCTCAGTCCCTTACGCGTTTGAGGATGTCACCGTAGGCGTCTATACGGCGGTCTCTCAAATACGGCCAGATACGGCGAACCGATTCACTGCGGGTGCGATCAAGGGTTACCGCCAGAATACACTCGGAGCTGTCATCGCCCCGGGCCAGAAATTCACCCTGTGGGCCGCAGATAAAACTGTTGCCCCAGAAGCGAATGCCGTCGCTGTGTCCGGAGGGGTCGGGTTCGGTGCCTACCCGGTTCGGAGCCACCACCAGCAGGTTGTTGGCAACCGCATGGCCCCGCTGCACGGTGACCCAGGCGTCCAGCTGACGAGCCTGTTCATCGGGGTCATCCGTTACATCCCAACCGATGGCGGTGGGGTATATGAGGATCTCCGCGCCGGCCAGGGCCATCAACCGGGCAGCTTCTGGATACCACTGGTCCCAGCACACCAGCACGCCAAGCCTGCCAACGGATGTATCAATGGGCGTGAAGCCGCTGCGGCCATCATTGAACTGGGCGTCGCCGGGCGTAAAGTAGAATTTCTCGTAGAAACCCGGGTCGTCCGGAATGTGCATTTTCCGGTACAGGCCTGCCATGGAGCCGTCTCTGTCAAACACTACCGCGGTGTTGTGGTAAACACCGTTCATGCGACGTTCGAAAATAGACCCAACCAGAACGATGCCCAGTTCGCGGGCCAGATCGGATAAACGCTGGCTGGTGGGGCCGGGAATCGGTTCGGCCATCTCGAAAACCGCAGTGTCTTCGGTCTGGCAGAAGTACAGGGTGGCGTGGAGTTCCTGGAGAATAACCAGGTCTGCACCATTGGCCGCGGCTTCGCGGACCAGTTTCTCAGTGACGGCGAGGCTGGCCGCTTTATCACTGCTGCAGGCCTGCTGGATGGCGGCAACATTGATCTGGTTCTTGCGCGATTCGCTGCTCATCAACTGACTACTCCGGCGGGGATTTGCATGGTCACACAGTGAAGGCTGCCATGCTGGCGAATCAAGGGCCGGCAATCAATCGGCACTATCTCCCTGCTCGGGAAAATCTCTTTCATGACAGTGATGGCGTCTTCATCCTGCGGTACGTCGTACACCGGCAGCAACACCGCATCGTTGATGATCAGAAAGTTTGCATAGGTAGCCGGCAGGCGCTCGCCGTCCTCGTCATAAATGGCGTCGGGCCAGGGCAGAGGCGTCAGTTTGTAGGGGGAGCCGTCGGCCTGACGGAATTCCTGGAGCTCTTCTTCCATGGCCGCAAGAGCACTGTAGTGTTCATCGGCCACGTCGGGACAGGCCACATAACAGATATGATCCGGCGCGCAGAATCGGGCCAGAGTATCAATGTGGCTGTCGGTGTCGTCTCCGGCCAGGTAGCCATGGTTGAGCCAGAGAATCCGGCACACGCCCAGTACCTCTGAAAGCAGTTGCTCAATGGCTGTGCGATCCATGGCCGGGTTTCGGGTCGGCGTCAGCAGACATTCAGAGGTGGTCAGAAAAGTGCCCTGACCATCCGATTCAAAGGAGCCGCCCTCCAGTACGAAGTCCACCTGCTGTGTCATGGTTGTGCCGAATACACCGGCATTAAACAGGTGGTTGTTCAATGCGTCGTCTTTTTCCGAGGGAAACTTTCCGCCCCAGGCGTTGAAACGGAAATCCAGCAGTGTGGGTCTGTCGTCAGTCAGGATAGTGATCGGGCCATGGTCCCTTGCCCAGGTATCGTTTGCAGGCGCGGGAACCGCCTTCACGCGGCCCGGGAAGCTGTTTTGCTCGGCGTAGCGGTTCAGGTCACGTTCGAGTTCCTGCAGACGGGTGACGTGTTCGCAACTGATAACCACATGTTCGTATCGGAGAATGGCTTTCGCAATGTTCTCGAAGACCGGCTCCACCTCATTCATCAGGTCTGCCCAGTCGGTTCCCGGATGGGGCCAGGTCAGCATTACAGCGCTTTGGGGCGCCCATTCCGCGGGCAACACTCGTTTGGTTGTCACTACGTCACCTTGAATCATAAAAGACGCCATTCTAACCAACGATTGGTTGAACGTCAGGACATGAGAAGGGGATTTCCGACCTGGAAAGGCCCCTCGGGCCTTCAGCGATTATGCTTGAGAACGGTATGGATAACCCGATCGCCTTCGAAATACACGACAAAGCTCTGGTAATGCCATTGGGTGATCGGTGGCTGGCCTACCGGGCCGTGAATCTCCATGGGCGCGCCCCAGGATGCACGGACGGAGGACTGGCTCATGCCGGAGCCCGGAAAGCTGGCCTGATCGCGATCGGCCTGGGTACCAACCGGCACGCGGATTTCTTCAGCTACCGCGGACGTCATCGGGAAAAAGGCGAGTGTGGCAGTCACTGCCAGTGCACCGAACAGGGTAGATTGTTTTCTCATTGATGGGTCTCCATGAAAACTGGCGTCCTCAGAAGGACATGGATAAAGCGTAATATCCGAAAAAGATTAGCAAAAGTCACCCGTTTTTCCCCAGTCTACTCTTTTTGACGCTGTCGAATCTGCCAACGCATCACATGCCGTGCGATTTGTTGACGATCACCGTCATCAATCCGGGCAAATTCGGTGTGGACCCTTGCTCCGCCTGAGGAATCGGGGTGTACCTCGAGAACACGGGCGATCGCCTGGGGCTGAAAAAGTTCGGGTGGCAGGGTCATTCGGACAGCAAGCCGGTCTCCGGGTTGCCAGGCCGGGGTGCTACTGGAAAAAGACAGGCCGCCCTCGCTCAGGGTCACCTCCTGCCAGTCCTCAGGTTGCAACGGATTTTGCTCAAAGGCCATAATGCGCGCAAGCGTGTCCAGCTTGCCGTTCAGGGATTTGATCAGCCCGGTAAGCAGCCGGTCTCTCTCGGCAAGGCTGGCAAGCTGGGATTTTACGTCCTGGTCCAACCGCCTGAATTCAGCTTTCAGGCTTTCAAGGTGGTCACCATCGAAGGTATCCCCGTCCAGTGGGGTGTCGGGGGCCAGCTTGCGGATCTCCAGGCCGATCCGGTCTTCAATGCGGTAAAAGTCCCGGCGTTCGGGTGAATAGTCCGCCGGTTCGTTTGGGATGTCGGACGACTGCATCGCGGCTCCGGAAAGCTGAATTTTTATTGGTACAGAACAGTTTAGCAGTTTCCCTCCGTGCTGGAAGGTAGAAGGTACTCGGGAAAACCAGACCACGACAGACCTGAAGGTAGCAACAGGCACCTCTTCATGTTCAGACCCTTATCATTTTACATTGGCTTACGATACACAGCCGCCAAGCGCCGCAATCACTTTATATCCTTTATCTCCCTGACCTCGATGATCGGGCTGATGCTGGGTGTGGCGGTGCTGATCATCGTGCTGTCCGTCATGAACGGCTTTGACCGGGAGCTCAAGCAGCGAATTCTCGGCATGGTGCCCCATGCCACCATACAGGGCGCAGGCCCACTGGATGATTGGCAGTCCGTTGATGCACGGGTACAGGAACATCCCCGGGTGCTGGCTGCGGCTCCATTCATTCAGGGGCAGGGGATGGTCACCGGTGGCGGGAATGTTCGTGGCGTTATGCTCAACGGTATTCTGCCGGAAGAAGAGCGCTCGGTGTCCATCATTGAGAATCATATGATCGAAGGTGGGCTAGATGATCTGGTCTCCGGCGAGTTTGGCATCATCATCGGCCGCTTGATGGCGGCCAGTCTGCGTCTTCAGGTGGGTGACAAAGTGACCGTGGTGCTGCCGGAAGCCTCGGTGACGCCAGCAGGTGTGCTGCCAAGGCTCAAGCGTTTTACGGTCAGGGGAGTTTTCAGTGTCGGGGCCGAACTGGATGGCAACTACACCCTGATTCACATGGATGATGCCGCCAAACTCATGCGAACCGGGGGCAAGGCCGAAGGCGTCCGGCTGCTGGTGGATGACCTGTTCGCAGCACCCAAGGTGTCGCAGCAGGCCGCTGAGGCCCTGGGAGGCCGATACTACGTATCCGACTGGACCCGCACCCATGGCAATCTGTTCCAGGCCATTCGGATGGAGAAAACCATGATCGGCCTGCTTCTGATGTTTATCGTCGCCGTGGCGGCCTTCAATATCGTCTCCACCCTCGTAATGGTGGTCACTGATAAAACCGGTGACATCGCGATCCTGAGAACCATGGGAGCGACGCCGGGCCGGATCATGCGCATCTTTATCGTTCAGGGAGCGGTTATTGGTATCTTCGGAACCATCGTCGGCACGGCGCTGGGTGTCTTCGGAGCACTCAACATCAGCGCCTTTATCTCCTGGCTGGAGGGAGCGCTAGGGCACCAGTTCCTGAGCGCCGACGTCTACTTTATCAGCTACCTGCCATCCCAGTTGCAATGGCAGGACGTTTTTATAATCAGTGGCGCCGGCCTTGCCATGAGCTTGTTGGCAACCATATACCCGGCCTGGCGGGCCTCGAGGGTGGATCCGGCGGAGGCGCTTCGCTATGAGTAAGGAACATTCCGCTATGGCGCAATCTGCCCTGGTGATTGACTGTCGTCAGGTGACCCGGACCTACAATGAGGGTCCCGGAAAGCTGACCATTTTTTCAGATATTTCACTGGAAGTTGCCCAGGGCGAGACCGTTGCCATCGTTGGCAGCAGCGGCGCGGGGAAGACAACGTTGCTGAATCTGCTGGGTGGGCTCGACAAGCCGTCGTCCGGCCAGATCTCGATCTGTGGTGAGGACATTCATCGGCTCTCCGAAGCCCGGCGTGCCCGGTTTCGCAACGCCCATCTGGGCTTCGTCTATCAGTTTCATCACCTGTTACCGGAATTTACGGCGCTTGAGAACGTCATGATGCCCTGTGCATTGGGTGGCATGACAGTATCGAAATCGCGAGACAAGGCAAGCAGCTTGCTGGAGCGGGTTGGCCTTGCCGAACGGCTGGATCACAAGCCCGGCGAGTTGTCCGGCGGTGAACGCCAACGGGTTGCTATTGCCCGTGCCTTGGTCAATGAGCCGGACTGCGTACTGATGGATGAACCGACCGGGAACCTGGATGAACATACCGGCGAGGGAGTCCAGGCACTGATCGAATCCCTCAGGGATCAGTTGGGCATTGCCTTTGTCATGGTCACCCATGATATGAAAATGGCCCGAAGCCTCGGGCGGGTCATGCGGCTTGAGCAGGGCCGTTTGATTCAGGAAGTCTGATCAGCCGCCCGACGGCGTCTGAGTCGTGCGGTGCGCCGCACCTGCCAGTCTGAGCGGATTTTCCGGCGCCAGAGATACTGGATGGTCAAATAGGCAAGGCAGGCTGAAATGGTTGCGACCATCAGGGAACCGAGGTAGAGGGGGATGCCAATATCCAGCAGCCGCTCGCTGATCCAGGACCAGGACAGTTCAAACTCAAAGCTGAGTACCGGACGGTCCAGGGCCCAGGCCCCGATTTTATAGTTGAAATAGAACATCGGCGGCATGGTCACCGGGTTGCTGATCCAGACCAGAACCACCGAAAGCGGCAGATTGGCATTGAACCAGATGGCGAAGAAGGCTGCCGCAAGCATCTGGAAGGGCATGGGAATAAAGCAGAACCAGATGCCGACCAGAAATGCCCTGGCGACACTGTGACGGTTGATGTGCCATAGGTTGGGTTCATGAAGAATATCGCCCAGAAAGCTTAGCGACTGCATCGCTTGCACCTTCTCTGGTGAGGGCAGATAGCGTTTCATGAACTTCTTCGGCATTGGAAGTTCTGCCTCTAAACGGAGTTAATATACCGGCTCATCGGATATTGCCGGTGTTTGTGACATACAGGAGGACAAGGATTGTCCGGAAGTATCAACCGCCCGGCATGCTCTTCTGGCAAGTCCGGTTCCGCAGTAGTGGGCGTGATCGCCTTCTCTTGTGGCGTTATCTTACTGTATTGGTTGTCGATACTGCCACCTCCCGAGTGGTTGGTCGCCGCGATATCGCTGCTTGTAATTGCCCTGTCCTATTCTTTATCGCCCGTTGCCTCCCGGATAACTGTATTCGGTCTTGGCCTTGCTTCCGGACTGTTCTGGGTTTCCTGGCATGCCAGCGACCGGCTTTCGACCGTTCTTCCGGCCAGTCTTGAGAGAGAACGCCTCTCGGTATCGGGATACCTGTGCGACATTCCTTCGACCGGAAGCTTCAACAGTTTACGTTTCAGTTTCTGTATCACCCAGTGGCACAACCTTCCCATCGAAACCGGGCAGGAAGCAAGGATGCCGGGCCTGCTCCGATTGTCCTGGTATGGTCACGGGAATGAACAACTTCCCGGGGCCCGCCTGCGGCTGGAAGTCGTTCTCAAACGCCCCCATGGCAGCCTCAACCCTGCAGGCTTCCGCTACGAGGACTGGCTCTTTCGAAAGGGGTACCGTGCCACCGGAAGCGTCCGTAGTGTTCAGGTCGACCCGACCGTAAGGTGTTCGCTGCACTGCCAGTATCGGAGTGTCCATCTTTCACTTAAAACCTGGACCACGGAGCAGTTTGGCGATGCCAGGCATTTTCCGCTGGTTTCTTCGCTTTTAATTGGCCATCGCGGCCATATGGAACAGAAGCACTGGGATGTACTCAAGGCGACCGGCACCATCCACCTGGTCGCGATTTCGGGTCTGCATCTGGGGCTGGTTGCTCTGGGTGCTGGCTTTTTGTGCAGGCGACTGTTGCTGGCGCTGCCAGCGCGAAGGGTCAGTGATGAGGCCAGACGTTGGATTGTCTTTACGTCGGTTCTGAGTTGTTGCCTGGTTTATGCTCTGGCGGCCGGCTTTACCGTGCCGACCCGTCGCGCCCTGATAATGGTGGTTGCAGGCGGATGGCTGATTCTTATGAGTCGTCAGGCGCCGGTTTGGCAGGCCTTCCTGGCTGCACTGGTGGCTGTTCTTTTGCTGGATCCTTTTGCGCCCCTGGATCAGGGGTTCTGGCTGTCGTTCACGGCTGTCGCTGTGCTGATTGCTGTGTTCTCGGCGCGGATAGCGGGAACCGGATCGTTGACCGGGCTCGTCGTTGCGCAGCTCGCTGTATTCGGCGGTTTATGGCCGATCCTGGAAATATTTGGGCAAGGACAGCCCCTGGTTGGTCTGTTGGCCAATCTGGCAGCGATTCCCTGGGTATCCCTCGTGGTCATGCCGGTGCTGGTCACGGGCGGATTGATGACGGCCGTTGTTCCCGGTGCCTCCCAGCTGTTTGTGCCACTATTCGATTGGACACTGGGCGTGCTCTGGTACCTGCTGACATGGTTCGCGGAGTGGCAGGCGCCGGGCAATGAAGCCAGTGTTCCAGAGGTCGTGGGTTGGGCGTTGCTGACTGTGACGCTGGTATTCATGCCGTTTGCCAGATTTCGCCTTGTTGCCGCTCTGTTGGCTGTGTCGTGGCTGATGTATCCGGGCCCGACTTCGGTGAAAAACCCTCATCTGAACGCGCCGGAAATACGGGTCTGGGATGTTGGCCAGGGCCTGTCGGTTCTGGTTCGTCACGGGCATGAGGTATTGGTTTACGACACAGGCCCTGCCGTTCCGGGTGTATTCTCGGCTGTTGAATCGACCCTCCTGCCCAATCTGAAGGCTGAGGGCATCAGGCGGATCGATACCCTGGTGATCAGTCACGCAGACAGTGATCATTCCGGGGGTGTATCTGAACTGACCCGGCAGATTGAAGTCGGACAAGTCATCGCCGGCGAGCCGGTAGCGGTCAGAGAGCAGGTTGCCGATCTGCCGGTTTGGAGCTGCAAACGATCTTCCCGAAGGCTCGGCAGCCTGATTCTGGAATTCTGGCAGGGGGAAGGGGCGACAGAAGGTAACGATGCGTCCTGTGTACTGCGGATATACCACCCCGAATCAGGCACAGAATGGCTCCTGCCGGGGGATATCACCGACCGCATGGAAGCCCGGTATCTGGCTTACCTCGCTGATCGAGAGGATCTTCAGGCGCCGGTTACCCGAGTGCTTGTCGCGCCCCACCACGGCAGTAAAACGTCATCCTCCGAAGCCTGGGTAAGGACGTTGAAACCGGATCAGGTGATCTATACTGCCGGCTATCGCCACCGGTATGGCCATCCTCATCCGACGGTAACCGCCCGCTATGCCGGGATCGGAGCAGTCTCGCTGAATACAGCCTGTTCCGGCAGCATCTTGATGACCATTGAGGATAACCGGTTGGCGTTAAAGGAAATGCGCCATGGGTCGCCATTCTGGATTGGCGGTCCGGGGCTTGCCCGTGATCAATGTAAAATACCGTGACATTGCAGGTGTGGCCTCCACCGGTAGCTATGCTAAAGTAGCGCGGCTTGCAAACAATGAGGGAGACCAAGCGTGTTCGAGCTGTTGAAAGCCGGTGGCATTCTGATGGTGCCAATTGTTGCCTGTTCCATTCTGGCGCTGGCCATCATTCTGGAGCGTATCTGGACCCTTCGTGCCTCCAGGGTAGCGCCTCCCCAGACCATTAACGAGTTATGGCGCTGGATCAAGAAAAAAGAACTCAATGGCCGGAAGCTGAAAGCCCTGCAGGGTTCCTCACCCCTGGGCCGGATTCTGGCCGGTGGCCTGCTTAACGCGAAGCACGGCCGCGAAATCATGAAAGAGAGCATCGAGCACGAGGCGAGCCAGGTTATCCACGATCTGGAGCGATTCCTGAACCCACTGGGTACCGTAGCGACCATCACTCCTCTGCTGGGTCTGCTGGGCACCGTTATCGGGATGATCAAGGTTTTTGCCGAGATCCAGCTGGCCGGGGTCGGCAACGCGGGCAATCTGGCTGGCGGCATCTCCGAAGCGCTGATCACTACCGCCGCTGGTTTGAGCGTTGCTATCCCGGCTTTGATCTGCCACCGCTACTTTATCCGCCGGGTGGATGAGCTGGTCGTAGGCATGGAGCAGGAAGCCATCAAGCTGGTTGAGGTAGTACACGGAGACCGCGAAATCGACGTGGAAGGAGCCTGAACGCCGTGAAGTTCAAGCGCCAGAGAAGCCAGGAAGTCGGGGTTGACCTGACACCACTGATCGACGTGGTGTTCCTGCTGCTGATTTTCTTTATGGTTTCCACAACCTTTACCCGGGAAAGCCATCTGCAGGTCGAGCTTCCCGAGGCCAGTGGCGAGCCCGCGCCGGCATCGGAAGTGCAGCAGATCGATGTGGTGATCAATGCCGAGGGGCAGTACATCCTGAATGACCGGACATTGGTCAATAACCGGCGGGAAACGCTTGAACGGGGTGTGCGCGAGCTTGCGGAAGGCAACAATTCGCTTCCTTTCATCATTACTGCTGACGCCCGTACCCCCCACGAGTTCGTGGTTCGTGCCATGGACGTTGCCGGACGTCTTGGATTTGCCAAGCTCAGCATTACTACCGAGCGGGAGGCTGAGAACCAGTGAAGGTAACCGAGCCTTTGCCTGATCCTTCGGCCGGTTTGCCAGCGGGCAGTTGGGAAACCTACAAACGCCTGCTCGCTTATGTGAAGCCCTTCCTGCTGGCCTTCTCCCTGGCGGTACTTGGCAACATCATCTATGCCGCCGCATCGACCGGTATGGCGGCGGCCATGGAATACGTCATCGCGGCCATCGAAAACCCCACGGAGCAGAACCGCCTGATGCTCACCCTGGTCATTGTAGGTGTGTTTGCATTCCGGGGCCTGGGTACATTCCTGAGCCAGTATTTCATCAGCTATGTTGGTCGCCAGGTCATTAATGCCTTGCGCAATGATGTATTCGATCGCCTGATGACACTGCCCTCCCGGTATTTTGATGACAACGCAGCCGGACGCCTGGTCTCCAAGCTCACCTTCAACGTTGAGCAGGTGGCGGAGGCCACCACTAACGCAGTGACCATCACGCTCCGTGAAGGGCTGACCATCATCGGTCTGCTGGGTTACATGTTCTACACCAATTGGAAACTCACGCTGATTTTCCTGGCGGTGGGGCCCCTCATTGCGGCCGTCGTCAGTTACGCCAGCAAACGCTTCCGCAAGATCAGTCAGCGAATTCAGGGCTCCATGGGCGACATAACCCATGTGGCCTCAGAGTCGATTACCGGCTATCGCGTTGTTCGGACCTTTGGTGGTGAGGATTATGAACGCGATCGTTTTCAAGAGGTTAATAATAAAAACCTCAAGCAAAGTCTGAAGATGGCATCCACTCAGGCCATCAGTGTTCCGGTCATCCAGGTACTGGTGGCCATCGCCATTGCCGGTCTGGTCTGGATGATGCTCGCGCCGGAAATCCGTGGCGAAATGAGCACGGGGCAACTGGTTGCCTTTATCACCGCTGCAACCACCATGGCAAAGCCGATCCGCCAAGTCACCTCGGTTCATGCCAAGATCCAGAAAGGTGTTGCAGCAGCCTACGATGTTTTTGAAACCATTGATGAAACCCCGGAGCAGGATCCGGGTACCTACTCTCCGGATCGAGTTGAGGGCGACATCGAGTTTGATGAGGTGTCCTTCCGGTACCGGGACCAGCTCGACAATGTCCTCGAGGGTATTTCCTTCAGTATTCCTGCCGGTCAGAGTGTGGCGCTTGTCGGCCGTTCAGGAAGCGGAAAGTCCACCCTGGTGAGTCTCATTCCACGATTCTATGAATATACTGGCGGCGATATCCGCATCGATGGTCATTCGTTGAAAGAGTTCTCCCTTAAAGGGCTGCGCTCCCAGATTGCGCTGGTGAACCAGAATGTGGTGCTTTTCAACGACAGTATCGCCGCCAACATCGCTTACGGAGCGCTCCGGAATTGTACTCGCGAAGAAATCCGTGAGGCCGCCGCCAAGGCGCATGCGCTCGAATTTATTGACCGTATGCCCGAGGGGCTGGACACCATGATCGGTGATAACGGTGTGATGCTCTCGGGTGGGCAACGGCAGAGGCTGGCCATCGCCCGGGCATTGCTCAAGAATGCCCCAATCCTGATCCTTGATGAGGCCACATCGGCGCTGGATACCGAATCTGAACGGCACATCCAGGAGGCGCTGGAAACGGTGATGCAGGGCCGTACCACACTGGTCATCGCGCATCGCCTTTCCACCATCGAGAAAGCCGACAGGATTCTGGTGATGGAAAACGGACGAATCGCAGAGTCCGGTCGCCACGACGAACTTCTTGCTGCTGGCGGGGCATACGCCCAGTTGCATCAGATGCAGTTCAGCGAGCAGCCATGAGCGCGGTGCAATCCGCCATAAGCTCGCTGGTTGAACGTCTCTGGTATGGCAGTAAACGGCCCCTGGGCTTTCTGGCACCGTTGTCCTGGTTGTACCGAAGCATCGCAGAGGCCCGTCGCCGTTCGGCCTGGGACGCAAGGGATGCCTCGCTTCCGGTTCCGGTGATTGTGGTTGGCAATATCACCGCTGGTGGAACCGGGAAGTCACCGCTTACCGCATGGCTGGTCTCTGAGCTGGCATCTGCTGGTTGGCGACCGGTCATCCTTAGCAGGGGGTATGGCGGTGACGCCGGCCAATACCCGCTGGAGGTCGCAGCACATACCAGCCCCGAAGAAGCCGGTGACGAGCCGGTGATGCTGGCACTCAGCACCGGTTGTCCGGTGGTTGTTGATCCCCGGCGTCGACGCGCCGCCGATTATGCTCTCGAGAATAACCTTGGTGATTTGCTGATCTGTGACGACGGTCTGCAGCATTACAAATTGCCCAGGGATCTCGAACTATCGGTATTTGATGGGCAGCGGGGCATCGGGAACGGCGCCCTGATTCCGGTCGGTCCCCTGCGAGAGCCGGTTTCGCGGCTCGCTTCTGTGGATTTTGTTATCGTAAATGGTAAGGAAATCTCGGAGCAGGCGCTTGAGAATTTTGCCGGCGTCGACCACCCGGCCATCTATTCCATGGTACTGGAACCCGCTAGCCTGGTTCACCTGAAATCCGGGGCGTCCAGGCCTGTCGGAGATCTCAACGGGAAGGCTGTGACGGCGGTGGCCGGGATCGGCAATCCGGCCCGGTTTTTCGATACACTCAGGGCGCTGGGCGCGGTTGTCACCGAGAGGGCTTTTCCGGATCATCACCGGTTCCGTCCAGAGGATCTGACAACCGATGCCGATGAATTGATTGTAATGACGGCAAAGGACGCGGTGAAATGCCGGGATTTCGCGCCCGACAATGCCTGGAGCCTGGTGGTTGAGGCCAGATTGCCGGAGCAGTTCCGAGATGCCTTTCTGGCCCGGGTTCGCCAGTGTGCCGAGCCGTTAACTTCGTGATATCAAGTGAGTAAGAAACATGGATAAGAAACTGTTGGCGATGCTGGCCTGTCCGGTCTGCAAGGGCGATCTGAAACTCAATGAGGACAGAACCGAGCTGGTCTGTTATCAGGACGCCATGGCGTTCCCGATCCGCGAGGGCATTCCTGTGATGTTGGCCACAGAGGCCAGGACCCTGTCCACCGATGAGCGTCTGCACAAGCGCTGAACCCAAGTCCATCAGGGTAGTTACCTCATGTCTTTTACCGTTGTGATCCCGGCCCGCTATGCCTCCAGTCGCCTGCCAGGCAAGCCGCTAGCGGAAATTGCCGGAAAGCCCATGATCCAGCACGTCTGCGAGCGTGCTGCGGAAAGCCGGGCAGATCGGGTGGTTGTGGCCACCGACGACGACCGAATCCGAACTGCGTGCGAAAGCTTTGGTGCCGAGGTGGTGATGACATCCCCGAATCATGCCAGTGGCACCGACCGACTCGAGGAGGTTGCAAGGGCGCTTGGGTTCGAGGCCGACCACCGGGTGGTCAACGTGCAGGGTGACGAGCCCCTGATTCCGCCGGAACTGATCAATCAGGTGGCCGACAACCTGGAGCTGTATCCGGAAGCCGCCATTGCCACCCTGTGCGAGCGAATCCATGACCCTGAACAGGTCTTTAACCCCAATGTGGTTAAAGTGGTGTTTGATCACAAGGGGATGGCGCATTACTTCAGCCGGGCACCGATTCCGTGGGCAAGGGACCAGTGGCAGGAGGGCACGCCGCTTACCGGCGTCGACATATCCTTGCCTCACAATATCGGGTATTTCCGGCATATTGGTATCTACGGTTACCGCGCCTCTGTGCTTGGACAGTTTGTCAGCTGGGCGCCTGCCCCCACAGAGGTTACCGAATCACTGGAACAGTTGCGGGCGCTCTACAACGGCGCCCGGATCCACGTGGATGTGGCTGCTGTGAACCCGCCGGGTGGTATTGACACCGAAGCTGATCTGCAACGGGTCCGCAACTGGCTGGAAAGGAGAGATATCGACAATGGCTGAACCGGTAAAGGTACTTTTCGTTTGTCTGGGCAACATCTGTCGCTCGCCCAGTGCCGAAGGTGTATTTCGTTCCCTGGTGGAGCAGGCTGGCCTCGCGGATCAGGTTCACATCGACTCCTGTGGCACCGGCCACTGGCATATTGGCAAGAGCCCTGACACGCGCGCCCAGGAGGCTGCCCGGCGTCGGGGTATCGATATCAGCGGATTGCGGGCGCGCCAGTTCAGCCCCGAGGACCTGGATAACTTTGATTATGTGCTGGTAATGGATCGCCAGAACCTTGCTGATATCAAGGATGTCTGGCATCAGAATGGAGGTACCCGACCGGCACTGTTTCTGGAATACGGCAGTTCCAAGCATCAGGAAGTGCCAGACCCATACTATGGCGGCGACGAAGGCTTTGAAACGGTTCTTGACCTGATTCACGAAGCCGGTGAGGGGCTGCTGGCTGATATCCGGGGGCGTCTGGCTTGACTCGGCATCCGGAGATCCGGGAAAACGTTGAGCTGGAGGCCCTGAATACCCTGCATGTGCCAGCCAGGGCACGCTTCTTTGTTGAGGTGCACAGCGCGGACGAGCTGGTCCGGTCCCTCGACTGGGCAGCGGCCGAAGACCATGAGGTTCTGATTCTCGGTGGTGGAAGTAATCTGGTGTTCGCAGGCGACTTCACCGGGCTTGTGGTTTGTTTGGCTATACGCGGACGTCGCTGGGAACATATTGAGGATCACCGCGCCACCTTGGTACTCGGCGCCGGTGAGAACTGGCACGAAGCCGTATTGTATGCAGCCAGAGCCGGTTATCGGGGCATTGAAAATCTTGCCCTGATTCCCGGAACAGCCGGTGCGGCGCCGGTTCAGAATATCGGCGCCTACGGGGTGGAGTTATGCGATTGTCTGGAGTCGGTCACTGCGCTTGATCGCAAGACTGGCGAGCTGGTGCCTCTGAATAACGCCGAGTGCCGGTTTGCCTATCGCGACAGTTTGTTCAAACAGACTCCAGGGCGTTACGTGATTACGGAAATTCGCCTGGGCCTGTCTCGCTCACAGCCATTGGTGCTCGGGTATCGGGATCTTCAGGACTATCTTGGTGATACACCGGAATCCGCTCTGGACCCAGTTCATGTGGCGGAGGCCGTGATGGCCATTCGGCGCCGTAAGCTTCCGGACCCGGACATCATTCCGAATGCCGGAAGTTTCTTCAAGAATCCGGTGGTGGATGGCGCTATCTTTGAATCCCTCAGGGAGCGGCACCCGGATATCGTGGGATATCCCCAGGAGCAGGGCGTCAAACTGGCCGCAGCCTGGTTGATCGATCAAAGTGGCTGGAAGGGGTTTCGGAATGCCCGGGTGGGTGTTCATAACCGGCAGGCACTGGTCCTGATAAACCATTCTGGCGGCACCGGAGCCGACATACTCGAGCTTGCGGAGACGATTCGCAGGTCGGTGGCAGAGCGGTTCGGGGTCACGCTGGAAATGGAGCCGGGGATTGTTGGTGACTCCGGAAGAGGTAATCCCTGACGGCACTGTGTTACTCAAGTGCCGTCAGGTGCGCCCGCCTGAGGTGGGCAGGGGATCAAAGTCCTTTTCGGGGCGAGGCATTCACCAGGAATGGCAGCGCTTCGGCCACCGGCACATCCTGTTTTTCCGCATCCCGCCGGCCCTTGTATTCCAGGGTTCCTGCTGCCAGACCGCGCTCGGATACCACGAACCGGTGCGGGATACCGATCAGTTCCATATCGGCGAACTTCACGCCCGGGCGCTCTTTGCGGTCATCCAGAAGCACGTCGTAGCCCGCCTGGCGAAGCTGCTCATAAAGCTTTTCGCCGGCTTCGGCAACCGTGGGAGACTTGTGGGCGTTAAGCGTGACGATGGCCACCTGGAAAGGCGCAATGGCGTCTGGCCAGATGATGCCGTTGTCGTCGTGGTTCTGTTCAATAGCTGCAGCAACAACCCGGGAAACGCCCAGGCCATAGCAACCCATCTCCATGATCACGGTTTTGCCATTTTCATCCAGAACAGTGGCGTTCATGGCGGTGCTGTACTTGTTCCCGAGCTTGAAGATATGGCCGACTTCAATACCGCGACGGATTTCCAGAGTGCCCTTGCCGTCCGGGCTCATGTCACCCTCGACAACGTTGCGCAGGTCCTCTACACGGTCAAGCGTTACATCTCTCTCCCAATTCACACCGGTCAGATGGAAACCTTCCCGGTTGGCGCCGCAGACAAAGTCCGCAAGGTGGGCTGCGCTGCGGTCGACAATGACCGGTACATTGAGTTTTACCGGTCCGATAGAACCGGCCTTGCACCCGACAGCCTGTTCGATTTCCTCATCGGTGGCCATGGTCAGAGGCTCGGCTAAGCCGGCCAGGTTTTCAGCCTTGATTTCGTTAAGGCTATGATCACCACGCAGAACCAGTGCAACCAGGCCGGAGTTTCCGTCTTCATCCACTTCGGCCTTCACCAGCAGAGTCTTGACGGTGCGAGTGGCATCAATGCCCAGCAACGCTGATACGGCCTCGATGGTTTTCTGGTCCGGCGTGGCGACTTCCTTCATCTCCTCGGCCGGGGCAGGGCGATCTCCGACGGGCGCTACCGCCTCAGCTTTCTCGATATTGGCCGCGTAATCGCTCTCTGTGCTGAAAACGATGTCGTCTTCGCCGGAGGATGCGAGTACATGGAACTCGTGGGAAGCGTTGCCGCCTATGGCGCCGGAATCCGCCTGTACTGCACGGTAATCCAGGCCGAACCGGTCGAAGATAGCGCAGTAGGTGCGGTGCATCAGCTCATAGGTTTCGTTCAGGGATTCTGCATTCAGGTGGAAGGAGTAGGCATCCTTCATAAGGAATTCCCGGGCCCGCATGACGCCGAACCGAGGGCGACGCTCGTCCCGGAATTTGGTCTGTACCTGGTAGAAATTGGCCGGCAGCTCCTTGTAGCTGCTCAGCTCGTTCCGGATCAGGTCGGTAATGACCTCTTCGTGGGTCGGACCGAAACAGAAATCCCGCC
Organism: Marinobacter maroccanus; assembly: GCF_002933275.1. GTDB lineage: Bacteria > Pseudomonadota > Gammaproteobacteria > Pseudomonadales > Oleiphilaceae > Marinobacter > Marinobacter maroccanus. Next base: position 104,825 of record NZ_PSSX01000005.1, read on the forward strand.
CGTGGCGGTCTTTCATTCGCAGCAATTCGCCGCCGTACTGAGTCCAGCGCCCGGATTCTTCCCAGAGTTCGGCCGGCTGAACCGCCGGCATCAATACTTCCTGAGCACCACTCTTGTCCATTTCTTCGCGAACAATCCGCTCAACCTTGCGCAGGGTGCGCAGGCCCATCGGCAACCAGGTGTAAAGCCCGGCGGCCAGTTTGCGAATCATGCCGGCACGCAACATCAACTGGTGGCTGATGATCTCGGCGTCGGCGGGGGTCTCTTTCTGGGTGGCAATCAGGTAGCGGCTCGCTCGCATCGTGTCTTCCGTTTGTAATAAATCTGAAGTGTTAGACTAATGGACAGGCGGCGGTTGGCCCGCCGAAGCCTTTATTTGTCGTAAAGTGGCCATTATTGTACGGAGCCTGTTGCACAAGGTACAGATGATGACCGACGAATCTATTGATGTGGCCCCGCGGCGCCGGCCGGTTCAGGCGCGCAGCCGGGAGCGCGTCAACACAATCCTACGCCACGCCGCCGCCGTGTTTCACGAGACCGGCGTCGAGGCTGTCAGCATGTCAGCCATTGCCCGGCAGTCGGGAATGTCCCTGGCCTCCCTGTATCGGTATTTTCCCAACAAGGCGGCCATCGTTCATGCCATCGCAGAACAGCATGTAGAGAAGATGGAGCGTGCTCTCAGGGAGCGTTTACTGGAACTGAGTCTGGTTGATGCGGTGGACGTTCTTATTGATCAGTTCTATGAGTTTTACCGCAATGAGCCTGCCTATTCGGCTATCTGGAGCGGTGTGGAGGCCATGCCGGAACTCCGGGAGCTGGACCTGAGAGAGCTCTATACCAACGCCCGCGACCTGGACGAGAAGCTCAAGGAGGAATGCCCTCAGATTCCGGATGACCGGCGCTGGACAGCAAGCCTGCTGCTGCCACGGTCTGCGGGCACTGTGCTGCGGCTGGCAGTGACCCTTCCGGAGGCCCAGGGCCGGCAACTGGTGGAGGAGCTCAAGTGCATGGCCCGGGCTTACGTTCGCGAGCTTATAGTCTGAATCAGGAAAGATAACCCAGGGGCAGGGCGGTACTGTCGATCACTCTGCGGAGGGCAAAGCTGGAATGTACCCCGCTGACCCCCTGAATTCGGGTAATACGGTTCAACAGGAAATGGTGGTAGTGGTCCATGTCGGGTACCACCACCTTGAGCATGTAATCGGCGTCCTGGCCGGTGATCAGGTAGCACTCCTGCACTTCTGGGTATTCGGCCACCTGCTCTTCAAAAGCCGCGAATCGCTCTGGCGTATGCCGGTCCATCCCAATCAGTATGATTGCCGTCAGGGACAGGCCAAGCTTCTTGTGATCCAGAATGGTGACGGTTTTGATAATAATACCGGCATCCTCAAGGGCCCTCACACGGCGCAGGCAGGGTGAAGGTGACAGCCCGACTTTTTCTGCCAGTTCCTGGTTGGTCAGGGAGCCATCCTGCTGGATATGTTCGAGGATCCGGCGGTCCATCTTGTCAATTTTGACGAGGGTTTTCTGATTTGCGGTCATAAAATTCTACGGAACCTTGTTATTTGGCAATTTATGGATTAAAAAATACGCTTTCCCACCAAAGTTCGCAATCAAATACCAGCTTTACCGCGTTAACCTGTACACACTGAAAATTTCATTCCCGAAACCGCAAGGAATTACACGCATGGCTTTCGATCATCGCAAATACGTTGCGTTCAAACCTGTTGCCAAAACCGACCGTCGCTGGCCGGACAAGGTCATCGAGAAGGCGCCGACCTGGTGTGCGGTTGACCTTCGGGATGGCAACCAGGCGCTGGTGAAGCCCATGTCTGTCGCCCAGAAAACGCGGATGTTCGAGTTGCTGGTCAAGCTGGGCTTCAAGGAAATCGAGATTGGCTTTCCCGCTGCCAGCCAGCCGGATTTCGACTTCTGCCGCAAGCTGATTGAAGAAAACCGCATTCCCGAGGATGTGAAGATCCAGGTGCTGACCCAGGCTCGTCCTGAACTGATCGAGCGCACTTACGAAGCACTGGCCGGCGCCCGCAAGGCGATCGTCCATGTCTACAACTCCACGTCCACGGTTCAGCGGGAGCAGGTGTTTGGCCTGGATCGGGATGGCATCAGGGATATTGCCGTCAATGGTGCAAAGCTGGTTCGTGACATTGCTGCCCGTCACCCGGAAACCGAGTGGACCTTCCAGTACTCACCAGAAAGTTTTACCGGTACAGAGCTGGATTTTGCCGCGGAAGTGATCGATGCGGTGAGTGAGGTCTGGCGCCCGGAAGAGGGACAGCCGATGATTATCAACCTGCCGGCCACCGTTGAAATGGCGACACCGAATGTCTTCGCCGACCAGATCGAATGGATCTGCGACAACATCAAGCGCCGGGAGCATATCAGTATCAGCGTGCACACCCACAACGATCGTGGCTGCGCCGTGGCCGCCGCCGAACTGGCGGTGATGGCAGGAGCGGACCGGGTCGAGGGTACCCTGATGGGTAACGGCGAGCGCACCGGCAACATGGACCTGGTGACCATGGCCATGAACCTCTATTCCCAGGGCATTGATCCGACACTGGATCTGTCAGGCATGGCAGAGATCACCGAGGTGGTTGAGGCCTGTACCGAGATTTCCACTCACCCGCGTCATCCCTACGCCGGCGAACTGGTCTTCACCGCCTTCTCCGGCAGCCATCAGGACGCCATCCGCAAGTGCCTGGCGCGCCGCAAGGAAGGGGAGGCCTGGAATGTCGCTTACCTGCCCATCGATCCGTTTGATGTCGGCCGCCGGTATGAGGAAGTGGTGCGCATCAACAGTCAGTCTGGCAAAGGCGGTGTGGCTTATGTGCTGGAGCGGGATTACAACATCAGCCTGCCGCGCTGGCTGCAGATCGAGTTCAGCAAGGTGGTTCAGAGAGAAGCGGAAACCAACGGCGGCGAGATTGATTCACTGACCATTCACCGCCTGTTCGAGGATCGCTATCTGAAAGTCCACGCCGACTGGGCTCTGCGCTCCTACGACCTGCATCGGGACGAAGAGGGCGTTCACGCCGAGGTGTCGGTGGGCCGTGAGGCTTCTCCAGTGCGCCTGGATGGTCATGGATTGGGCGCTGTTGAGGCGGTATCAGAGGCGCTGGAGAAGCGTTTTGGCGTAGCCATCGCGGTAGAGGCTTACGACGAGTTTGCCCTGGGTGAGGGCACTAATGCCAACGCACTGGCCTGTATTCGCTTGACCGCAAGCGGTATGCATTGCAGTGCGGCGGCTCTTGCTGAGGACACCACGTCTGCCACCCTGCAGGCACTGTTTTCTGCGGTAGCTCAGGCGGTGGGTGTTGAAATGCCCAGGAAAGAAAAGGAGGCTGAAGCGGCGGGTGCGTGATAGCGCACTGCCGTGACGACACAAGCCGGCACGAGTGCCGGCTTGTTGGTTTTCCGATGCCCGTGAGGGGCAAAGGACGGAACGTAGGCCCTTAGACCGGGGTAACGTTTTCCGCCTGCGGGCCTTTCGGGCCCTGTGTTACGGTGAACTGTACCTGCTGGCCTTCGGTCAGGGTACGGAAACCGCTTGCGTTGATTGCGCTGTAGTGAACAAACACGTCGCTGCCACCGTCCTGAGCGATGAAGCCAAAGCCTTTGGACTCGTTAAACCACTTAACGTGGCCGGTTTTAGTATCGGACATTGATCTTTCCTGTCTTTCTGTAATTTGCCCTCACGGGACCTTCAAAATTCCACATGGAATCGTTGCTGAGAAATCCAGAGAGTACTGAGGAAGGGGCAACGAAGAGCACTGCGGCAGGACGTTGAAACGCATTCACCAAATACCGCTGTATTTTCACAGCAATTTCAGTATAGACCGACTTTGGGGGGCGTCAACGAAATTTTCGCACCTTTTATGCAGGTTTTAATCCGGGCAAAAACAACGGGTTGGGATTCGGTTGAACAAAAAATGCCCGCTCCCCGTTAACCGGGGGCGGGCATGTGTCGGAGCTCCGCGGTCAGTGGCGGAATTGCTCGCTGATTTCTTCCAGAATGGCAGGATCATCAATGGTGCTGGGCACCGAGTATTCCTCGCCATCAGCGATCTGGCGGATGACCCGTCTCAGGATCTTGCCGGAACGGGTCTTGGGCAGTCGGTCTACCACCAGAGCACGACGGAAACAGGCGATGGCACCGATCTTGTCGCGCACCATCTCCACCAGTTCGTCTTCCAGTTCGTCATGGTCGATGGTTGCACCATCCTTGATGAGAACCAGTCCGACGGGGATCTGGCCTTTCATATCGTCGTGTGCGCCCACTACGCAGCACTCGGCCACGGCAGGGTGGGAAGCCACCACTTCCTCCATCTCGCCGGTGGAAAGACGGTGGCCGGCTACATTGATCACATCATCGGTGCGGCCCATGACAAACACATAGCCGTCATCGTCAATAAACCCGCCGTCCCCGGAACTGTAGAACCCCGAAATCGGCTCCAGATAGGTTTTGCGGAAGCGCTCGTCGTCGCCCCAGACCGTCATCATGCAGCCTGGCGGCAGGGGCAGTTTCACCGCAATCTGGCCCTGCTCGCCCGCGGGCATCTGGCTACCGTTCATGTCCACCACCTGAACGTTGTAGCCGGGGGAGGGCACGGTCGCAGATCCCGGTTTGGTGGCCATCAATTCGATACCCACCGGGTTACAGCAGATGGCCCAGCCGGTCTCTGTCTGCCACCAGTGGTCAAGAACCGGCAGGCCGGTATGTTCCTTCAGCCATTCATAGGTGGCTGGATCCAGGCGCTCGCCGGCCAGAAACAGGCGTTTTAGTGAACTGATGTCATAGCGTGACAGCTGATCCGCTTCCGGATCTTCCTTGCGGACGGCGCGGAATGCGGTCGGAGCGGTAAACAGCATGTTGACCTTGTGGTCCTGGACGACCCGCCAGAATGCGCCGGCATCCGGCGTTTTCACCGGTTTGCCCTCGTACATGATGGTGGTACAACCGGCAAACAGCGGGGCATAAACAATGTAGCTGTGGCCTACGACCCAGCCAACGTCGGAGGCGGCCCAGTAAACATCACCAGGTTTGGCGTCGTAGACCAGCTTCATGCTGTAGTTCAGCGCAACCGCGTGACCACCGTTATCACGCACCACACCCTTGGGCTTACCGGTAGTGCCGGAGGTGTAGAGGATATAGAGCGGGTCTGTTGATTTCACGGGCACCGGATCAGCCGGCTCAGCCGTTTTCATCAACTCGTTCCAGTCGTGGTCCCGGCCAGTCTGAAGGTCGGCTTTCACCTGGGGACGCTGGTAAACAATGCAGGTTTCCGGTTTGTGGCTGGCCTGGTCGATGGCCTTGTCGACCAGAGGCTTGTATTCGATCACCCGGGCGACTTCGATGCCGCAGGAGGCAGTAATCACGGCCCTGGGTTTGGCGTCATCAATGCGCACGGCCAGTTCGTGGGCAGCAAAGCCGCCAAAGACCACAGAATGAATAGCGCCGATCCGCGCGCAGCCCAGCATCGCAATGACGGCTTCCGGGATCATTGGCATGTAGATGATGACCCGGTCACCCTTGGTGATGCCGCGGCCCTTCAGGGCGCCTGCGAACTTGGCCACTTCGTCGGTCAGTTCGTTGTAAGTGTAGGAGCGCTGGGTATCGGTAACCGGAGAGTCGTAGATCAGGGCTTTCTGGTCACCACGGCCTGCGCGGATGTTGGCATCCAGCGCGACATCACAGGTGTTCAGGGTACCGTCGGGAAACCATTCCCCGTGGCCATTGTCGGTCGGCTGCCAGATGGTTTTCGGCGGTTCGATCCAGTCAATTTTCTCCGCCTGTTCACGCCAGAAGTCGTCCGGTTTGTCTATCGACCGCCGGAACTCCGAGTGGTAGTCCATACATTCCACCTCATCGTGCCTGTTGTTGTTTTAATACGTTTCCTGACAACTTTAGGCCGTTTGAAATCATGGACTAGTAGACCATTGGCTTAGTCTTGGGGCTCTAGGGGCCAGTTTCTTCTGCAGATTTGACCGAAGTCACCTTCGCAGTCATTTCACCTCGCGCAACGCGGGCTGAGATGGTATCGCCCAGGTTAACATTTGAGGCATCCCGGAGGATGTTTCCGCGGCTGTCGCGTACGATGGAATAGCCTCGTCCAAGCGTCGCAAGGGGGCTGACCACATTGAGGGTCTGCGCTGCACGTCCCGCGGTTTCGTGGCGCTGTTTCAGGCCCTGTTGCATCACGGAAACCAACCGCTCGCTTACGCGCCGCAGCGCGTCCTGACTGTCCGAAAGCTGGCGGCGGGGTGACTGCATAACCAGTCTCTGGCGCAGATGAACATTGCGCACGCCAACAGTCGTCAGGCGTTGTCGAATGGCTTTCTGCAGGCGCATTTCGAGCTCATCCATTCGCTGAGCTTTCTCCAGAAGCTCCCGTCTGGGGTCCCGCAGGCGCGCGCTCAGGTGCCCAAGCTGGGTGCCCAGGCGCTTCAGAGCGAGGCCCATGGCGTTGGAAAGGCGGAATTCCCGCTCGCGGAGCTGTCTGAGCCAGTCAGACTGATCCGGTGAAATCTTTTCAGCCGCCGCCGAGGGTGTCGGCGCCCTGAGATCCGCCACGAAATCCGCAATGGTGACATCCACTTCGTGGCCAACCGCGCTGACGGTGGGAATCCGGCAAGCGGCAATGGCCCGGGCTACCGCTTCTTCGTTGAAGCACCAGAGATCCTCCAGGGAGCCACCCCCGCGGCCGATGATCAGCACGTCGGCGACGCCGTGGTTCTGGGCGGCTTCAATGGCGCCGACAATATCGGCCGTTGCCGCTTTGCCCTGCACAGCCGTGGGGTAAAGTGTTACCGGAATGGCGGGGCAGCGCCGGGCCAGGACGGTCAGTATGTCGTGGATCGCGGCTCCGGTGGGTGAGGTAACCACACCGATGTGCCGGGGCAGGGACGGCAGTGGTTTCTTCCTGGCCTGATCAAACAGGCCCTCGGCCAGCAGCTTGCGCTTGAGCTCCTCGAAGGCCTGCTGCAAAGCTCCGAGCCCCGCCGGCTCAATATGTTCAACGATGATCTGGAAGTCGCCCCGGTTCTCGTAGAGGGTCACCTTGCCACGGATCCGGACCTGATCACCCTCTTTCGGTAGTGCGCGGATACGCTGGTTCATGCCCCGGAACATGGCGCAGCGTACCTGGCATTTGCGGTCTTTCAGGGAAAAATACCAGTGGCCGGATGAGGGGCGTGAAAATCCGGAGAGTTCACCTTCCACCCACACCTGCATGAAGCTGGATTCCAGCAGATGTCTGGCCTGGTGGTTGAGCTCGCTGACACTGAGCGCCCGGGGCCGGGTGTCCTGAAGATGCGGCGTCGTCGGTCCTGATCCGTCGTTATACATACGCAATAGCCGAAAAAAGGAAGGGTAAAAATAGCGAAATTTCAAAAAGATGCAATCGAACCTTAAAAACGCCCCGGTTTACTGTCCCCGAGAGCCCCATTATAATAGATCGATTAAGGATTTTGCTTTGTCGTACCGCCGCGGGTACGGCACGGAAATTCCCAACTTAGCACGATCAAAAGGCGGATCCCAATGCTGCGAATTGCCGAAGAAGCCCTCACATTTGATGACGTTCTGCTGGTTCCCGGATATTCAGAAGTTCTGCCCCACGAGGTCAGCCTGCAGACCCAGTTGACCAAGGGTATAACCCTCAATATTCCTCTTCTGTCATCCGCCATGGATACCGTTACCGAGGCCGAGCTGGCCATCGCCATGGCCCAGGAAGGCGGTATCGGCATCATGCACAAGAACATGACCGTTGAGCAACAGGCGGCCGCAGTCCGCAAGGTCAAGAAGTTCGAAAGTGGTGTCGTGAAGGATCCGATTACGGTATCGCCAGAGACCACCGTTCGTGAGTTGGTCGATATCACCATGGCAAACAGCATTTCCGGCCTGCCGGTCGTAGATGGCCACGATCTGATCGGCATTGTGACAGGCCGTGACATCCGGTTTGAGAGCCGCATGGATACACTGGTTCGGGACATCATGACCCCGAAAGAAAAGCTGGTGACCGTCAAGGAAGGCGCATGCCTTGAGGAAGTCAAAGAGCTGCTGCATCGTCACCGGATCGAGAAGGTCCTGGTGGTTAATGACAACTTTGAGCTACGCGGCCTGATCACCGTCAAGGATATCCAGAAAGCCAAGGATTATCCGCTGGCATGCAAGGACGATCAGGGTCGTCTGCGGGTTGGTGCAGCGGTCAGCACCGGTGGTGACACCGAGGCGCGGATTACTGCACTGGCCGAGGCCGGCGTCGATGTGATCGTTGTGGACACCGCCCACGGCCATTCCCGTGGCGTTATCGAGCGTGTTCGCTGGATCAAGAAGAGTTTCCCGGATGTTCAGGTCATTGGCGGTAACATTGCCACTTCGCACGCGGCGCTTGCCCTTGCAGAAGCCGGCGCGGATGCCGTGAAGGTGGGGATTGGTCCCGGCTCCATCTGTACCACTCGCATAGTGGCTGGTATCGGCGTACCCCAGATCTCCGCGGTTTCCAATGTAGCAGCAGCCCTTAAGGAGCTCGGAGTCCCAGTGATTGCGGACGGTGGTATCCGTTTCTCCGGTGATATTGCCAAGGCCATTGCCGCTGGCGCCCACAGCGTTATGATCGGCAGTCTGCTGGCAGGCACCGATGAAGCTCCGGGCGAAGTTGAGCTGTTCCAGGGTCGCAGTTACAAGGCCTACCGGGGCATGGGCTCCATCGGCGCCATGGGGCAGGGCTCCAGCGATCGTTATTTCCAGGACGCCAGTAAAGGCATCGAGAAGCTCGTGCCGGAAGGCATCGAGGGCCGCGTTGCCTGCAAGGGCCCGATGCGTAACATCGTTCATCAGCTGGTTGGCGGTCTGCGTGCGGCCATGGGTTACACCGGTAGTGCGACCATGGAAGAAATGCGGACCAAGCCGGAATTCGTGCGCATCACCAACGCAGGCATGCGTGAGAGCCACGTACACGATGTGACCATCACAAAAGAATCGCCCAACTACCGTATCGGTTAACCATTGCCCTACCAGACGCGGCCCCCAGAGGGCCGCGTTGTTTATTCAGCTCCGAGGACTCCATGGCCCAGAATATTCACGACCACCGCATCCTGATTCTCGATTTCGGTTCCCAGTACACCCAGCTGATTGCCCGCCGTGTACGGGAGATCGGCGTTTACTGTGAAATCAAGGCGTTCGATATCACCGATGACGAGCTCAATGAGTTCAATCCCAAGGGGATTATTCTTGCAGGTGGTCCGGAGTCAGTAACTCAGTTGGGCGGTCCCCGGGCGCCGGAAGGGTTGTTTGACCGCGGCATTCCGATTCTCGGTATCTGTTACGGCATGCAAACCATGGCCGAGCAGCTCGGAGGCCGCGTGGCCAGTTCCGAAAAGCGTGAGTTCGGCTATGCTCAGGTCAAGGTGCGCGCCAAGGGCCCGCTGCTGGCGGATATCACCGACCACCTGACGCCAGCCGGCGAATCCCTGTTGGACGTCTGGATGAGCCATGGTGACAAAGTGGTGTCGATGCCCGAAGGCTTCGAGCTGCTGGCCTCCACCGAAAGCGCGCCGATTTCTGCGATGCAGGATCTCAGCCGGAATCTGTACGGTGTGCAGTTCCACCCGGAGGTTACCCACACGCTCCAGGGCAAGCGGATTCTCGAGCATTTCATCCTGACTATCTGTAAATGCGAGGCACTCTGGACACCGGCAAAAATTGTGGATGACGCGGTTCAGCAGATTCGTGAACAGGTCGGCACTGACAAGGTACTTCTTGGTCTGTCCGGCGGTGTTGATTCCTCGGTAACGGCTGCGCTTCTACACCGCGCCATCGGTGATCAGCTTACCTGTGTGTTCGTAGACAATGGCCTCCTGCGTCTTCACGAAGGCGACCAGGTGATGGACATGTTCGCCAGCAACATGGGCGTGAAAGTGATTCGGGTTGACGCCGAAGACCTGTTCCTGTCGAAGCTCAAGGGCGTGAGTGATCCCGAGCAGAAACGCAAGATCATCGGCAACACCTTTATCGACGTGTTCGACGACGAGGCGGCCAATATCAAGGACGTGAACTGGCTGGCTCAGGGCACGATCTATCCGGACGTCATAGAGTCTGCCGCGTCCAAGACCGGCAAGGCCCATGTGATCAAGTCCCACCACAACGTCGGTGGCTTGCCGGAAACCATGAAAATGAAGCTGGTCGAACCGCTGCGCGAGCTGTTCAAGGATGAGGTCCGCCGGATCGGTCTTGAGCTCGGCCTTCCGTACGACATGGTTTACCGCCACCCGTTCCCGGGGCCGGGCCTGGGCGTGCGTATTCTTGGCGAAGTGAAAAAAGAATACGCCGATATCCTGCGCAAGGCAGATGCCATCTTCCTGGAGGAGCTTCATCGCGCGGATTTCTATCACAAGACCAGTCAGGCCTTTGCGGTGTTCCTGCCGGTCAAGTCGGTAGGCGTGGTAGGAGATGCCCGCCGCTATGAATATGTGGTGGCCCTCCGGGCGGTAGAAACCATCGATTTCATGACCGCCCGCTGGGCACATCTGCCATACGATCTTCTTGAAACCGTTTCCAACCGGATCATCAACGAGATCACCGGCGTTTCCCGGGTGACCTACGATGTTTCCTCCAAGCCGCCGGCAACGATTGAGTGGGAATGATCGCGCCAAACCGCGCTTGGGCGCGTCGTCAGTCGATTTCCGGGCTCGCCTCACCTGCCTGGCTCTGGTGCAAGGTATCGGAAGGTGATTCTCCGAACAGCCGCTTGTAGTCGAGCGAGAACTGGCCCATGTGTGCGAAGCCGCACTCTCGCGCGATACTGCAAACTGTGGTGGTAGACGGGTCGGCATGCTTCAGTAGCATATTGGCTTTTCTCAATCGTTCCCGTTTCAAGAATGCCATCGGTGTGATGCCATAGGTGTGCAGAAAAAGATAACCGAGCGTTCGCTTGCTTACGCCAGACGCTTCAGAAAGATGACCGAGCTGGATTCTTTCTTTCATGTGGCGTGCGATGTAGGCAAGCGCTTCATTCAGTCTGTTGTGATAGGTCGATCTCTTATTCGGCATGGTCTTGATACTTCAGGACACCGGTCGACGTTGGATTGCGTGAGCGTTGATTCTAGTGCGGAAGGAAATTGTTTCGCTATCGTGATTCCGCACGAATTAGGATCGGCGGCAATGCGATTGGGGTGGGGAAGAGATCGGGGCTATTGGCCAATCGAATTTTGTATTCAAGTGGAAATCTGTAAAGGCGGACGGTATTCCCCCGTTGCCTGACAGAGCATGGTCAAATAGAGCCGATTGTGAATAATCGACGGAATGCCGCATTCAATGCCTGACCGCAATGAAATTGACAAATTTTGGATGAAGCGCGCGCTGCAGCTGGCTGGTGAGGCTGCAGAAAAGGGCGAGGTGCCTGTTGGTGCTGTCGTGGTCCTCGATGGCAAGGAAATCGGCGCTGGTTTTAACGCGCCTATTTCCGGTTGCGACCCCACGGCCCATGCGGAAATCCGGGCTTTGCGCGATGCCGCCGCCCGGGTGGGCAATTATCGGCTGCCCGCTGCCACGCTTTACGTTACTCTGGAGCCCTGTACCATGTGCGTGGGCGCTATCGTTCATGGCCGCATCAGTCGGCTTGTCTATGGTGCCAGCGAGCCCAAGGCCGGGGCGATAGAATCTGCACGCCGAACGCTTGAAGAGCCCCATCTTAACTGGGATGTGACGGCGGTTGGCGGTGTTCTCTCAGGCCAGTGCAGCCAGGTGATCAGTGAGTTTTTCAGCCGGCGGCGGGCAGAGATCCGGCGTCTGCGCAAACAGAAATCAGGGAAGGGGTAGTTCTCGCCTATGAAAGTCCTCGTTACCGGCGGAGCCGGGTATATTGGCAGTCATGTGGTTCGTCAGCTTGGCCAGGCTGGTCACGATATCGTGGTGTTCGATAATCTCTCCACAGGCTATCGCTGGGCGGTGACCGCCGGCGAACTGGTGGTCGGGGATCTGGCTGATGAGGGGGCGGTCGAGGATCTGTTCTCCCGTCACCGGTTTGAGGCGGTCCTGCATTTTGCGGCCAACATTGTGGTGCCGGAATCCGTCGCCAACCCCTTGAAGTACTACAGCAACAACACCCGTAATACCCTGAACCTGCTGAAAGCCGTTGAAAAACACCAAGTGCCTTACATGGTGTTTTCCTCCACCGCCGCCGTTTACGGCATGCCTGAGCAGACGGTGCTCACCGAGGACCTACCGCTGGCTCCGATCAACCCGTATGGCGCTTCCAAAATGATGAGCGAGCGGATGATCATGGATCTGGCTGCGGCCTCCAGCCTCAATTACGTCATTCTGCGTTACTTCAATGTGGCAGGTGCCAATCCGGACGGACTGCTGGGTCAGGCGACGCCCGAAGCCACGCATCTCATCAAGGTGGCCTGTGAGTGTGTCACTGGCCAGCGCGAGGGCATGAGCGTCTTCGGTACCGACTACGATACCCGCGACGGTACCTGCATTCGCGACTACATCCACGTGGAAGATCTGGCCAAGGCCCACGTGATGGCGCTGGACTATATGGCCAATGGTGGTCATTCGCAGGTCATGAACTGCGGTTATGGTCGCGGCTTTACGGTCCGGGAAGTGATTGACGTGGTCAAGGCGCAATCAGGCGTTGATTTTCCGGTCACCGAAACCGGCCGCCGTGCCGGAGATCCGGCGGCGCTGATGGCGGACAACACGCTTATTCGCCAGACCCTGGGCTGGCAGCCGGACTATGACGACCTGGATACCATCGTCGGAACGGCTCTGGCGTGGGAAGCGATCTGGCAGAAGAAGAAAGCCAGAGACAGTCAGTAACTTTTCTGTATTTGCATCGGGATTTAGAGGATGAAAATAACGATTTTTGGAACCGGTTATGTAGGCCTGGTAACCGGAGCCTGTCTGGCGGATGTAGGTCATCACGTTCTGTGTATGGATGTGGACCAGGGCAAGATTGAAAAGCTGAAAGATGGCCAGATACCTATTTACGAGCCTGGTCTGGACAGCATCGTAAAGCACACCGTTGAAGCGGGCCGCCTATCCTTTACAACAAATACGGAAGAAGCTGTCAAACACTCCACCCTGCAGATTATTGCTGTCGGTACACCACCGGATGAAGACGGCTCTGCCGATCTTCAATATGTAACCGCTGTGGCCCGTTCCATAGGCGAGTACATGGAGGACTACAGAGTCGTGGTCGACAAGTCGACTGTGCCGGTTGGCACTGGCGACAAAGTCAGGGCTGCACTCAGGGCACAGCTGGATCGCCGTGGGCTGGAACTGGATTTTGATGTGGTGTCCAATCCGGAGTTCCTCAAGGAAGGCGCGGCCATCAACGATTTCATGAAGCCTGACCGTATTGTGGTGGGCACCGACAGCGAGCGGGCTGCGGAACTGCTGCGGGAGGTCTACTACCCGTTCAACCGCAATCATGACCGGATGATCTTCATGGATCTGCGGTCCGCGGAGCTTACCAAGTATGCGGCCAACTCCATGCTGGCCACCAAGATCAGCTTCATGAACGAGATTGCGAACCTGGCAGAGCGGCTGGGTGCCGATATTGAAGCCGTGCGCCGGGGCATTGGTTCCGACCCGCGGATTGGCTATCACTTCATCTATCCGGGTTGTGGTTACGGCGGTTCCTGTTTCCCGAAGGATGTCCAGGCATTGGCCCGAACCGCCAGCGACTGCGGCTACGAAGCACGCCTGCTGAACGCAGTTGAATCGGTGAACTACGCCCAGAAACACGTGCTGTTCGACAAGATCAGCCATTACTTTGGCGGCGATCTGAATGGCAAGGTCGTCGCGCTCTGGGGACTGGCATTCAAGCCAAATACGGATGATATGCGCGAAGCCTCTTCCCGCACTCTGATGGAAGATCTCTGGAAAGCCGGTGCCAGGGTGCAGGCTTTTGACCCGGAGGCCATGGAAGAAACCCAGCGAATCTATGGTGATCAGGAAGGCCTGACCCTGTGTGGAACGAAAGAGCAGGCTCTGAAGGGTGCAGATGTGCTGGCGATCTGTACCGAGTGGAAGGAGTTCCGTTCGCCGGACTTTGAATCCATTGCCGCGACCATTCGTGAGCCGGTGGTCTTTGACGGCCGCAACCTGTATGAACCGGAAATGCTGGATCGCTACGGCCTCATTTACTACGCCATTGGCCGTGGTCGTACGCAGTTCCACTCGGAGTAAATGTAGATAATGGGGAGGGGGTCATGAGTGAACCGGTAGTTTTCCGGTTACATGAGCGACTGGAGGCTGACACGATTGGCCTTGGAAGCACCTCGCTGTGTGAAATCCGGCTGATGAACGACAGTACCTGGCCATGGGTGCTCTTGGTTCCGGCGGTTGCCGGGATTCGGGAGATTTACCAGTTGTCGGCAGATCAGCGGCACCAGCTGGTTCGCGAGTCCTCGGCGCTCAGCGAAGCCATGATGGACGCGTTCGGCGGTGACAAGATGAACGTCGCCGCCCTTGGCAACATGGTGCCGCAGCTTCATCTTCATCACATCGTGCGGTTTGAGGGCGATCCGGCCTGGCCGGGCCCGATCTGGGGCAAGCAGGCGCCGGTACCTTATTCCGATGAGGAGCTGGAGCAGGTTCGACAGCGACTGGCGCCAGTACTGGCGGAACTGAAAGCGGGCGTTTAAACCCAGGGCAGGCTACTGGCGCTTTGCCAGAGTCTGGGAGCCCACCAGAATCATCCTGAGCTCGGTTTTCAGTTTGGCCTTGAGCTCTTCACGTTCTGCCGGCGTTGCATCAAGCGCTTCGGCCCCCTGATTGAAGACCAGCGTCACCATCGATTCGGCCACCAGCCTTGCTTCAGAAAGCGGTCTGTTCTGTTCATCGGCGATTCGCCGAAGATCATCCGCCAGCTCGGTGACAAAGTGATCAATCTCGGCCTTTACCGCTGTCCGGAACGGCTTGGATACCCCGGTTCTTTCCCGCAGCATCAGTCGGAACAGATTCGCGTTGTTGCCCAGGTACTCCATAAAGGTTTCCACAGAAGTGGAAATGGCGCTGCCGCCGTCCCGGGCAATCCGCTTGCGGGCCTGACGCATCAGTTGCCTCAGCGCCACGCCGCCTTCGTCCACCAGAGCCAGCCCCAGTTCATCAAGCTCCGCAAAGTGCCGGTAGAAAGACGTGGGGGCGATGCCCGCTTCCCGGGCAACTTCCCTTAAACTCAGGCTGCCAAAGCCCCGATCCGCACTCAATTGCGAAAGCGCCGCATCCATTAATGCCCGCCGGGTTTTGAGTTTCTGCTCCGCTCTGGTGGCCAAGTTCAGACTCCATCTGCTGATAAAAAAGAAGCATTCTAGCCGGCTGCAAACCTGCAGTCATCCGACCGTTTGATTTGCGTGCCGGCACGCCTGATTTTCACCGCCATTGTGTTTATAATGGGCGGCTTTTCCGCTATGGTCGCAACATTTTTGAGCGGGCACGAATCAAGGTAGCGCCGGGTGTGGTGGCTCTATCAGAAACCTTGCGGAGCCATGGATGGCGGAGCAGAGCGTACATGGACGTATTTACAGCGTGTTTCGGATAGAGCCACCACAGCCGGTGCGGAACTTATGGCACCAAACATGAACACATCAAAAGTAACGGGAACCGGTATGCGCAGTCATTATTGCGGTGGGATTAACGAATCCCACATCGATCAGGAAGTCACACTTTGCGGATGGGTCCACCGCCGCCGTGACCACGGTGGGGTTATCTTCCTGGATCTGCGGGATCAGGATGGTATGTCTCAGGTGGTTGTTGATCCTGATACACCCGAGAGCTTTGCGCTTGCGGAAAAAGTCCGCAGCGAGTTCGTGATCAAGGTAACCGGCCGGGTGCGTCGTCGTCCTGCCGGCACCGAGAACAATAACATGCCGACCGGGCAGGTTGAGCTTCTGGGTAAGGAGCTGAGCATCCTTAACGCTGCAGCAACGCCGCCGTTCCCGCTGGATGAGCATGTCGACGTTGGCGAGGATGTGCGTCTGCGCTACCGGTTTGTGGACCTGCGTCGCCCGGAAATGATTAACCGTCTGCGTTTCCGTTCCCGGGTGACCAGCTACATCCGTAACTACCTGGACAGCAACGGCTTCATGGATGTGGAAACCCCCATCCTGACCCGTGCCACGCCGGAAGGTGCGCGGGATTACCTGGTGCCGAGCCGTACCCACGAGGGTTCCTTCTTTGCACTTCCGCAGTCGCCCCAGCTGTTCAAGCAGCTGCTGATGGTGTCTGGTGTTGACCGTTATTACCAGATCGCCAAGTGTTTCCGGGACGAAGACCTGCGTGCGGATCGTCAGCCGGAGTTTACCCAGGTAGACATCGAGGCCTCTTTTATTGATGAAGAGACTCTGATGAAGCTGAACGAAGACATGATTCGTTCGCTGTTCAAGGATGTGCTGGATGTAGAGCTGCCGTCCTTCCCGCAAATGCCGTATGCCGAGGCAATGCGGCGCTACGGCAGCGACAAGCCGGATCTTCGGATCCCGCTGGAACTGCTGGACGTGAACGATCTGGTCGAAGGCGTGGACTTCAAAGTCTTCGCTGGCCCCGCCAAGGATCCGAAAGGCCGTGTAGCCGCCTTGCGTGTGCCGAAGGGTGGCGAGCTGACTCGTAAGCAGATTGATGACTACACCAAGTTTGTTGGTATCTACGGTGCCAAGGGTCTTGCCTATATCAAGGTCAATGACCTGTCCAAGGGCGTTGAAGGCCTGCAGTCCCCGATCATCAAGTTCCTGGGTGATGACGTAGCCCTGGCGATCATGGAGCGCGTAGGTGCCGAAGACGGCGACATCGTGTTCTTCGGTGCGGACAAGACCAACGTGGTCAATGAGGCCCTGGGCGCCCTGCGGATCAAGATCGGTCACGATCTGGACATGCTGACGTCCCAGTGGGCACCGCTCTGGGTTGTGGATTTCCCGATGTTCGAGGAAACCCCGGACGGCGGCCTGACCGCGATTCACCACCCGTTCACTGCGCCTTCCTGCAGCCCGGAAGACCTGGCCGCAGACCCCGCTAACGCGCTGTCCCGCGCCTACGATATGGTGTTGAACGGTACCGAGCT
This sequence comes from Marinobacter maroccanus, assembly GCF_002933275.1. Taxonomy (GTDB): domain Bacteria; phylum Pseudomonadota; class Gammaproteobacteria; order Pseudomonadales; family Oleiphilaceae; genus Marinobacter; species Marinobacter maroccanus. Next base: position 121,909 of record NZ_PSSX01000005.1, read on the forward strand.
GGGTGGCGGTTCCATCCGTATCCACGATGAGAAAATGCAGGAAGCTGTGTTCCGCATCCTGGGTATCGGAGAGGAAGAAGCCCGAGCCAAGTTCGGCTTCCTGCTGGATGCCCTGAAGTTCGGTTGCCCGCCCCATGGTGGCCTGGCGTTCGGCCTGGATCGTCTGGTCATGTTGATGACTGGTGCCACGTCCATACGTGACGTAATTGCGTTCCCGAAAACCCAGAGTGCCACGTGTCTGATGACCCAGGCGCCGGGCGAAGTGGACGAGAAGCAGCTGCGTGAGTTGCATATCCGCCTGCGCAAGCCCTCAAAGCCGGTTGAAGGCAACAAGGCGGAAGCCGGAGAGGGCAACGAGTAAGTCAGTGATTTAAGGGAGGAGCTGTATGGCGGGTCACAGTAAGTGGGCCAACATCAAGCACCGCAAGGCGGCACAGGATGCCAGGCGGGGTAAGATCTTCACCAAAATCATTCGTGAGCTGACCGTAGCCGCACGCCAGGGCGGGGGTAATCCAGACGATAATCCCCGTCTGCGCGCGGTCATCGACAAGGCGCTCACCGCGAATATGAAAAAAGACACCATCGAGCGCGCGGTAGAACGTGGCGCCGGTGGTGGCGATGACGACAACTACGAAGAGCTGACCTACGAGGGCTACGGCCCGGGCGGCGTGGCGATCTTCGTGGAAGTCATGACCGACAAAAAGAATCGGTCTGTTGCGGAGATCCGTCACGCATTCAACAAGATGGGTGGTAATCTCGGCACTGACGGTTCGGTGGCCTACCTGTTCAGCAAACAGGGCATCATCAGCTACGGTCCGGAGTGGGAAGAGGACAGGCTGGTGGAAGCCGTGCTCAGTGCCGGCGCCGAGGACCTTGCGGCCCAGGACGACGGCTCCTGGGAAATCGTGACCACGCCCGAGCAGTTTCTGGACGTCAAGGAATCACTGGTCAATGCCGGTCTGGTGCCGGACAATGCCGAAGTAACCATGGTTCCATCCACGCGGGTTGAGCTCGATCGGGACGGCGCAGAAACCATTCTGAAGCTCATTGATATGCTCGAAGATCTGGACGATGTTCAGAATGTCTACCACAACGCGGATATCTCCGGCGAAATCATGGAATCGCTTTGACCAGTCAGGGGCATTGATGTGGCGATAATTCTGGGCGTTGATCCGGGGTCACGAATTACCGGTTACGGCGTCATTCGGGCGGATGGTCGACACATCGAGTACATCGACAGTGGCTGTATCCGGGTGGGTGAGAAGCCCATGGCGGAACGCCTCCAGACCATCTTCCAGAGCCTTGCCACCCTGATCGGAGAATATCGGCCGGAAGAATTTGCCATTGAGCAGGTGTTTATGGCCCGCAATCCTGACTCCGCTCTGAAACTCGGTCAGGCCCGCGGCGCGGCCATCGTCAGTGCCGCCAACAGTGGCTTGGCGGTTCATGAATACTCGGCGAGGCAGGTAAAACAGGCGGTGGTTGGCAAGGGTGGCGCTGACAAGTCCCAGGTGCAGCACATGGTTCAGGTGTTGCTCTCGCTCTCACGCAAACCCCAGGCGGATGCCGCCGATGCGCTCGCCATTGCCATGTGCCACGCCCACATGAGCCAGAGTATTCTGCGGGTGGCCAGTGGCGCCGGAAAGGTCCGAAGCGGTCGCGTGCGACAACAATAAACCGCTCCCAGGAGCGACAGGAGATTCAGCTTGATTGGTCGTATCCGAGGTATTCTGGTTGAAAAGGCTCCGGGCCAGGCGCTGGTGGAGTGCGCCGGTCTGGGGTACGAAGTCGACATTCCCTACACCACCTTCTTTCATCTGCCGGAAACCGGCGATGAAGTCACCCTGCACACCCATTTTGCCGTCCGCGAAGATGCCCATAGCCTTTATGGCTTTGCCTCCAGCCTGGACCGGGACCTGTTCCGCCTGCTGATCAAGGTCAACGGCGTTGGTCCGAAACTGGCGGTTGGCATTCTTTCCGGTCTGGATGCCCAACAATTCATTCGCTGCGTCGAGAACCGAGACTCCGCCTCACTGGTGAAGCTCCCCGGTGTTGGCAAGAAAACCGCAGAACGGCTTCTTATTGAAATGGCGGACCGGATAGGGCAACTTGAAGGGCAATTTGTGCCAACGTCGCCAGAGACGACAGGGCTGGGCCAAATGGGTGGGCAGGGTCCTTCTGGCCGGCCGGCGGCCACCGAGGAAGCGGAAGCCGCACTGATTGCACTGGGTTACAAGCCCCAGGAGGCCGCCAAGGCCATCAGCAAAGTGGCCGAGGAGGGTATGACCAGCGAAACCCTCATCCGTCTGGCCCTGCGAAACATGATACCGGCCTGAGCGTGAAAACCTGTCGTGAACCTGTAGAGAGCGTAACGTGACACCTGCAAACCCCTTTGTACAATTGGGGCTGCGCTGGAATAGCGGGCAAACGTGAGGCACGATGTTGATTCCCACACTATGGGTGATGCCATGATCGAATCCGACCGGTTGATCTCGGCCCGGGCCGGTGAATACGAGGAAGTACAGGACAGGGCCATTCGCCCGACCCTGCTGGCTGAATATGTTGGCCAGCCTACGGTTCGTGAGCAGATGGATATTTTTATATCCGCTGCCCGTGGCCGTCAGGAAGCGTTGGACCACGTTCTGATTTTTGGCCCGCCCGGTCTGGGCAAGACAACCCTGGCCAATATCATCGCCAACGAGATGGGCGTGTCCATCAAGACAACCTCCGGCCCGGTACTTGAAAAAGCCGGGGACTTGGCAGCCATGCTGACCAACCTTGAAGAAGGTGACGTTCTCTTCATCGACGAGATTCACCGTCTCAGCGCCGCCGTAGAAGAAGTCCTTTATCCGGCGATGGAAGATTATCAGCTCGACATCATGATTGGTGAGGGCCCGGCGGCCCGATCCATCAAGCTGGATCTGCCGCCGTTCACTCTGGTAGGGGCTACCACCCGCGCGGGATTGCTGACATCGCCTTTGCGGGACCGCTTCGGGATCGTGCAGCGGCTGGAGTTCTACAATACTGAAGACCTCACCAGCATCATTCTGCGTTCTGCGCGCCTGTCCTCGGTTTCCGTTGATGAGGCGGGCGCGTTCGAAATCGCACGTCGCTCAAGGGGCACGCCACGGATCGCCAACCGGCTGTTGCGTCGGGTCCGGGATTTTGCCGAGGTCCGCTCCGACGGTCGGATCACTTCTGACATAGCCGATCAGGCCCTGAACATGCTGAAAGTGGATAACCAGGGTTTCGACCATATGGACCGTCGTCTGCTGCTGGCCATGATCGAAAAGTTCGACGGCGGGCCAGTAGGTGTCGAGAGCCTTGCGGCGGCAATCAGCGAGGAGCGCGGTACCATCGAGGATGTGCTTGAGCCGTTCCTGATCCAGCAGGGTTACATGGTCCGAACCCCGAGGGGACGGATGGTGACCTCCAACGCCTATCAGCATTTTGGTGTCATTCCGCCTAAGTCGGGCAGGGAGGACGATCTTTTTGGTTGATCAGGCGCCAGAGGCAAGGTTCGAGCTGCCGATCCGGGTCTATATTGAAGACACCGATGCCGGCGGCATCGTATTTCACGCCAAATACCTCCATTACATGGAGCGGGCCCGAACAGAATGGGTACGCAGTTGCGGAGTTGGTCTCAGGGCGGGGCTGGCAGACAACATCAGTTATGTCGTGCAGCGCCTGGACATTCATTACGCGGTAGCCGCAAAGCTTGATGATGAGCTGCTTGTCACCGCCGAACCAGTGGCCTTTGGCCGGGTATGGATGGACTTTCGGCAGCGTGTCCTGCGGGCCTCCGACCGCAAGCTTTTGAGTGATAGCAATGTGCGGGTCGCCTGTGTTGCGCTCGATACCGGTCGCCCCCGGCGTTTGCCGGAAAACATGCAGGATTTGCTGGCCAGGAATGTCCAGCCCACCGAAACGATAAACAGAACGAGCCAGGAGTAAGAAGTGGATTCAGAACTTTCAGTCTGGTACCTCATTGCCAATGCCGGTGTCTTGGTGCAACTGGTCATGCTTTTGCTGGCCCTGGCGTCGGTCATGTCCTGGGCGTTGATTTTCCAGCGTCTGCAGGTATTCCGCAAAGCCAAGCGGGCTCAACTGGCGTTTGAAGAGCGTTTCTGGTCCGGCATGGACCTGGGCCAGCTGTACCGGGAGGTGAATGCCGATCCGACGCCGTTTTCTGGCATGGAATCTCTGTTCCGGGCCGGCTTCAAGGAGTTTTCCCGTTTGCGCCAGCAAAGCCGGGATGCCGATGCGGTTATGGAAGGTACCCAGCGGGCAATGCGTGTGGCCTTCTCCCGGGAGCACGAGCGGCTTGAGGCCAGCCTGCCGTTTCTGGCTACCGTTGGCTCCACCAGCCCTTACATCGGCTTGTTTGGTACCGTCTGGGGCATCATGAACTCGTTCCGCGGCCTGGCCCAGGTTCAGCAGGCAACCCTGGCCACGGTGGCGCCGGGCATTTCGGAGGCCCTTATTGCGACGGCCATGGGCCTGTTCGCCGCAATACCGGCGGTTATCGCCTACAACCGTTTCTCAGCCATGTCTGATGCACTGCTGAAGAACTACGAAACCTTTGCCGATGAGTTTTCCAGTATTCTCCATCGTCGCGTGCACCAGAGTGAAAAGGGTGCCGCATGATGGCACGGAAATTCATGGGCAGGGGTGAGCTTGGGAGCGCCGCTTTATGAAAGGCATGGGAATGATGCCGGAAAACCGGCGCAAGCCAATGTCCGAAATCAACGTGGTTCCGTACATTGATGTCATGCTGGTGCTGCTGATTATTTTCATGGTCACCGCGCCGATGCTGACCCAGGGGGTCAAGGTTGATTTGCCTCAGACCACCTCGGACCCGATCCAGGCCGATAAGGATGTAGAGTCCATCATTGTTTCCGTCGATGCGAACGGTGCTTACTACGTCGAAATCGGTGATGAAGGCAGTGATCCCATGACTCTGGCGGATTTACGGGCGCAGATCTCCAAGATTCTTTCGCAGCGCGCTTCAAGTGAGGTTCTGGTTCGCGGTGATGAAAACGTTCCTTACGGCACCGTTGTCAGATTGATGGCGGAATTACAGGGTGCCGGGGCGAGCAGTATCGGCCTGATCACTGAATCACCCCGGGACGACAATTGATCGTGGTGCGGGCAGGAGTGTTGTGAGAGATCACGAGCGCGAAGTAACCACAACCGGAGTGCCACCCTGGAAATCACCGGTGGCGCTTTCGGTAACGCTTCATCTGTTGATTCTGGGTATTGCGCTGGCAGGTTGGTCCTGGACCAGTACCGATCACGAGCCGCCGCCCAGAAGCATATCGGCACGGTTGATCACCCAGCAAGAGCCGGAGCCGAGTCCGGTTGTTGAGCCAGATGATCAGCAGAAGCGCGATGAGGAGCGCCGGGCTGAGGAGCAGCGTCGCCGCGAAGAAGTAGAGCGGCAACGGCAGGAAGAAGAAGCTCGCCGTATCGCTGAGCAGAAGCGGCAGGAAGAGCAGAAGCGGCTGCAGCAGCAAAAAGAGCAGGAGCGTCAGGAAGCCGAGGCGAAGGAACGTGAAGCCCAGAAAGCGCTTGAAGAAGAAGCGGCGCGTCAAAAGGCAGAAGCGGAGGCCAAGGAACGGGCTCGACAGCAAGCCGAGGAAGAAAAACGCCGTCAGGAAGAGGCCAGGCGAAAAGCCGAAGAAGAGAAGCGACGGCAGGAAGAACAGCGTAAGCGTGAAGAGGCTGAGCGCAAGCGCCAGGAAGAACTAGCCCGCCAGGAAGCTGAGCGCAAACGTCTTGAGGCGGAGCGTAAGCTGCGGGAACAACAGCTTGAAGCCCAGGCGGAGGCGGCTCAAAAGGCTCGGGAAGAGGAAGCACGTCGCCAGCAGCAGGCGGCCGCCGCGAAAGCCCGGGAAGCTCAGATGCTGTCGGAGAGCGAGAAATATCAGGCACTGATCCGGGAGCGATTGAGCCAAGCGTGGTATCCGCCATCCTCGGCCACGGAAGATATGACCGCGCGGCTCCAGATTACCCTTTTGCCAACGGGGGAGCTTGCAGGAGTGCGTCTGGTCAGTAGCAGTGGCAACACTGCGTTTGATAATTCCGCTCTGGGGGCCGTGCGCTCACTGAGCCGTTACCCGATACCCAATGATCGGGATACCTTTGAACGGTATTTCCGACAGTTTACGATTGAATTCAACCCACGCCGGTTGAGATAAGGATACGGATAACACCATGACACATCGGATTTGGTACAAACCGTCCAGAACACTGCTCGCCGTCTTTGCATTGATTTTTTTTGCGGTTACAGGAGCCCGTGCCGAGCTGTTGATCCGGATTACCGAGGGTGCGGATTCCGCCATTCCTGTTGCGGTGGTGCCCTTCGCTGAGTCGGGACAGATGCCGGCCGGAGACAAGGTTGGCAGTATTGTTCAGGCCGATCTGACCATGACGGGGGAGTTCCGTACCCTGCCTCCGGAAAAAATGCTGAGCCTGCCATCCCGGCGCGAAGAAGTGTATTTCCGGGACTGGCGTCTGCTTGGTCAGCGCTATGTCCTGGTCGGTTCGCTCACCCGAAGCGGTGACCGTGTCCAGGCGCGGTATGAGCTGTTCGATGTTAACCGCGAAGAAAGAATTCTTGGCGAGACCGCGGCAGCACCTGCCTCCAATACGCGTTCTCTGGCGCACCACATCAGTGACAAGGTGTATGAGGCGATCACTGGCGTGCCCGGCGCTTTCTCAACCAAACTGGCCTACGTAACGCTGGATACCGCCAATGGCAAGCCTCGTTACCGGCTGCAGGTGAGTGATGTCGATGGCAAGCGTGCTCGGATTCGCCTTGAAAGCCAGGAGCCAATTCTTTCTCCCGCCTGGTCGCCGGACGGGAAAAAACTGGCGTATGTCTCGTTCGAAACCGGAAAGCCCGTTATCTTTGTGCACGAGCTTTCAACCGGCCAGCGCACCAAGGTGGCCGACTTTCCGGGGCTGAATTCGGCACCGGCCTGGTCTGACGACGGCAGGTCGCTACTGATGACTCTTTCGAAGGATGGCAACGCCGAAATCTACCGGATGAATCTCGACAGCCGTCAACTGACCAAGCTTACCAACCACTGGGCCATTGATACCGAGCCGAGCTACGATGCCAGCGGCAAGGGGATTTTCTTCACCTCGGATCGTTCCGGCGGGCCCCAGATTTACCATATGGAAACACCGGGTGCGGAGCCTCGTCGTATCACCTTCGGCAGCCGCTACAACGCCCGGCCCAGGCCCGACAATGACGGCAAGTATGTCTATTACGTTCACCAGCGGGATCGGGCATTTCACATTGCCCGTACCGAACTGAAAACCGGGGAGGAAACGATCCTTACCCGTACGGAGTCTGATGAGTCTCCCAGTGTTGCCCCCAACGGCCGGATGCTGATCTACGCTACCCGGCAGAACGGAAGCAACGTGCTTACGGTAATTTCCGCGGATGGTGGGGCAGCCTACAGCTTGCCGGCATCCGAAGGCGATGTTCGTGAGCCTGCCTGGGGACCTTTGGTTCGCTGATTGCCCATGCCCTTCGGCGTTGGCAATCGTTCAATTGATAACGTTACTTAACTGAAAGGAAGAAAATATGATTTTCTCGGCTCAATCAAAAGCGTTCGCACTGTTGCTTTCTGTCGGCCTGGTAGCTGGCTGTAGCTCCACAGGTGGCACCTCGGAAGACGGTGGTGAGTTCGGCTCTGACGTTTCTGCGGTAGATCAGGAAGGTGGTTCCACTGTTTACGGCGGTGATGATCAGAGTGGTGTGTCCTCTTCAGCCATGACCGAAGAAGAACGCATGGCCGCGCGCGAACAGGCAGAGCAGCAGGCTTTGCGCGAAATTACCGTGTTCTACTTTGATTTCGATACTGCTGAAATCAAGCAGGAAGCCCGCGACGTGCTGGTGGCCCATGCTCGCTTCCTCGCCAATAACCCTGGCCAGAACGTTCGTATCGAGGGTCACGCCGATGAGCGCGGCACCAAGGAATACAACCTGGCTCTGGGCGAGCGTCGTGCCAACGCGGTACAGCGCTTCCTGATCGTGAATGGCGCTTCACGTGGCCAGCTCGAAACCGTAAGCTATGGTGAAGAGAAGCCGGCAGTGATGGGCTCCAGCGAGAGTGCGTGGGCCCAGAACCGTCGTGTGGAACTCGTATTTGAGTAATCACACAGGAAGGACCATGAGAAACATCCTCATGGCGACAGTGTTGCTCCCGCTTGCCCTTGGGCAGGCGGGAGTTTCTCTGGCGCAATCAGCTCAGAACACTCAGAGCAACGCCAATAATAGCCAGGCGACGGCTGAGCTGTTCTACATGATCCAGCAGCTTCAGGGTGAAGTCAGGCGGCTCCAGGGCGAAGTCGAGGAGCAGAGGCACCTGATTAACCGCCTGCAGCAGCAAGGCCGCGACCGTTATATCGATCTGGATCAGCGTATTCTGGATCTCTCAGAGAAGGTTGCTTCGCAACCGGCTCCCGAAGCCGGCACCAGTACCAGCTCTCAGGCTTCTGGATCAGCTCCGACGGCAAAGGAATATCGCCAACCGGATGCGGAGGAGAGAAAGGCTTACGAACAGATTCAGGATCTGATCCGTAACCAGAAAAAATACGATGAGGCCATCAGCCGGATATACGAGTTTATCGATGAGTATCCAGAGGGTGATCTGACTGTTAACGCCTACTACTGGCTGGGTGAGGTGTATCTGGTCAAGCCTCAGCTGGAGCAGGCAAAGCAGGCGTTTACCATTGTCGCTACCCGCTTTGCCGACCACCGCAAAGCGCCGGATGCCGTCTACAAGCTGGGTGTGACCCACGATCGTCTGGGTGAAAAGGATCAGGCACGGCGAAGCATGCAAACCGTGATTGAGGATTACCCGTCCAGCAGCGCTGCGGACCTGGCCCGGAAGTTCCTGGAGTCACAGAACGGCTGAAGGCCGGGCGTGGCAAAAATGTTGAGAAACCTGAAAAAAAGGGGTTGATCAGCGGCCAAAAATCATTACTATATGCGCCTCGTTTGGGTCGTTAGCTCAGTTGGTAGAGCAGTTGGCTTTTAACCAATTGGTCGAAGGTTCGAATCCTTCACGACCCACCAAATACGAAATACCGAGTGGGCTGAGTCATTCGGTATGGGTTGAAGCCACGGTTTCAGTCAGCAGTTCAGGGTCGTTAGCTCAGTTGGTAGAGCAGTTGGCTTTTAACCAATTGGTCGAAGGTTCGAATCCTTCACGACCCACCAAATAACAGAAACCTGCGGGTTTTTGTGAAAAAAGAGCCTCCGGGCTCTTTTTTTTTGCGTATACGTTCTTACCTAGGTACACAGGTAACAGAAAAAGCGATCACAAGTGTGTGATAGCACTGTTTCAGAAATATTAAGGCTGGGGATGAATGCTATAATCCCCCGGTCAACGCAACACAGAGACGCAGTAATGACATACGCCGAAGACCGTATTCTTGTTCAGGAACACTTGGCCCATGCCGCCGAGCCGAAGCGGCTCAGCGAGGACGAAAAGTCCGAGCTGGAGGCTCGTATCAAATCGGCCCTGCAGGATCAGGATGCGGTACTTGTAGCTCATTACTACACCGATCCCGATATTCAGCGCCTTGCCGAAGAGACCGGTGGTTGTGTTGCGGATTCATTGGAGATGGCCCGGTTTGGCAACCAGCACCCGGCTTCGACCGTCGTGGTTGCTGGCGTGCGGTTCATGGGCGAAACCGCGAAGATCCTGAACCCGGAAAAGCGTGTTCTGATGCCAACCCTTGAGGCAACCTGTTCTCTGGATGTAGGTTGTCCTGCCGATGAATTCGCCGAGTTTTGCGATCAGCACCCGGACCGTACGGTTGTGGTCTACGCCAACACATCTGCGGCCGTGAAGGCGAGGGCAGACTGGGTGGTCACCTCAAGCTGTGCCCAGGCGATTGTTGAGGATCTGGACGCCCGCGGCGAAAAAATTCTCTGGGCTCCGGACAAGCACCTGGGACACTACGTTCAGAAAACCACGGGCGCAGACATGCTGCTCTGGGACGGCTCCTGCATCGTCCATGAGGAATTCAAGTATCGTGGACTGGAGGATCTGAAAGCGCTGTATCCCGATGCGGCCGTGCTGGTGCATCCGGAATCGCCCGATGCGGTGGTTGAAATGGCAGACGTTGTGGGTTCGACCTCGCAGCTGATTCACGCTGTTCAGACATTGCCCAATGAAAAGTTCATTGTTGCCACTGACAACGGCATCTTCTACAAGATGCAGCAACTGGCTCCAAATAAAACGCTGATCGAAGCACCTACCGCCGGTAATGGCGCCACCTGCCGCAGCTGCGCCCACTGCCCCTGGATGGCGATGAACGGCCTTCAGAATCTTCTCCAGGTGCTGGAGCAGGGCGATCAGGAAGTGCTTGTGGATCCAGAACTGAGAGAAAAAGCACTGCAGCCTTTGCAGCGTATGCTGGATTTCACCGCCAACATGAATCTCAAGGCTGCCGGTAACGCCTGATCAGCTGTTGGCCCGTGCGTGCAGGCGACTGGTAATTTCCGCCAGTCGCTCGGTGACAATCTGTCGCTGCGGCGCGCCTGCGGGTAGCTTCTCCTGCGCCTGCCTGAGCTGACGCTGGGCAGATTCCAGATCGCCCATCAATACGTCGTATTCTGCCCGGGCGCGATGCACGCCGACAATGTTCCTTGCCATACCCTCGGCCTCGGCCAGTTTAAGCCAGAGATGTTCCTGTCCTGGCAGCTGACGGGTCAGTTGTTTCAGGTATTCAGCCGCTGCGGCGCCATTGCCGTCTGCTATCTCCGTGCGAGCCAGAGTGTGGATGATCGGATAATTCCCCGGATTCCTCGCCAGCGCGTCTTTCAGTACAGTCCGTGCCTCGTCCATACGATTCTGCGCCAGCCTGACTTCCGCCAGAGTCACCTGAAACGTGATTCGCCCGGGGTTCCTGGTAAGCAGGTCGTTCAGAATGTCCACGGCCTTGTCGTATTGTCTGTTTTCGAGGTAGGCCACGGACAAGCCATAACGGATAGCGTCGTTTCGCTGGGCCTCGGGTCGATTCAGGTAGGCCTCGAAGGTTTCCACGGCAACATCAGGCGAGGGTGCGTAGTGCACCTGAAGCCGGCTGCGCATCAGATGGTATTCCTGACCGTCCCGGATGTTTTCGTCCGGATACTGTTCTGCGCGGTTGCGGGTGTCGGCCACACGGCTCTGGGTTAACGGGTGTGTAGACAGGTACTCGGGCAGTCGATTTCCCTGCATGCGGTTCTGTCGCATCATGATTTCGAACATTTCCGGCATGCCACGAGGATCCATGCCGGCGCTGGCCAGAATGTCGAGCCCGACGCGGTCGGCTTCCTGTTCATGGGCACGGCTGTAGGCGAGCATGTTCTGGGCTGCCAGGGCCTGGGTCCCGGCAATAGCGGCAAAGCCGATATCCGACTGGGTGACTGCCGACAACACAATGCCGGCAATCATGCCAGCCAGTGTGAGTGGCGCACTGGTTTCCTGTTGTTCCATGCGCCGGGCAAAATGCCGCTGGCTAAGATGGGCAAGCTCGTGGGCCAGAACGGAAGCAAACTGTTGCTCCGTTGCAGCATTGAGGAACAGGCCGCCGTTGACGCCGACAATGCCGCCGGGCACTGCGAACGCGTTGATGGCGGAGCTATCAATCAGCGCCAGGGTCAAGTCCCGGTTCTGAAGTGGCGCCGAGGGGACCAGTCGATAGGTGATGGCGCTCAAATAGTCATAAACCAGGGGGTCGCTGATCCTCGGTGCCGATCGGCGGATAGACACCATGACTTGCTGGCCGATATCCGATTCCTGCTGGCCCGCGATCAGGCCTCCGCCACTGCCACCAATACTCGGTAGCCTGCTTTCCTGGGCATGGCCCGGCAGGGCAACGAGCAACAATGCCAGCAGGGCGGTGACGGCCAGTGCCGGTAGCGTTCGGGGTCGGGGCTGATAAACAATCATGTAGTGCCAGGTGCCTGTGGTCTGAGTCGCCGCTTTGACAGCGGTTTACGATAAAAAGTTCTGATCCCCTCCTTGAAGAGGATTGTGATGCAATACATTATCACTGTCGGCATAATGCCCGCTTGTTAAATCCGCTTATAATTTCTGCGAGAGTGTATCGCTAGTATGGTTGATCGAACGCTTGATGCCTCCGGGTTACGCTGCCCCATGCCCCTGCTTAAGACCAAATTGGAGCTGAACAGCATGGCGCCGGGTGAAGAACTCGAGGTCATTGCCACGGATGCCGGCTCGGCCCGCGATATTCCGGCTTTTTTGCAGTTGTCCGATCACAGGTTGATGAGTAGCTCTGAAACCGCCGGGCAGTATCGGTTTGTGATAAAGTGCGGCGGTTAAGGATTCGGAGCTGTAAATGATCAGGACACTACGCGGTCTCGCCCACAAGTATTTCTCGGATGAAGAAGCCGTCATCCTGTTTCTTATACTGGTAACAGGAACCATCTTCGTTATCTGGTTCGGTGCCATGCTTGCGCCGGCCATTGCTTCGCTGATCGTAGCCTTTATTCTGCAGGGCCTGGTGACCAAGCTCAACAAGCTGGGCGTGCCGGAGACGGTTTCCATAGTGGGTGTTTTCCTGGTCTTCCTCGGCGTGCTTGTTGGGTTCCTGTTTGGTCTGCTGCCTTTAATCTGGACCCAGCTGAGCAATCTGGCAGGTGAGGCGCCGCGCATCATCCGGGAGCTGCAGTCCTATCTTGAGCTTTTGCCAGAGGAGTATCCGCACCTGATTTCGGGCGAGGCGGTGACCACGATCTACAGCCAGGTAAGCACCGAAGTGGGCCACATGACCCAGTGGTTGGTGTCTTTCTCACTGTCGAGCATTCCGGATCTGGTGGCGTTATTGATCTACATGGTGCTGGTGCCCATCCTGGTATTTTTCTTCCTGAAGGACCGGGAGGTTCTGCTCAACTCCATTGCCAGGCTTTTGCCACCACAGCGCCCAATGATGTTGCAGATCTGGCACGAGGTGAATCTCCAGTGCGCCAACTATGTCCGGGGTAAGGCAGTCGAGATACTGATCGTTGGCGGCGCCACCTATATCGGTTTCAAGCTGTTGGGTATGCCCTATGCCGCGTTGCTCTCGCTGCTAGTTGGCCTGAGCGTGGTTATTCCATACATCGGTGCCGCTGTTGTCACCATCCCCGTTGCGGTGATTGCCCTGTTCGCCTTTGGCTGGGGCAGTCAGTTTATCTGGGTTATGGTGGTGTACGGCGTTATCCAGGCGCTGGATGGCAACGTACTGGTTCCAATTCTCTTCTCGGAGGTGAACAATCTGCACCCGGTGGCGATCATCGTCGCGGTATTGTTCTTCGGTGGCATCTGGGGCTTGTGGGGTGTTTTCTTTGCCATTCCGCTGGCCACCATGCTCAAAGCGGTGTTTGCCGCCTGGCCGGTGAAGGAGTCAGCGCCGCTGACCGAGACCAGCGACGCCTGAAAGGTGCTCAAAGCGCCTTTACAGCTTCCAGGACCTCGTCTGCGTGGCCTTTGACTTTCACACCACGCCATTCCGCTCTCAGCACCCCGTCCTTATCTATCAGGAAGGTGCTGCGATCGACGCCCATGTACTCCTTGCCGTAGAGCTTTTTCAGCTTGATCACGTCGAAAAGGTTGCAAAGGGCTTCGTCCTTGTCTGAAATCAGGTGGAAGGGAAACTCATGCTTGGCCCGGAAATTTTCATGGGCTTTCAGGCCGTCTCTTGATACCCCGAGAATAACCGTATCCAGTTCTTCAAATTGCTTCATCCGGTCCCGGAAGTCCTGGCCTTCGGTGGTGCAGCCGGGAGTGTTGTCTTTCGGGTAGAAATAGATCACTACGTTCTGGCCTTTAAGATCGTCCAGCCGAATGGTCTGGTCTCCGGTTGCCGGAGCTTCAAAATCCGGAACGGGTTTGTTTAACTCAACGGATGGCATGACATCTCCTTTAATTCCCTTGTGTCAGTTCGTGCCCAACATTACCATATCGGTTTTATTCGGACGGAGCTTTTATGATTACGGGTAGCCTTGTCGCACTGGTCACGCCCATGCATCCAAACGGTGACATTCACTGGGAGGATCTGGACAAGCTGGTAGACTTTCATATTGAAAACGGCACGCACGGCATTGTTGCTGTGGGCACCACCGGCGAATCCGCAACGCTCGACCCGGAAGAGCATTGCCAGACCATTGGCCATATCATCAAACGCGTTGATGGACGTATCCCGGTCATTGCCGGTACGGGCGGTAACAGCACCCGTGAGGCCATTGAACTGACTGCGGAAGCCCACAAGCTTGGCGCCGATGCCTGTCTGCTCGTTGTTCCCTACTACAACAAACCCACCCAGGAAGGCCTGTACCAGCATTTCAAAGCCATTGCCGAAGCCGTCCCCGGGATGAACCAGATGCTGTACAACGTGCCGGGTCGAACGGCCTGTGACATGCTGAACGAGACCGTGCTTCGGCTTGCCGATATCCCCAATATCGTGGGTATCAAGGACGCCACCGGCAATATTCCCCGCGGTGCTGAACTGATCGAAGCCTTGAACGGCCGTCTGGCGGTCTACTCGGGTGATGATGCCACTGCAGCGGAGTTGATGCTGGCCGGTGCCAAGGGCAACGTCTCGGTTACTGCCAACGTTGCCCCGAAGGCGATGTCCCAGCTATGCGAAGCGGCCGTTGCCGGAAACCGTGAGGAGACCGAGCGCCTTAACGAACTGCTCATGCCTCTCAACCGGAAGCTGTTCCTCGAGGCGAACCCGATTCCGGTGAAGTGGGCACTCCATCGCATGGGGATGATTGGAGAAGGCATTCGCCTGCCGCTGACACCGCTCAGCGAAAAATTCCATGGCGAAGTGGAAGATGCCCTCAAGGCCTCAGGTGTACTCTGAGTTTGCTTAAATCATCCCATCCCCGGAGTAGCCTGATGCAGGTTCTAAAAGGAACCGGTAGTACCCTGATGTTGAAACCCGTTGTTATTGTATCCGGGCTGCTGCTTCTGGCTGCAGCCTCGGGATGCAGTCTTGTTGAAGATCGTTCCGAACGCTATGTGAATGCGAGGGAAGGGAAGCCCCTGGAATTGCCGGCAACCGCTGACGATTCCCGCTTCAGCCAGACCATGCCAATCCGTGATGTCCAGCCGGCCGACGCTAGCAAGATGTATCCGTCCGATATACCGCAGCCGCCGGATATGACCTCGGACATCCTGGATGAAAACTACGTGATTGAAGAGCTCGATGGCAGGCTCTGGCTGTTGGTCAACGACGTGCCCGGAAGAATCTGGCCGGCGGTAAACGGCTACCTGTCCGAGCGTGGTCTGGGTGTTGGCTTCGACAGTCCTCAACTGGGCATCCTTCAGACGGAGATTGCCAACTTCAGCAAGCGGGCCCGGACTCTGGTAGAGCTTTCCGATAACCCGTCTGCCGGCGAACAGAAAGTGGTCCTTCAGGTGCGTATGGCCCCCGGCGTTCGCCGCAAGACCACCGAAATTCAGGTGCGCAAATTGGAGGTTCCGGATCAGCCGGACGAGCTGATCCCCTGGGCCGGTGTATCCGATCCTTCCGAGCAGGCGTTGGAATTGCAGAGGCGCCTGTTGTCTGATTTGGGCGATTTCCTCAGGGCCCGGGAGGAAACCAAGTCCTTTTCCCGTGCCGCGTCGGGTATGGTCAGCGATCCCCTGGTTCGCCTGATCTCGGAAAATGATGAGGCGGTCGCGATCCGCATGGAGCTTGATTACGGTCGCTCCTGGGCGGAAGTAAGCCGGGCACTGACGGACTCGGGAGTTCCTGTTGTTGATCTTAACCGCAGTGAAGGCTGGTTCCATGTTGACTTCCGCACCGAAGATGAGCGAGATCCGGGCTGGTTCAGCTGGT
Source organism: Marinobacter maroccanus (assembly GCF_002933275.1). Taxonomy (GTDB): domain Bacteria; phylum Pseudomonadota; class Gammaproteobacteria; order Pseudomonadales; family Oleiphilaceae; genus Marinobacter; species Marinobacter maroccanus. Next base: position 137,770 of record NZ_PSSX01000005.1, read on the forward strand.
TCAGCGACAAGGAAGCACCCCGGCATACCCACACAGTGAGCCTTAGCCAGCAGAGCGACGCCATTGTCATCTCTGCCGAGGAGGTTGCGGGCTACACCGGCAGCCGCACGACGCCGGATCTGCTCGCGCAACTATTCGATTACCTATACTGATTCAGGAAGGAGCCGCCCCGGGCGGCCCCTTTTCGGAGAACCCTAATGGAAAAACGCGAAGAACTTTACGCCGGCAAGGCAAAATCTGTCTATCGTACCGACGACCCAGAGCGGTTTGTGCTGGTGTTCCGTGACGACACCTCCGCCTTCGATGGCGAGAAAAAGGAACAGCTCAATCGCAAGGGCATGGTGAACAACAAGTTCAATGCGTTCATTATGGAAAAGCTTGAGGCGGCGGGCGTACCCACCCATTTCGAGGGACTGCTGTCGTCCACCGAATCGCTCGTGAAGAAACTGGACATGATTCCGGTTGAGTGCGTGGTTCGTAACGTCTCCGCTGGCAGCCTTTGCCGCCGCCTGGGCGTGGAAGAAGGGCAGGAGCTGAATCCGCCCACCTACGAACTGTTCTTGAAAAACGACGCTCTCCACGATCCCATGGTCAACGAATCCCTCGCCGTCAGCTTCGGCTGGGCTGCAGCCGACGAGCTTGAGCAGATGAAAGCGTTGACATACCGGGTGAACGACGTGCTCAAAGCCCTGTTTGACGAGGCCGGCATGCTGTTGGTGGACTACAAGCTGGAGTTCGGTCGCAGTGAAGGCAGGATTGTACTGGGTGACGAATTCAGCCCTGACGGTTGCCGGATCTGGGACAAGGAAACCCGCAAGAAAATGGATAAGGATCGCTTCCGCCAGGGGCTGGGGGATGTGATTGAAACATACGAGGAAGTCGGGCGCCGTCTTGGAATCCAGTTCGACTGATAGAAACAGACAACGAATAAAAGGTGTGTCATGCGTAAACTGATGCTTGCTGTAGGTGGTTCACTGATCCTGGTGGCGCCTCTGTCACAGGCCGACGTGGTTGGGTTGGGGGCCAGCGTGAGTTACTGGGATTCCGATCTTTCCGGTAAGGCTGCCACCAATAACGATGTTGTGGATGTCGAGAACGACCTGAATCTCGACAGCGATACCAACGCCAATGCCTCCCTGTACCTTGAGCATCCGGTGCCGCTGTTGCCCAATGTTCGGTTGAACTACACTTTGGTTGAACAGAGTGGTCGAGGCGATGTAGGTCTCGCTGGCTTCGACGGCGTTACTGGTGAGGTCCAGTCTGATCTGGATCTGGAACAGCTGGATCTGACCCTGTATTACGAAGTGCTTGATAACTGGGTAAACCTTGATCTTGGCCTGACCGCACGCGATTTTTCCGGAGAGCTGATTGTTAAAGAGGCGCTGACTGGCGTTCCATCGAGCCAAACCAAGGTCGACGCTGTTATCCCCATGGGCTACCTGGCAGCGCGTTTCGATCTGCCGTTAACCGGTCTGTCTGTGGGGGCAGAAGGTAATTTCATCAGCTTCGACGGCGACTCGCTGCACGATTTCAACGCCTACGGCCAGTATGAGATCTCACTGATCCAGTTCCGTGCAGGCTATCGTCAGATGTCCATTGATTACGAAGACGACAATGATCGCCTGGATGTCGAGATTGGTGGCCCGTTCGTAAGTGCAGGCGTTTCGTTCTAAGGATGACATTCCGTTCAAGGAGAGACACTTGAAGATTCTTGTAACCGGCACGGCCGGGTTTATCGGTTCTCACCTGGCACATCGCCTGCTCGACCGGGGCGATGAAGTTATTGGCGTTGATAACGTCAATGACTACTACGATGTGAACCTGAAGGAAGCCCGGCTGCAGCGCCTGACTGGCAAGGCAGGATTCACCGAGGTCCGCGAGGATGTGGCCGACCGTGCCGCCATGGAAGCGCTTTTTGCCGAGCACAAACCGGAGCGGGTGGTGCATCTGGCAGCTCAGGCGGGTGTGCGGTATTCCATCGAGAATCCGCACGCCTACGTGGATGCCAACCTTGTTGGCTTCATGAACATCCTCGAGGGTTGCCGGCACAACAAGGTGAAGCACCTCGTATACGCCTCAAGCAGCTCGGTATACGGCGCGAACGAGACCATGCCGTTCTCGGTGCACGACAACGTGGATCATCCTCTGAGTCTCTACGCCGCCTCCAAGAAGGCGAATGAGCTCATGGCCCACACATACAGCCACCTGTACAACCTGCCAACCACAGGCCTGCGGTTTTTCACGGTCTATGGTCCATGGGGCCGGCCGGATATGGCGCTGTTTATCTTTACCAAAAAGATACTCGCGGGAGAGCCCATCGACGTCTTTAACCATGGCCACCACCGCCGGGATTTCACTTACATCGACGACATCGTGGAAGGCGTGATCCGGACCCTGGATCATGTTGCCGAACCCAACGGCGAGTGGAGTGGTGCAACTCCGGATCCCGGCACCAGTAAGGCGCCGTATCGATTGTATAACATTGGAAGTAACAACCCGGTTGAACTGTCCCGGTTCATCGAGATTATTGAGGAACGGGTTGGCAAGAAAGCGGAGAAAAACCTGCTGCCGTTACAGCCGGGCGACGTGCCCGCCACCTACGCCAATGTCGATGATCTGATTAACGATGTAGGCTACAAGCCGGCGACTCCCGTAGAGGAGGGGATTGCCAGGTTTGTCGACTGGTATCGGGACTTCTACAACGTATGAAACAAGGGCCAGCGACTGCTGGCCCTTCCTGTATCTGATACCCGGAAATGGAGCCTCAGCGATGATGGCAGTGTTCAGAAGATGGGTCCTGATCGCCGGACTCATTGGCCTGGTCGGCTGCACCGGCCTTCCGACAGGTATTGAACCAGTCACCGGCTTTGATAGCGACCGCTACCTGGGTACCTGGTACGAAATCGCCCGTTTGGACCATTCCTTCGAGCGTGGTCTCACTAATGTTCGTGCCGAATACAGCCGAAATGACGACGGCAGCATCAAGGTCATCAATCGCGGCTTTAATGCCGAAAAAGGACAGTGGAAGGAGGCCGACGGTCGTGCGGTGTTTGTGGAGGATGAAAACACGGGCCACCTGAAGGTGTCTTTCTTCGGGCCCTTTTACGCTTCCTACGTAGTGTTTGAGCTCGACAAGGAAGAGTATTCCTTCGCCTTTGTGACCGGCTACAACCGTGACTATCTCTGGTTTCTCTCACGCACGCCGGAAGTCAGCGAAGAGGCGATTGAGGCGTTCAGGGATCGGGCCAGGGCGGAAGGATTCGATCTGGATGAATTGGTCCTCGTAGGGCAGGAAAAGAACCTCGAGGAGCCCTAGGGGTACCCGCCTAAAGCGGTCTGAACTCCTCAAGCCGGGCGTACTTGGTAAACCGTTGGCCATCCCAGTAGAGTGTATAGTGGCCAGCCTGAACAACAGGTGTTGTTGCGGGTGGTCGGAACAGGGCAATGGCTTCTGCACCCGGGTTGCGGACCGAGTGATACAGAACCCCGAATTCACCCGCATTCAGAAGATCTGCGGCGACCTTCTGCCCGGGTTCATAGTTGGTTTCATGCATGTATTGGGACTGGTTCCGAAGGTCCACCAGAGCTTCAGCCACGTGGCCAGTGTAGCAACGGACCACTGCTGAAAAATCGTTGCCAACACCAAAGCCCCGCCACACATTGCCGGCATGGTAGACCCATTCCCGAAGTGCCGTTTCAACAGAATCGCCCGCATAGTAAGTCCCACGGTTTCTGGTACGCCCCTCTGCGGGGTAGCAGAAGGACGCCATGACAGGGCTCCAGCCGGGGCCGGCCCGGAAGTCTGCTTTATCGACGTAACGGGGCCAATGTGCAATGCGGTCGCTGGTGGCGGACTCCAGCTCCGCAAGAATCATGGAGTCAGGGCTTTCAAAGCAGTCGACCGGAGGGTGCTTGCTATGGATGACCCGGTGATGCTTCCATTCAGGCTTTACACGATTCAACTCAGACTCCCTGTCTTTTTGATATTTTCATCCGCGCATCGCGTCAAGGTTCCGGCGCACGTAATAGAGCGCATCCATGGACCCTTGCTCAAGCAGGTAGTCGCGGATCGATGTTCCCTGCAGGCCCATTAGCTCGATTGGTGTCTGAAACCACTCATAGGCCAGTTGCTCATGTCCGGCCGGCGTAAGCAGTGTCAGGGCCTTGTGAATGCCCAGTAGCAGGCTGATTCGATCCATGATATCCCGTGACACTTCCACTTCAACTCCGCGATTCACCCGCTGCTGCCAATCCGTAAGCGTTCTGCGGCGAATGCCACCGAGAAGGGTCCCCAGTTGATCCATAGTCAGCCCCCAATGCTCCCTGTGCTCGAATAACCAGCGAAGTCCGGCTGTGCTATGGGTAGCTGTCAGTACGTGCCCGGAATTCGTGGGTGGGGTAGTGTCCAACGGCTGATGGTGCTTCAAGCCAAGCATGGCTGCCTCTCCTGGCCCTCAATATCTATAGGCCCATTACTGAATAGTTCAGTAAAAGTATAGGCTCTTCCCTGGCGCTGCGCAATAATGCTCATTACGAGAAAGAATGAGCGTAAACGCTCACCGGCGCGCAGGTGTACTTCTCACTGTACCGGGTGACGGGCGCAGGTAACGGAGGCAGAAGGGAAAATGCGGGCACAAAAAAAGCCAGTTCTTACGGTGGATGTAAGTAACTGACTTTCTTCGCAGGAGTGGTAGGACCACCCAGATTCGAACTGGGGACCTCTACCATGTCAAGGTAGCGCTCTAACCAACTGAGCTATGGTCCTGTGTCCTGCAACGGGGACGAAATATACTGATTCGGCCGATGCTGGTCAACCACTTTTATGCGGTTTTCCGGCTCCGGAGTTTTTCCTTGATGACTTTGCTCAGCACTGCCCAGCGGTTGACGATCAGAGCCGCGAAGATTAGACCGCAGCCGGCCAGCTGAATGCTGGTCATGGTCTCGCCAAACCAGCCCGCCGCGAACAGGGCTACCCACACCGGCTCCAGTACCAGAATCACGACGCCATGGCTGTTTGCAGACAGGCTCTGGGCCAGGGTCTGAAGCAGGAAGCGGCCGGCCGTGCCAATGACGGCACTGGCAACCACCCACCAGACCAGTATTGGCGAAAGGTTATTCAGCGTAGGCAGCCAGGGCTCCATAATCATGGACTCAACGAGGGTGAGCATGCCGACCGTGAGCAGAGCAATGGCTGTCAGGGGCAGGGCGGGTACCCGATGCTTTTCCACCGTCTTGCCCAGCCGGTTAATCACCGTTCTCTGGTTAGCTGCGCGGGTATTGAGATTAAAATACAGGGCGAAGATCGTCGCTGCCATAACAAAGAAAATCTGGCCGGCTTCGGGGCGGAATCCGTTCTCGAGGGACAGTAGCGCCAGCCCGGCAACGGCAATCGGAATGGCCAGCCAGGTGCTTGGAGGCTGGGCTTCCTTGAATACCAACCGGGCAATAATGGGGACAATCACAACCCCCAGGCTGGTCAAAAAGGCGCCTTCGCCAAGGCTGGTCCCATGAACCAGTCCCATCACCCAGCAGGTCATGGCCGTGCCGAACACCAGGCCGACACCCACGCTTCGAAGTAGTTGATCCACGCTCAGCCTCATCAGCGAGCGGCGGGCGAAAAAGGCGAGCACTGTGCCGGCAATAAGAAACCTCGCCGCCATGAACATCAGCGGAGGCATCAGCAGCACCGCTTCTTTGGAGAACATCCAGCTGATGGCCGCAAACAGAGTGACAACAACCAGTAGAAGATCGGATTTGTGAGTGTCAGACATCGGATATCGCTTGCCGGCAGTGGGTTAATCAAACGGGAAAGCGAACCAATGTATAGTTTGCGAACTAAAAAGAAAAGATGGGTAGAACTACCGAGGCAAGAAGTGGCTCTTCCCTGAGCCTTTTGTTTGCATTGTCCAGGTGGGTTTAGTTATTCAGGGTGGTGTAAACCAGATTGGACATGTCCGTCTGGTCCGAGCCGGGCACTTCAATGTACCGGTCTCCGGAACCCCACAGCTGCCACCAGGCGCGCTTATTGTAGGTGCGACTGGCGAAATCCACCTGCAAACCGTTCAGAGTGGTGTTGTTGACCACCGGCACGGAGATGTTGCCCGTCTCGGAGCCAAGCACACCGCTATGGGTGACGTCCTCGTTCATCAGTACCGGGTAGTGGTTGTAGTACAGAGCACCCGGGCCATTCTGGCTGGTTACCTTGCCGGCCAGGCTGATGCTGGATGAGCAGGAATCAATCCCCGCGGCAGATGTCGCGCCACAGGCGGAGTGGGTGGGCACCACCCCATCGTCGGTGCCGGCGATGAACGGCTTGGTGATACCGCCATAGGAGGAGCCGCCGGCCACGAAGCGCAGCCTGGGAATTGAATTCGGGCTTACCGCGAGGTTGCGCGCTGCGTTGGTCTGCAGGTCGTTTACCACGCCCAGCTTGCCCGGCTCCGGTTCAATGCCCGTGAAGGCTTCGACTGCCGCCCTGAGGGGCCAGTTGTACCAGCTGTCGTTGTAGGCAAGGCTCAGGGCAAGGTTGGCCAACTCCGTGCCACCGCCGGCGCCTGAATAATCCAGGGCTGCCAGGATTTTCAGCGGTTGAAGGCCCTCAGACTGAAGCCAGCGAGCCTGGTTTTCCAGCAGATAGCGGGTAACCAGGTCGCCGGTGGAATGGGAGACAACGATGCAGTAGTCATTGCACAGCCCTTGCTGACTGATCTGTCGCATCTGTTCATAGGCCTGCTGGGCAATGCCGCCTTCAACGCGTCCGTCACTGCCCCAGTCAATGCGGGCTTCTGCACGGGAGAGCCAGAAGGTGCGCCAGTAGTCCTCACCGGCTCTCTTCACTTCCTGAAGGTCGGCGGGAGGATTGGCCAGGTCTTCCTGCTGGAATCCGTGTACCAGGATCACATTGTGCCCGGCGAGCTGGGCCTGGGCGGTGCCGGCAAAGAGGCTGCCGGTGATAGCGACCGCCAGCGCGGTCTTACAGGCACTTCCGATCTTTGTTGTTTTCATAGTTGCTCCGTCTTTGCTGAATTATTGTTGTCACAAGACGTTTCTCCGCCATTTGTGGCGGTACAGCCCGGCGTCAGCCGGTGCAGAGCGTACGCTCCGCCATCAGAACTTGTCGGCAAGCTGCCGGAGCAGCGCCGCCCGTTGTTCCGATTCGGGGTTCACCGCTGGCGTATCGGTAAGACTGTCGAGGTCCGGCGATGTGAATGAATAGCCCTCGTCAGGGCCGAACGCATAATTGGTTCTGTCACCCGGCCTGGCGGGAAGCTGGCGTATCTGCAAGTTTTTCAGATGCAGTTGACCGTCCACGCTCTGGTTCGCCAACACCGTGCCGTGAGCCTTCAGGTTGATGGTGTCCGAAGTACTGTCCAGCCGTTTCTCCATCTGCAGCTGGGCAACCGGACGCTGCCCGACGTAAAGCTGGGCCGAGAGCGCGTAAAAGCCGGGATCTTCCGGTGAGAACCGAACGGGGATAATGAGATTGTTGTTGCTGATGCGGGCATCGCCCAGCCCATCGAACTCTCCCAAATAGGGTTCAATGGTAAGCGTTGAAGCGTGGCGAACCGGTTTTCCGTCAAGCCGGGCTTCGACGATCAGGCGGTATTCGCCCGGTGATTCGTCGGCGGAAAGAACGCCCTCGAAGTAACCCTGCGAACCGGCTTCCTCAAGTGTGGTGCTGGCGACTGCCTCCCGACTTTCGGGGCGCTCGAGGGTTGCAGAAAGAGAGCGGTCAACAACCTGCGGGCCCTGGATGGCCGCAGCAATAAGGATCTGTTCGCCCTCTGTAAACCGGTACTTTTCAAGCGTGACCGTGAATTGTCCGTTACCTTCCAGCGGCAGGCTGACCGGCTCGTAGTGATTGCCACGATAGGCACTGGCCTGTTCCGGGCTGAGTGGCACCGACCACGCAGGGTATCGGGTGGATTCGGCGTACTGGTCGGCAACGCTGGCCAGCATGAAGCCAAGGGCGTTGTCCGATGGAGGCTCGGGTTGCTGTGTGGGGGCGTTGGGCGGTTGCTTTGCCGGCGGTGTGTTCTGAACGAACGCAGATTCGTCTTTGCTGGCCAGCTCGGTGAGCCAACTGAATTGGGTGTGGGTGTGGTTGTCGGCGGAAAGCAGATACCCGGTGCCAACCACACCGGCGGTTACCATTGTCAGCAGTAAAACAGCCTTACCGGGCATGCGGCAGGTCCCTAGTTTATTGTTGTAGCCTTAAACATAACGGGAATTACGCCGCAGCCCAAAAAACCGGCCTGTTTGTGTAACAGAATGTGTCCGTGTTGTGGACCGGGTCACATTCCAGTTGCACGGAACACTTAATCAGAAATCAGAGCCAGCCGGACTCCCGAATGGCTTCGAACCCGAAGTGCAGTTTCACTTCATCACCGACCATTTCACCATCAAGGCCATAGGTCATGCCCCATTCACTGCGTTTCAGCGTGGTGGAAGCACTGATGCCCAGGGTGTACTCCTCGTGGCCAAAGGGGTAAACGTCAGACTTGTTCAGGGTTACATCCAGCACCACGGGCCGGGTCTGGCCCAGCAATTCCAGATCCCCTGTTACCCTGCCGGTATTCTCGCCGGTGGTCTCAAAGTCGGTAACGGTAAAGGTAATCTCCGGATACTTCTTGCTGTCCAGAAAATCCTTGTTGCGCACGTGATCGTCGCGTTTCTTGTGGTTGGTAAACACGCTTTTACTCTGAAACACCAGTTTGCCGGATTTCAGCTCCCTGGCTTCCTCGTCATAAACGAATTCGCCCTCAACTTCGCGAAACATGCCCATGACTGGGGCATAGCCGATGTGCATGATCTCGAAGAACATGGAGAAATGTTCGTCGTCGACGACAAAGTTCTTTGGCTCGGCCATGGCCACTGGGCTCAGTGCCAGGACTCCAGCCAGGGCAATGGCAGAATGGCTAAGGGTTTTCCGGTTGATGAACATCATGGTGATGTCTCCTCTGATAAAGCCAGTGAATATCCACGAAAAACGACCACACAAGCAGCGCAAGGGCGGTTGCAAGGGTGGTGCTGGCAAACAGCGTATTGATCGGCGGTAATACCGCCACAAGCAGGGTAACGATCTGCCACACGCAGACCGTCTTGCGTCTGAAACTGTCCGGCAGTGGCGCGTTCAGCCAATTGGCGTAGTGGCTGACAGCAACAAAGGCGTAGCGAATAAGGCCAAGGGCCAGCACCCAGATGCCCGCCTTGCCCAGTGCCAGAACGGCGATACTGAGCCCAAGGATGAAAAGGGCATCCAGTTCCATATCGAACCGGGCGCCGAAGTCGCTTTCGGAGCCCGTCGCTCTGGCGACTTTGCCGTCCACTCCATCCAGGATCAGCGCCAGCAATGCCATCCAGCCATACAACCAGAGGCTGTCAGTCAGGTGTCCGGCAAATGGGGCCAGAGCCACCAGGACAATCACCAGACAGCCCCTCAAAAGGGTTGCCCTGTTGGCCCAGCCAAAGTCCCGGTTTTCGGGCCAGGCCCGGATAACGAGGCCACAAACGCCCAGATAAAGTGCGGCTGCCAGCAAATAGAAAAGATCGGGCGGAGAGGTGAGCCAGCCTGTGGCCAAGCAGAGCAGGGCGACAAGACCAAACCCCCAGGCGAGGTCCAGCGGCAGGGTAACCCTTTGTGAAGCTGAACTGCCGTTAGAATCCATCACTGAACTCCAGCGTATAGGTTTGCAGGCATCAAACACCCCGGATGCGCTGTACACTGACTATAGTTGATATGTCTGATTGTGCTTACGAGCATTGACCGCGTTCAGACCTGAAGGTTCAGCCCGGGAAGGGCGACGACAAAAGCCGCTGAGAACACTGCCAAGAAAGGAGCTCCCATTGCAACGCGATCCTGAAGTGCAACGTGACCCGGACACTCCCAACACCGAGACAATGGCCCAGGCCTGGTGGGTAACCGGTGCCGGTAAGGGCGAGATTCAGGAAACGCCGTTGGCGGAGTCCAGGGGGGAAGAGCAAGAAGGGCAGGTGACTGTCCAGGCCCTTTATTCAGGCATCAGCCGGGGTACTGAATCACTGGTTTTTCATGGTCGGGTCCCGAGAAGTGAATACACCGCAATGCGGGCCCCCTTCCAGGCAGGGGATTTTCCGTGGCCGGTGAAATACGGCTATGCCAACGTCGGCAAGGTGACTGAAGGGCCTGCTGAGCTGGTGGGGCAGACCGTGTTTTGCCTGTACCCGCACCAGAATCGCTACCGGGTGCCGGCATCGGCGGTAACGCCTTTGCCGAAAGACCTGCCTGCCGAGCGAGCCATACTCGCCGCCAATATGGAAACCGCTGTCAACGGCCTCTGGGATGGCGCACCGGCGGTCGGAGACCGGATTGCGGTGGTTGGTCTCGGTGTGGTTGGTCTTCTAGTCGCCTGGCTCGCCAGTCGCATCCCGGGAACCCGTGTCACATCGATCGATACGAATCCAGAGAGGCAGGCTGTTGCCGAACAACTGGGGCTAACCTTCAGCAGCGAACCCGGTGCCGATGATCATGACCTGGTGATCCATGCCAGCGGCCACCCATCGGGCCTGGAGACAGCTTTGGGGCTGGCAGGGCAGGAAGCGACCATTGTTGAAATGAGCTGGTACGGGGATCAACTCGTATCCGCGCCACTGGGAGCCGCATTCCATCCGCGGCGCCTGACCCTGAAATCCAGCCAGGTGGGCCAGATTGTGCCGTCCCGCGTCCCGCGGTGGAACTATCGCAAACGCCTGGCGCTGGCGTTGGAACTGCTCCAGGACGATGCGCTGGATGCGCTGATTACCGGCGAGTGCCGGTTCGATGACCTGCCAAAATCCATGGCACGAATTCTCATTGATGGCAGGGAGACTCTCTGCCATCGAGTTGTTTACTGATAATCCAAAATCACCTGCTAAGGAGAAACTATGTTCGGCTTGACGGTCCGGGACCATATGATGATTGCCCACAGCTTCAACGGAGAGATCTTTGGTCCTGCGCAGAAGGTCCATGGTGCCACCTATGTGGTGGACGTGACCTTTGAGCGTCACCAACTTGATACGGACGACCTGGTCGTCGACATCGGTCTGGCTTCCGAGCTTCTTAACAACATCCTCTCCGAATTCAATATGCAGAACCTGGACGAGCTGCCGGAACTGCGAGGCCGCAATACCACCACTGAATTCATGGCCAAACTGGTGTTCGACCGGATGGCGGCAGCCATTCACGGGGGGCGATTGGGGGAGACGGGGAAAGGCATCGTCAGCCTCAAGGTTACCCTCTCTGAATCCCACATTGCCTGGGCCAGCTACCATGCTGGAATCTGACAAACCGAGCGTCCTTGAGTTTCTGGTGCCGGGTGATCCGGAACAGAACACGGGCGGCTACCGTTATGTCCGCAAGCTGGTGGAGGCACTGTGCGAGGACGGTTTCAGGGCCCGGGTAAGCGGTTTACCCGGGCAGTTCCCGCGCCCGGACAAGGTCGCCCGCGGTGCGATGGATGAGAGGCTTACGGGCTTCCCCGATGGCACCTCTGTAGTACTCGATGGCCTGGCCATGGGCGGCCTGCCGGAAATCGTCGAAAAACATTCCCAGCGTCTGAATTTGCTTGCCCTTGTGCATCACCCCCTTGCTGACGAGACAGGCATCAGCGAAGCGGATAGACAGTGGTTTTTTGAGTCGGAAAAACGGGCGCTGGGGGTCGTGAAGGGTGTTATTACCACCAGCCAACACACCGCCGCCCGTCTGTCGGATTACGATGTGCCGGCAGAGGCGATTCGGGTTGCTGAGCCGGGTGTTGCCAAAGCCCAAATTCCGAAAGCCCGAATCGAGTCTTCTGACAAGAATGGACCGCAGATTCTTTGCGTCGCCCATCTGTCACCAAGAAAGGCCCAACACCAACTGGTGGAAGCGTTGGAACACATGAAGGCCCTCCCATGGCAGTGCACGCTGGCGGGGTCTGACAGTCGTGATCCGGAATACAGTCAACAGGTGCGTCAGGCGATTGCCGATGCCGGTCTTGAAGACAGGATTGAACTGGTCGGGGAAGTGGAAGAGTCCAGGCTTGCGGATCTCTACGGCAGGGCCGATTTCTTTGTACTGCCGTCACTCTACGAGGGCTATGGCATGGTGATCGACGAGGCGCTGGCCGAGGGGCTGCCGGTCATTTCCTCCGATGGCGGTGCCCTTGCCAATACCTCTGCGAGGCCGGGAGTGGTTCAGTATTGTGCCGGTGATGTTCGGGCCCTGGAGGCCCGGATCAGGAACTGGCTGGAGCATCCGGACCAGCTCGACCATTCCCGAAAACTGGCTGCCAGGGAATCAAGGCGGGTTCGCTCATGGGCCGATACCGCTAACGACGTTCGCGAAGCGTTTCGATTCTTTCAGGGTTTGCCGTCCCATCTGCACCAGCACTCCGAGTTTGCGAGCGATTGGCTGGCGGCGCGGGAAGCTGCAGATCATCAGGCACGTTCCAGGGAACTCACTGAAGAGTTAAATCAGTGGCTGCTCCACCATTACGATAGCCTGCCGCCCGAAAGCCATTGCCCGATGCAGATTGTCGATATTGGCACCGGCCGTGGTTCCAATGCGCTGTTCCTGGTGCCTTCGTTACAGGTACCGCAAACCTGGCTGGCCCTGGATCAGGATGCTGCGCTACTGCGTGAGGCCAGGCAGGGGGTGGACATACTGGACGTTCCTTTTGAAACGAGCACCGTACAGTTGTCACCAGAGAACATGGAGCAACACCTGCCTGCCGAGGTTGCCCTGATCACCGCGTCAGCACTGATTGATCTTGTTTCAGAAGCGTGGCTGAAAGCGCTCAGCAAGGCGGCGGTGCGCCGAAAATCAGCGATGCTCATTGTGCTGAGCTATGCAGGACATTTTGAAGTGTCCCCAGGTCATCCGGATGATGAGCTACTTCGCAATCTGGTGAACCAGCACCAGCATGGTGACAAGGGCATCGGTGCGGCCCTCGGGCCCGAAGCGCCCATCGTGCTCAAGGAACTGCTCACCCGGGATGGGTACCGGGTGAAGCTGGCGGAATCCCCCTGGACCCTGAGTAGTGGGGATCAGGCATTGGCGCGGATGCTGATGCAGGGATGGACTGACGCCGCCATCGAGCAGTCACCCACCGACCGTGATCGCCTGAACCGATGGCTGGAAACGCGGCGCCTCCAGTTGTCCGAGGGTAAACTTAGAATTGTTGTCCGGCATCTGGATCTGCTGGCACTGCCTCCCGGGGAGTTGCCTTGACGGAACTGCGCCAAAGAAGGTTGCGACTGGCGGCCCGGTGGCTGTTCACGGTTTTGATCATCGGGTTTGTTATCCGCTCCGTGGATGCCAGCGCGCTCTTCGACGAGCTTGCCCGCGTTTCCCTCTATGTGCTGTTGCCGGCATTGGCGCTTACGGTTTTCCAGGTGGCACTTTCTGCCTGGCGCTGGCGCTACACCGTGGAACGACTTGGTCTGCCTTTGGCGTACCCCGTGGCGGTTCGGGAGTATTATCTGGCTACGTTCCTGAATCAGGTCCTTCCGGGTGGCGTCCTCGGCGACGTAAACAGGGCCTGGCGCCATGGCAGCGGCGCTGGTGAACGTTTGTCTGCGGTGCACGGGGTGGCCATCGAGCGACTCTCCGGCCAGTTGGTGCTGGGTCTGGTCGTTGCCCTCTCCGTCAGTTGGCTAGTCAGTTCAGGGCATCTCACTTTCGTCTCTCGGGGTGGCGGGCAATGGCTCGTTATTATCGCTGTCGTCGTTATTCTAGGGACTTGGCTGGTGCTGAGAACCGCAATCGCCAGTTACCTGAAGCGTCTTCGGCATGATCTGTATCTGTCGTTGCTGAATTGCACCGTATTGCCAGTCCAGCTTGGCTCTTCGCTACTGGTGTTGGCGAGCTATCTTGGGGTATTTCTCTGCCTGGCCTGGGGGGCCGGTTATCTTGGTGGTGTGGAATCTGTGGCGGTGATTGCAGGGCTGGGCAGTATTTTGCTGCTGAGCATGGTTATCCCATTGACCGTGGCTGGCTGGGGGATTCGGGAAGGTGCTGCCGCCGTGCTTTGGCCTATGGTTGGGCTGCCGGCAGAGCAGGGAGTGGCGCTGAGCGTTGGGTATGGGGCCTTGGTGCTGGTTTCCAGTTTGCCCGGGGTGGTGTTTTTGTTTGGTGGCAAGCCGGCCAAGGGGTGAATTTTCGGTTTGGTTGTCGGATTACGCCTGCGGCTAATCCGACCTACGTTTATAGGCGTCGCTGGAAGAATCGGGGGTTCGTAGGTCGGATTAGCAAAGCGTAATCCGACAAAACCAGCTGAATCACGCCCGCCCCTAATCCAACCTTGCGTCGCGGGAGAAATCCAGGTCGAAGAGCATATCGCTACCGAGGTTCACCAGCTGTGCCCGTGGCCGGAGTGCGTCATCCAGAAAATTAATCTCCGGAAGCGAAAAGGCCGGCCTGCCGCTGCCGATGATCATGGGGGCAACCATTACGTGCAGTCGGTCCAGCAAGCCGGCGTTGAGGAACGAAGAAACGGTAACACCGCCCCCTTCCACGAACACCTTTTTCAAACCGAAATCCGCCAGAATCTGGAGTATCAATTTCGGATCCACTGCCTCTTTGGCGTCTGCGTCTCCAAGGCACGGGATCTCGGTCACACCCGACCCGATAAACGGGCTTTCACTTTTCTGGTAGTCGCCTGCCACCAAACGCAGAGTAGGGGCGTCACCATCGGTAAACAGGTGATGGCTGTCCGGTACGCGGCGGTGACGATCGATAACAACACGTACCGGGTTACGCCCGCTGGTGCGACGAACGGTGAGGCGGGGGTTGTCGGTGGAGGCCGTGCCGGCACCCACGATAACCGCGTCGGATACCGCACGAATCCGATGGAGATGGGTAATGCCGTCATCTCCGTTGATGAAACGGGAGCGACCGGTTACTGTTGCGATCCGCCCGTCGAGACTCTGGCCCAGCTGGCCGATGACTTTGGGGCGGCCATCATCGGGCACGGGCCGACACAGGGGAAGGAATATCGAGAGCAGGTCCTTCGCCTCGCCTGTGGCCGGTTGCATCAGGTGCCAGGCGCCGTGGCCATTGAGTTTTACTGCTTCTTTGTTTGTTCCCGGCAATGGCAGTGTCACATTGCTGCGGTTAACTGCGCTAAGCACCAGCTCCCATGCCGAGTCGATATCCAGTGTTCTTGCCGCCATAAATCGCCTGTTCGTTTGTTGCCATCTTCAGTATAGGCAGATTGTGTGCAAAGCTATATGTACGTTACATTTCCGGATTGATTCACTTCGCAGGGCATTATCGGGACAAGTTTCCCGATTTGGATGACGAGGTAAATGGCCATGCAACATGCGCAACCCATTCAGCACTGGGAACCAGAGAAGCCTGAGGACCACGGGCAACTTGAGCTTCCCGGTATTGCCCTGGACAAGAGTGATGAGCTGCTGGAGTCGCTGGCTGAGCTGGAGGAAGCGCTTGAGAAGGTGCAGCTGACTGCGGAAGAAGTGGAATTGCTTCGCCGGTTCCGCAGGACGAGCGCGGAAAACCGGCGAATGATTCTTCAGATCCTGGGCAGTTGAACCCGCCCGGGCTTCCTCACTTGCCTTTCTTGTAGATATTCTCGTAAACGTAGTTGGTGGCTTCCACAAAGCCATCAATGCTGCCGCAATCGAACCGGCGCCCCTTGAACTGATAGGCCAGCACACAACCGTTTTTCGCCTGTTCCAGAAGGGCATCGGTAATCTGGACTTCACCGTTCTTGCCCGCCGGGGTCTTTTCAATAATGTCGAAAATGTCCGGCGTAAGAATGTATCGCCCAATAATGGCCAGGTTGCTCGGGGCATCTTCCGGGGCGGGTTTCTCCACCATGTCGGTGATCCGGTAGAGGCCATCTTTCATGGATTCACCGGCAATCACCCCGTACTTGTGGGTTTCGTCGGCCGGTACTTCTTCAATGGCAACAATCGAGCAGCGGAACTGGTTGTAGAGTTTCACCATCTGCGCCAGCACGCCGTCTTCACCTTCGGGGCCGATGCAGAAGTCATCGGCCAGCACGACCGCAAAGGGACTGTCGCCCACCAGGTTGCGACCGGTCAGAATGGCGTGGCCAAGGCCCTTCATTTCATTCTGCCGGGTAAAGGCAAAACTATTGTGGTCGATCAGATCACGGATGGAGGTCAGCAGGTCTTCCTTGCCGGAACCGGCAATCTGGTGCTCAAGCTCGTAGCTGATGTCGAAATGATCCTCAATGGCCCGCTTGCCCCGACCAGTCACAAAGCCGAATTCATGAATGCCGGCTTCGGCGGCTTCCTCAACGCCATACTGAACCAGGGGTTTGTTTACCACCGGCAGGATTTCCTTGGGCATCGCCTTGGTTGCCGGAAGGAAACGGGTGCCGTAGCCGGCGACGGGGAACAGGCATTTTTTGATCATGTCTTTCGTCCTTTGATGGTCAGTTTCACGGCCTGTGGGTTGCACAACGCCTCCGCGTTAGCCTATGAACAGTTGTTCTTTCACAAAGTGTGCCGAGTTTACCCAAGTTGTTGAGACAAATGCAGGGGGCATCCATATTTGTAACTGTGAGTATCTCTGTGTGTTCCATAAGTGCTGGTTGGAAACGTTGAGATACAACTTTCACAGATCTCCATAACATTATGTTTTTTGGCAAGATTAAAATTGTAAGTTTTAGCAATAAACCATAGCCCAAACCGCATACGTCTTTTAAAGTGTTGGTAATCCTGAACCTGACCGGCCGAGGCGTTTGTTTTGCGAATTTATTGTCTGGCTGCACTGCTTTGGTGCGCACCCGCCAGCGCCGTTTCGATAGCTGAGAAGTTGCCCCTGAATCCTGCAGGCTGGAATCTGTATCCGGAAGACCTGCTCAGGTCTGTCACCAGCTATCTCGCCTCCACTCTTAAATTTTCCGGGGATTCGACCCACACCAATGACGCTGCCAGCGGGCGTCTTAATGTGTCTGGCAACAACATGATTCTCTCTAGCCACGACATTTCGCTGGATTTCAGGGATTCGGTGTCGCGCCGGGGCAGTGGCGATACCCAGTCTCTCGCTTTCCGCTATGCGTTTCCGGTTGCTGGCGTTAACTTCGCCATAACGCTTGAAGACTCGGAGTATGTTGGCGTAAAAACCAAAACAGGGCAGCAAGTGGATACCCGCGGTGAATTCCAGGGGGTGAACCTTTCCGGAAGCCGGGCACTATGGTCCTTGAACGGCTTGGAACTGAACAGCGTGTTCAACCATTCCAGCGGAACAAACCACAAATACGAAGAATCAGTCTGGATATCGGACACCTCCCATCAGCTGTCCAGTTTCGGGTTGCGATGTTCAGGCCGGAAGGAGCTAGTCGGTGGTGTTCAGGCAGACACCACCGTTACGGCCCTGGGGGGATTGGAGGGCCGTGAATCCACTATGTCATCGGCGGTGACGTCGGAGCGAACCCGCTTCCACAAACTGACCCTGGGTGCATCCCTGAGCCGGTCCTTCTATACCTGGGATCTTGAGCTGGATGGCCGGTATCAACTGGCGCCGGACGATCTTGCATCCTCGGAGTACCTTCAAGTGGCCGGGCCATCGATGTCCTATGGTTTCAGTGGCCAGTCCATGTACGTAGCCGAGGGTGGATGGGTTCGTATGAATGCCCGGAGCCCGGGTTACTCCCTGCCTTTCTTCCAAGCGCTCAATTCCTATGTATCGGTGTCGGTTCTCAGGGGCTGGGCCCCGATATCAGCCGCCGACGGGGAAAATTTCGGAGCCAGTACCGGTGAGATCTCCTTGCGCCTCCGGGGCCGGGGCTTTCATGCCAGCATGAATGTTGGGCAGATTCTGGATCTCTCAGGAGAAGCCATGCGTCGTCCCGCGGGTCCGGGTGTATCTCTTTCCATGTCCCTGGGGATCTGAATCTGACGCCGGAAAATCGGCAAAATCCTTTCAAAGCCGTTACGAAGATGTCACTTGAGGCGATGCGCCCACCAGGTGCTACATTCAAGTAACGGAAAGCAAGGGATTTTGTGCATGAAAGGTCCAGGACTACCAGCAACTTGTTTGATGATGTTTTTCCTCGCCTGCCATCCATCACTGGCGAATGCTTTCGGCTTTGAGGATGTGGTGGGCAAGGCTGATGAGCTGGCCGGGAAAAGCTACGCGGAACCACAACCTGCACCGGATTTCCTCCAGGCGCTGGAATACTCTGTTTACCAGGGTATCCGCTTTAAACCCGAGGCAAGTCTCTGGCGTTCAGGGCGCTCCCCGTTCCAGGTAATGATGATCCCTCAGGGAAGTTTCTACGCTCATGCGGTAAAGCTCCATGTGATTGATAGCGAGGGGGTGAAGCCGGTCGCTTACGACAAGGCCGATTTTGACTACCCGACGCCAGAGCTTGCCAAGCGCATCCCGGCTGATCTCGGGTATGCCGGCTTCAAGCTCACCTTCCCCTTCGATGGCAAGAACGTACAGAACCAGTTTCTGGTTTTTGGTGGTGCAAGCTATTTCCGTGCTATTGGCAAGGGGCAGCAGTTCGGCCTCTCCGGGCGTGGTATCGCGGTTGATACCGGCTTGCCTTCGGGTGAGGAGTTTCCATCTTTTACGGAATTCTGGCTGGAGCGGCCCGCCGCAGACAGTGACACCATGGTGGTGTACGGGCTTCTCGACGGGCCCAGTTTGACCGGTGCATATCGTTTTGTGATTCAGCCAGGGGAAAGTACGCGGATTCGTGTAACCGCTGAACTTTTCTTCAGGGACAATATCCAGCAGTTGGGCCTGGCGCCGCTCACCTCCATGTTCTATTACGGTGAAAACACCCTTCGTCCCCGGGGAGAGTGGCGGCCCCAGGTGCACGATTCAGATGGACTCCTGGTTCACGATGGCAAGTCCGGGGAATGGCTATGGCGGCCACTGATCAACCCATCGCAACTGCAGCTGAATTTCCACGAGGTAGGGCAGCTGAAGGGCTTTGGCCTGATGCAGCGGAATCAGAAGTTTCAGCAGTTCCAGGATAGTGAAGCGCGCTACGATCTGCGCCCCAGCGCCTGGGTGCAGCCAGTGAAAGACTGGGGGCCGGGCTCTGTGGTGCTTGTCGAGATTCCCTCGAATGCGGAAACCAACGACAACGTGGTGACGTTCTGGACACCGGATGAGGGAGTTAAAGAAGGCGAAAACCGAAGACTGGAATACGAACTGACCGTCGGAGGGCCGGCAGTATCCCGCCACCCTTCAGGCCGCGCGATCCACACATTCGTGGGAGATGGAAACCGCACTGGCGGAGGCAACGAGGTTGGAGCCTATCGGTTCATTGTCGACTTTCAGGGCAAACAACTGAGCGCCCTGGGGCCAGAAGATGCCGTGGTCAGCCAGGTCTCGGGGGGCAAGGGCGTCGAAATAATAGAGCATTTTGTAGAGTACATCCCTGCCACTGATGTCTGGAGGCTCTCGATTCTTGCAAAACCCTCGGAAGAAGAGCCGCTGTCATTGAGGGGATTCCTGAGCCTGGGCAGTGAGACGTTAACCGAAACATGGACATACTCACTGCCCCCGGCTACGGGATTGCGGGCGAAATCTGAGTGACGACGGCAGACGAAAGGAGGCAACGATGACAGCGCAGACGCTACAGAGGGTAGTCGTTCGGTTATCCACCTACCTGACGGAATCTGGCGTAACGATGAATCGAAGCAAGTCCCGCAAGCTTCTGAAAATGCTGGATGATGCCCTCGCGGAGACGGTCGGGGAGGGCGTGGCCGATGATGTCAGCGAAGCGCAGTTACTCTCCCGGGCCATGGATCGCCTCCCCGACTACTTCCCTGTTGTGGAGGAAGCGATTCCCGCGCCAGCTCCGCCGCTGTTGCGCGGAAGCATCGGGTACCGCGCTCATGGCTGAAGTTCCCGGCGCCACCTTGTCTCGAGACAACCGCTGGCGACACATTGCATTCGCTCGCCGTAGCCTGCTGATCCTTTTTGTGCTGGGGCAGACAGCCGTAGCCAGCTACTACCTGCTCTGGGTGCTTCCATACCATGGAGGGACCTGGCTTGAACTGGGTATGACCGCACTGTTTGCCATTCTTTACGCATGGATTGCGGTCGGTTTCTGGACGGCGGTATTCGGTTTTGTGCTGCGCCTCACCGGTGGCGACCGCCATGGGCTGTTGCGACGCCATACTCCGGAAGCCCTTGCCGCTACGCCGCTGGCAAAAACGGCCATTTTGCTGCCGATATACCATGAACCGGTGCAGTGGACCCTGAGCGGACTGAAAGCGGTGTACAGGGACATTGAACGAACAGGCAGGATTGAGCATTTCGAGTTCTATATTCTCTCGGACAGCCGTGATCCGGATGTCTGGCTGGAGGAGCAGCGGCGGTGGCATGAGCTCGCCCGAGAGCTGGGCGCAGAGGGTAGGCTGTTCTATCGTCGGCGTCCGGTGAATCTCAATTACAAGAGCGGAAATGTCGCAGACTTTCTCCGGCGTTGGGGGCGCCGGTGCAAGTATATGGTGGTACTTGATGCCGACAGTCTGCTCAGCGGCGATACGGTTGTTCGCATGGTGCAACTGATGGAACGGGAACCCGGTTTCGGCATTCTGCAAACCAATCCGACCATCATCAACGGGAAATCACTGTTTGCTCGTGTTCAACAGTTTGCCAATCGGTTCTATTCAACGTTGTTCGCTACGGGCCTGGCCGCGATTCAGATGGGCGACGCCGCTTTCTGGGGGCACAACGCGATCCTCCGAATCGAACCCTTCATGAAGCATTGTGGTTTGCCCAAACTGGGCGGATTCGGCATTTTTGGTGGCCCGATCATGAGCCACGATTTTGTCGAGGCAGCCTTCATGGGCAGGGCGGGATACGAAGTCTGGCTCGAGACAGGGCTTGGCAACAGCTTTGAGGAATCTCCTCCCACGCTGGCTGATGAACTGTCCCGAGACAACCGCTGGGCCAAGGGCAATCTCCAGCATCTTTGGGTGATGTTTCGTGAGCCGGGACTGCGCTTTGCTCACCGGATGGCATTTCTCAATGGGGTAATGGCGTACCTCGCATCCCCACTGTGGTTCGCCTTCCTTGTTTTGACCACTTTAGAGGCGGCCAGGATGACGCTGGCTCCAATCGAGTACTTTCCAGAAGGCCACCAGGGGCCGTTCCCGCTGTGGCCGGAATGGCGGCCGGACTGGGCCCTGGTGCTGGCGTTAAGCACATTCGCTCTGCTGTTCCTGCCCAAATTCCTGGCCATTCTTGATGCTGTTCTCCACCGTTACACCCGGGAGTTTGGAGGATTCCTTCGGCTATTTGCCAGTGTGTTGCTGGAGATAGTGATCTCGATCCTGTTGGCACCGGTAAGAATGTGGGCACACAGCCGTTATGTTGTGGCAGCGTTGCTCAATTTGTCGCTTTCCTGGTCTGGCCAGAACCGCACGGAGGAAACAACCTGGCGGCAGGCGCTGGTTACGCAGTTTCCCGGAATGCTCGTTGGTGGCTGCTGGTCGGCGTTTGCATTGAGCCTGGATAAACTGTTTTTCCTCTGGTCATTGCCAGTTGCCATTCCGTTGTTGGTGGCGGCTCCAACCGCCGTTTATCTGAGCAGAATCGGGCCGGGCAGCGTACTAAAGGTCTGGGGCCTCTTGAGAATACCGGAGGAACGCGAGCCTCCATTGCCATTGCTGGATGATGCGCGCACTTTTCGTTCGGAGCCCGTTTGCGATTCCGTATGGAGCCCCTTTGAACAGGCCGTTCTCAATCCCGGCCTGAACCGGTTACACAGGGCTCTGGCAAAAGATCACCGCAGAGGTACGCGGAGCGAAGCGCTCATGGCAGCCGTTGACCGCTGCCTTGAGAACGGACCCGCGATGATGAGTCGCGCCGAACTGAGTGGCCTGGCTCGAGACAGCCAGTCCCTGGCTGATCTGCACAACGGCGCCTGGCGTGCACCTGAGCGGAGCTACTGGGGCCAATGCATCACCCGCAGAATTCATGAGCAGGCTTCCGGGCAGGAATAAGTATCTGGCTAAAGGAGCCGGACGCCGAAGCCGGAGACAGGAGCCCAAAAAGGAGAGGGTCACGATGGTGGATCGACGATCACTGGTCAAGGCGTTGGCTGGAATCATAGGGGCCGGCTTCCTGCCGTTAGCGTCCCTGGTAAAGGGTGCCGGAATTCAACCGGTATCTGGCAGCAGGCCCCGCGATTTCAGCTACGCCTGGCTCAAGGGCCGCGCCCGGGCGCTGGCAGCCGAGGCGTATGTGTCCCATGAAGGTGAATTGCCCCAATCCCTGAAAAATCTCTCCTGGGACGACTACCAGGCCATTGCTTTCCGCGCAGATAAGGCGCTTTGGCAAGACGACGATACCGCTTTCCAGATTCAGCTCTTCCACCTTGGGCTGTATTTCCAGCAACCCGTAAAAATCCACGAAGTAATCGATGGCCAGGCCAACGAACTCGCGTATCGACAGGACCTGTTCCGATACAGCGGAGAACAGCCGCTGGGCGATCTGCCGGAAGACCTCGGCTATGCCGGCTTTCGGGTTCATTACCAGAACAACTTTGCCCTGGATCTGGCCGCCTTCCTGGGCGCCAGCTACTTCCGGGCGGTGGGCTCGGAGATGCAGTACGGCCTGTCGGCCAGAGGCCTGGCCATTGATACCGGGATGAATCGGGAGGAGGAATTTCCTCGTTTCTCGGAGTTCTGGCTGGAGAAGCCGGCACCGGGTAGCCAGGTCCTCCGGGTCTGGGCTCTACTGGATTCGCCCAGCACCACCGGCGCCTACGCGTTTGTGCTCGACCCCGGGCGCAACATGGTGATGGATGTCTATGTCGCGCTGTATCCCCGAGGCGAAATCACCCGGGCAGGCATCGCGCCGCTGACCAGCATGTACCAGGTGGGTGAAAATAACGATCGCATGGGCTACGACTGGCGGCCGGAAATACACGATTCAGACGGCCTGGCCATACGCAACGGCAGCGGCGAGTGGTTGTGGCGGCCATTGGTGAATCCCGCCAATCTCCGGTTCAACAGTTTCCAGGATAACAACCCCGTCGGCTTTGGCCTGTTGCAGCGGGACAGGAATTTCGACCACTACCAGGATGACGGTGTGTTTTATGATCGTCGGCCCAGCCTCTGGGTGGAGCCCCGCGGAGAATGGGGGCGGGGCAGCGTTGACCTGGTGGAAATCCCCACCGTGGATGAAACCTTCGATAACATCGTTGCTTTCTGGCACCCGAAAGAACCTCTGTTGCCGGGTCGGGAGTACCTATACAGCTACCGTCTGCACTGGGGCGCGCAAGCTCCGTTACGGCCCTATGAGTTGGCCACGGTGCAAGCAACCCGGACGGGGCTGGGCGGTGTTGTGGGCCAGAAACGGACCTACTTTTCATGGCGTTTTGCTGTTGATTTCGCCGGTGGCGCCCTGGAGATGCTCAGCAAGAATGCGGATGTAGAGCCCGTCATCAGTGTGAGCAGGGGAGAGGTCGAAATCACGTCCGCCCGACCATTGTCTGCAATCGGCGGCTATCGGGCCATGTTTGACCTGGTGCCGGACGACACCGTTGGGCCTATCAATATTCGCCTGTATCTCAGGCTGGGCGGCGAGGCGCTTACGGAAACCTGGCTTTATCAGTACACCCCGCCACCGGTCGCTGAACGACAGCTCTATTAATTGACTGCAGCTATTGTAAACAATCCAGGAGTCAATTTAGCCAATATTGTTGACAATATGACCTCTCGGGCGTAGCTTTGCACAAAATAACCTGGGTTTTGTTGACAAACTATGTCTGAGTTACTGTCTCCTACCTACACCCGTGCCGACGAGGCTTTCGATTGTCTGCAAACGGCGATCGTGAAAGGCGAACTGGCACCGGGCGAAAAAATCGGCGAACTGGAACTGTGCTCCCGGTTCGATCTCACCCGCGGCCCGCTTCGGGAAGCACTGGGCCGCCTTGAGTCTCGCGGCCTTCTGGTGCGTCGCCCCCATGCCGGCGTCAAAGTGGTTTCAGTCAGCGCCTCCGAGCTGATGGAGCTCTACCGCATACGTGAAGTCATGGAAGGTCTGGCCGCCCGCCAGGCAGCCGAGCGCATGACGGATCAGGAAATCGCCGATCTCCAGGCCACCCTCGATACCCACGAACGCATGATCGACGAAGCCCAGGGCCAGGCCTATTACCAGGCCGAAGGCGACTACGACTTCCACCACAGAATCGCCACCGGCAGCCGCAACACCAAACTTGCCCAGATGCTGCTGGGTGATCTTTATTACATGGTACGGATGTATCGCTACCGTCTTAGTACCTCCACCGGGCGCCCCCAGCGTGCTCTCGGTGAACACCGCCGTATCGTCGAGGCCATCGCCCAGCGCGACGGCGAACTCGCCGAATTTCTGATGAAACGCCATATCAACGCAGCAAGACAGAACATCGAGAAAAAGATCGAGGAAGGCGAACTAACCATCTAACGTAGGTCGGATTAGCCGCAGGCGTAATCCGACAAAAAATCAGAACCCGTAGGTCGGATTAGCCGCAGGCGTAATCCGACAGCAAGAATCCAAAAGAGAAGAGGCCAACACCATGTCCAACAAACTCAGCCCCGGCGCCCGCTTCCGCAAGGCGCTCAAAGAAAACCAGCCCTTGCAGATTGTCGGCACCATCAACGCCTACGCCGCCATGATGGCCGATAAAGTCGGCCACCAGGCCATTTACCTTTCCGGTGGCGGCGTCGCAAACGCCTCCTATGGTCTGCCGGATCTGGGCATGACCTCCATGAACGACGTGGTCGAGGACGTTCGCCGCATTACTGCAGCTACCGACGTCCCGCTGCTGGTGGATATCGATACTGGCTGGGGGGGCGCCTTCAACATCGCCCGCACCATCCGCGAAATGGAACGTGCCGGTGCTGCAGCTGTCCACATTGAGGACCAGGTTGCCCAGAAGCGCTGTGGTCATCGCCCGAACAAGGAAATCGTGTCCCAGGAAGAAATGGTCGACCGCATCAAGGCCGCCGTCGATGCCCGTGAAGACGAAGATTTCTTCATCATGGCTCGTACCGACGCCTTCCAGAAAGAAGGTCTCGAAGCCGCCATCGAGCGCGCCAAGGCCTGCATCGAAGCCGGCGCCGACGGTATCTTTGCAGAAGCGGTTACGGAACTTGAGCACTACAAGGCCTTCTCGGAAGCCCTGGACGTGCCCATCCTGGCCAACATCACCGAATTTGGTGCCACACCCTTGTACAACCGCAAGGAACTGGCCGAAGCCGGCGCCGACATGGTTCTGTACCCACTCAGCGCCTTCCGCGCCATGAACAAGGCCGCCCTGACGGTTTACCAGAACATCCTGGAGAAGGGCGACCAGAAAGACGTGGTTGATCTGATGCAGACCCGTATGGAGCTTTACGATTTCCTGAACTACCACGATTTCGAGCAGAAGCTGGACCAGCTGTTCCAGCAGAGCAAAGGTTAATGAGGTTTGTTGGATTACGCCTTCGGCTAATCCAACCTACAAAAATTCCGGCATCAATTATGTAGGTCGGATTAGGCGAAGCCGTAATCCGACACCCCAAACAAGATAACGATGGGAGACAACAATGGCTGAAGCAAAAAAACTTAGCGGCGCAGGCCTCCGTGGCCAGGTAGCTGGTGAAACCGCCCTGTGTACCGTTGGCCAGAGCGGCGCGGGCCTGACCTACCGCGGCTACGACATCGCCGACCTGGCTGAGAAAGCTCAGTTTGAAGAGATCGCCTACCTGCTGCTGCGCGGCAAACTGCCAAACCGTCAGGAACTGGATGCCTACAAGAAAAAGCTCCAGAGCCTGCGCGGCCTGCCTGCTGCCCTGAAAACCGTGCTTGAGCAGATCCCCAAAGACGCGCACCCGATGGACGTGATGCGTACCGGCTGCTCCATGCTGGGCAACCTGGAAACCGAAGAAGATTTCAGCGAGCAGGACGACAAGATCGATCGCATGCTGGCGGTGTTCCCGTCCATCATCACCTACTGGTACCGCTTCGCCCACGAAGGCGTTCGGATTGAGACCGACAGCGATGTGGACTCCATCGGCGGCCACTTCCTGGAGCTGCTGCACGGCAAGAAGCCCAGCGAACTCCACGAGCGCGTGATGAACGTGTCTCTGATCCTGTACGCAGAGCACGAATTCAACGCCTCCACATTTACCGCCCGCGTTTGTGCCTCCACCTTGTCTGACATCCACAGCTGTGTGACCGGCGCCATCGGTTCTCTGCGCGGTCCTCTGCACGGTGGTGCCAACGAGGCAGCCATGGCCCTGATCCAGAAGTTCAAGACGCCGGAAGAGGCCGAAGAAGGTCTGATGGGCATGCTTGAGCGGAAAGAGAAAATCATGGGCTTCGGCCATGCGATCTACAAAGAGTCCGACCCGCGCAACGCCATCATCAAGCAGTGGTCGAAGAAGTTGGCGGAAGAAGTGGGCGATACCGTGCTGTACCCGGTATCCGAGCGCTGTGAAGCCGTTATGTGGCGCGAGAAGAAGCTGTTCTGTAACGCCGACTTCTTCCACGCATCTGCCTATCACTTCATGGGCATTCCGACCGAACTGTTCACCCCGATCTTCGTAATGTCCCGGGTATCCGGCTGGACCGCCCACGTGAAAGAACAGCGCGAGAACAACCGCATCATCCGTCCAAGCGCCGATTACACCGGCCCGGCGGATTCGAAGTGGGTGCCGATCGACGAACGGCCGTGAATTAACCAAGCCCTGAGTGTCGGATTACGCCTTCGGCTAATCCGACCTACGGGTTAGCGCCATGCTCCAAGTAGGTCGGATTAGGCGAAGCCGTAATCCGACAAGTTTTCGCAAGTCGGATCAGCCCAGGCCGTAATCCGACAATCTTTATGTAGGTCGGATTAGCCTACGGCGTAATCCGACAAAACCAGAATCAGGGTATCGACCATGAACACCGAATACCGCAAACCGTTACCAGGCACCGACCTGGACTACTTCGATACCCGCCAGGCCGTGGAAGACATCCAGGCCGGCGCGTACGACAAACTCCCGTACACCTCCAAAATCCTGGCGGAACAACTGGTTCGCCGCTGTGATCCGGAGATGCTCACGGACTCACTCAAACAGCTGATCGAACGCAAGCGCGACCTGGACTTTCCCTGGTACCCTGCCCGCGTGGTGTGCCACGACATTCTGGGCCAGACAGCCCTGGTCGATCTGGCGGGTCTGCGTGACGCCATCGCTGAGAAGGGCGGTGATCCTGCAAAGGTCAACCCGGTTGTTCCGACCCAGCTGATCGTGGATCATTCCCTGGCCGTTGAGCACGCCGGTTTCGAAAAAGACGCGTTCGAGAAGAACCGTCAAATCGAAGACCGCCGCAACGACGACCGGTTCCACTTCATCAACTGGACCAAGACCGCGTTCAAGAACGTCGACGTGATTCCGCCCGGCAACGGCATCATGCACCAGATTAACCTGGAAAAGATGTCCCCGGTGGTTCAGAACCGCGACGGTGTCGCTTTCCCGGATACCTGTGTAGGCACGGACAGCCACACGCCGATGGTCGACGCCCTGGGCGTTATTTCCGTGGGCGTGGGTGGCCTGGAAGCAGAGAGCGTTATGCTGGGCCGTGCGTCCATGATGCGCCTGCCGGATATTGTTGGCGTAGAACTGACTGGCAAACTGCAGCCGGGTATCACCGGTACCGATATGGTACTGGCCATCACCGAGTTCCTGCGTAAGGAGCGCGTGGTTGGCGCCTACCTGGAGTTCTACGGTGAAGGCGCTGACAGCCTCACAGTAGGCGATCGTGCCACCATCTCCAACATGACCCCGGAATACGGTGCCACCGCCGCGATGTTTTACATCGACGGCCAGACCATCGACTACCTGAAACTGACCGGTCGTGAAGACGATCAGGTCGCCCTGGTGGAGGAATACGCCAAAGAGACAGGTCTCTGGGCCGACAGCATGAAAAACGCGGAATACGAGCGTGTGCTGAAGTTCGACCTGTCCAAAGTGACCCGTACACTGGCTGGCCCCTCCAACCCTCATGCGCACCTGCCGACATCCGAGCTGGCAGAGCGCGGCATTGCCGGTGAGTGGGAACAGGAAGAGGGCAAGATGCCGGATGGCGCCTGCATCATCGCTGCCATCACCAGCTGCACCAACACCAGCAACCCCCGCAATATGGTGGCTGCCGGCCTGATCGCCCGCAACGCCAATAAGCTGGGGCTGACTCGCAAGCCCTGGGTGAAAACCTCCCTGGCGCCGGGCTCCAAGACGGTCAAGATGTACCTGGAAGAAGCCAAGCTGCTGCCAGAGCTGGAGAAACTCGGTTTCGGCGTAGTGGCCTTCGCCTGCACCACCTGTAACGGCATGAGTGGTGCACTGGACCCGGAAATCCAGAAGGAAATCATCGACCGGGATCTCTACTCAACAGCGGTACTTTCCGGTAACCGGAACTTCGACGGCCGGATTCACCCCTATGCCAAGCAGGCGTTCCTGGCGTCGCCGCCGCTGGTGGTCGCCTATGCGATTGCAGGCACTATCCGTTTCGACATCGAGAAAGATGCCCTGGGCTACGACAAAGACGGCAACCCCGTCACCCTGAAGGACATCTGGCCGGACGATGCGGAAATCGATGCTATCGTGAAATCCAGCGTGAAGCCGGAACAGTTCCGCAGCACCTACATCCCGATGTTCGACATCACCCGGGATGCCCAGGCCAACACCAACCCGCTGTACGAGTGGCGTCCGCAGAGCACCTATATCCGTCGTCCGCCTTATTGGGAAGGTGGCATGGTGGGTGAGAAAACCCTCAAGGGCATGCGCCCGCTGGCGGTGTTGCCGGACAACATCACCACCGACCATCTGTCGCCCTCCAACGCGATCCTGATGAACAGTGCGGCCGGTGAATACCTGCACAAGATGGGCGTGCCGGAGGAAGACTTTAACTCCTACGCCACCCACCGGGGTGACCACCTGACGGCCCAGCGTGCCACCTTCGCCAACCCGAAACTGTTCAACGAAATGGTCCGGGACGAAAACGGCAACGTGAAGCAGGGCTCCCTGGCGCGGATCGAGCCGGAAGGCAAGGTCACCCGTATGTGGGAAGCCATTGAAACCTACATGGAGCGCAAGCAGCCGTTGATCATCATTGCCGGTGCCGACTACGGTCAAGGCTCCTCCCGCGACTGGGCCGCCAAGGGCGTTGCCCTGGCCGGTGTAGAAGCCATCGTGGCTGAAGGTTTCGAGCGGATTCACCGTACCAACCTGATCGGTATGGGCGTGATGCCCCTGCAGTTCGAGGAAGGCACTACCCGTAACACCCTGGCCATCGACGGCACGGAAACCTACGACGTGGAAGGCACCCCGGCACCCCGCGCTGAGCTTACGCTGGTAATCCACCGGAAAAACGGCAGCACCGAGCGCATTCCGGTTATCTGCCGCCTGGATACCGCTGAAGAAGTGTCTATCTACAGCGCAGGTGGTGTGTTGCAGCGGTTTGCGGAGGATTTCCTGCAGTCCGAAGGGGCGGCGTAGCCTGAAGAAATGTCGGATTACGGCCCCTTGGGCCTGATCCGACCTACGCAGAGTTACCGCCAAACCCGTAGGTCGGATTAGCGAAGCGTAATCCGACAATAGAATCGGCGCACGTAGGTCGGATTAGCGAAGCGTAATCCGACAATGAAATCGGCGCACGTAGGTCGGATTAGCGCAGCGTAATCCGACAAGAAACACGGGGTCAGAAGAGAGCCTTCTTCTGACCCTCGTCTTCACGGATCCAGAGAGTAAAACCATGCCCCACGCTCCCCAAATCAAAATCCCCGCCACCTACATGCGTGGCGGCACATCAAAAGGCGTCTTCTTCCGCCTTCAGGACCTCCCGGAACCCTGCCAAACCCCAGGCGAAGCCCGGGACAAACTCCTGCTACGAGTCATCGGCAGCCCAGACCCCTACCAGAAGCAAATCGACGGTATGGGCGGCGCTACCTCCAGCACCAGCAAAACCGTGATCCTGGCAGAGCCCACTCAGCCGGATCACGATGTCGATTACCTGTTCGGCCAGGTCTCCATCGACAAGCCGTTTGTGGACTGGAGCGGTAACTGCGGCAACCTCACCGCTGCTGTAGGTGCTTTCGCTATCAACAGCGGTTTTGTAGCCAAAGACCGGATTCCGGAGAACGGCACGTGCACCGTCCGCATCTGGCAGGCCAATATCAAGAAGACCATTGTCGCCCACGTGCCCATCACCAACGGTGAAGTGCAGGAAACCGGCGATTTCGAGTTGGACGGCGTAACCTTCCCGGCCGCCGAAGTGCAGGTGGAATTCATGGACCCGGCCGATGGCGAAGGCTCCATGTTCCCCACAGGCAACCTGGTGGACGATCTGGATGTGTCTGGCGTAGGCACGCTGAAAGCCACCATGATCAACGCCGGCATCCCGACGATCTTCGTGAACGCCGAAGACATCGGCTACAAGGGCACCGAGCTGCAGGACGACATCAACTCCGATCCCAAAGCCCTGGCCAGGTTCGAAACCATCCGTGCCCACGGTGCGGTGAAAATGGGGCTGATCCAGAACATCGAAGAAGCCGCCAACCGACAGCACACTCCGAAAGTTGCCTTCGTGGCGAAGCCTTCGGATTACGTGTCATCAAGCGGCAAAAACATTGGGACAGGGGATGTGGATGTCCTGGTTCGCGCTCTGTCCATGGGCAAGCTCCACCACGCCATGATGGGCACGGCGGCGGTGGCGATTGCCACGGCATCGGCGGTCCCCGGAACCCTGGTGAACCTTGCTGCTGGCGGTGGCGGCCGAACCCATGTGACCTTCGGCCACCCCTCCGGCACCTTGCGTGTGGGGGCAGAAGCGAAGGAAGTAGATGGTCAGTGGACCGCAACCAAAGCCATTATGAGCCGCAGTGCGCGGGTTTTGATGGAAGGTTGGGTGAGGGTGCCTGGCAATACGTTCTAATGAAAACGGCGGCCTTTTGGCCGCCGTTTTATCACTTTCTCGTCAGGCTGATCTTAGGCACGCTTGCGACGAATGCCTGCAATGCCCAAGAGACCGAGTCCCAGAAGGCCAAGCGTTGCTGGCTCAGGAACTACGATTTCACGACGGATTTTTTCCTTGAGGGTGTCCTCGAAGTCGTCAAAACTGTTCGCCAGGAGCGAAAACGATCCAGTTCCGTAAGCAAAATTAGTAGAAGCACTGCTTCCGATACCAATTACGTTCACGACATCGGCCTCGCCATTCTCTACTGCCCACGCCGAAGTGCCAACAGTGGATGCTGGTCCAGCAGGGTTGGCGCCCACATTGCTAAACCCGTCTGTGGAAACATCGATAACGGACCGCTGAGCAGTTCCGCTGAATGTAGACTCGGCCGCTATTATTCCGCAAGAAATGCAAGTTGACCCACCGGTTTGGCTTAGGCCAAGAAAAAAGTTCGCCAGGTTGGTTCTCGCAGTTAGATCCGAAATTGTCGACATTCCACGTACTACGCTGGCGCCTGAGGCAAATCTGATCACAGAGATGGCAACCGAGCCATCCACAGGAACAACGCTATTGATAGCGTTGGAGTAGCCTTGCATCTGCAGGTTCCACTGGGAGTTACTTATACTGCCAGAAGCGTCCACCACCAAGGCCAATTCAGTAATGGGTGCTGCTGAGGCTGAGAATGGTGCAAATGCCGTGCAGCACGCCAGAAGCAGAGCTGCGAGTGTTTGTTTGATTTTCATGTGAAGATCTCCTTGAAAATTGTTTTTCAGGTTTCCGAACCCGTCTTTGCCTGAGCAGCGCAGTCGCTTGCTCTATCCTTTTCGATAGCCAGACTCGTGCCAACCATAAATTCATCATTACAAACAGTGACATATAGCTTTCTGTCTAGAAAAAGACACACTAAGGTGTAAATTTTTTCAACATCAGCCGATCAGCTGATCACTGAATTCTGCGGGTTATTCAACTAGTCTTGGCGGTAAAGCTGACTTCAAATGAGGAAAACGTGTCATGTCTGCGCAATTTGATATAAACGAACGCCCCGACTACGACGAAGTCCTGCAAAAAATAGCCGACTACGTTCTTGGCTATCGGATTGACAGCGAGGAAGCCTGGAACACTGCTCGTTACTGCTTGATGGATACGCTGGGGTGCGGTCTTCTGGCTCTGCGTTTTCCGGAGTGCACGAAACATCTTGGCCCGATCGTTGAGGGCACGACGGTTCCTCATGGCGCACGAGTACCCGGAACGTCTTTCCGGCTTGATCCGGTGAAAGCCGCCTGGGATATCGGCTGTATCGTTCGCTGGTTGGACTACAACGACACCTGGCTTGCGGCAGAATGGGGTCACCCTTCGGATAATCTCGGCGCCATATTGGCCGTTGCGGACCACCTCTCGCAAAAACGCGTCGCCGAAGGCAAAGACCCTCTGACTATGAGAACGGTTCTGGAAGCCATGATCATGGCTCACGAAATCCAGGGGGTGCTGGCACTTGAGAATTCCTTCAATCGCGTGGGTCTGGATCATGTCGTGCTGGTGAAAGTCGCCTCTACGGCAGTTGCGGCGAAAATGATGGGCGCCAACCGGCAGCAGTTACTCTCTGCGTTATCCCATGCCTGGGTAGATGGACAATCACTCAGGACTTATCGTCACGCGCCCAACGCAGGCTCCAGAAAATCCTGGGCCGCCGGCGACGCCACATCGCGGGCAGTGCGGCTGGCCGATATAGCCATGCGTGGGGAGATGGGAATACCGGGCGTGCTGACAGCGCCGCAATGGGGTTTCTACGACGTACTGTTTAGCAAAACCAACAAAGATCAGAAGCTCAAGCCAGAGGGTAAAAGAGAACTCTTGATTCCCCAGGGATTTGGCTCCTATGTGATGGAAAATATCCTCTTCAAGATTTCCTTCCCGGCCGAATTCCATGCCCAGACCGCTGCTGAGGCGGCAGTAAGGCTTCATCCAGAGGTGCAGGAGCGGCTTGATGAGATTGACAGGATTATTATTACCACCCACGAATCGGCGATCCGGATCATCTCAAAAGTTGGAAAGTTGGCGAACGCGGCGGATCGGGATCACTGTTTGCAGTATATGACAGCTGTACCTCTGATTTTCGGAACGCTCACTGCAGAACACTATGAGGATTCATTTCATGAGGCTCACCCGATCATCGACACACTTCGGGACAAAATGGAGATCGTTGAAGATGAGCGCTATACCCGGGAATATCTGGAGGAGGATAAGCGTTCAATAGCCAATGCGGTCCAGGTGTTTTTCAGAGATGGCAGCAGCACCGACAAAGTGGCCGTTGAGTATCCGGTTGGCCATCGTCGGCGTAGAAAAGAGGGAATGCCGTTGCTGTTAGATAAATTCCGCTACAACCTCGCCACGCGGTTTCCCGCTCAGCGCTGTGATCAGATAAACGCAGTATGCGAGGATCAGCAGGATCTGGAAGCAACTGCCGTACAGGATTTTGTTTCACTTTTTACAATTTAGCGAGCTTTGACAAGGGGCAAGCGAGGCTGCCTGTCAGTTTTGTTTACAAATAGCTGAATGTATCGAAAAGGTTACGTCCCCTCGATTGAAGTAAACCCAAATTGAAGTACACTGTTGCTCTGAAATCGCTGTATAGAACGCAAAGGATGCAGTTTTATGGTTGTGAGCAGCAAAAGGAGTCGACGTGGCCCACGTCAGGTTGTTTAGACACTACATTCATCTCCCCTTCGTCATTCTTGGCCTGATCGATTGCGTTGTCCTCGTGCTGGCTTGTGCACTTGCCATCTTTTTTCGGTTCTTTGGAGATGTTGAGCTTTTCGGCGCTAATCTGAAATTTATTCTTCCTTCCTGTGTTGTTTTTGCAATATTTAACCTGATCGTGATGGTCGCGTTGGGTGTTCATCAGTCCCGGGTTGAGGAGGGCATGTCCGGCATGATGCTCCGGACCATCATGGCCGTTGTCATTGCGCTTCCACTGAGTGGTTTTGCCTGGTTTACCTCAAGTGAATGGCTGTGGTACCTCGGTGACAGCAGTGTTCTGACGACCTCTTCGGTATTTGGTGTTTTCCTTCTTGGTATTGCCCGTTCGGTATTTTTCGCGGTCATCGGCAAGGATGCGTTCAAACGAAAAGTGTTGGTGCTGGGTGCCGGCGTTCGAGCCCGGCAGTTACTGGAAGATTTGCGAACGCCGTTTAACCGGAAAGGATTTGTCCTGGCCGGATTTGTGCCAATGCCGGATGCCGATATTGAAGTTGATCAGCAGTACCTCCTGAACTTTCCTGGAACACTGCACGATTATGTGCTTCGCAGCCCCGTTGCAGAGATTGTTGTGGCCGTGGATGACCGCCGAAAAGGGCTACCGATGGAGGACCTTCTGGAATGCAAGATGGAAGGCGTAAAGATTGTCGACGGCGCGAGTTTCTACGAACGTGAATCCCGCAAAGTTGCTCTTGAAATGATTACACCTGGCTGGCTTGTGTTTTCAGACGGTTTCAATGTCTCCTCAGTATTTGGCGCTGGAAAGCGCTCTCTCGACTTGCTTGCCGCCGGTGCACTTTTTATTGCTACCTGCCCATTGATGTTGTTGACCGCTATCGCGATCAAGATTGAGGATGGCTGGAAGGCACCGGTGTTTTATAGTCAGGAGAGGGTTGGGCTTAACGGCAGGCCCTTCATGGTCCACAAGTTCCGCTCGATGAAGACCGACGCAGAGAAAGATGGCGCAGTTTGGGCGAAGAAAAACGACTCCCGGGTGACCCGGGTCGGAGACTTTATTCGAAAGGTAAGAATCGATGAACTGCCCCAGCTTTTTAATGTTCTTAATGGAACCATGGCTTTTGTTGGGCCGAGACCTGAACGTCCTGTGTTCGTTGAGCAGTTGACCCGTAAGATTCCATTCTACAATGAACGGCATCGGGTAAAGCCTGGTCTGACCGGGTGGGCGCAGCTTTGCTTTGCTTACGCCGACAATGAAGAGGACACCCGCGAGAAACTCAGGTACGACCTTTACTACATCAAGAACCAGAGTCTACTTCTGGATTTGTTGGTTATAATTCAGACAGTAGAGGTGGTATTGTTCAAAAAAGGATCAAGGTAGTTGTTGGTCAGAATAATTTCGTCGATCACAGCTTTCCCATTCACGGAGAAGAAAGAGAGTAATGGATATGACAGTCGCAAAAAGTTTGCTGAACGGTGTGGTCTCTGTTCTGGTTTTGACGGTTCTGAGTGGCTGCTCCTCAACACCGTCATCGTCCCCCGAGCGGATTCAACAGGCGCTAGAGACCCCGGTGACGTCAGAAAATGAGGAATATGTTCTTGGGCCAACTGATGTCGTTCAGGTGTCCGTATGGAGAAATGAGGACCTCAGCATTGCCGTGCCAGTTCGGCCGGACGGAAAAATCTCTGTCCCTCTGGTAGGTGACGTGCAGGCCAGCGGCAGATCGCCCCAACAGTTGGCCGATTCTATTGAGACTCAATTGGCGCAATACATTCGTGAACCTCAAGTGAGTATTGTCGTCACATCCATGGGAAGCAACGAGTTTGTGAATCGGGTGAGAGTGACAGGTGCTGTCCAGCAACCGACCTCTGTGCCGTATCGAGAGGGAATGACCGTTCTTGATATGGTTCTGGGGTCAGGCGGAGTAACGCCATTTGCGGCGCAGAATGAAACTCGTCTTTACAGAGTTCATGAGGGAGACGTCGTTGCGATCCCTGTTCGCCTTGGAGACATCCTGAGTGATGGGGACATTACTACCAACTATTCTCTGCGACCGGGCGATATCATCAGCGTACCAGAGCGCAGTTTTTGAACAGATTCCTGACAGACCATCGATTCCGAGTGAGTATTTGAAATGGCTCTTCCCCTAAGTCAGTTGCCACGAGAGGCCTTGCGCGAAGTCCGGTCGCGAAAATGGCTGTCCTTCCTGCTCTTTGCCATTGTGAGTTCGGCGGTACTGGCGCTTGGTTTTCTCTGGCCGTACAAATATGAATCGAGTGTGGTTATTTTTGTCGATGACCAAAACATTATCCGGCCTTTGATGGAAGGGAGTGCCGTACCGACGGAAATCAATGAGCGTGCATCGGCGGCCAAGGAACTCCTTTGGTCGCGCAGCGTCATAGAGCAGATAGCGACGGACTCGGATATATATGGTGAAGGCGCTGCATCCGCATCTCCGGAGGTTCTGGAAGGGCGAATCGCTGGTTTGCGGAGCAATCTTATCGTCAGGCCTCGTGGTGACTCCTATTTCAGTATTGAGTACACGGCAGAATCGCAGATCCGTGCCTTCAAGGTGGCACAGCGCTTTGGGCAGCTGTTTATCGAGGAGAACAATCAGCGTAAACGCTCGGAAAGTAGAGCAGCGTACGACTTCATCGACAAGCAGGTAAAAGGGTATGAAAAGCAGCTCGAAGAGGTTGAGAGGCGTCTCAAGGATTTTCTTTCCAGGAATGTGGATGGAACCGAAGGCGAGGCCAATAACAGGATGGCGGATCTCCGGCGCCAACTGGAGCTTGCTCAATTGGAACGAGAGGAACTTGAGACGAGAGCAAATTCCCTCCAACAACAGTTGAGTAATCTGCCGCCGACGCTTCGTCAGGGCAAGACGGAAAATGCTTTTCAGGAGCGGATCAATACTCTGGAAGCTCGTCTTGATGCACTGCGGCTGCAATATCATGATTCCTATCCCGACATCGTAATTCTCCGCGAGCAATTGGCAGAACTTCGCAAGCAGCGTGATAGAGCGCTAGCGGAGGCGACTCCTGAGTTGAATCAGAATCAGGGGGAGAGCGTCGCCAATCCGGTCTACCAAGAGGTTCGATCCGAGTTGGTTACTACCCGGGCGGATATGGAGACGATACAAACCCGCATTCGCTCCATCGAGAGGCTGATTTCAGAACAGAAGGAAAGAATGGAGCGGATCCAGGCGAATAAGGCCCAGTACTCCGAGCTGACCCGCGACATGGAGGTAAATAAACAGATCTATGATGACCTCCTGAAACGTCGCGAAAAAGCGCGTGTATCCATGCACCTGGATATTGAAGGTCAGGGCCTGAATTACCGAATAAACGAAACAGCCCAGTACCCACTCGCCCCGGACGGGCCAAGGTTTGAGATGTTCGCCATGGCCGGCCTGTTCATAGGTCTTGTGGCTCCGTTCGGGGCGGCAATCGGATGGGTTCAAGTCGATCCCAGAATAAGAGTGCGTAGTCAGGTGGAGGAAGAGTTTGACTTCCCGGTGCTTGAGCAGATACCGGTGGTTCGGACGCCTTATGAGAAGCGTCGTGACAGGCGGATCACCGTTGCTGTATTTATTCTGTCGGCGTTGGTTGCTGCTGCCTACATTGCTGTTGTTGCCGCAACCATCATTGGGGTGATTTGATGAGAGATGTTGACGCTAACAAAAAACTGGAGCGCTCCCAAGAGGATAAACAGGTCGAGGAGCAGTCAGACTGGAATGATTCCAGGCTGCTTGTACCGAGCTCCCTGGAATTGGGGCCGGGTGCGGTCGACAAGTATGTCCTCAGCAAACAGATTGCCCGGATGCAGGAACCCCGGAAGCTCACCAAAGAGGATCTGGATGAGCGCCGTATTATCTATCCTGAATCAGCGAATAGGGATCTCGTAAACCGATTCCGCAACCTCAGGACCAAGCTGCTGGAGATATCCGGCGGTAATAACTTCACTCTGGTCGTCAGCGGGGCGTCCGAATCCGCCGGATCCTCGTTCGTCGCGCTGAATCTTGCAGCAGCATTCGCCTTTGATCACGCAAAAACCGCTCTCATTATCGACTGCAATCTTCGGGAACCGACGTTGCATTCAGCCCTGGATATAATGCCGGAGACTGGCCTGACAGATTTTCTGGACGACCCGGACTTCGATATTGGTCGAATTCTCTACCCAACAGGAATTCCTCGTCTACGCCTGATACCGGCCGGTAGCAGGCGTGAGACGCCTGCGGAATTTTTTACGTCATTCCGAATGAAACAATTCCTTCAGGCGGTTCGTCGGCGCTATCCCGATCGCTTTATTGTACTGGATACAGCGCCTATCTCGGATTCGCCCGATGCCAGAATACTCACTGAACTTTGTGACTTCGGAATGCTTGTTGTTCCTCACGGCAAGATTACCAGTTCCGGTCTGGAGCAAGCTGCGAGCGCCTTCAGTTCGAATAAATTCGTGGGAGCGGTAATCAATGGATAGGTTATTGAAATCACGGATGACTCAATACGCTAGCCCTTTTACCTTCGCTGTTTGTGTCGGGTTTGGTACCCCGCATGTTTCTGCTGAACCTGTGACCTTATCGGGAGGCGTAGAGTCCAAATACAGTGACAACGTCACCCAGAGCGCGAACAATGAACTCAGCGATACGGAAACCCGTGTTACGTTATCTGTTCAGCACCAATCTGATCCGGGCAGGTGCGTGTCAGAAACGGGTGGCAGCCTTGGCTATGGGGTCTGGGCAGATTCTACCTATGACCCTGAGACCTATGCCGACCTTGCATTCAGGGGGCTGTGTGAACTTCGACCAGGGTTGACCTGGCAGTTGTCCGATAATCTTAGCCAGGTTCAACAGGATTCGCGCGGAACCGATACTCCGGATAATCGCACTCTAAAAAACGTCTTCCGCACAGGGCCTAGCTACGTAATTCCCATTAGCAACCGGGACCAGATCAACCTTTCGATAAACTATGAAAATACCGAGTTTCGCGAACCTGAAGAAACAGACAGCGAAAGATACATCGGGTCGGCAGGCTGGAACCATCTGTTTAATGCAACCCTCTCGGGGGGAATAAGCTTTACTGCAGACAGGGCAGAACTGGATACAGGAGGTGAGATTGATACCGATTCGGCCTCGTTCAACTGGTCCAAGGAGTGGGCGACCACTCGATTTCGAGGAAGTCTTGGTTACAGCGAACTCACCAGCCGGTTTGGCAGCTTTGAGCAGAGCTCTGATGGATGGATAGGAGAGCTGTTCCTGGAGCGGGATGTGGCCTCGTCCATGGTCTTCTTTTTTGAGGCCAGCAGAGAACTGACTGACCAGACATCGGACTTTGATATCCGGTTTCAGGACTTCGTCTTCAATTTGCGGGAAACGACTGAAGTAGAAGTAACAGCTGTAAGCACCGGGTTGAATAAAAGCTACAGCAATAATGCTGACTTGAGCGTTCGTTTATACGCAAACAGGGCGGATTACCTCCGCACCGATGACCGCGAAGATGTTGCAGGTTTAAATATTGCCTACAGTCAGCCCTTGAGGCCTTTGCTGAGCGTCCAGCTGTCCGGTAATTACGAGTATTCTCGCTTTGAAGTCAATACCCAGGATGACGTGGCGCTGAGGCTAAGGACGGGAATCACTTATTCAGCGACGAGTGACCTCGATCTGACAGCTCAAATTGGTCATGAGAATCGCGAAAGCGATCTTCCTGCGAATGATTTTGAAGAGAACTGGGTGAGTGTAGGAGTAAATTACCGGTTCCGGTGAAATAGTTAAGCCTCCCCAGAAAGAATATTTCAAGCGCCTCTGAAAGCAGTGGAGTGGACGGAAGTGATCAGGAATGCCCTAACGATCGATGTTGAAGATTATTTCCAGGTAGCCGCGTTATCCGAAGCAGTCAGTCCTGAGGATTGGCCTTCAATGGAATATCGTGTTGAAGCCAACACAGACCGTCTTCTGCAGTTGTTCTCGGATAAAGACGTGAAAGCAACCTTTTTTACCCTCGGATGGGTGGCTGAACGTTCCCCGGATCTTGTCAGAAGAATTCGGAATGCTGGCCATGAAATCGCCAGCCATGGATACAGTCATCAGCTTGTCTATAACCAGAGTCCTGAAGTTTTTCGAGAAGAAACCCGCAAATCGAAGGGTATCCTTGAGGACATTACTGGCGAAGCGATTACCGGCTATCGGGCGGCCAGTTATTCAATTACGGCACAATCCCGCTGGGCTCTCGACATCCTGTGTGAGGAGGGCTTCACCTGGGATTCCTCGATTTTCCCCGTGCATCATGACCGCTATGGCATGCCAGGGACGCCTCATGAGCCTTACCGACTGCGTGCGCCGAATGGAGGCACGCTGATCGAGTTTCCTCTGTCCACCTGCCCATTGGGAAATTACCGATTACCCATTGCCGGAGGCGGATATTTTCGTCTTTTCCCCTATTGGTTGAGCCGTTGGGGGCTGGGGCGAATCAATCGGTCAGGGCAGCCTTTCATCTTCTATTTGCACCCCTGGGAGATCGACACCGACCAACCCCGCCTGAAAGTAAAAGCGTTCTCGCGGTTCCGTCATTACAACAACCTCGATAAATGCATGGGGCGGCTGGAAACCCTTCTCGGCGATTTTCATTTTGGTTCAGTACAAGACGTACTATCAAGCGTGGAACTCCGCCCTGAACCGGTTTCAGTCTAGGGAACGGATATGGGTTCACATCGCGAATTCCCTGATGCCGGGCAGCTAAAAGCACAGTTGGAAAGGCTCCGCGACAGAAAGGGTGATTTGAACAGAGCGATCGGAGCGGCCAAAAAAACGGGCGCCAACACCGATGAACTGATCAACAAGCTGAAGACGGTCTCAAGTGAGATCAAGGAACTTCAGAAAACGCTCAAAAAGCAATTAACGGTCGACGAGCAACCCAAAGCCTGGTTTCCCGGAACGCCGGATGTTCCCTCGCCAATCCTGGATAACCCCGTAGCCGGAGAAGTCCGGATAGTTGATGCGTTCGCCTGCAGAGAGTTCCTCGCTGCTGCGAATGCTTACGTGCGGGCGCACCCTGCGGGTTCAATCTGGCATTCCACAGGTACTACCAGGTTCATCGAAGCAACCTCTGGCCATCAGACCCGATATCTTTGCGCACTGGACGAAAACAACCGTGTTATCGGGGTTTTGCCCCTGGTGCGCATGAAAAGCCGTCTTTTCGGTGATTTTATTGTCTCGGTTCCCTACTTCAATTACGGCGGGGTGCTGGCGAACCACCGGAAGGCGGCTGATTTACTTGCCAATAATGCCGTTTCCTGGCGAGATGAAACCGGGGCAGCTCATGTCGAACTGAGGCACGCCTTCGATATCGGGTTTAAGTTTCCCAAGCGCACCGATAAACTGACCTTCTGGCTACCTCTTCCAGAAGCGAAAGAGGACCTGTGGAACAGTTTTCGGCCCAAAGTCCGGGCCCAGATTCGCAGGGGCGAGCGGGAAGCGGATGAGGTCGTTTTCGGCGGGGAAGAACTGTTGAGTCAGTTCTATCAAGTTTTCGCCCGCAATATGCGAGACCTTGGGACACCCGTTTACGGCAAGGAATTCTTCTCCAACTTGTTGAGAGAGCTAGGTTCTGGTGCCAGCCTGGTGGTCGTTAAAAAGAATGGCCGGCCAGTCGGGTGTGCTTTCATCGCAGGCCAGGGTGGGCGCCTCGAGATACCCTGGGCCTCGACGATTCGCGAGGAGAATTACACCGGAATTAATATGTTGATGTACTGGCGAATCCTTGAATACGCGATTCAGAACAAATATCAAATATTTGATTTTGGGCGCTGTAGCAGGGGAGCGGGTACCTCAAGGTTTAAGCGACAATGGGGTGCAAGTGAAATCCCTCTGTTCTGGGATTATGCGTTGCCCGAAGGGAAAAACCTGCCAGAGTTGAATCCGGACAACCCAAAGTTTCGCCTTTTAATTGCGATTTGGAAACGAATGCCAGTATGGATGAGCCGGCTAATTGGTCCGGGTATTGTAAAAAACCTCCCTTGAGATCGGATGTTCAATGGAAAGAGCACAAAGGGATAATCAGACGATTGGTTCGGTCATCGCTCCAGTTGAATTACTGTCAGATTCCCAGAACTGGCCGGAAGTTCCTTACGATTACCTGTTTATCAATCAAAGCCAGGATAAGCCGGAAAAAACCGCTGTAGTGTTTGGTGAAGATGTTCTCACGTACCGGGAACTGGAACTCCAGAGCCGGCAGTGGGCGCATTGGCTTCTGTCAGAAGGCATAAAGACGGGAGACAAGGTTCTGGTGTGCATGGAACGTGCCCTGGAACTGCCTGCTGTGTTATTGGGTATCCTTCGGGCCGGGGCATGCTATGTTCCAGCCGATCCAGCATTTCCGCCGGATCGCATCGCTGTGATCATTGAAGACTCCGATTCGGCCGCTGTGATCTCAGACCGGGAAAGTGAGGCGCTCCTTCCCCCGAGCAATCCGTCCGTTCGCTTTGTGGTGGAGGACAAACCTGCCCAGCTTGAGGCCCGATCTCTTCCTGAATGGCGCCCGGACGATCTCGCCTACCTGATATTCACGTCCGGCTCGACAGGCCGCCCCAAAGGCGTCCCCATCACCCGGGCAGCCATGATGAACTTCCTGCTGGCGATGGCGGATAAACCGGGTATAGCTGCCGAAGACCGGGTTTTGGCCCTCACCACAATTTCTTTCGATATCTCCGTTCTGGAATTGTTCCTGCCGCTGATTGCCGGAGCCACCGTTTATGTTGTTTCAAAACGAGACAGCCTCGACCCTCAATCGCTATCGCGGGTCATTGATGAAAAACGTCTGACCTTGATGCAGGCTACGCCGGCAACCTGGCGATTACTGTATGACTACGGTTGGCGGCCCCAAAGACACCAGAAGTTGCTTTGTGGGGGGGAGGCGTTCCCGTTGAGCCTTGCGAACGGACTTGTCGCCTGCGCCGGGGAAGTCTGGAACATGTATGGCCCAACTGAGGCGACCGTTTGGTCCAGTTGCCATAGAGTGACGGCATCTGATCTTCAGGATGGAAGGATTCCGCTTGGAGATCCGGTTCCCAACCTTGAATATCGGGTTCTCGATGAGTCGGGTAATTCATGCTCGCAAGGCAGTCCCGGGGAGCTTTTGATCGCTGGGGTTGCTATCACTCCTGGTTACTACGGTCGTCCCGAGCTGAACGAGGAAAGATTTCTCTCGATGGAAGCAGGCGATACCCGTCGTCGATACTATCGCACCGGTGACCTTGTCTTTGAGAACTCCCGTTCGGAACTGATTTACGTCGATCGACTGGACAACCAGGTGAAGATTCGCGGATTCAGGGTGGAACTCGGCGAAATCGAAGCATCACTTTCGCGTATTGTTTCAGCTGGAGACTCCGCGGTGGTGGTGGCAAATCTTGGGGAGGACGAGCCTGTGCTGGTCGGGTGCATTCAGACCGGCAAGGATGTGAATCTGAAGCAGCTTGAGGATGGGCTCTCAAAAACCTTGCCTCCCTATATGATTCCCAGGGCCTGGAGGTGGTACCCCGAACTGCCCAAGACACCAAATCAGAAAATTGATCGAAAAGCGTTACGTCGATTGGTAGAGGGCGAACATTC
Organism: Marinobacter maroccanus; assembly: GCF_002933275.1. Taxonomy (GTDB): domain Bacteria; phylum Pseudomonadota; class Gammaproteobacteria; order Pseudomonadales; family Oleiphilaceae; genus Marinobacter; species Marinobacter maroccanus. The sequence continues at coordinate 181,015 of NZ_PSSX01000005.1, forward strand.
GAACCAGGAGTTTGGTGACTCCAATTTTAACGACCCCCTAATGAGAGCGATAGCACATCACTGGCGGAGCCTGTTGGGCGTCGAACCAGATCGGGAATCTGATGACTTCCTGGCCTTGGGTGGGCACTCGCTCCTGGCAGCGCGCTTGAGTGTTGCACTCTCAAAAGAGACCGGGCAATACGTAAGACCAGTCGAGCTGCTTAGCCAGAGTACCCTGGCTGACCATTGTCGCCTCGTAAGGCAAGCCAAGGGAGCTGGCCCAGTAGAAAAAACCGGGTCTTTCAACAGTGCTGCGGTAACACGCATTCCATTTTCCGCTGCGCAGAAGCGTATGTGGTACACGGTTCAGTCCGGAGATTCAGCAGGTATTTTCAATGAATCCGAGGCTTATCGGGTCGAAGGAAAGCTGGATCTTACCCGATTGAAACATGCTGTTCGCAGTATCATGGATAAGCATGTCGCATTCAGAATGGTCGTTGAAGATGAGCGTGACCTGACCTGGACCGTTTTGCAGAGTCCAGACTTGCCGTTGCGTCAGGTGAATTTGGACGAACAAGGGGACCGATCCTGGGAGTCTTTGTCTCAGGAAATGCATAATGAAGCTTCGCGAAGTTTTCGTTTTTCCGAGGAGCCTTTAATTCGCTTTGTCGTTTATACCGATGGCAACGAGCGGCATGTTGTTCAGTTTGTAGCCCACCACCTTATTATTGATGGCCTCTCCGAAACGCTTTTATGGAAGGAACTGGCTGAGTTCTATCAGACCGGCGCAGAGCAATCGCCTGGGAGGGAGAGCCAGCAGGATACGGCCTATCTCAAATACCTTGGCAGCGAACCTGTCAGAGACCCGGCGAGCCTGGAATGCTGGGTTGATCATTTGCTGGCGGCGCCCGAAGTTCAGCCTCTTGATCTCAGAACGGATTATCCTCGGCCGGCGAAAATGGATTATGCCGGGCAAGACGTTTTTCTGGACCTGCCTCCAGATCTGGAAGCGTCCATAAGGGAACTCGCCAGAGACCTTCACTCCACTCCATTCACCGTGTATTTGGCCGTATATCTTGTTTGGCTGGCCAGGCATTCCAATCAAGGTGAGTACGTTATTGGTACCCCGGTTAGTGGAAGGGAGCCCTATTGGCCCGATGATATGGTCGGTTTGTTTACCAATACCATACCGCTGAGATTAAGGTCCCAGGTCGAATTGCCGTTTTCCGACTTGGTAAGTGCAGTTTCCAGGATCGCCCTGGATGCGATGAAGCATGATCACGTTCCGTTCGATGAAATCGTTCAGAGGGTGAATCCGGAGAGGGATCCTTCACGCACACCGATTTATCAGGTGATGTTCGCCCTCAACGAATACAGCGAACGGCCCACAGGACTTTCGCCAGAGTTAAAATGGGCTCCTGAGCCTGTGAACGGAGGGTTCTCTCCGGTTGATCTGGTGCTTTTCGTTGATCTTTATCCTGACAGGTTGAGATTACACTTCCAGGCGAGTGAACGGCTCTTCAGTCGGGAGAGTCTTGAACGGTTTGTGCGCCGTTACGCGGTGATGCTGGAATCAGTGGTCGAAACTCCAGATCAGATCTGCAGGGACCTGCCGATTATTGATCGTACGGAAGAACAGCATTTGAAGGAATGGAGCGGGGCGGCTACCGAATACCCGCGCGAGGAAACCATTGATCAGTGCTTTCAGAGACAGGTGTCCATTTCTCCCGATGCGCCGGCGGTCGAAACCAGCCGGGTTTCGCTGAGCTATCGTGAGCTTTCTGAATATGCGAATTATGTTGTCCGGTTGCTGAAAGAATCTGGCGTATCGGAGGGCGACAGAATCGGGGTTGCTGCCAGCCAGTCATTGGAGACCGTCGCTGGTATCCTGGGGATTCTTCGGGCGGGATGCATCTATGTGCCGATGGATCTTTCCTACCCGGTCGAACGGCTGAATTACATCGCACACAAGGCAGCTATCAAGGCGGTCCTGTCTGCGAAAAAACAGCCTGGCGATGTTACAGAACTGGAACATTCTGTTCCCGCCATTGAAATGGCGAGTTGGCCCGAAGCGGCTCGGATAAACGGGCAAGGTTCAGGAGCGGCCGAGGAAACCCGAAGGTCTGCCCAGAGCCCGGCCTACGTGATGTTTACATCCGGTTCAACAGGCGTGCCCAAGGGTATCGAAGTATCGAACCGTAATGTCGTGAGGTTGGTTATTAACAACAACTTCATGACACTGGATGCAAATACCAGGTTTTTGATGTTTGCACCGGTGGCTTTTGATGCTTCGACTCTCGAAATCTGGGGGCCGCTCCTGAACGGGGGGACCCTAGTGATTCCAGACGACAACCAGTCTATGGACCAACTGGAATCGGTCCTTGTTAACCACAATGTCAATTCCTTATGGCTAACCGCGGCATTGTTCCACTATATGGCTGAGCATTCTCCTGGGGCTTTTTCAGGGTTGAGTTTTTTGCTCGCTGGCGGGGATGTTTTATCGCCCAAATGGGTCAGGAGAGTCCTTTCGGCCAATCCGGGCCTTAAGCTGATCAACGGTTATGGGCCAACAGAGAACACCACGTTTACTTGCTGTTATCCGATGTCTTCTTCTGACGACGTGGTTTCACCGGTTCCCATTGGAAAGCCTGTTGCGAACACCCGGGTCTACGTTCTGGACCAGAGCGGGAACGATTGCCCGATCGGGGTTCCTGGAGAGCTTTATGCTGGCGGTGATGGTGTAGCATTAGGCTATGTTGGAGAGCCGGGGCTGACGGAACGCTCGTTCCTCGAAAACCCGTTTGGAAGGCAGATCGGTCGGGTCTACCGAACTGGCGATAAAGTTTGCTGGCGCAGTGATGGTTCCCTCGAATTCCTTGGCCGCTACGACAACCAATTGAAGATCAGAGGGTTCCGAATTGAGCCGGATGAGGTCAGTGACATCATCGAGTCCTATCCTGATATTGAGCATGCCATAACCATCGGCTGGACAGCGCCTTCCGGAGACACTCGACTGATCAGCTATTTCACCCCGTCGTTCCCATCGCGGGACGATGTCGAAAAGTTGCAAAGATGGCTTGGCCAGAAGCTGCCGCGATACATGCTGCCTGCTCGACTTATCGGCTTGAGCGCTTTGCCAGTGGGTTTAACAGGAAAAGTTGATAGAGCTCGGTTGCCTGACCCTCTCCTTTTCCCGGAAGTATCCGAAACCGGCGGCAGAACACGCCCGACATCCACTACCGAAAAGGCATTGGCGCGCATCTGGGAGAAGACTCTGGGCGTCGAGGGTGTCTGTCGCGAGGATGACTTTTTCGCCCTGGGGGGGAGCTCCATTAAAGCCCTGGAGGTTTTTAGTCACCTTGCCAGGGAGCTCAAACAGGATATTCCCTTATCGACATTGCTCGAGTACCCGACGCTGCGCGACCTTGCCCTTGAGCTCGACAGGGCCAAGGCACCCAAGGCGTTGTCAGCGGGCTCTGACACCCATCTGTCTGGCTGGAATTGTCTGGTGGAGCTGGGCGGAGAGGGCACCCGTAAACCCATTGTCTGTGTGCATGCGGTAGGCGGTAACGTGTTGAGCTATCGTCGTGTGATGGAGCTGATAGGAAAAGGCCGGCCACTTCTTGGTTTCCAGTCTCGTGCTCTTGACGGAAGAACACCGCCGCAGGAAAGCCTGAATCAAATGGCAAATGACTATGTTCAGGAACTGTTGTCATCCGGGTACGAGCAACCGTTTACCTTAATGGGAGGTTCCCTCGGGGGAACCATTGCGTTGGAGATGGCCCGCATACTTCGGGCCGAAGGCGTGGAAGTCGACTGGGTGATTCTTCTGGATACCATTGGGCCGAATGGGAGAAACATTAGTGATTTCAGCTCCGATGTAACGCCACTCAGCAAGAGATCTTGGAGGAGCGCGAAAGCGTTGACCTCATATTATGTGCGAAGAGCAGTAGTTTTGTTATGTCGTATCTTTTATTTGCGCATCCCTTATAGCTTGAGACCGTTCTTTATCGAGGAATATCATAAAGGCCTACTGAGCCAACACATTGATGCAGAATATCGTGGTAATGTTTTCCTGATCAGGGGCAGGCAAGGGCTGGGAGGTGTGTACGAAGATCCGTATCTTGGTTGGGAAGGTCTGCTCACCGGGCATTTGAAAATAAGTGAGATTGACGTTCCTCATAATGTATTTATGGAGTCGCCTGAAACAATTGAACGGCTGCGATCTTTCTTTCTCCCTGAAGTAGATGATCAATTCAGAAGAGAGCGGTAAAGGGAAACATACTCGCTAGTGTTCATCTTCGCGCCGAACAGATCCTGAGCGTGCTGGCGGCCTCTATCACTCAGCTCTCTCAGGTCATTGACGTGATTCAGCGCATCGTTTACGGCGATTGCGTAACCCGCCGGGGAATGTTCATCAACCAGAACTCCGCATCGACCATTGCCGAGGGCCTCGGGAACTCCGCCCACGTTATGGGCAACGACCGGAACGCTGAGGGCAAGTGCCTCAATGAGTGTCATCGGGAGTCCCTCATGATCAGACGTCATTAGCAGCATATCGAGCTTTGCAATCTCGGATGCGGCGGGGTTGACGAAACCAAGGAACTCCACCTGGTCGACCAGATTGGATTCCCGAACCTTCTTCTCCAGTTGGGCTCGGAGAGGGCCATCACCAATTATGATGCCTTTGACAGCCCGCCCGTGCTGATTGGTTAGTCTTTCAATTGTTTCTATAAACAAATCAACACGTTTGACGGGGACCAGGCGACCGACGAATCCAATCAGCACTGGCCCGTCTGAGCGTGAAACCTTGAAGGATTCAAACTCCGCCTGAAGAGACTCAACATCAAAAAAGTTGTAAATCAGCTTGGTCTTGCGCGGGAACACATCCTCCAGTTTGCTCTTTAATTGTTGTGAGACTGCCACCACGGCATCCTGTTGATACCGGCCTATCCACTGGTCCAGGAGCGCAATCACGCGTTTAACCGGATTTTTCCAGCTTCGCTGGTATTCCGGGCTGCCATGCACAGTGCGAACGGACACCGGGACGCCGGCAAGGCGCTGAGCCGCCACCCCCAACACATTCTCTTTAAAGCCATGGGTGTGTACCAGATTTGAGCGATGGGCCCTGAGATGCTGACGGATTGAGGCAATCATCCGCAATGGTGACAGGGACGATTCGTCGGCGACGGTTACCGGAATGCCAAGTGCTTCCAGTTTCTCCTGAAGTACTCCGTGGTTAAACAACACTGCCGTAGGTTGTACCTCTCCGGACTGGAGTAACCCCCGAAGCAACTGATACACCTGAACTTCCGCACCAGCCCAGATATCTCCCGATGCGATATGAGTGACTATCGCAGGCATTTATCTCTGATTCTCCGGCTGATCAAAATCCCGTGTAGTCGCGATGAATGCTTCTGGTCGCCTTGCCTGTCAGACGTCGATCTTAGCGATAGTTCGTTTAAATCCATTTAAACAATTCCTGCAAGGTGTATGTGCTCAAGAGGGCTTAAATTCTGGACCTTTATGCTAGCATAATATACGAGGGTCCTGACGCCGCATTCTAATCGTAATCCAAAGAGCCCAGCAAAAATGCAGTTTGGTCTACCTGAACTGACAGATAATGACAGGGGTATCTCCTCCCTTTGCGTTATATGGGAAATCGGCGACGCCTCACTGGATGGCTTGCCGGGAGCAATGACACAAGCCCTGGAGCAATCAGAAATTGAACGCTGTAATACACTGGTCCTGGAAAAGGACCGAAAACGGTATGTGTGCTCGCATTTTCTTAGAAGGGTGCTGCTTTCAAGGCTGACCGGTTTGCCAATGTCAGAAATTGCATTCTCCGAGGGGAACGACGGAAAGCCCTTTGTTTCTGAAACTGAGCGTTGGTGCACGGCCGGAACATGGCACTTCAACTCATCTTCGTCAGGAAATCGGGTCGCATTTATCGCAACCACTCCTGGCCAATGTGGTATTGATATTGAGAAGGTGCCAGATGGGCAATCTTTGCCAGACCTGAAAGAGATGGTACAGACAAAGGTTTTCTCAAGCGCCGAAAGAGAATTTGTAATGTCTGGGCGGGGTTCATTGATGGAGCGCTTCTATAGAATATGGACCTTAAAGGAAGCCTATCTCAAGTACACAGGGCAAGGTCTTGGAGCCATGGAACAAACGGACCTGTTTAAAGTGCTTGATTTCGGGCAACCGCTATCGGACGGCAAGATGATGGCGCCCGGAGGGGAGCTGGCTGCGTATCATCGCTATGAAGAACACTATGCTTTTTCGGTTGTGGTAGCCAGGGAGCAGAGTGTATCTCAGGTACACACATTGAACGACGAGCAGGTGTTCTCGTTATTTAAAGGAATCTCCACCCGGGAAAGGAAGTCAGATACCCATGCTTGAAGTCATTTTCTGGGCGTCTTTATTGGGCGCCATCTACAGCTATTTTCTTTACCCTGCGTTGCTTCATCTCGTTCCCTCCAGGCGCAAGGCCATGTCTGAAGAAGATGGCCAGAAGCCACGGATTTCGCTGATCGTTACCGCTCGCAATGAGGCGAAGAGAATTCGTGAGAAAATTGAAAACTGCCTTGAGATCGATTATCCCGATCTTCAGATTATCGTAGCGTCTGATGCGTCAGACGATGGCACCGACGATATTGTTCGGGAATATGCCGGGCAGGGCGTTAGCGTGGTGCGTGCCCATGAGCGCAAAGGTAAAGAGTATGCCCAGTTGCAAGCCATCAACGAGGCTGAGGGCGAGATTCTGGTTTTCTCCGACGTAGCCACTCGAATACCGGAAGAAGCCCTTCAAAAACTTGCCGCCTACTTCCGGGACCCCGGGGTGGGTGCTGTGTCCAGTGAGGACAGGTTTCTCACCAGGGATGGCAAGGTCGCAGGCGAAGGTGCCTATGTGCGTTATGAAATGTGGCTCCGGCGACTGGAATCCGACAAGGCAGGTCTGGTTGGTTTGAGTGGTTCATTCTTTGCCGCCAGAAAAGAGGTTTGCCAGTCATGGGATATTTTGTCACCCAGCGACTTCAACACCGCACTCAACTGCGCAACTGGCGGGTTCGTCGCTGTAACAGCGCCCGATGTACATGGCTATTACGAGGATGTGGCGGATACAAAGAAAGAATACGAACGAAAACTCCGAACCATTATCCGAGGATTAACTGCGCTTGAGCGCCATCCCAATGTGCTCAACCCCTTTAAATATCGATGGTTCACGTTTCAGGTTCTGAGCCACAAGGTGTTGCGTTGGGCGGTGCCCTGGTTCCTCCTCTTGCTCTTGATCACCACACTGTTGTTGAACCACAAGGGAGGTATTTACTCACTCGCTATGCTTGGTCAGCTAGTTTTCTATGGCATTGTCGTGGCGGGATATCTGAAACCCGGTTTGCAAACCCGGAGCGTGGTAAAAATTCCGTTATTTTTCGTTCAGGTTAATATTGCCATTGCTCACGCCACGGTAAAGTTCCTGTCCGGCACCAGAATGACGGTCTGGACACCGTCCCAACGTTAAGCATGGCGAGATTAGGTAAGTTAAGGCCTGTTGGAAACAGGGTCCCTGTTCCTGACAGCGCCCATGATCTGGTTATGCCGTGGGAAAGCGCCTATGCAACGCGGTTTTTGGATTCAGGAACCTCTGCATTATCCATTGCAATTGCAATTGCAATCGCGCGCCAGGCCAGGCCTGCGATCAACAAGCCGGAGGTGATACTGCCCGGTTATGGTTGCCCGGATCTTATAGCCGCCGCGATGGCACAAGGTGTTGTTCCAGTCCTGGTTGATCTTGCCGAAGACTCCCCCTGGATGAACCCACGGGAGGTCGCTGACAAGATTACCGATAACACCGTTGCAATCGTCGCAGTGAATTTCTTGGGGCTGGCCGCTCCATTGGAGCAGCTTTCGGAACTGGCCAGAAGATCAGCGTTGCTCCTCATAGAGGATTCGGCACAACGGATGCCACCATCCTCAGCAGAAGACGGATGTGCAGACCTTGTTGTGCTCAGTTTTGGCAGAGGTAAGCCGGTTAACTTGATGGGCGGCGGTGCTCTGCTGGTGGGTTACCCTTTGGAGGAAAAGGCCCGAACGTGCTGTTCGCCACTTCCTCTCGTCAATGAGCGACCGACGATCAGGTGGGCTTTGAAACGTCAGCTGTTCAATATTCTAATATCGCGCCTCTTCTTTGGGCTGCTTGAGCAAATACCCGCATTACGTCTTGGTGAAACTCGTCTCCACGCTCTTGAACGAATCTCCCTGGTAGATCCAATCCCTGGATTGCTGGCTTCTGGCTTGGTGCGGTTTGAACAAGCGCCGGATTACCGGCTTGAATTGGATCGCGAACTTGCTGACTTGGACCGCCAGGGTTGGATACGCCTTCCGGCCAAGCTGGGGCAGGCGGAAAAGAAACCCACAAAATTATTGAGGTATTGCCTGCTGGCACCTGATATGGAAACGAGGGATCGGTCGGTTCAGCTTTTGAATCAGGCGGGTATTGGCGCAAATGCATTCTACGGGGCGATACTGCCCGATATTCCCGGAGTGCACGACGTTCTGCCAGAGACCAGCGGCCTGAGACGCGCCAAAGACTTCGCATCACGTCTGATAACTCTGCCTGTGCATGAGGATGTAACCCAGAAGGATATCCGGATCATGGTAAAAACCCTGCTCAGGAGCGCTCAACAGCAGAAATAAACGCTTCGAAAGCCTCCCTTTGTTCTCCGCAGCTATCTAGAGTAAGGCCATCGCATTGTCCGGCAAGGGCCAGAAAGGCACCTTTTGAATCGCCAGTGAGCGCCAGCAAACCCCCCACCAGTTTGATCTGGAGCCTTGAGGGGCTCGCAAAGTCTCCGACCTCATACCACGACCACACCAACACAGTGCGACCGGTTGATTCGTTCAGAAGCATTGTCTCGGTGACTTCGTCTACATTGAAAACGTTCGTGGGTTCCAAAGCCCTCCTATTTGAGGAGAGCTGCTGCCACCCATCATCAAAAAGTCTATTTCGGTAGTAGACCAACTCCTTATTCTGGGCCTGGGAACGATAACCCACCAGTGAAAACTGCACCCGCTGGAGGTCCTCTGAGACAAACATGAGGTCTTCGGAAACATCCGCATTGACGAAGGAAGGCTGCCAGACCTCGGCAAATCTCAACGGCCCTCGCCATTGCTCGTTGCTGACTGGAACCGCGGGAGTCCAGTCCGGGTTCTCCGCTTCGAAGAGCACTGTCTGAGAATAGAAAATAACAGGAACAGCCAGTACAAAGGCGGTAGCGAGGGCCGGGAAAGTCATGCCAACGTTGTTTGTTCTGGATACCTTGCCAGAACGTGGTATCCCGTTCAGTGAGGAATCGAGGGCGGCTTTAGGCTCGAGGGCCCGTGCTATGAAGAAGAGAGGCACCAGGCACAAAATGATAAACGTGATCCAGCCAAACAGCTCGTGATCTTCGATCAGCGAACTTTCCATATCGGTTACATGGCCTGCTACGATGATTCCGAACACCCGAATCCAGTTCGCGAACATCGACAGGAAGCCGGCGATCAGCGTGAGGATAAGAGAGCGGGAAAAGTTTTTGTAGTAAAGGTAGCCGTAAAACGGTGCCAGGAAGAGCGCTACCATGAGGTACCGAACGCCGCTGCAGCCCCCCGCTACGAAAAAGGTACCTCCCGGAATCGTAATGTAAAATTCCTGAATTTCGGCCGGGATGTTTACTATTTCAAGCAGGAAGCGATTGAAGAAGACGGTAATCGCCTGGAACAGAGGCGACATGTCGTCCCAGATTGGCGCAGCGAACACCAATAGAAGAACAGGGACACCGGCCTTGCGCAGATAGTCAAAGCCCCAAATGGCCCAGCCCCAGCATGCGATGATGAAGGGCACCGCCAGCAACCTGATCGTCTTAATGTCTGCTGCTTTGGCAACAAGCATGATCGCGCACAGGGCAAAAAGCCCGAGCAGTGCAATAAGCGAGGGATTCAAGGGCAGTGCAATGATTTCATCCCGGTTCTGAATTAACAGGAACAGGATCGCAGCAAAAACCAGGAAGCCATGTGCGTAGACAATAGAGGTGTCCCACAGCTCAAAATAGTCAGCCCATTCCGGGAAAAATATTATTGCGAAAAATAGAAGGGACACCAGGTGGATGAATCCACCTCTGGACGTTGCGGCTTTCATGGAGAGTGAAGATCCTTTTCAAAATACCCACTACGAAAAACAATCCAACCGCAGTATAGCAGGGCATTGCACGGGCGTGCGATTGAAAATACGCTACTTTGGGAGCGCATAAATGGTCAAGGTTTTCGAGGCATTCAGGACAAATAGCCATGCAGCGCAGTTTGTTGATATGCTGTGTTCCCACATGGCTTATGGGCGTGGAAACAGGAAAATGCCTCCCCGGCAAAGGAAAGGAATCAAACGGTAATGAAGGTCCTCACTGTTGCAAACGTGAACCCGGACAAATTCGGCAGTTTTGAGAAGTATCTTGTCGAGTTCACGGACTTTCTGGCAAACAAGGGCCACGAGCACGAAATACTCTTTTCCAGTGAGCCGATCGCCGAAGTCAGTCACGCTCTGGACCGGGTTGGGGCGATTGTAAAGGTTATGCCCGCGGAAGATGGCCAGCCTCGGCTCAGTGGTTGGGCTTTGTTCAAGCTGGCCCGGTCTGTCAATCCCGATATCGTCCACCTCCACTTCTATCCAATCCTTTGCCTGTTTTCATTTCTGATGTTGTTCAGCAGAGCGAGGCTGTTTGCCACCTACCACATGTCGGGCGCTCCTGCGGATAACGGAAAAGCTACCCGCGTGTTGAAAAACATACGATGGTGGCTGCTGGGTTCAGCCCACCGTCGCATTTTCTGCGTCTCCCGATACAACAGGGAGAAGTTCATTAATGACTATCGGTGCCCACCAGCCGTAGCGGAAGTCGTATACAACGCGGTTAATCAGACAACATTCGAATCCATACGTGCACAGCGGAAAAACCGGCGCAGAGGCAAAACCCTGCCAGTAAAGTTCATCTCCGTTGCGTACCCTCTCCCGGGAAAGGGGATTCAAAACCTGATCAAAGCCTGCGCAGTGCTCCAGAGGCGTCATCTGGAATTCGAGTTGCTTATCGTCGGAGATGGGCGGTTGCCAACGAGCTCCGAGTTACCAGGTTTATCAACCAGAGTAGAAGGAAGTCCGAGGAGTTTGGAAAGCAGCCACGAAGGAATAGGTAATGACGATGAGCTAGCAACCTCAATAGAATCTATGATTGAATCCAACGAGATCCGTCTTCGTTGGGATCACATTGCAAAGAGTTCGATGGAGAAATCAAACCTTCTCACAAGGTTGGTTGAGGTAGTGACTGTTATCGGTATTTCGGGAAACGTCTGGGCCAGGTAACTAAAACCAATGAATGCATGCAACGAGGAAAGGGTCCAATCCAAGTGAGCAAGAAAGTATTAGTTGTTTCTTATCATTTCTATCCAGATCAAGCAGTTGGTGCAAAAAGGCCAACCGAGTTGACCAAGTCGATGATAGAGGAAGGTTGGGACGTTGAGGTAATTACTAAACACATCGGAAAGGAAGCTCATGAAGCGAGAGTTAGCAAAGATTCGATAGGACAGATATATTCTATATACCAGCACCCAGGAATAATTGACCCCCTTTGGGCGCTGGTAAAACGGGTGCGGGGTCATAAAAAGGGCAAGGCACAAACGGCCGTAAACCCTGAAATAGATCAAGCTCGCGAGACCCAAGTCGGGGAAACACTGAGGTTCAGATTAAAGCGTTATATAATTTCAACGCAGGCCACTTTGAACGCATGCAAGTCATGGGTTCTGGCATCGCTATTGTTTCTTTTGTATCTCAAAGTCAGCGGACGACACTATGATGTTGTGGTTACCTCCAGTCCGCCGTCTTCGTCCCATTTGATTGGATTGACAGCAAAGTGGCTCTTTAAAGCGACTTGGATCACGGATATTCGGGATCCAATCAACATGTGGGAGGAGGTTCTACCCGTTTGCAAGTCCCGGTTAAGAGAAAAAGTTGAGACTGATCTGGAAAGAAAATACTATAAAAAGTCAGACGCCCTTGTAGTTACAAGCCCTAGTTTGAAATCTGAATTGTGTTCAGAAAATAGAGTTGATAATAATAAAGTCCATCTGATATATAACGGTTATGATGGAGAGCTAAAACCAAAAAACAAAAAAAATAATAATGTTATTCGCATGATATATGCGGGAACCCTATATTTAAATAGAGACCCCTTTCCTGTGTTTGAGGCGCTTAAGGAGCTTGTGGCCGAGAGTATAATTAATGAAAAGTTATTCATTTTTGAACTTTTCGGTAACTGCAAAAGTTGGAATGGTATAAATCTCGAAGATTGGTTAAATGAGAATGCTATATGTAATCTTGTCGAAATACATGAGTATATAACAGGCAAGGAGTTAGAGAAAAAGCTCGAGGCAGCTGATATTCTATTGAATCTAGCTCAGGGGCAAAAAAAACAGATTCCGGCTAAGACTTTCGAATATTTGCGATTCAGAGCGGTTCAATTTTTAGTCTCCGAACCTGATTCGGATATCTCGATTTTTCTATCATCTAATAAATTTGGCGTTGTTGCTCAGTCAACCAAAGAAGATGTTAAGGAGAAATTAAAAACGATACTTTCGGAAGTACGCAACCAAAGAGGTCTTGCGAGTGAGGCAGGCGATGATCGAAAATTGTTATATGCCAGAGCCGAGCAAAATAAAGAATATATATCGGTTATAAAAAATGCAGGGTGACGTCGTAATTATCAAAAATAAGCGAAAGCAACTAAATAGCTCTCGTACATCATCGGGAAAAATTTGGTTATATATTTTAATTTCATATTATGGTTTTGAATACGTAAGATTTCAAGAAAGCTTTCTGCCTTTTCTATCCCCGTTAAAAATCCCCATGTTACTCAATCTGCTGTTAGCCTTATATGTTTTGGCTAACTTTAAGAGATTGCGTTTTGATAAATTCGTAATTAGTGTTCTAGTGATATGGGTCTTGATCTTAGCTTGGGTTCCATTTGCGACCAATACCTTCCATGCGTTTCAAACGGCAAAGTCAATGTCTATGGTGTTTTTTACATGCTTTGCGACTGTCTTAATTGTTGATACTGAAGAAAAGTTCTTGAAACTTTTAAATTGGCTTATCATATTCTTCGTTTTGGTTTCCTTTTGGATTATCCGTTCTGGTGGTACTGGTCCCGGTGGATTTGTTGGTGATGAAAATGATGCGGCCCTCTTAATGGTATGTGCGTTACCAGTTATTTTCTATAGTATCTTCCACTCAAAAAATAAAAAGCTCCACTACTTTTTGTTCCTTGGACTATTCTCTGTAATCACGGCAATTGTGTTGACATACTCTAGAGGTGGTTTTGTCGGTTTGGTCGCTGTCATTTGGTTTATGATCTGGATGTCCAAGAAAAGATGGAAGGTAATATTTATATCAACAACTCTATTTATTTTCTCGGGGGGGATTGCTCTTTCTTTCTTGCCGAAGGCTTATGTCGATGACATGAGTACAATTACGAATAAGGAAGATGAGACTAGAAATCTCAGGTTACTTCATTGGACGACAGCCATTGAAATCTTTAAGGATAAACCCATATTTGGTGTTGGGCCTGGAAATTATCCCTGGACGTCAAATCGATACCTGCATCTTAGTCCGTATTTTAAAGAGGGGGCCAGATTTCGTGCTGGACGTCAGTCCCACTCTCTTTACTTCACACTGATACCGGAACTAGGTGCTGTTGGTGTTATAGCGTTCATTGTTTTAGTCTTTAAGTTTAGGGCTAATATGATAACAATAATAAGGAGGTCTTCTGATGAAAGCATGGTGTCGACCGCGAAGTCATTATACTCGATGCTTATTGGTTTCTTAGTAACTGGCGCCTTCATATCAGTGCTTTATTATCCGGTTTTTTGGCATATTATATTTTTGGGTCTCGCCTTTTGTTATATTCGAAATAATCATGAGTTATTTTTTAATATAAATAGGTTTAGAAATGGAGAAAAGAGTGGAAAAGCGGATTCTGATTATCTCGCCGGGTCCAAAATATAATTTAGAACATGCATTTCGTGAGAGGTGCTTAAATTTAAGTCAATCCTTCTCCGGTGATATACTGACTAGTGGTCCTAGCAAAGAGAAAGTAATTTATGGCAATTTTTGTGTGACTCGTACTAGAGATCCATTTGGTAACTCTTTTTTTAGTACGATTAGTTTTTTTTGGTTATCTATATTCAAGGTCTTTATTAACCGCTTTACCGACCCTTACGACTTGATTTGCACCTACGATCCGTTGAAAACGGGACTTATAGGCCTTATTGTAGCGCGGCTAAGTGGCACAAAGTTGGTGGTAGAAGTTAATGGAGATTATACCAACAAATGGAATTATTCGGAAATTAAATCGCCGATCAAGCGATATTTTAAAAGGAAGGCGGTGCTTTTTGTAGAAAAGATTGTGCTACGTAACTCCGATGGTGTGAAGTTACTGTATCATGGGCAGGTTGATTACTTTAGACCATTACGGAGGCCTATAATTGAGGTTTTTCCTAATTACGTCAATGCTTCGAGGTTTCATAATATTGAGCATAAAAAGGAAATTTTATTTGTTGGTGCTCCCATGTACGTCAAAGGATTAGATGTTTTGGTGTCCGCTTTTGACTTGATCTCACCGCATTATCCCGACTGGACGTTGAAGATTCTTGGTTATTATCCGAATAAGTCAGAATTGCAGGCTCTTTTGGGCGCTAGAACGAACGTCCGTTTTCATCCGCCAGTTGATCCGGATCTAATGCCGGACCACATTGGTAGTTGTGGGTTGTTTGTGTTGCCCTCAAGAACCGAGGCTATGGGTCGTGTGCTTGTTGAATCCATGGCTGCTGGAAAGCCTAGAATTGGATCAAGTGTGGGCGGGATTCCGACTGTGATAGAAGATGGGATTGATGGTTTGCTCTTTGAGTCTGAAAACGTAGAGGATCTAGCAAGGAAGTTGCGAATGGTTCTTGATGATGCCGATTTGCGAGATAGACTTGGCATGCAGGCGGTGCTTAGGTATCAGTCTGACTTTCGACCTGCCGTGTACTTCGAACGGTTAGTGAAGTTTTACGAGCGCGTTCAGCGTCGCTGGGTATAATTCGGCATCTTTCATGAACAATCAATCTATACAGACAAATTGTTTTACAGGTTTGGGCTCTTGGTTGATGTATGATATGGGGGTAGCCCTTTGGTCAGGAGTAGAGGTCCCATGAAGGCCATCAGTTTGCTAAAAACTTTCGTTCTGTTCTTTTCTATATTCCCGTTTTCGACGCTCACCTATTCTCAAGAAGTTGAGCCAGGTTCTTTTTACGTTGACCATAAGTCTGGCTTTGATGCTAATGACGGTCGTGCGATTAGCGAAGGTGGAACTGGTCCTTGGAAAACTATTCAGAAAGCCGCTTCTACAGTGAAGGGCGGTGATACCGTTTACGTTAGGGATGGAGTATATTTTGAACCGAAGGGTCTAGGAATCGCATCGGACTCTGCAGGGATAGAGATTGTTAATGAAGGGCGTGAAGGTGAATATATTCGTCTATTAGGTTTTCCCGGGGAGAGGCCTGTTATCGACATGCAGGGACAGGCTGCTTGCTTCAGCATATTTGGCGGTTCATATATTGAAATTTCCGGATTTGAACTACGAAACTGCGATGGGGGTGGCGTTTGGATTCGCAGTGGGAGCGAACGTAAGAACCATAACATTATTATTTCTAACAACATAATTCATCACATTGATGGTGTGTCGGGTGGGAATGTAGGTGGAGTTCGTGCGGACCACATTTCCGACTCAAAAATTTCGGATAATATGATTTATCATATTAGAGTTGGGGGGGAAATGAACGAAAATGCCTCCGGAATTCATTCCTACCGCATGGGGAACATGGTAATCGAGCACAACGAGATTTCAGATGCTTCTAACGGTGTTTTTCATAAGCACCCTAATTTCATTGGTGAGCCAGTTGGTGAGTTTAGATATAATATAATAAAAGACGTAAAGAATGCGTTCCGTTTTGAAAATACGGAGGGCTTGCCAGAGGTCGCCTATCATAAAGATGCGTCAATTCACCATAATGTTGTGTTCGAAGGTAATTTTCTATACGACAACACATTTCGTGCCAAGACGCAGAGCTCCGGGCTCAGCATATTCAACAATACAATTGTTGGATCGGGTGTTACAATTTCGGGATTTTCTGGTGTTAATATTTTTAATAACATAATGTACGGAAGTGCATATATACGAGTGCAATATAAGGATGATGTTTTTACATCTGATAGTCGGCATGGTGGAAGCCTAAGGTTTGTTGATTATAATATATATTATCCAGACTTTTATGCAATTCTTGGTTTTTACGGTAGTCAATCCTACAGATACGGTTCACTCCAGGAATGGCAAAGCGTTTCTGGTAGTAGGGAGATAGAAAGGTTAACTACAGCTATGGACTCTTCTCCTGATCTTCATAGTAAAGTCGTTGATCCCCTATTTGTTAATGTTGCGGTGGAGGATTATAGAGTATCGGAAACAAGCCCGGCTAAAACAATGGGCAGAGGCGGTTCGTATGTGGGCGCTTATGGTGGATCATCATTGCCAGGCGTGCGCAACATTAGGTTTGATGCCAAACCGTCGCCGCCAGATTTATCAATCGATTAAGATGGTGTTCTTGTGTTGCTGTAGCCACTGAAGAAGGATGAGAGCTGGCCAGAGCTGTAAGCTGTTGTCTGCGCGTCCAGACAAGTGAGTCTCCCATAAGCTCTTGTAGAAAGATTCAGATATAAGTTGGTGATCAGGTACGGTGTTTATTAGCATACTACCCCAGGTTTGGAGCTCTTCTCGCAGCCATTTTCTTATCGGAACAGAAAAGCCCATTTTCGGACGCTCTATCAAGTCTCTGGGAACGTGCTGATACAGAATCTGGCGCAGTGGCCACTTGGTCTGGTCATCATTTAACTTCAGTGACGGCGCAATCCGCCAGGACATCTCAACGACCTTTCGGTCAAGCAGTGGGAGGCGCGTTTCAAGCGACACTGACATCGAAGATCGATCAACCTTTGTCAGATTATCGTCAACCAGATAGTTGAGCTGATCAAGGAGCATTACGGTATCGAGGAAGTCGCGATGATCCTGAAAAGCGTCAAGTACTCGCTTCTTTAGGATATCAGGACAGCGTTCCGGATCAGGTTCAAGTCCATTAAAACTGAGAAGAAATAGATAAATGTCCTCCGGTTTGGTTGTCTGCATCAACCACCCGAGTTTTCGAATTTTCAGGGCAACGTTTGCCTGTTTTGCGGCTGTGAGGCCTGGGATTCGACTAACGTAAGGCAGTAGTTGTTCTATCCATCCCGGCTTTATCCTGCATAACATTTTGCCAAGCCGCTCACGAAGCGGCTTGGGTATCCATTTGGTTTTTTCCAACATCCGCGATGTGCTGGAATAACGGTTGTATCCGGCAAACAGCTCATCCCCTCCGTCGCCGGAGAGGCAAACGGTAACGCTCTGTTTTGCGATGGCAGAAACAAGTACGGAAGGAAGTTGCGATGGATCGGCGAACGGCTCGTCGTAGATTGTGGGCAATGCATCGATGACGCCAAGAGCGTCGTTGCTGGATATATAGGTCTCGTGATGGTTCGTTCCGATATGCCGCGCTAATTCTGAAGCATGTTGCGCTTCATCGAACTGAGGGTCGTCAAAGCCGATGGTGAACGTATCGATTGGGGTTGCGGAGCCCGCCTGGGCCAGGGCTGTCACGAGCGTGGAATCGATGCCGCCCGAGAGAAAACAACCAACCGGGACATCTGCCACGAGCTGCTGACCAATCGTTTCCATCAAGCAGTCCTGGAGGTTGCCGATGGCGCGAGAGTCTGTTGTGAGGTCCGGGCCCGACAGGGAAATATCGCGAAGATTCCAGTATCGTACTGGACCTGAAACGGTTCCTGGATGAGGACTGAACTGGCGTGGTTGTTTGGTTTGATCAAACTGCGACAGCGTTAGGTATGTTCCCGGCGCGAGTTTATAAATGTTCTGAAAGATGGAATAAGGCGTTGGTATGTAACCACACGCAAGGAAGTCGCCTATTATTTCCTTGTTCAAGGTGAGTTTTTTGCCAAGAGCATGAAAAGCTTTCAACTCGGACCCGAACACAAACTGCTCGCCAACCCACCCATAAAACAAGGGTTTTTCGCCCATTCGGTCGCGGGCGAGTGTGAGGTTTCCAGACTGTTGATCGAACAGAGCGATCGCGAACATGCCGTCGATTCGCTCGAGGGTTGCCGCAATGCCTATGGAATCAACTAATGCGAGGATTACCTCAGTGTCGGAGTGCCCCTTGAAAGCGACTCCCTGCTGCTGGAGCTCTTTTCGAATCTGCGGAAAATTGTAGATTTCTCCGTTGAAAGAGATGACATATCGCTGACTTGCTGAGTGCATGGGCTGCTTGCCAGCTTCAGACAGATCCTGAATGGAGAGGCGGGTATGGGTCAGAAGAAACGTGTCGGGAGCCGACCAGTGCCCATGGCCATCGGGGCCCCGATGCTTTAAAGATGCGATGAAGGCATCTGCCAGGGTGGCTACCTCGGATTGATTCAAACCTTGAACAGTGCATCCTGCGATCCCACACATTTTAGTGGCCGGTCCTTTCCAGATAGTAGTTGCTGAGTGATTGTCCAATTGACTCAAAGTCATATCGCTCAATAGCGACTTTTCTGGCTGCTTCCCCTAACCTTGTTCTTTTTTCAGGATCGCTCAGCAGGTTGACGATCGCAGTACAGTATTCAGTGGGAGTATCGGCAAAGATGATGTCTTGGCCTTCCATCACATCTATGCCTTCGCTCGCTATGCGATGGGCGACAATCGCTTTTCCCATCCCAAGGGCATCCAGGATTTTAAGCTTGGTACCGCCACCATCCATGATCGGACAGACGTATAAAGTCGCTTTCTCAATGTGGTCGCGGATTTCATCCACGAATCCGAGGACCTTGATGTCAGTTGTTGTTGAATTAAATTTCAGAATCTCGGCAGGCGGGTTGGCACCTATGATTTTAAGGGTGATGTTGTCGCATCGGTCTCGTAGCAGGGGCATTACCTGGTTACAAAGGTAAAGAACGGCCTCAATGTTCGGATACCAGTTCATGGTGCCAACGAAGATAAGAGTGCGCTCTTCCTGCTCAAGCCCTTTTGGCTTGAAGAAATGGGTGTCCACGCCATTGGGAATTGTCTTTATGCTGGAGTTTGGCGTTAAGGCTCTCAGCCGTTCAGTGTCGATGTCAGAGCACGTTATATGCCCATCGTACAATGGGCACACCCGCTGTTCGTATCGCTTCAGCCTTAGACCTTCCTGGAAAAAATAGAGCTTTTTAAGCGGGTTTGGTTCGTTGCCAGCCCGCCTTAACAGCATGTGTGATTCAATGTTGTGGTGGTCAAGAAAGCAAGGGACACCATTAAAACAATGCCGAAAAATATCCAGACTGATCGTGTCGAAGTGTACAAGATCATAGTTCTCTGTTTTGGCGAGCTGGTGGAGGTATCGTTCAAACTCGCTCGAACGAAGCCAGTTGATGGTGTAGGGGGCTCGCGTCAAAAGGCTCTTTAACGCAAGCCCTAGTTTTCCCGAGCGACCAGCTTCGTTCGGTATCGGAAAAAACTCAACATGATTGCAAATATTAGATAGATGTTGCTTGGCTTCAGAGAGGGCTTTCTCGATGTTGTTTTGGTAGAACGGCGCAATCAGACTAGCCTGATTGAATGCGACGAGGTCGACAGTGTAGTGACGAGAGAGTTCTTTGAGAAGGTAGTAAGAACGCTGGAGAACCCCGCCCTTTGGGGGATATGGAACTAGGTGGGACACCCAAAGTAGCTTCCGTTTTTCCATGCTGTTTCCTTAGTCTTCAATGACCTTTCTTTTAGATATTTTGACAACCATGTGATGGAAGCCTATCGAGCACCTACTAATTGATCTCGGACGGTCAACAGATTGTTCGGTAACGATCAAGCTGTCGGGCCCGTGGTTCGTTGAATGTTAATTGGGTTTTGAGGACGCCCGTTGGCGGGCAATTGGATTACCAATCGCGCTCAATGTTAAATGGAATCTAAGAGCTAAACAAACAAAAAGTCTGGAATGAAGCTTTTCGATTTTTTTTTGGTGGCACCGGCGCCCATCTGAAAACTTGGTGTCCTAGTTACCTGACAATTGGCTAAAATATTGCCTTATGTGATGCGCGTGGCCAGCTTCAGAGAACTACAGATGCTGTCGTGCCTTCTGGTTAGGAGGCAGAGGGTTTCGATATGCTCGAAGATATTCTGCTTGGCTGCCTTTTACCCCTTGGCCTTCTAGCTAATAGTGGATTTGTTTGCGTACGTCACCTGGAGGTTTCGTCATCCGGAGCTGGTGCACTGGAGCTAGGCAGCAGGACTCATTGCTTCCTGCCTCGGGTGCTGTTTCTAAGGCACAATTTCAACAGGACATCCACGACGAAGTCTTTTGAAGCTCGGGTTTCGCTGCTAAGCATACCACTTGACGTAAGGTAAGATACACTGCATAAGCAAAATATGAAAAAACCTAGTGAGTACGAATGAAAAAGAAATAGGTCATCTCTTTAAAATGCTTGACCGCATAGATTTCGGACTTTCCGGGCCTAGCATTTTCAACTCACCATATGCATTGGGGATTTTTGGTCAGTTTAATGCGTTCAAGCTCACGCTGTATCGAGAAATATCAGATTTTCGTTTTGTTCTTAGCTTCCGATTTGAAAAAAACACAGGTATGATCAAAATCGAATTGTGATATTTTGAAAATGTGGCTATCTGTCGCGTTTTCTTGGATAAGGGAGTATTCGCATGAGCATGATAAAGAGACTTGCTGCACAGTTGCCAAAGAGCTGGCAAGTTGAATTGAAGCGAATTCATTATGGAAATCAAATCAGACGAAATAATTTCGTAACTGATGAGCCTGAATATGAAATACTTAAAGATTTGATAAATCCCGGAGATTGGGTTGTCGATATTGGTGCAAATGTTGGGCATTATACTAAAAAGTTTTCGGAGTTGGTTGGAGATAGCGGCAGAGTTATTGCGATTGAACCTGTACCCGTAACCTTTTCGATTCTCGCTGCGAATACCCAAAAGTTCAAAAAATTAAACGTTACGCTCATCAACGCTGGTATTTCTGACACATTAAGCATCGCTGGGATTTCGGTACCAGCATTTTCGACGGGGCTAGACAACTACTATCAGGCACATATCTCTCCAAGTTCAGACAGTGAATTATCGGTGCTTACTCTACCTTTGGATTCATTAAATTTGCCGAGTAAGGTATCTTTAATTAAGATTGATGCTGAAGGACATGAAGAATTTGTATTAAAGGGCATGCAGGAGTTGATAAAAAAATCTCGCCCCGTGCTAATAATAGAAACTGGATCCGAAAAGATAGTAAATGAGCTCGCTCAGTTTGACTACGTGCAGGAAAAGCTAAAAAATTCACCTAATTTGCTCTTTAGACCCAATGCTGTACGATGATATTATTTATCTTAATGAGCACAATAAAATTTTTGATTTGATAAAGTAGAGTTGTGTTTTATTGTTCATATTCTTGCAATAACCTATAACTAGGTGGTGTCATAAACAAATTATTATAATGGTGGACTACGTCCTATAATTCGTTATCTGGTGTTTTCTGGCACTACCAAAAATACCAGTTTCGGACGAAATCTCTCTATCTTTGCCCTTTCGTATGGGCAATACCGAGTTCTGAATCGGCTCCGTAGTTATTGATTGAATTTCAGAGCCTTTAGAGAAGACATGTTGGTTTTATGTGTAATATTGATGGAGTCGGGAGTTTCGGAGTGTGACGGAGTTCCTTTCTATTATCCGTTGTCACATTTATGAATTGGAATACTTATAAATGATTAATGGAGTAGGTGAACATACATATCTGTTTGTTTTGCCGTGGTCTATAGACCAAATAGGTGGGGTGAATCAGGTTGTGATCAATCTTGCCAGAGAGATGGCAAAGGCACGGGATTTTTTTCCAATCGTGCTTATCAACGACTGGAATGCCATCAATCCAGTTCGAGAAGTTGTTCAGGGACTGACAACTGTTCGATGGCGTGTTCGGTCCTACCGTAAAGACATGGGTCTAAAAGAGAAGCTGGCATATTTTCTCTGGGAAGCCAAGTTTTACAGGGACTTCCATAAATTTTGTATTGACCACAAAGTTATTGCGATTAATCCGCATTTTCCTGGGCCGCCAATCTTCGCTTTGGAGCGAGTTGTTAAAAAGTTTGAAACTGCCATCCCCTTTATTGTTTCATTTCATGGTTCTGATGTGACTGCTATCGCATCGGCAGGTGAAGATGAGTTAAAACAATGGAAGATGCTGCTCGCAGATCCGAACCATCAAGCGGTAGCTTGTTCGAATGATCTCGGAAGAAAACTTGTCGAGGCTCTTGGCAATGAGGTATTGCCAGTAGTCGCTCATAATGGTTTGGACGTCGGCGAATTTTCTTCAGCAGAGAAAAAGTCTCAACCGAGTTCCGATCGGGTGGTTTTGAACGTAGCAAGATTTGAGCAGAAAAAGGGGCAGGACGTTCTTATTGAAGCTTTCGCGCACATCGCGGCTGAGTATGAGAGTGTGAAATTGGTTCTTGTTGGGGCTACCGACAAAATGCTGCCTGAATTGAGGGCATTGTGTGTCAGAAAAGGAATCGAGAGGTGCGTGGAATTCTATCCGGATGTGTCGCACGAATACATTTCCGATTTTTATAAAGGAGCAGCGATATTTTGCCTTCCAAGTCGAGTGGAACCCTTCGGGATTGTGATTCTAGAAGCCGCGAGCTTTGGAGTTCCTGTGGTCGCTTCTCGAATTGGCGGTATCCCTGAGATATTGACTGATGGCGTTAACGGTGTGCTGGTCTCGCCTGATGATCAATGTGAATTGGCAGATGCTATTAGGTCCTTGCTAGATGACCCCATTACAGCTAAAGAAATGGGCAAGCGGTTGACACAACACGTTAGCACACATTTTTCATGGAGAAATGCATACGAAAAATATGTCGACATTTTGTCTTTAAGGGAAGGTCGATAGCTAGAAAACCTGAATTAACTCGAAGAATGCCACCGAGTTGAAATATTTTAGCGTCTTAAGTCTTGCCTTTTAAGCCTGCTTTTGATTATGAGGGTATCTTAATTGGTGCTAGATATGTCTGTAAGAGGGCTTTTATTTTTTGTCTTTCTGTCGTCGAGAAAATCAGCCATTGATAGAGAGCAATGTATATTCCATACATGGGTATGCTCAATAAAAGTGTGATCAGGAACCCGAATTCGCTATTTGTTTCTTTGAGAGCAAACCATAGGGTGATTTGCGCAGGTATTGCAAACGATAGCTGCTTGAACATCTGTAACTGGATAATTCCAACTGATGTGCCCCAGGTTTGGCTTACGAAGCGCGGAATCAGAATCATGCGCCCAGTTGCCAATATTATCCCCAGCGCCCACCCCACGGCAGGTAAACCTCCCAAATCGGCAGCTATTACGGTTGCTGTGGTGAGTGCTAGACCCTCCAAAACTTCGTATCTGGCATAGGTTTTGTGCTTGGCGAGCGCGACGATCAGTTGAAAAGAAGGGTAGTGCAAAAGAATGCTGGAATATCCGATCGCCAGAGGTACTAACGTGTAGTAAGCGGCATCGTAGCCATCGCCTATCCAGAACGTAATGAAAGGTTGGCCAAGGGCAATCATGCCTCCTGCGAGGCACGAGGCAGTCAGTGTTGAAATTTTAAGAGTGAACAGATAGCTGCGATCCAGCTCTTCATTTTTGCCTTCGCTGAACAACCGAGTGAACGAGGGCAAAAGAACTCCCAGTAATGCGGATTGAAGCTGTGCGAGGTATTGGACGAGTTGGGTCGCAATCTGGAACACGGTTACGGTGCCAATGGATAATGTTCCAGCGATTGCAAAGTGTGGCCCTCGCTCGCGTAATTTGCTACCGATGAACATAACAAAACTGTGGAATCCAAAGTTCACCAGCTCTGCCATATTGGCCTTCGATACGTGCGTGAGCCTCGGCGCTATCCAGGGTGCTTCACGTTTTGCCGCTTGGAGAATGATGAACTGAGAAATTAGGTCATAAAGCACCGTTATAAGTGCCAGGTTAATCACACTGGGGTCGTATTGAAAAACGATGTAGATAGTAGCTGCGCGGAATACCGCTTTGAAGATGTCTGTGGAGGCCTGAATGTCGAATCTGAGATAGGCAGTCAGAATGCCGTAATAGGCATTCATCACAAAATGAATGGCGAAGGTGCATCCCATCACCAATATGATGGTTCGGAATACATCGCCGTCTTCGGGATCGTCGAAGAAGAAGTCTGCGCTGAGTGCGATTGAAACGCTGGCGATCACCGCAATAACGGCGATAAATGCGTAGATGAAAAGCGAATTCGACAAAATCTGGTTAAGGCGCGTCTCATCACGCTGCCCAAGGGCATGTGAAATATAACGCTGGGTCGCACTGGACAACCCGAAGTCGAACACGCCGTAGAACCCCAGTGTGCTGGCAACCAGTATCCACAAACCGTACCAGTGGTCGCCCAGGCTTCGGATCAGAAAGGGCATCATCAGGAATGAAATGGCCATTCCGATAATGAGTGCACCGAAGCGCAGTGCTGAACCCGTCAGGAGTTTTCTATTACTCATGAATGCCAACAGTTCTGTTGTGTCAGTACCTCGACAATGCGTGTTGCGGCATGGCCGTCACCATAGGGGTTATGAGCTCGGGACATGGTTGTGTATAGCGCGTCATCTGTCAGGATCTGTTCAATGGTGGTCTCGATTTGTTCTCGATCCGTTCCGACCAGTTTTACGGTGCCTGCTTCGACGGCTTCAGGGCGCTCGGTAACCTCACGGGTCACCACTACAGGTTTGCCAAGCGACGGCGCTTCCTCCTGAATGCCCCCGGAATCCGTGAGCACCAGGTCGCATTGATCCATGAGCCAGATAAATGGAAGGTAATCTGCAGGCGTAGTCAGGATGATGTTTGGTGAGCTTCCCAGTTGTTGGGTTACGGGTTTTTGGACGTTAGGGTTCAAGTGAACGGGGTAAACAAATAGCCAGTCCGGATGCTTTTGCGCGAGGTTGTGGATGGCCTGGCAGAAATTCAGGAATCCCTGGCCAAAATTTTCACGTCTGTGCCCCGTAATGAGGATCAGCTTTCCAGCGTTCCTCGTTACCTTGTCCACCAGAGGTTCGCCCAGTCTGGTTTTCCAGAAATCCGGTTGATAGTCTGCCAGCGTCGATCGCGCCATCAAGAGGGCGTCAATCACCGTGTTTCCGGTCACCCATATTTTATCCCTGGCTACGTTTTCTTGCAGAAGGTTATTGCGGGCTGTTTCCGTGGGGGCGAAGTGCATTTCCGTAAGGCGGGCCGTGAGGCTTCTATTAGCTTCCTCTGGATAGGGCGCCCGAAGATTGCCGGTTCTCAGGCCGGCTTCCACATGGCCTACCGGCACATTCGCGTAGAAACCTGCCAGAGCGGTCGCAAAGGATGTCGTGGTGTCTCCGTGGACAAGGATGATATCGGGTCGTGCCGATTCAATGACCTCCCGCATTCCAAGCATTACTCTGGATGTGACGTCGTAAAGGTCCTGATTCGGTCTCATTATATCCAGGTCGTACTCTGGGGAAACTCCAAAAAGATCCAGAACCTGGTCAAGCATTTCGCGGTGTTGTGCTGTTACTGCAACGATGCTTTCGAGCCCGGGAGCATTCTCAATTGCTTTTACCACGGGCGCCATTTTTATGGCTTCGGGCCGGGTGCCGAATACTGTAAGAATACGTTTCATGGTAGGCCTTAACGAATCGCGCCACGGGTGTCGATGAGGATCTTCTCGTTCAGGTCCGACGCCTTGAGTGCCTTGAATTCCCTGTGGTCCACCAGCAGCAGGACAATGTCGGCTGAACTCAGGGCTTCATCCAGGGAAACCAGATCGTATTCCGGGTGTTTTTTCACGTTGGGTTCACAAACAACGATGTCACCCAGTTCCTGTTTTCGAAGCTCATTCACAATCTTTACAGCAGGAGATTCCCGAAGGTCATCCACATCTGCTTTGAAGGCGAGGCCCAGGCAGGCAATGGTCGGGTGTTTGAATTTTGCAGCCTTTTCGCGCACCTTCTCTATGACCCAGGTTGGCTTGAAGTCGTTCACATTGCGGGCAGCTTGCAACAGGCCCGAGTTCTCTCGGTCGCTGGCGATAATGAACCATGGGTCAACGGCGATGCAGTGGCCGCCTACACCAGGCCCGGGTTGCAGGATATTTACCCGGGGATGACGGTTTGCGAGTCTGATGAGATCCCAAATGTTAACTCCAAGCTTGTCACAGATAAGCGACATTTCATTGGCGAATGCGATGTTTACATCCCGGAAAGCGTTCTCCGTGAGCTTGGTCAGCTCTGCGGTGACAGCGTTGGTCTCAAGAACCTCGCCGCGCACGAAAGACCGATAAAACTCCGCCGCACAGTTGGTCGACTGAGGGTTGATCCCACCCACGATGCGATCGTTTTCAACCAGCTCCACGAGAATTCTTCCAGGGAGCACGCGCTCTGGGCAATGAGCAACAAATACATCTTTTTCGGTATCGTGGCCGTGTTCGCGAAGTATTCTGGCTACGGTCGTGTCAGTGGTGCCGACAGGACTGGTGGATTCCAGAATGACAAGATTGCCTGGTTTCACGTAAGGGCAGATGGCTTTGGTGGCTTCTTCAATGTAATGAAGATCAGGTTCGTGGTTGTCCCTGAAGGGGGTGGGTACGGCAAGAACGAAGACGTCGCTTTCCCGCGGGGTCAGAGAGGCTTTCAGGTTGCCCGCATTCACGGATGATTTGACGAGTATGTCCAGATCGGGCTCAACAATGTGTATCTTGCCTTCATTGATAGTGTTGACGACTTTCTCGGAAACGTCTACGCCCAGTACGTCGAACCCCTTTGTGCCCAGTAAAGAGGCCGTTGGGAGACCAATGTAGCCGAGGCCTATCACACAAATACTTTTGAATTCACTCTTCATAGCATCCTTTCCAAACCAGGGCTGAGGGTTGTCCGTCAGCCCACAAGTTTCTCGTATAGATTGAGATAGAGTTGATTGTTTGATTCGCGTGAGAACTGGGCCTGTGCTTGTTCCCGGCTTCGCACACCAAACCATTTTCTCATAGTGTCATCTTGAATAAGGGTTTCCAAAGCGTTCATAAGCGCTTGTTCGTCTGACGGTGGGACAACAAAGCCGTTCTCCTTGTTCAGGACGATTTCTCTGTTTCCCCCGACGTCACTGACGACGGCAGGAAGGCCGAGCGCTATTGCCTCTAGAATACTTCTCGAAAGTCCTTCGGTAGAGGAGTACTGAATAAAAATATCTGAAAGGGAAAGCCAGCGGGGCACATCGTCTCTGGCGCCCAGAAAAAAGATCGATTGGTTCCGGTCTTGGCCTGCCAATTCCTCAAGTTTATTTTTTTCAGGCCCATCTCCAACTATGAGCAGGCGTACGGGGTAACGCTTGGACAATGCATGGATTGTTTTTATCACAATTTCTACGCGTTTCAACGGAACTAATCTGCCTACACAGATAACGGTAACTGATCCCTTATCGTTACCAAAGTCAATGAATTCGTCCTTTGGTGAACTATTTGAAACCTGCTGTCCCGAATCTACCCCGTTGTAGATTGTCCGAATCCGGTCGCCGTGAAATTTCATTCGATTTGAATAGAATCGCTCCATATCTTTCGAAACCGTGACCAGGCGTGTACCGAGCATCGCGGCCAATTTGACCAGGAGGATTCGTTTGGGCTTCTCTTCAATCATATACACGTCATGAAGGGTTCCAACATGTGGAATGCGTGCAAGAAACGCCGCTGGGGCAGCGCCTGTGACCGGTCCAAAAAGGTGACTGTGGAGAAGCTCGATCCTGTTTGTCCTGAGCCAGCGACTGAACTGAATAATAAAAGCAGGTAGCCGGAGAGCACTCTTGAAATTATGGCGGTATGGGATCGTGAGCTGCTCAATCCCGTGTTGTTCGCATTGTTGAACGATCCATGGGTTGCCAAAATGCAGCACAATGGGAGAAAAAGTCTTTGAATTGGCCTTGGTAAAGCGCGCGAGGTCTATTAAAACCTGCTCTGCTCCGCCGAATGATTCGGTTTCTATAAAATGCCCGATACGTCTGTGTTGGGCCACTGTCTCGTCCTTGATTACCCGATACCGTTTAGGAGGAGGCAGTATATTACAAACCGGATCGTGATATACAGCCGTGCGATTCAGGTTGGTTATTGAATTGAAAAACTGACCGGCTCTGATTGGTCGCTGGCGAGCCCCTGAGTATCGATCACACGAATAGCGAAGAACCAGTCTCCGGTGCTGAGGCCATCAAAAGTGTAAGAGGTCTCTGCGGGACCCACTGTGACGGTTTCTGTCAACCGATCGACCGATTGGCCATAGCTAAGCTCATAGTAGTCGATCTCGCTGAGCGAGATGGACGAGCCATCTGTCCGGGTTGATGGGGCTGTCCAGGTGACCGTTACGGAGCCTGAAGTTGAGGTTGGAGGAGGGGGGGAAGCGTCCTCAGGAGATGATGGAGGTTCAGCAACTTGCTCCAGAGTCCAGGGATTGAGGCCAGACTGATAAGCGTCCAGGGAGGTCACACCGGAGTTATTCAGTACCGCGCTGCTGTCTTCCTGGTACATATTGGCACCAAAGCGGAGTTCCCAGGCATCTGGAATGCCATCAGCGTCCGTATCCTGAGTGTGACTGCTCTGAGGGTCGGGAGCGCTTACATGTTCCATGGTGTCAATCACGTCACCTGAGTTAAGGTCGACAATGGTGAATTCGGCAATCGCGTCATAGGCGTTCTCGTAGTATTCAACAACTATAGGAATTACTTGCTCCGCTTCAAGAGCACGTTCGTCGCTGTTCGTTGTAGCGGCACGATTTACCCAGCGATCGATAACCAACTCGGAATCGAGATACAGCCTAGCGCCGTCATCGGTTCGAACTGAAAACCGATAGCTGCGGGTTCCAGATGAGTGCGGCGCCTCAAATTGCCCAATCCAACGAACGCTGAAACGGTCCACTGGCAGTCCTTCCATTGGCGCTTCCCGTGCCCAGTTGAACTGGATGTTTTCGCCAGGCCGTGTGGTGTAGAACTGGACGAATTCCATCCCTGAGAAATATTGGCCAGCAAACCCTTTCAGGTGAGCGGGAGCCACTTCAGGGAAATCGTCAGGGTCATCCAGCGCTGTATTCCCCAGATATTCGTCCAGGTTACTGGCGCCATCACCATCCAGGTCCTGGTTTGCATCTGAACTATCCAGAGGATCGAGCTTGTAGGCGAATTCAACGCCATCGGGAATGCCGTCACCGTCGGTATCGGCCATATTTTCACGAGTGCCCAGGGCAAACTCGTCGGCAGCGGTGAGGAAGTCGTTGTCTGGATCCGAGTTGGCGTCGCCGGAATCTCGGGGGTCTAGCCCCATGACAACTTCCCAATTGTCGTAGAGGCCGTCTTGATCCTCGTCGGTTGGCGGGTATTGCGGATTAAAGGAGAGATTCTCATTGCCATCCACGTAACCCACGCGATAGCCCATTGAATAGGCAGCTTTTGATGCATCGTCGAGTGGGTAGAGTGGTGCACCCCAGGAATGAAGGTACTGTCCGCTAACTACCCGACGATCTAGTCCGGGGCCTTCCCACGCAACGCTGAAATGATCGTCGTAACTCCCCTCTTTAAAGAGCAATTGAAAGTAGTACCTCACTCCCGATTCCAAAACGATAATGCCTGATGTCTGTGCGCTGAATTGGGTGTAGTTCTCTGGATAGCTCCAGCTTGGCACAGAAGCTACCAGCCGGGCATTTTCAGGGTTTGCATCAGTGCTGAGCAGGAACTGGGTCTCGTCGTCTCCACTGACAAAAAAACGATACTCGCCAGTCTCTTCGGGCACTATGAAGCCCTGAACCATCGCACCATAAGAGTCAGCTCTGTTGCCCCTTAACTGAAGTGAATCTAACTCCCCAACCTCCGTCGGATTGTCGGGGTAGCTCTCCAGCGAGGTGAAATCGGCGACTTTTGCTCCTGAAATATTGTCCCAAAACCAGATCTGTGCTTTTCCTGGCTCACTCCTATCCGGGAGGGAGGCGGTTGGAGGCAAGTCTTCCAGCGGTCGTTGCTGCCAGGATTGGCATCCCGTCAAAAAGAAAATGAGGATGGCTACTGTAACTATGCTGGAAGCATTCATAGGTCACCTGTTACCGGCAATGATGCGCGTCTAACTAAGTATTGGTTCGGTTTCTTGCAGTCGCCAGTGCAGCCTTGGAATGATTCAGAATTTCAGGGTAAGGGTTATATCGAAAAAATATGGCCTGTATTCCTTGCCCTGTTATGGTGTCAGCATTATTTACAAAGCCGTATAAGCGGGTTCCTCAATTTTAGCTAAAGAGTAATAAAAACAATACTGTGCGGAATCTGGTTCAAGGATTGCATAGGTTAGGCTGGGGAAAAGTTCAAACCTCGGGAACAATAGGGAAAAGGATTAATATTATGAAAACGCTGAATAAAGCTTTGATAACATCTATGTTGTCGATGGGATTGGCTTCAGGAGCGGCTGCCTACACCATTGATGACGGCACTGATGCCGCTCCGGGTACTGATCAATACATCGGGGCCGGCACGACGACTGGCAACGATGTTTTTGGCGCAGCATCTGCGTTCGAAGTGTTTGGCATGAACGTGTCCAATGATATGAATTACCTGTATGTCGATGTCGATACGAACTTCGACGACGTGGGCAGTAGTTATGACTTCGGTGACCTGTTCATCAGTGTGGATGGCTGGAATCCATTTGGTAGCTCACCTTACGCAAACGACGACGCCTCTAACGGAGAGACTTGGGAATTCGCTGTAGACATCAGCAGCCTATTGGGTGGGTCTGCCAATCTTCTGAATTTGGTTGGCGCATCAGCTCCTGTCTTGTCCAGCGATCTCTTTGCTTCAGGTATCCGTGTTGGTCAGGAAGTGCTGGCGGCGGGTGATGCTACAGTCGCCGGGTCGGCTTCGGCAGCCATCACTGGAAATACCGGTGACAATTCAGTGCTGACCAACTTGAGCTTCCAGATCGCTCTCGCCGATCTTGGTCTGGACGCGCTCAATCCACAAGAGATTGGTCTGCGCTGGACTATGACCTGTGCGAACGACATCACCGAGGGTTCGTACACTGTTCCTGAGCCTGGCACTCTTGCATTGCTTGGCCTTGGTCTGATTGGTCTTTCGCTAAGGAAGCGCGCAAAGGCCTGATGGTCACGAGCAGTCAAAGTGCTTGAAGCCAGGCTTTATTTAGCATTGCTGGTCAACGCAGGGTGGAGATCTCTCCATCCTGCGTTTTTGTTTGGCGTCAGTAAATTTTACAAGTGAAATCCCTGCGGTATTGCGCTTTACTGTAGCTGTTTTGAACTCAAGGGCGCGTGTGTTCCATGGATGATGACTTCGTCAATTCCTCTCCTGTGTATATTCTCGGTATTTCAGCTTTTTACCACGATTCAGGTGCCGCTTTGTTACGTGATGGCACCATACTTTGCGCCGCCCAGGAAGAAAGATTCACCCGAAAAAAACATGATCCGGGGTTTCCCGCTCACTCAGTCAGGTTCTGTCTCGAATTCGCCGGCATTGGTCTGGACCAGGTCCAATCAGTGGTTTTTTATGACAAGCCATTGCTGAAGTTCGAGCGCCTTCTGGAGACTTATCTTAGCTTTGCGCCAAAGGGGCTTGGCTCGTTCCTCAAGGCCATGCCCGTCTGGCTGAAGGAAAAGCTGTATCTGAAGCAGGAGCTGCGCTCCCAGTTGTGCGAACTCTCCGGGCTGGCGCGCAAAGCGCTGCCGCCTCTGCTGTTTACTGCCCACCATCAGTCTCACGCAGCGTCAGCTTTCTTTCCATCCCCTTATGAGAAGGCCGCAGTGCTGTGTCTGGATGGGGTGGGAGAGTGGGCCACAACCTCGGCATGGGTGGGGAACTCCGATCAGTTGGAGCCGCTTTGGCAGATTGATTTCCCGCACTCATTGGGGCTCTTGTACTCGGCGTTTACCTACTATTTGGGTTTCAAAGTTAACTCGGGAGAGTACAAGGTGATGGGGCTTGCCCCTTATGGAGAGCCCCGTTTTGCCGAGCTCATTCGCTCTGAGTTGATTGATATCAAGCCCGACGGCTCGTTTCGGCTCAATATGGATTACTTTGATTACTGTACCGGGCTGACCATGGTGAACGAGCGGTTCGGGAAGCTCTTTGGATTGCCAGTCCGGGCGCCTGAGAGCGATGCGCTGACTCAGGCCCACATGGATATCGCTGCGTCCATTCAGGAAGTTACCAACGATTGTGTTGTGCGCCTGGCTAGCCAGCTCAGAAAAGAAACTGGGATGGAGCACTTGTGTCTGGCAGGGGGGGTGGCTCTGAACTGTGTGGCGAACAGTGAGGTGGCGCGCCTGGCTGGCTTCAAGGGCTTGTGGGTTCAGCCTGCCGCCGGGGATGCCGGAGGTTCAATAGGAGCCGCCCTGAGCGCCTGGTATGCGGGTGAGCATCCGCAGCGGCGACAGGACAGCCCTGATGGTATGAACGGTGCTTATCTCGGCCCTGAGTTCTCTGATGAGGATATTCGTTCGGCCCTTAATCGGTTTGGCGCGGTTTTCGATGAAGAGCCGCAGGAATCTCTCTGTTCCAGGGTGGCGGACCTGCTTGCCGATGGAAACGTCGTTGGCTGGTTCCAGGGAAGGATGGAGTTTGGTCCCAGGGCGCTGGGCCATCGGTCCATTCTTGGTGATCCGCGCCTCCCCGGAATGCAGGAGAAAATGAACCTCAAGATCAAGTTCCGGGAGTCGTTTCGGCCGTTTGCACCTTCGGTACTTGAGGAGGATACAAAGGATTGGTTCGAGTGCGAATTTACCAGCCCGTATATGTTAATGACTGCCCCGGTTTCAAAGACGCGCAGGCACGAGTCGGCTGATGCGGAGGCTCTTACGGGGCTTCAGAAGTTGAAGCAGGTGCGTTCAGCCATTCCCGCCGTCACCCATGTGGATTACAGCGCCCGGCTCCAGACGGTAGGCAAGGGTGGGTCGGTTGTGTATCGACGCCTTTTGCACGCATTCAAGGCGTTGACAGGGTGTCCGGTCCTGATAAACACCTCATTTAATGTGCGTGGAGAGCCAATCGTCGCAACACCTGAAGACGCGTTCCGCTGCTTCATGGCTACAGACATGGACTACCTGGTGGTCGGGAACTTTGTGCTCAGCAAGGGCTCTCAGTCTGGCAGGGAAGCCTTTATGGATCATGTGGATCAATTCGAGCTGGATTAGGAGCAGGGATGGAACGTTCGGCGGAAAGGTCAGAGTTAAAGAAGTTCGGAATTGGTCTCGCGATTATCATCGCCGTTCTATTTGGTGTGTTTCTCCCATGGCTGTTCAGTTATTCCTGGCCGTGGTGGCCCTGGCTGACGGGGGCTATCTTGTTGTTCATTTCCTTTCTGGCGCCTTCTGCCCTCTCTCCAGTCCAGCGAGGTCTCCTGAAGATTGCTGAACCGCTGGGGCGTATTAACTCTGTGATACTTCTCTCCATGGTGTACTTTCTCCTGGTTTGTCCGATGGGTCTGATCATGAAGCTGTTTGGAAAAGATCCAATTCCGAAAGCATTCGAGCCAGACGCTGAGACCTACAGGAAAAAGAGCGATCCAACGACCAGTCTGGAGGTGCCGTTCTGATGTGGGAGTTGCTGAAAGATTTTTCTATGTTTGTGCGGGCGAGGAAAAAGTACTGGATGATTCCGCTGCTGGCGACGCTCATGTTGCTGGGTGGCCTGATTGTTTTCAGTCAGGGTTCGGCCTTTGCCCCATTTATCTATACGCTGTTCTGACGAAATGAAAAAAGGGGCCTCCTGGGAGGCCCCTTTTTGATTTTAAGCGCGATGACCAGGTCAGGCAGATTCGCCGTCCTTCTGGTTACGGCGACGCAGACCAAACATGGCTACGAGCGAGAGCCCGAGAAGACCAAGGGTGGCCGGCTCGGGAACGTCAACTGCGCCTTCGATGGTGTCGTTACCACATGTCATGTTCCAGTGAAACGCAATTTCATTACCGAACAGGAGGCTGGTGCCGGCCAGATCAACGCCGAAATTCAGGACGTTGTTGGTTGAGTCAATGCTCCAACTGCCAGAGATCCCGGTGCTGATCGCAGTTTCATTGCCCAAATCGACGAGTGTTTCCTGGCCGTCCCGGAAAATTCCGCCGCTGCTCATCACATCTTCGGTAAGGATGGCGTTTGCGTCATTGGTCGCGCCAGTAAGCTGGTAAAGACTGGCAATACCGCCATTGTTACTGGAACGATCATTCAGGACCAGGCCGTATTGCCAGATGGTTCCGTTGGCGTGGTTGTCCAATTTGTAGCCATCAGAGGCGCTACCGGCCGGGTTCCATTCACTTGCCAGGAAAAGGTCCCCGAGAGTAACGCCGAGACCGTCCTTGGTAAGGTTGGGGTAGATACCCACGTGGTTAACAAAATTGGTTTGGATTGAAAGATTCAGGAAACTCCCTGTGAGAGATGCTTCCGCGCCAATGATGTCGAACTTGGTTGTGTCGGCATTGCTTGCAATGACGTCACCGTATCCGTGGTCATCGGATCCAACATAGTCATCGCTGATAAAATCCGCGTAAACCGGTTGGGCGGCGAGGGCTCCAACAAGCAGGCTGGCTTTTACTGCATTTTTCATAATAATCGTCCTGATTTGCTCCACAGAAATGCTAAATTCGCTGTGCGAACATGCATTACCGTAAGCAGCAAAAACCAGGCCGGAACGGAAATATCTCGTTAAAACAGCAAAGTAAGATTGTTGGGGGGGAGGTTAGTGTAAATAAAATCGACAGTATTTAGCCGAGCTGTAAATTTCTTGAGACACTGAAACATAAACTTCTTGAATTGGTAAGGAAGCTGAGGATGAAACAAGGTAACTCTGTCAGGAATGCCTGGTTCGGAATTGTCACCGTCGTAATTTCT
Organism: Marinobacter maroccanus; assembly: GCF_002933275.1. Taxonomy (GTDB): domain Bacteria; phylum Pseudomonadota; class Gammaproteobacteria; order Pseudomonadales; family Oleiphilaceae; genus Marinobacter; species Marinobacter maroccanus. The sequence goes on from NZ_PSSX01000005.1 coordinate 216,098, forward strand.
GTTGTGATTGTTCTGGTAGTCTTCGAGTGGGCTCTGAGGACTATGACCGGTTCTATGCAAAGCAGTGAATCCATGGATGAGGGATTTATACTGTTTGATTCCCGGCTTGGCTGGAAGCTAAACCCCGGCTGGGAGGGCAAGCACCGGCATCATGATTTTGAGGTGCAGTATCAGGTGAACGAACTGGGGTTTCGTGGGGATGCTCTCGAATTTTCCGGGGAGAGCCAGAAGGTATTCTTCCTTGGCGATAGTTTTACATTCGGGCTTGGCGTTGATGAGGGGGAGACCTTTCCGGATTTCCTCAATAGTTCAGCTGCTGGGGCACATACAGACTTTTTTAACCTCAGCGTGCCCGGTTATGCTCCGGACCAGCAACTGATACTCCTGGACGATCTACTGAGTTATCGCCCGGACACATTGGTGTGGGTGATCTACCTTGGCAACGACTTGTTGGACATTCGTTACCCATTCCCGTTGCAGGCTGGTTACGGAAAACCCTATTACGTACTGGATGGAAATCGCCTGCGTCTGGAAAACAGCCCGGTTCCCTTGAAAGCGAAAACCCCGAAGTATCAGGCAATGTCAGTCAGTTCAGCGATCTTGGAAGGCTTTGACCTGTATCCGATCTGGCAGGATCTTCTTGCTGATTCCCAGATCGGGACGCGCATTAACTCGATTATCGGCTTTGATGAGAACGCCCTCCAGTCACATATTGAAGAGCGTCTCAAGAGCGATGTGGCCCTTTTCCTGGCTATGACAGATAGGGCAAGGACGATGGTAAGAGGGCAGGGTGGTGAGATGGCGTTCGTTCTGATGCCCGGCAGCGGGTATTTCCGGGAAAATACGGTTCCAGGGGTTTACCAGAAGAGCACCGCAAGAGCGTTGTCGAGTGAACTCAAGGACCGGGAATACCGTGTGGTAAATCTCGGGCCCGAACTGGCAAATCTAATTAACTCAGAAAAGCAACTATTTCACCCCAATGAAGGCCATCTGACGCCTGAAGGGCATAAAGCGGTTGCTGGAATTCTCGCCGGTTCAGGTCTCTGGGACGAGCAGTGAGGGCTCGGGAGGCGATACCGGCGAATCGCCTCTCTGTTTATATCAACCCTGACCACCAAACTTTTCCAGAATCCGCTTCGCTTCGTCTGTATTGCCAGTTGCTTTGTAAGCCTCTGCAAGGTGCATAGCGATCTCTTGGGAATCGGGCTGGAGTTCGTGGGCCTTTTTCAGAACCTGCAGACTTTCTTCAGCCCTTCCTGATTTAAACAGAATCCAACCGTATGTGTCCGCTATAGCGCCGTTTTCTGGCTGTAGTTCATAGGCCCGCTTAGCGAGCTCCATGGCCCGCTCGTCACCATCTTCATGGTAAATCCAGGCAAGATTGTTGAGGGCCACGACGTTTGAGGGCGTCAACTCCAGAAGGCTCTGGTAAGCGGCCACGGCCTTGGATATTTGCTGCTGATTTTGGAAGAGAATTGCCGATGTCATTAACACAGACGGGTTCGAGGGATGGGCTTCGATCGCATTTTCGGCAGCTTGTAACGCGTTCTCGGTCTGGCCATCGGCTTGCAGCGACCTGATGTATCCAACGTGTATGTTGGCAGCATTGTCCTTCGTTAAAGCAAGCTCATAGAGTTCCGAAGCCTGCCGATTCTCTCCTTGTCGCTCGAAAAAAGACGCCTCAATCAGGTATGGGTTAGCCGATTCGGGGTGGAGTCGCTTCATTTCCCGAATAATATCGCGCGCGGCATTTTTCTCCCCGGACTGATATGCGAGGTCTGCGGCCTGAAGTGCGATGCGTTCATTCTCTGGAAACAGTACTCGAGCGCGTTCAAGAATTGAGGCTGCCCTCTTCGGATTTTCTGCTCTGATTTGGGCCGCAACACCGCTATAAATATTCATGGCCGCTGGCTCTGAAGCGGAGGGAAGGTCTGGTTCTTCCCGATCCAGCAATTGGGCCGTGAGCTCCTCTGCACGCTTATCATTGCCTTCGGTAAGTGCGGCATCCAGCAACAGCAATTTCGGACCCATGGCGTCAGGGTGGATGTCTGAAAGAGTGTTCATCAAGGCAAGGGTTTCATCACGAGAGGTGACCTGGCTGAAACCGATCAGGGCCTGGCGGTTGTCGGGCTCAAGTTCAAGTGCCCTCTTGAAGTAATCGCGTGCTTGGTCTTTGTTTTCCCGGGTAAGTTCCATATTGCCAAGCGCCACCAGAGGTGCCGATGTATTGGGGAAGGCCTTTTGGGCTTTGTGGAAATAGGTCTCGGCCTCTTTCAGGTTGTCGGCCTCAAGCGCCAGTTGCCCCCGCATTAGCAGCGGCGCCTGGCTTGAGGGTCGGTCCTCAATCCATCTATCTGCGGCGCTGATAGCCTTTTCTGGGCCACCTGATCGAGCCAGGGCCTGAATCTGAACAATGCGAGCGTTGTCGTTATCCGGGGAAGCCTCAATAACGGTCTGAGCGTTTTCAATCGCTTCATCAAACTTGCGGACCTCCGTCAGGTAGCGTGCAAAGCGCAGCCTCAGGGCATGGTTGCTTGGGTTCTGTTCAAGCGATTTCCTGATTAGCGTCTCGCCGGTTTCAAGATCCCCGCTGGCGAGAGCCGCAATCCCCGCAAGAGCAGTAGTGGAGGGGTCGCTTCCGGAATCCTCGAGGTTAGCCAAAATGGCTTTTGCACTCTCGGGATCGCGGAGCTTGATGCGGGTGGCTGCCAGAAGTTTGCTGGCTTCCTCAGAATCAGTTGCTTCAACGATGGGCGTTAGCAACCTCTCGGCGTCCTCGACCCGTCCCTGACGAAAACGGATAATTCCCAGCAGCAGATTGCTTTGGGTGTGACCGGGGGCCTGCCGGAGAATTTCCTCCAGATTGCGTGCCGCTTCATTGAGATCTCCGCGGTTATACGCCTCCTGTGCAGCAATCAGGCTGCTCCGGATCATGCCCGGGCCGGATTTGGCGAGGATTTCTTCGTACACAAAGGCCTCAGAGGATTTACCTTGGGCGCGAAGTACGGTGATCAGGGACGACATGGTTTCATATTTTCGGCGGGTCATTACGTCAAATTGCCCGATGTCCTCCAGAGCTCTGATGTAAGCTTCTTCGGACTGTTCCCATTGTTCTCTGGCCTGGAAGAGCTGGCCTTTCCAAAGCCAAAGTTCTGGTTCTGAAGAATCAACCGTTTCGGCTTCCTGAAGCAGGGCAGTGACCTCGTCACTGTTACCCTTGCTGAATGCAAGACGTGAGAGACCGATCAGGGGCAGGGCAGAGCTGTTATCAATGTCACGCGCGGCTTTATAGGCGTCGTCAGCCCGTTGATAATCCCCTGCAGCGTGGTGGATTTTTGCTTCCAGCAACTTTGCATCCAGTTGTTTGGATCGGTCTGAAAAGGAAGCAGCTTCAAGAGCCGCGAGGGCGTCTTCCAGTTGCCCTTGATGGAAATTTGCCTCAGCCCGGATAAGGCTCGCCTGGCTCTCGATCGCAGGAGTGATGTTTGTTTCATGCTCGTCCATGGCGGCTAAAAGCTGATCTAGCTGGCGTTCTGCGTTCTCTGCATCCCCTGCTGCGAGTAGATTCTCCAGTATGATGAAATACGGATCAGGCTCGTCTGACTGGAGCTCTATGGCATTTCGGGCTTCGAGTGTGCTTGCTCGAAGTTCACCTTGTCTTTGGAAAAAGCGGGCCTGATCAAGATGACTGATGTACTGAATTTCTTCCTGTGTCATCTCTGGCGGATTGTCGCCACACCCGGTGACTGAGAGAGCTATGGCGGTTGATAGAAGAGTGACTCGCGCTGCCTTGAATACTTTCATGCCCAGTTCCTTTGTTTTATCAGCTCTTATTATGAGTTCGGTATCTGCGCTTCAGGTACCAGTAACTGTCTGAGAGGTGTCGATTCGATATTTGTCTGTCAGGTTATAGAGAGTTGGGCGAGTAACGCCAAGCAATCGGGAGGCCTGAGCCATATTGAAATTACAGGTCCGCAGTGCCTGAATGATGGCTTGCCTTTCTGCTACTTCGCGAACCTGCCTGAGATTCAGCTGAGTATCAGATTTCGATTCACCGGGAGGAAGCTCAAGATCCTCGGCAGTAACCCGCTTACCATCCGCCATGATGGTGGCCCGCTTGACCTTGTTGATCATCTCACGCACGTTTCCTGGCCAGGAATATCCATTGATCGCATTGATTGCGTCTTCTGAGAAAGCAAGATTGGGCCGATCCATATGCTTGCCCAGGGATTTCAGAAGCGATTGAGCAATTACAAGCGCGTCTCCTTCACGCTCACGAACAGCCGGAACATCCAGCGTAATTTCGCTGATCCGGTAATAGAGATCTTCCCGAAACTCACCGCTATCGATCAGCTGTCGAACGTCCCGATGGGTCGCGCAGACCACTCGCACGTCAACTGGAACAGGGTTTACTGATCCGACGCGATCAACAACTCTTTCCTGGAGAAAGCGGAGCAGCTTCGCCTGAAGCGGCATTGGCATGTCCCCTATCTCGTCCAGAAAAAGGGTTCCGCCATTTGCGCTTTCAATCTTGCCTTTCTTGGTTTGGTTAGCGCCGGTGAATGAGCCTTTCTCGAATCCGAAAAGTTCGCTCTCCAGCAGGTTTTCGGGGATCGCTGCGCAGTTTATGGCAGCAAAAGGCTTGCAGGCACGGTGACTAAGATCATGGAGGGCCCGAGCCAGTAATTCCTTGCCGGTTCCTGTTTCTCCGGTTATCAGTGTTGTTACATCCGTTGGGGCAACCTTTTCGAGGGTGCGGCAAATAGTCAGCATCTGTGGGCTGGCAGCAACAATTCCCTTGATGTTGGTTCCGTTGCCCTGCCGGGCCAGGTCTCGGTTCTCTCTTTCAAGCTCAGCGAGACGGAAGGCACGATTTACAACAAAGGTAAGGATGTCGGCGTCCAACGGCTTCTGGTAGAAATCGGAGGCGCCCATACCAATTGCTTTTACGGCATTTTCTTTGTCCTCACGGCCGGTCACTACGATGACTTTTGTCATAGGGGCGAGGCGCAGGATTTCTTCAAGCAGGCTGAAGCCTTCGGTCGCTCCTCCCGGATCCGGCGGAAGTCCGAGGTCCAAGGTAACGACGTCAGGCTCATCTCGCCTCAACGCTGTCAGCGCTGAATCCCGGTCAGAGGCGACTGCTACTTCGAGGTCTTCGCTGAAACACCAGCGCATCTGGCTTTGCAGGCCTGGATCATCCTCTACAATCAAGAGTCGTCTAGTCACAACAGCACTAAGTCCTTTTTTAAAGTGTTTCCATAATCGTGATTCTTAACCGATCATTGACACTTTGCAATGTCGGTTTGCATTGATCAACAGCTGCGCCGGTTAATTGGCGCTCTCCTTCCAGTCAGTGGTGTCAGAAATTGGCGATACAGCCTGTTGTCTTGCCTCCATGGCGGAGGCGTCAGCAAGAGGAATTCTCACCGAAAAACATGAGCCGATGCCGGGCTCGCTGGTTACATCAATATTGCCGCCAATTTTCTGAATATATTCCCGTGCCTGGTATGCGCCAATGCCCATTCCCGTAAGCCCTTTAGTGCTTTCGAAGGGCTTGAACAACTGGTCGCTGATAAAGTCTTCGGTCATACCGCTGCCGCTGTCCTGGATGAAAAGCACCACGTTGCCTTTAGCGGGCTTCAGAGTCAGGGTGATCTCTCCGTCTGGGGGAGTGGCATCCTGTGCGTTCTGGATCAGGTGACCCAAAACACTGCGAAGCTGCTCAGAATCGGCTTTTACCACCACGTCAGGGGGGGCGCCATCAAGACGGGGGGCGGGTGCACGATGCTGGTGGTTTGCGACAAGCTGATGAATCAGATCAGTCAGATTTATCGGCTTCATAAGACTGACATCGTCCGTGTCTGGCTTGCGGATGTGGTCGACCAGGTTGGACATTTTCCGTACTGCGTGATCAGTCGTGTTGATCATGTCATCAATGAACGCCGGATTATTCCGGTGTTTGGGGGCATTCTTCACCAGCAATGAAAGTTGTGCAATGACCGTTTTCAGGTCGTGAACCATGAATGCAGAGGCTTTGCTCACAGCCTCGAATTGCATCGCTCGGGACAGGCGGTTCTGGGCATCAGCCTGCGCCAGAAGGTTACAGGTTTGCCGGGCAACGACCTTGATGAGATCAAAGTTCTCCCAGTTCAGTTCCACTCGGGCATAGGGGTTGCCGACCAGGGCTATTCCATACAGCTCATTACCCAGGTAAAGCGGAATAATGAGCCATCCGTCGGGTGTCTTGGCAATGGCATCCGGAATCTCAAGAAGATTGTAGCTCACTGGATCTGATTTATATTCGTGAAGGTCTACAATCCACTCCCGATCCCGAAAAAAACGAACAATCTCTGAATCGCTGTCTATCATAGTGTACTTCGGCATCGAGAGATTGACGGCCGCCTTCAACACATAGGCATCCTGCTCGCCAATGAGCCAAATTGCTCCCGCATTGCTCTCCACCAGTCCTGCCAACATCCGGATAACTCGATGGGGCAGAGGAGGGTCGTCACTCAGATCTGCCAGTTCCCGTGTCATTTTTAGCCACTCTTCCCGGTAGTCGTATTTGTAATCGAAGAAGTTCTGGCTGATGAGCACCATGAGTTTGGAGCGAATGCGCCGGGATAACAGGAGCGTTGTCAGGAAAACCAGGGAGATGGTGAAGAACAGAACCTGAAGAGCGTCTCCCCAGTCGCCACCGAGTACCCGTACGTAATAGCCACCGAGTGCCAGGAACAGCAGGTAGCCACCGGCAAACAAAAGGGTGCCCGCGTGGAAGACGGCGGACCGGGACAGCTGAAAATCCACGGGCTGTTTGCGTGTGTTAATTACGTTGACAGCGAAAAGCGGCGTAAGCAGGGCATTGACAAAGCCGCGCGCGTTCCAGAAAGGGTCAGCAACGTGACCGAAAAGCAGCGCGTCTGCATACATGAAGAAATCAAAAGCAAAGATGGTGGCTACACCAATGCAGATATACTTTATGCTTGAGCGCCCAAAGCTTGGTGAATTGCGCCAGATCTGTTCTACCAGAGATAGGCCGAGGAGTGAGAGCCCAATCTGGCCCAGCAGCTTGACCTTGCCAGTGGCGACGTAGATTCCCGCGAAATGCTCGGCAAGTCCGATCCCCAGCAAAATCACTACCAGGGTTGCAGCACTGGCGCCAAGAACCTGCTTCACCTTGCTGGTAAGCCGGTTTTCCCTGAGGCCGTCTTTGAGTAACGCAAACAGCAGGTGGATCCAGGCTGCGTCCCGGATCAATTCGATGAGATACCGGATGTTGAAGTCAGGGTATCCCCAAAGGCTTTGGCTGACGAGTGACGATGCCCAGATTGCGGTTACAGCAGCTGCAAGTGCCAGCGCCCTATCGACGCCGCGCCGGAGATATCGGGTTGCAACCAGTACCGCCAGGAGCCCGAACGTAATCGCTGCCAACGAGTAGCTGAGTACGTCCATGTTGCTGAACATGCTTCAATGCCCCAAAAAAATGAAATTCTCCTGCCAAGAATAGCTTTGTTTAAAAGCAAGAGTAACTCATTTGTAAAAAAGCCAGCGGGTTTTAAGCGCTGGCTGATAGTGCTTTATGGTCAGCGTCAGCTCTTGCGTTTGCGCGCGATTCCAAGCCCGGCCAATCCAAGGCCCAAGAGCGCAAGGGTGCCGGGCTCGGGCACCTTGGCGACAACAGAAACATTATCGAGGAAATTTCCGAGGGTTTCCGTATCCGGGTTGATGGAGGTGAACATCAATCTGGTGGATTCGCTGGATGCGGTGAACATGCCCGAAAACAGGGTCCAGTCGCCGGTCTCGAAGTTGATTATATCCATATCTAGATCGGCAACCGTGACGTTGAACGACTCCTGACCAACCCTCGCCCTGTAGGCAAAAGTCAGCTGGTAGGTTTCATTCGCGACTGTGTCGAAATCCTGAAACAGCGTGAATGCGCTTCCGGTTGTATTCGGGTGAGCGTTCAGCTCTGCGAAGCGGGTGCCGTCCTGAGCATCGACGCCATTAAAGCCAGAGTTCCAGATCTCAATGTCGTTGGTATCGCTTGACCATCCGTCGACGTCGTTTGGATCGAAGTAACCCCAGCCACCACCGGCCTGGTTCAGTGTCAGGGCTTGCTCAAAACTTCCGTTATCAAGCAAGCTGGCTGAGGCGATGGGTGAAATCACCAACGCCGCCAGCCCGAGAGCCGTTCCAATACGTCTTATCTTGGACATGATACATACCTGCCTTTCTGGTTTGTCAAATGGACACAGGGGGCTAAGCACGTACCATTCCAGATTTCCTAACCTCTTGTTTAGGAAAAGAACAAATTCGCCCGGATTCATGATATGTAAAGAAAGGTGACGCTCATCATTGTGCGATGTATTGGTAAGTTAACAGTTTGATCAAACCGGCCTCTTATTCTCCCGATAGAACCGAAAAATCTCCTTCAACGGCCGCTTCGGCTCAAACCCGAACTCATTAACAAATGCCCGCCCGTCAATCACCACCGGATACTTGAAGAACGCCATCAGATAGGACGGAAAGCTCTTCAGCTTCAGAGTGCCAAGTATCATCTTCGGAATCATCGGTGGGATGGAGGGCACCTGGATTCGCTTGCAGCCACATAATTTGAGCGCGTGCTGATAGGCCACCCAATCCTGCGGAGCCACGTTGTATACCCCACGTGTCGGTTTTTTATACGCCAGCACAATGGCATCGGCCATGTCATCAATGTGGATAAATTGCATCATGGGTGAAAAGCCCGCCAGCACAGGTGCGCGTTCGCTGGCGAGCAGGGTGCTGATGGTGTTGCGCACGCCGGGGCCCACGATGTTGCAGGGGCGCAGAATGGTGATGTTCAGTTCCGGGTAGCGCCACAGGTAAATGTTCGCCAGGTTCTCCAGTTCCACGGAATCAATGAGGTCGGCACTGAGCCCGGCGCTTTTCAGTGGCGCCGATTCATCTATGAGTGCCGGGTTGTAGGCCACCGCTCCGTAGACGTGGAACGTGGAGAGCACCACCACCCGCTTGATGCCGTATTTGTGGCTCAGGTCCAGCAGTTTCTGGGTGCCCAGCACATTGGCGTTGTACCGCCGCATGCGGGTCAGCTGGCTGGACATGATCCGCCCCATGTGGATTACGCCATCAAACTGGTAGCGCCGGAACAGGTCCTCGAATACCCGCTTGTTGAAATCGATGCAGTAGCTTGGGATGTCGTCGCCCAGGTAGACCTGTTCCCGGAAATCCACGGCGACCAGGTCGCAGGTATCCCTGAGCTGTTCGATGACCTGTTGGGCGAGGGCGCCAGCGGCGCCGGTAATCAGAATGTGCGGTCTGCGTTGTTCGGTCATCAGAAAAGCCTTTTCCTTTCGCTCAGTCCCTTGTCGATCAGCCGGCTGATTTCCGCCTTGACCTTCTCAACCCGTTCGGTGACCTGCTCTTCGGGGATTTCCAGATCGTCAAAGTACATCGGGGCTCCGAAGTTAAGGTGCACTTTTGCCGGCAGCACGACGGGCATGGCGACCGGGGCGTAGGGGATGCCCAGGGCCTTTGCCAGGGGTTTGATGTTGGCGATGGCCGGGATGGTCTCCTCGCAGCCCACCACACCCACGGGCACAATCGGCGCCTTGTACTTCATCGCCAGGTGCATGAAGCCATTGCCAAACCGTTTGAGCTGGTAGCGGTCCTGGTAGAGTTTCCCGGAGCCGCGTACGCCCTCGGGAAACACAATGACGGCTTCATTGTTGGCGAGCATCTTGGCGCAGTTGACAGGGTCGCCCAGCACGGCGCCCACCTCATTCAGCAGGTTGCCCAGCCAGGGCACAGTCGGGAAAAAGCGTTCAATCATTGCCCTTGGAATGCGGGCATCTTTTTCGCGGGAGGCGAGGGCATAGCCAATCAGCAGGCCGTCGATAGGTAGCTGCCCGCTGTGGTTCGCGATAATCAGCACGGGCCCATCCGCGGGAATGTTCTCGACGCCGTGGGCCTGGACCCGGAAATACTTCTCGTAAATCTGTTTGGTGAGCGAAAGCCCGGATTTCATGGCTTCGTTGTTGTAGCCCCAGGGATCATAGCCCAGGCTCCCTATGGGTTTGCGGATGCGGTTGATATGCTCCTCCAGTTCCGCGGGAACCAGTCGGGTTTTGAGAAACGATGCCAGGCTCATGATTTCCTTCCGATGAATACGCCTAATGTGTGGCTTTGTCCTTTATTTAGCACCCGGTAATCGCTGGCGGCATTGGCGGTTTCGACGCACAGCATGGACTGCCAGGCCGTATCGGGAAAATCCGACAGTTTTGCCGCTTTCGCGGGGCCCGGGTTCCAGACAATGGTTGAGTCGCTGCCCACGGCGGAGAGTTTGCGGCCGCTTCGCGGTGTCACGATGGTCAGGGTCTCGCCGCTCTCGTAGATCCGGTCAGTTTCGCCCTCGAAGTACACCGGCCCCTCCTGGTTGCGGTATTCCCAGTTATCCAGGGTGTCGATGTACTGGCTGTTTCCAAGGCCCAGTATTCGAGTGCGGGTGATGTCGCTGGTGGGCAAATAGGTATGGAGCGCCTGGGTAAAGGCCAGGGGATCGTTCCCCAGGTTTGTGGTGGTCAGCGCCAGCTGGCAGCCCCGGATGGAAAAGCTGAAGGTGAGCAGGGCGAGTGCGTGGCCGGCCCAGACATCACTGAAATCTTCATTAGCATCCAGGGATAGGCTGATTTCTACCTCGTGGGCGTTCTCCCGGACATCTTCCAGTTTCCAGAGCGCGGTGCGGGCAAACCCGTGGGCTTTGTCGGTATGGATACGTTTGCGAACTTCCGGCGCATTGCGGGCCGGATCACCGAACCAGGGCCAGCAGACCGGAATGCCTCCACGAATGGCACGGCCAGGCTCGTAGCGGGCGGTTGGGCTCATCCACAGCCAGTCAGATTCGTCCTGGGGCTTGAAGCTTGCCAGGTGGGCGCCCTGTAAAAACAGGGTGGCCTGGAACAAGGGGTGGTGTACCTCAAGGGCTTCCAGTTGCCCGATCGTTTTCCAGCGCGTGAAGGACCATTGGCCCGGAGAGAGTGAGAGCGGTGGCCTGTTACTGCTTTCTGACATGGTTATCTGCTAAGTGAAACCGGTTAAGTGTATTTGCCTACACAGAGAGTAAATTAAAACTGCCGCTCCGGCGAGAATTGCGCCTAAAATACGCTCAAATTTCGCACGAGGCCAGCCGATGGAAACGCCGGTAATCATCCCGATCCATGATCCCCTTATCACCCCTTTGCAGAGCGCCGAGGATGCGGTGGCAGGTAGTGATGTCCAGCTGATGGGCCTTGCGCCGGATCAACGTGAGGCCTTGTCTGAGGACTGGCTGGATGAGCTGGCTTTGGGGCTGAGCGAGCACGGCTGGATGTCGGTTGACGCGCGGTCATGGCTGGGAAACAACCTGTTGGCCGCATTGAAACAGGAAGTGCAGATTCTCGACCGTACCGATGCCATGAAAAAAGCCGGGATTGGCCGCGGCAATGATCTGGTGCGTGACCGTTCGGTGCGCCGCGACAAGATCGCCTGGTTGCAGGGTGTTACTGCGCCTCAGGCAGCGTTGTTCGAATTCTTCGAGATGATTCGTCAGGGCCTGAACCAGAGACTGTTTCTGGGCCTGAAGCGGTTTGAAACCCATTACGCTACCTACCACTGCGGTGACTTTTATAAACAGCACCTGGACAGTTTTAAGGGCAGGGCGTCCCGGGTGGTGAGTCTGGTGCTTTACCTGAACGAAGGGTGGCAGGCAGCAGACGGCGGCGCCCTTCAGGTGTTCAATCGCGATAACGACCTTGAGGTGTGCGGAACCGTGTTGCCCGAGGCAGGGCGCATGGCGTTGTTCATGAGCGAAGAAATCCCACACGAGGTGTTGCCGGCAAACCGCACCCGTTACAGCCTGGCCTGCTGGTTCCGCCAGGATGAGGTGCCGCTGCCTTTATAATAAGGCCTATGCTGGCGGCGTGCGGATTTGTCATTGTAGTGTGCAAACCCTTTTGCTAATATGCGCGCCGCTTTCAGGGAATTGTCCTGAAACGCCGTTATGGTGGCTCCATTGGTGCCTCCGCAACATGAAACCGTGAACCCGGTCAGGCCCGGAAGGGAGCAGCCGCAGCGGTGGAATTGTGTGCCGGGGTGTCGCTGGTGGAGTCACCCCCAGTTTTCTCCCCTCGCTTGTTTTTCCTTCTGATTATCCTTGATAGCCATGAACTTATGTGCGGCACTTGTGCGTGCGTTTCCGGGATCAAGTCTGCTTCTTATAGATCTTTGTCCGTGCTAAGGTTAGAGCCGTTTTTAACTGCAGTTGGCGGAACATGAGCTACCAGGTACTTGCCCGTAAATGGCGCCCACGCACCTTCGAGGATATGGTGGGCCAGGAACACGTGCTTCAGGCGTTGATTCACGCCCTGGAGAGCCAGCGTCTTCATCACGCCTATCTGTTCACGGGGACCCGTGGGGTAGGCAAGACCACCATTGGCCGGCTGCTCGCCCGCTGCCTGAACTGCGAAACCGGCGTTACGCCCAATCCCTGCGGTGAGTGTTCAAGCTGCCAGGAGATCCAGGAAGGCCGGTTTGTGGATCTGATCGAGATTGACGCCGCGTCCCGGACGGGCGTTGATGACATGCGTGAACTGACCGATAACGTTCAGTATTCGCCAACCCGTGGCCGCTACAAGGTGTACCTCATCGACGAGGTGCACATGCTGACCAATCAGTCGTTCAATGCCTTCCTGAAGACTCTTGAAGAGCCACCGGAACACGTCAAGTTCCTGCTGGCCACCACCGACCCCCAGAAGTTGCCGGTCACCGTGCTGTCACGGTGTCTGCAGTTCAATCTCAAACGCATGACTCCGGAACACATCGCTGGCCACCTCCGCCATGTGCTGGGTGCCGAGGAGATTCCGTTCGAGGAACCGGCCCTGTGGCTCCTGGCCCGGGCTGCCGATGGGAGTATGCGAGATGCGTTGAGCCTGACCGATCAGGCGATCGCCTTTGGCAACCAGAAGCTGTCGGCCAGTGATGTCAGCAATATGCTGGGCACCATTGACCAGCGGGATATTGAGCGCATCGTGAATGCACTAGTTGAAGGTGACGGCCCGGCTTTGCTGGCGGAAATCAGCCGGATTTCGGACTTTGCGCCAGATTACAGTGTCATCCTTGCCGATCTGCTGTCGCTTTTTCACCGGGTCACCATGGAGCAGGTGGTTCCGGGTAGTGCCGATAACGCCCTGGGCGATGCCGAGCAGGTCCAGGCCCTGGCCCGTAAGCTCAGTGCCGAAGACGCCCAGCTTTTCTATCAGTCTGCGCTGATTGGCCGGAAAGACCTCACCATTACGCCCGATGCCCGGATGGGTTTCGAAATGACGTTGCTCCGGATGCTGGCCTTTCGCCCCGGGGCTGATCGGCGCGAGCCGCCCGCTATAAGCTCCGGTGGTCAGTCTGCCGCCTCCGAGCCACGGGATGAGCCCGACCCGGCGCCGACACCACCACAGGAGCCGGCTGCGCAAATAGAATCGAAACAGCCGGAACCGCAGCCGCCACAATCCGGGCCGGCAACGGACGTCGCCGCGGAGCAGGCTCAAGAATCCAGCGAGGTTCCCGCACAGCCAGAGCCTGAACCAGAATCCCAGGACGAGGCTCCGCCTTTGGCGGACGAGGATGCATCCTGGCTGGCCAGTCTCGATGCGCAGGCTGGGGCGACCGCAGAGTATGAAGAGAACTATCCTTTAAGTGATGAGGCTCCTGTTGCAGAGGAGTCAGCACCGGAGGTTGCCGCCGAGCCAGCCGTTCAGCCTGCCCCGGCTCCGGAACCCGCTTTTGCAGAGCCTCAACCAGAGCCTGAGCCAGCGGCCGAAGCTGCCCCTGAAGCTGAGGGGGAGTTCGTTTGGCACCGGGATTTCCGGAGTCTCGGCATTATTGGTATGCCCGGCAACCTCGCGAGTCACGGCGCCATGTCGCGGGACGGCGATCTGATTACGCTGACCATTGATGAGGGCTACGCCAGGCTGTTGAACAGCCGGCACGAGGAAAAGATTCTCGCTGCCTTGAGAAACCGTTTTGGCGACTCCATTCAGTTACGTACAGAACAGGGCAATCCGGGGCCTCATACCCCGGCGGCTTATGAGGAACGCCAGCGAAAGGCGCGCCAGAAAGCCGCGGAGGCGTCCATTCACCAGGATTCGGTCGTAAAGTCTATCGTTGAACGATTCGAGGCACGGGTAGTCGAAGACAGTATCCGGCCGGCCGAGACAAGGCCAGAGACAAGCAGGAGATAAGTTATGATGAACAATATGGGCGACATGATGAAAAAAGCCCAGAAAATGCAGGAAGAGATGCAGAAGGCCCAGGAAGAAATCGCCAAGGCAGAAGTGACTGGCGAAGCCGGTGCCGGGCTGGTCAAAGTCACCATGAATGGCCGCCACGACGTTCGTAAAGTGGACATCGACTCATCTCTGATGTCTGAGGAAAAGGACATCCTGGAAGACCTTCTGGCCGCTGCGGTAAACGATGCCGTTCGGCGTGTTGAGGAAAATCAGAAGGAGAAGATGTCCGGTATGATGTCGGGCATGGGTCTGCCGCCCGGTTTCAAGATGCCGTTCTGAATTTCATCCCGCAGTCGTTTGAGGACCTTTCATGGCGTTCAGCCCCCTGGTTGATGAGCTTGTAGAATCCCTTCGTTGCCTGCCTGGTGTTGGCCAGAAAACCGCCCAGCGCATGGCCTTCCACTTGCTGGAGCGTGGCCGTTCAGGCGGCACCCGTCTTTCCGACGCATTAAGCCAGGCCATGAACGGTGTCCGGCGCTGCGAAAGCTGCCAGAACTTCGCCGACACCGAAATCTGCGGCATCTGTGACAATCCCCAGAGGCGCACCGGTACCCTGTGTGTGGTGGAAAGTCCCTCGGATCTTCTGGCCATTGAGCAGGCTGGTGACTACCGGGGCGGTTATTTCGTCTTGATGGGGCATCTGTCACCCATTGATGGCGTGGGGCCGGAAGAAATTGGCATCGAACGCCTGCTGAAGCGGATCCGCGACGAAGGTGTTACGGAGCTGATCCTGGCGACCAACCCGACCGTGGAAGGCGAGGCTACCGCCCACTACATCGCCGACCGTCTTGATGGCCAAGAGATCCTGATTACTCGTCTGGCCCATGGCATTCCGGTTGGTGGCGAGCTGGGCTATGTTGACGGGTTTACCCTGACTCACGCATTCCGCGGCCGCAAGCCGCTCTCCGATTGAACCAGACCGAATAACCCTACCAGGCACGTTTATGGATATTTCTGCCCAGGCCGCTGCGGCTGTTGACGTTCCCCCGGCTCCGGCCAACATCCATTGGGTCCGGGAGCCGGAGGCGCTGGACCAATGGCTGGACCGCGCACCGGGCAAGCCTCTGGCGCTGGACACGGAATTCGAGCGGGTTAACACCTTTTATCCCATACCGGGTCTGGTTCAGCTGGGTCTCGACGGCGAGTTCTGCCTGGTGGATCCTTCCGTTGCCGAACAATCCCGACGTTTCCGGGAAATGCTTGCGGATCCCAATACCCCAAAGCTCCTGTACGCCATGAGCGAAGACCTGGAACTGTTTCGCCAGTGGCTCAACATTGAGCCTGCCGGTGTGATTGATCTTCAAATCGGTGCCGCGATGGCTGGCGCCGGGTTTTCCCTGGGCTACGCGAGGCTGGTGGAGACCCTGTTCGGCGAGACCCTGGACAAGTCCGCCACCCGTTCTGACTGGCTGGCGAGACCGTTAAGCGATGCCCAGCAACGCTACGCCATTGAAGATATCCGTTTTCTGGAGCCGATGTACCAGTGGGTCAGCGGATTATTGCGTGATCGCGGACTGGAGGCGGCCCTGGTTGAGGAATCGGCTCGCTTTGCCGATGAGTTGGCGGGGCAGGAAGATCCGGATAACCACTACCTGAAACTGCGAGGTGGCTGGACGCTTTCGGCTCAGCAACAAGGAGCACTCAGGGAACTGGTTCGCTGGCGTGAACTGGAATGTCAGCGGCGGGACCGGCCCAGGAACCGGGTGTTGTCGGATGCGTTATTGATTGCCATTGCGGAAAGGCTGCCAGGCTCCCTGAAGGAGCTCTCCAATATTCAGGGTGTACCCTCCGGCGCAGTCCGTCGGTATGGTGATGTCCTTATTGAACTTGTTAGCCGGGGATCGACCGCGGATAATTCGTCCCTTGAGAGGATCGCGCCACCCTTGTCCCGGGATCAGCAGGGGTTCTTCAAGCAGTTAAAGCGCCTTTTCAGAAAAGCGGCGGAAGATTATGATATTCCAATGGAATTGCTGGCGCCCAGAAAGCGTCTTGAGAAGGTTGTGCAGCACCCCGATCTGGCGCAACACGAATTTTTTCAGGGTTGGCGGGCGCAGATTCTCGCGCCGGTTCGCGCTGATATCGAGGAATTACTGAAGTCATGAAAGAGCGTGAATTTGTCTCTGTTTTCCGGAGTAGCAAAAAGAATGACACCTATCTTTTTGTTCGCCGCGGACAGAAGTGGGAAGAGCTTCCAGAGAACCTGCGGGGTATCTTCGGGCAGCCGGTTCATTCCATGGATCTGGTGCTGACGCCGGACCGCAAGCTGGCAAGAACCACTGGCAAGCAGGTTCTGGAAGCGATCGGCGAGAAAGACTTCTTTCTGCAGATGCCGGAAGAGCAGGATGGCTACGTGGTGGACTTCAAACGCAAGCTGGATCAGCGCAATCCATGATTGCCCAGGTGCCGTTCTGGCAGCGTAAGCGTCTGCACGAGATGACGCCCCAGGAGTGGGAGTCTCTCTGCGACGGTTGCGGTAAATGTTGCCTGAACAAACTGGAAGACGAAGACACTGGTGAGGTTTACCACACCGACCTGGTGTGTCGTTACATGGACGAGGAAACCTGCCAATGCACCGTTTATGAAGATCGGCTGCAGAAAGTGCCGGGCTGCACAGTGCTGACACCGGATACCGTCAGCGACTACCATTGGTTGCCGTATACCTGCGCCTACCGGACGTTGGCTGAAGACCGGCCACTGGCCGAGTGGCATCCTCTTCGAAGTGGGGATCCGGATTCGGTTCACGAGGCCGGCGTTTCGATCCGTCACAAGGTGATGTCAGAGGACCGCGTGCCGGAAGAAGACTGGGAAGAACACATCATTCACTGGATCCTGTAATGATTGATACTGATGCACAACTGGCCTACGGAATTTTCTGGGCCGCCTACGCCATCGCCTTTGTCGTGTTCTTTTACATGATGAAGAGCCTGGTCCGTTTCCTCCCATTTTACGGAGTGCGGACGCTGATTCTTGCAGCCCTGGTGGCTTTGCTGCTTACCCCGGTTGAATCGCCGGATCTGGCCGGTTGGTGGATTCCGGCCTGGCTGTTTGGCGGTTACGAAATGATTCTTGGCGACGCCGACGCTTCAGGCCGGGCCCTGTTCAATCTTGGTCTGGCCGGATTGGTGATGCTGCTGGTCTGGGTACTGGATCTGGTTCGCTACCGTCTTGTTCGCAAGTAACGCAGAAAAATAAAAGAAGAAAAGGATGGATGCCTTGAGAGAGATGACATCGAGATGGTTTGGCCTGTTCGCGTTTTCCCTGGCGCTCAGCCTGCCTGCCGGGCTTAACGCCCAGGAAAGTGATGACGTTCAACTGCCAGCGCAGTCGGACGTGCGAATCATTGTCGATATCTCGGGTTCCATGAAAGACACCGACCCGGAAAACCTCCGCCAGCCTGCCGTTCGACTTCTCGCTCGGCTGTTGCCGGAAGGTGCCACCGCCGGCGTCTGGACCTTTGGCCAATACGTCAACATGCTGGTGCCGCATCGGGAAGTGACCGACGCGTGGCGCGACATGGCCATTCAGCGCTCGGCGCAGATCAATTCGGTCGCCCTCAGGACTAACCTTGGAGCGGCTATTGAGACGGCAAGCGATGACTATTTCACTGACGGCGATCTCAGTCGGACCCACTTTATCCTGCTGACTGATGGCAAGGTCGATATCTCCGACGATCCGGCAGCCAATACGGCAGAGGAAAACCGGATATTGGACACAATTGTTGCGGACCTCATTGAGCGGGGCGCCACGTTCCACCCGGTCGCTCTGTCAGAGGCAGCCGAAACCGACTTTCTGAAAGCCCTGGCGACGGAATCCGGCGGCCGTTTCCAGGTGGCCGATACAGCGGATGCACTGAACCTGGCGTTCCTGCAGGCCCTGAACACGGCGGTGCCCCAGGAGCAGATTCCGATTGAGGGCAACGGTTTCACCGTGGATGAAGGCGTTCGTGAATTTACCGCCCTGATTTTCTGGGGAGAGTCGGAAACCTCGGCAACGCGGGAGCTTGCAGTGGTTCGCCCGGACGAACAGACCGTGAATCTCTCCGAATTCCCCGATAATGTCCGGTGGGCAAGGGAAGCCGGCTATGACCTGATCACGGTTAATGAGCCGTTGGCCGGGCACTGGCGTATTAAAGGCGAGTTGGGCGAGGGTAGCCGGGTAACGGTGGTCAGCGACCTCAGGATGGTGGTTAATCCACTTCCACCGGTGTTTACCGCGGAGGACCCACTCAACATCCGGGTTGGCTTTTTCGAAGAGGGGGAGAAAATCACCAATCCAGATTTTCTGGGTGTGATTGAAGTCAGTCTCAGTATCACTTCGGAAGATGGCAGAAGCGGAACCAAGGTATTAAGCGGTGAGCAGCCGCCGGAAGACGGCACCTATCGGGATACCGTGAGTCGATTGCCAGCTGCGGGCCTCTACACTTTTGATGTGGTCGCCGACGGCCAGACCTTCAGCCGCAAGTTCAGTGCTACCGTCGGGTTCACGGTGCCTGAAGGTGCAGAGCCTGCCGATCAGCCAGTTGAACAGGTGGAGCCTGAGGTGTCAGAACCAGCGCCCGCCACCGAGCAGTCTGAGCCGGAGTCGCCAGTATCCGAACCGGAGCAATCCGAGCCTGAACCAGCGATTGCATCGCCCATCGACGTGAGCCAGGCCGAGGAGCCGGAGCCGATTGCCGAAGAGCCCGCACCGGGACCGGAGGAACAGGAAGAAGCTGAAACCGCCTTTGCCGTACCTTTGTGGATGATCGGTGCAGCGGGCGGTGGTCTGGTGTTGATTGGCGGCCTGGTGTGGTTTGCCATTCGCCAGCGGAAGCAACGCCAGCGGGAGCAGGCTGAGGCGGCCGCCGAGCGCGAAACGCTTGAGGATTTGCACGAGGAGTCCGAACCGGCGCCTGAGCAGGCAACTGAGCCGGAACCGGAGGCGAGCGTCGATGCGGAGGAGAGCCTTCAGCCCGAAGAAAGCCTTCAGCCGGAAGAGGATGCCGAAGCTGAGGAGATTCCGGAGGTTACCGAGGAAGCGCCAGAGGACGATATGTCCGAACTGGAAGCCGTGATCGATGAGCATGAGGCCACTCTGAAGGCGGAAGATGAAGCGCTTTCGGAACCTGAGGTGGAATCGGCGGATGAGCTGGACGAGGATATTCCGGTGGCCGATACGCCGGTGGAGGAAGAGCCTGCGGATATGGACGAGGATATCCCGGAGCTGGAGGATGTCGCCGATCCCTCCGACGCTGATGCGCCGGAAGACGATGACGACGAAGAGTTCGGGCTTGAGGATTTCGATCTGTCCGAGTTCGACGATTTGCCCGATTATGATCAGGATGAGTCCGGATTACCCGAAGACGATCCGAAAAAGAAGCCTGATCAAAAAGACCAGAAAAAGTAACCAACAGGAACCAGAGCATGAAGTTTACCGGTACCGAGAAGTACGTAGCCACCGATGACCTGCAAATGGCCGTCAACGCAGCAATTGCGCTTCAGCGCCCGCTGTTGATCAAAGGCGAGCCGGGCACCGGGAAAACCCTTCTGGCGGAGGAAATGGCCGCTGGTCTGGGTATGAGGCTGATTCCGTGGCATATCAAATCGACCACCAAGGCCCAGCAGGGGCTTTACGAATACGATGCGGTTTCCCGTCTTCGGGACTCCCAGTTGGGTGATGAAAAGGTCAAGGACATCAGCAACTACATCGTAAAGGGCAAGCTCTGGGAGGCCTTCGAGGCGGACGAGCAGGTGGTCCTGCTGATCGATGAGATCGACAAGGCGGATATCGAGTTCCCCAATGACCTTTTGTTGGAACTCGACCGGATGGAGTTCTTTGTCTATGAGACTCAGAAACTGGTTAAGGCAAAGAAACGCCCGATCGTGGTGATCACCAGTAACAACGAGAAAGAACTGCCGGATGCGTTCCTGCGCCGTTGCTTCTTCCACTACATCAGCTTCCCGGACCATGACACCATGCAGAATATCGTGGATGTGCATTTCCCGGGCTTGCAGCAGGAAATCGTGCGCGATGCCCTGGAAGTCTTCTTTGATGTGCGCAAGGTCCCGGGCCTGAAGAAGAAGCCGTCCACCTCGGAGCTGATTGACTGGCTGAAACTGCTGATGGCTGATGAGCTGTCGGCGAAAATGTTGCAGGAGAAAGATACCAGTTCGGCGTTGCCACCTCTGTACGGTGCCCTGGTAAAGAACGAGCAGGATGTGCACCTGTTGCAGAAGCTCGCCTTCATGGCCCGTCGCCGCAGCTGATTCTCGGCAAGATCATTGGCAAGAGTCACGTTTTATGTTGATTGAATTTTTTCTTGAAGTCCGGCGCGCAAGGGTGCCTGCCAGTCTGAGGGAGTTTCTGGACCTTTTGGAAGCCCTGCAGAAGCGGCTCGCCTTTGCGGATATGGAGGAGTTCTATTACCTGTCCCGTCTTTGCCTGGTCAAGGACGAGCGCCACTTCGACAAGTTTGACCGTGCTTTCCAGGCCTATTTTGAAGGTATCGAGAATCTCGACGACCTGCTGGAAGCCCTGATTCCCGACGACTGGTTGAGGGCCGAGTTCGAGAAGCACCTGTCGGAGGAAGAGAAGGCGAAGATCGATTCTCTGGGCGGCCTAGAGGAGCTGATCGAAACCTTCAAGAAACGGATGGAAGAGCAGGAGGAGCGCCACGCCGGCGGCAACAAATGGATCGGTACCGGCGGCACCTCGCCATTCGGGGCCAACGGGTACAACCCGGAAGGCTTCCGGATCGGCCAGAAGAATGGCCGCCACGGCAGGGCCGTGAAAGTCTGGGAAAAGCGCGAGTTCAAGGATCTGGACGATAGCGTGACCCTCGGCATCCGCAACATCAAGGTGGCACTGAGGCGGCTGCGTAAGTTCGCCCGACAGGGAGCAGCAGATCAGCTGGACATGGACGATACGATCCGCTCCACGGCTCGCAATGCCGGCTATCTGGACCTGAAGATGGTGCCTGAGCGGCATAACGCTGTGAAAGTGCTGATCTTCTTCGATGTGGGCGGGTCCATGGACCCTCACGTTCGTGTGTGCGAGGAGCTGTTCTCGGCCGCACGGCTTGAGTTCAAACACATGGAATATTTTTACTTCCACAATTTCATCTATGAGAGTGTCTGGAAGAACAATATCCGCCGGATGAACGAAACCACCAGCACCTGGGACATTCTTCACAAGTACACGCCCGACTACAAAGTGATCTTTGTCGGCGACGCGACCATGGCACCCTATGAGATTTCCCATCCCGGTGGCTCAATCGAACACTGGAACGAAGAAGCGGGAGCCACCTGGTTCCAGCGCGTCACCGAGCACTTCCGCAAGGTTGTGTGGATCAATCCACTCCCCGAGAGTTACTGGGGTAATGGCGGTTCGTTGGGCATGACCAAGCAACTCGTTAACGATCACATGTACCCGTTGACCGTTGAAGGCCTCGAATCGGCCATGAAGCAACTGAGTAAATAAAAAAAAGCCGATGCGGTTGAGAGCATCGGCAAAGCTCGGCATATCAAGCGGGTTTGCCTGAAGGCACTCCCGCCGCTTTCCAGAGAGCAAATACAGGGCCAGTTGGATTAAAAGCTGTTAAAACAGTCGTTTAAAAATCCAGTTGTGCGAATCCCTCGCCCTGACATTCCTTCCCATCCTGAATACCGTCAAATAACTCGACACTTTCCCCAATCTTTAATTGCCTGACTCGCGTTTTTCATTTGGTGATCTGGATACCGTTCTTGGCGGTTACCAAGTGTTACGATTTCTGCCGATCTGTTACAGAAGTTTGCATTAGTTACAGAGGCTACAAGGGCAGGAGGCTTATGTTCGGCACACAACAAACACAAAGACGCCGGATAGCAGACCAAAAGGTATTCGCCATCGGGTCAGTGGTTCTGGCATTGCTGTTTGCTCCAGTGACGGCTGCGGCCGGGCTTGACGACGAGCTCGAGCGCCTGAGCGCCGAGGTCGCCAGTCATTCCGAGCGGGTATTCGCCCTCGAACAGAAGGTCCTTCATCCAGCCAATACCCGGCTGGCAGTTTTTCTGACACTTCAGAGCCGGGATGCCCTCGATCTTGATTCCGTCGAGCTGTTCGTTAATGGCAAGCCTGTGGCTTCCCACCTGTATTCTGATAGAGAGCGGGCATCGCTTGAACGCGGTGGCATCCAGCAGTTGTTCACCGGGAACCTGGAAAACGGCGAGCATGAGTTGAAAACGGTGATTACCGCCCGCTCTGCCGATGATGATTTCGTGCGTCGGGAATCCACCCATCGGTTCAGAAAACGCCCAGGCGTGCTCCGTATGCAGATGAGCCTGGAGGCCCGGGCGCCCGATTACGAACCTCGGGTTTCTTTCATGGAGTGGGAGTAGGGCGCCATGATGTTCCGGGTCCTGCTGTTTGTGTTGCCTCTCACTGTTTCCGGTTTTTCCGTGGCGGCCACCCCGGCAATGCCAGACGACGTCCTTTCTGGTCTCAAGCAATTCCGGCAATCCGGAGAAGTCGGCGTGGATCTTGGGGATGGGCGACAGCAAGCACTCTATGATGATGCTGAGACGGCACGAACCGCGGACCGCACTGATGAGGCCGGGCGAATCCTGGCCGGTATGAAAGAAGGCTACTGGGCAGCTCTGGGTTACCTCAATCTTGCCAGCGATTACGCGAAAACCGATCTTAACCCGGCCAGGGCGCTGGTTGCGCTGCGGGTGGCGTTAGCCATGTCCGACGGTGACGCCGATTCCGGGCGTAGCCAACATCTGAAGAATAATCTGCTGGTCCGCGCGGGCTACCTTGCTTACCAGCACGGCGAGTTCGATAAAGCGATCAGCTTTCTCGAGAAGGTCGATCTCGATAGTTTCAACACGCCGCGTGCCCTTTACCTCCATGGCCTGGCCCTGGCAGAAAAGGGCAATCACCGGGCCGCCATGCAGAGCTGGCATCGGGCCAGGAAATATCCGTTGGCATACCCCGGGGTTGCCGATGCCTGGATTGGCATGGGGCGTGGCTACGATCTTTCCGGCTATCTCGGTCAGGCCGGAGAAGCCTACCTTGCCGCTAACGCTGCGTTCGAGAGTGAACGCGTGACCCTTCGCAAACTGGCGGGAAAGATTCGGGAACAGGGTGCCTATAAAACCCTGGTGGAAGATGCCCGGGAAACCGGGGTCGACTGGTTTCTGGCCGACAGCCGCACACTGACCCAGCCGCGGATGGCCTACCTTCTGGGTTTCATGGAAGACGCAAGTGTCCAGAAAGCGGCGGGGAGGGTCGCAGCGCTGCGCTCAATGTCGGCAAAACTTGAACGCTACGGTCACGATCTGGACGTGTTTCAGGAAGCTCTGACAGAACAGCTGGTCGGCATTCATCAGGAGGATACCAGGCAAAGCACCACCGATCTTTCCGTTCAGGGGGAAGAGCTTGGTACACGATTGCAGCGCCTTTCGGATGACGCAGGTCCTGGCCAGCAAGCCCGCATCGAGGCTCTCCGGAAAACCCTGTCGGACGCCCAGAGCCGGTTGAGCCAGGTCAGGAGCAAGGCATCGGGGCAACCGGAAATCCTGGAACGGTTACGTCGCTCTGCCGCTGCGCTGACAGAGCGCAACGAAATGCTGTTGTTGTCTGTTCGTCAGTTGCTTGAAACATCTGAAACGGCGTTGGACGAACTGGCTCTCGACTATGTCGAAGCCAGGGACCAGCAGATGGCCTTCGCTCTGGACAAAACCGAACAGCAGATTGCTCACCTTTATGAATATCTCGCCCTTCAGAACCTGGAGGAGACCCAACTATGATCCGGCCGTTTCAGAGCCTCTGCCTTTCCTTACTGCTGGCAGCGCCGGCTGTGGCCCAGGAATCTTTTCGTGTGGAACTGGGCCGGGACGGCGAGACCATCGGGGATATGCGTCCGGTGTTCCTGACCTTTGAAAGCCGGCCGATGCCGGCGATCTCGCCTTCGGAAGTTGCCCGCCGTTACCATCGCCTGTTCCGGACCTCGGACGAACCAGAGGTCCGGATTGATGCCCTAAACCGCCTGAGCAATATCCGGGACCGTTCAGGTGAAGATATAGGGTTCTCTCCGGCTGAAGAGGAAAGGGTCTACAGTGAAGCGATCAGCAGCTACGAGTCCATTCTGGCGCGCGGCTCCTATGGTGGGCGGCTGGATGAACTGCTTTACCAGATGGCCAAGGCCCATGCCCTGACAGGACAGCAGGATGCGTCTATCCAGAGGTTGAAACAACTGGTCGGGTTGTACCCTGATTCGCCTCTGGTACCGGAGGCCCGGTTCCGATTGGCGGAATCCGCCTTTGCTGCTGGCCATTACGCTGAGGCAGAAAGCGGCTACCGGCAATTGATTGAATCCGACGACAGCGAAGAGTTCAGCACCAAAGCCAGATACATGCTTGGCTGGAGCCAGTTCAAACAGGGGCCGTCTGCATGGAACCGGGCTGCAGCCACCTTTGTCGAGGTTCTGGACGAGTTTCTGCCGCAGGAACAAAGCCTTGAGTCGGTCAGTGAATCCAGTGTTGATACCATAGACGACACCTTTCGGGTTCTTGCCTTGATGGCGGCCCGAAAGGGTGGGCCGGACACCCTCATTGCGTGGCTGGATAAGGCACAGCCGCGCCCCTGGGAACACCTGTTGTTCGACCGGCTCGCGGACTACTACGCCATCCAGGGAGAGACCAGCGCCAGTGTTGCCGCTAACCGGGCGTTCATCGAGTATTCCCCCAATCACCATTCCGTTCCCGCCTTCCGGTTGCAGGTGGTGGATGTCTGGCAAGCGGCGGGTGACCCTGAGCAGGTTCGCATGGCCCGGGCCCGATTCGTGGAGAGCTATAGCGTGAATTCCGCCTTCGCCGAGCTGAAAGGGGGCCAGCAGGACAAGTGGCGGAGCTACAGCAGACGGCTGGCGGACTATCACTATGATTTGGGTGCCCGCTCGGCGGAACAGTGGCAGGTCGCAAACTCTGAGTCTGCCTTTGCACAGGCCGCCACTTACTATGAAGGACTGGCGCCCCGGGTGGGCCAGAGCGGCGAGGTCTTGCGACTTGCCGGGGATGCCCGACTGCAGGCGGGGCATTTTCCGAGAGCGCTGGATAACTTTCGCAAGGCTGCCTACGAAGCACCCGGTTACAGTGAGGCGGCTGATGCTGCCTGGGCCGCCGTCACCCTGTTGAGAGACGGCGTCGACCAGCAGTACGAGGCTGCCGCATTCAGACCCGGTCTGGAGGATCTTTCAGACGAAGCCAATCGTTTTAACGAGCGATTCGCGGGTGATAACCGGGGTTCCGGCCTGATGGCGGATCTGGCTGCCCGCTGGCTTGCTGCCGGCAACCATGAGCGGGGATTACACTATGCTTCGCTGGTTCTTACCGCCCTAGGGGCATCGCCGGCAGAGCGATACGCGACCTGGCAGGTGACGGCCCGGATCCGCCAGAAAGAGGGCGACTATGGACTGGCGGAACGGGCCTGGAATCAGGCGCTGGATCTTGCCGAGAGCGATCAGCTCAAGGATGTGACCGGCGACCAGTTGGCGGCCATTCGCAGGCAACTGGCGACGGCTGTTTATCGCCAGGGGGAAGTGGCTGCTTCCCAGGGCCGGCTCGGAGAGGCTGTGGGTCATTTCCGGCGGGTTGATTCAGTGTTGCCCGGCTCGGAAATAGCCATCCGGGCCCGTTACGACGCCGCGAATACCTTGCTCAAGGCATCAGACTGGACAGCCGCTGTTGTCGACCTGCAGGAGTTCCGTAACGACCACCCGCAACATGAGCTGGCTGCGGGTATCAGTGAAAAGCTGGTACACGCCTGGATTCAGTCCGATAAACCAACCCAGGCAGCATCCGAATTGCTGCAGGCCGCTGAAAATCATGCCAACCCCTGGCAATTGCGGCTGCGGGCCGCGGAATTGCTGAATGAAGCCGGAAATGTAGCGGAACGGAATGCCCTGTACCGGGACTACCTTGCGACCGGTCCGAAGGCTGGCGACGGATCGGAACATGAGCGGCTCCAGACCTTTCGTTATCGCCTGGTGGAAACCGGTGACGATCCGGATTACTGGCGGGAAGCACTGGTCCAGTCAGAGCTGGACAGCGCCTGGCACAGTGCCGACACCCTTGGGTGGGCATCCCGGTCTTCTCTGGTGCTTGGCGCCCGTGCGGCTGCCGCGTTTACCAGCATCAGCCTGAGTCAGCCTCTGGAGCACTCTCTCGCGCGCAAGCAGAAGGCATTGGAAACTGCTCGACAGCGATTCCTGGATGCCGAAGCTCTCGGCGGGGAGCGCGTTCTGTCTGAGTCGTTGTTCCGCCGCGCAGAGCTCTACCGGGGCCTGGCCAAAGACCTGATGACATCCGCAGTACCTTCGGACCTGAATGAGCTTGAGGCCATGCAGTACCAGATACTGCTTGAAGAAGAGGCGTATCCCTTCGAAGAGAAGGCCATTCAACTGCACACTGAAAACCACCGCCGGATTACATCAGAGGGCTATGACGCCTGGATAGGTCGCAGCCTTGGCGTTCTTGCGGAACTTCACCCGGGACGTTACGAGCGGAGTGTCAAGTGGCTCAGCTGGAACATGGAGTCTAACGATGGGGTGTAATCCGTTGCGTAAGGCAGGGCTGCGTTGGGCATTCCTGCTGCTGGTGTTTCTCGCCGGTTGTGCCGGTCAGGAAGTCCGGCAGCCAGAGGAGCCCGTCAAAGCCGATCCGGAAATGGCGGCAAGCTTTGAAAAGAAAGGGCGCAAGGCCTTCGAGGAAGGTCGCAAAGGTGCGGCCGTGGACGCCTGGCAGAAAGCCGTGGAATTGGACCCCACCAATGCGGTGACCGTGAACAATCTGGCGCTGGTCCTGAAGGATCAGTACCGGTTCGCCGAAGCCGTCAAATTGCTGGAAACAGGCATTGCCCATTCGCCGGATGTGGCGGAGCTGCATTTCAATCTGGCGGTGATTGCCGAACTCTATCTGCTGGATCTGAAAACAGCCCTCACGCACTACAACCGGTACCGGGAACTGACGAAAGCAGACGACCAGGAGGTGGCCGGGTGGATTGCGGACCTGGAAAGGAGGCTGGAATAAATGGTTGGTAGCCGGAAAACCTCTAAAAACCTCTTTACTGCGCTGCTGTTGGCCGGCCTTCAGGTGCTGTTCCTCAACCAGGCGAAGGCGGATCAGGATGACACTGTCAGGCTCAGTGTTGAGGGCCTGTCTGCAAGTCTTGGCGAAGACGAGCCCCGGGTACTTTACATATTGCCCTGGCAGGCGCCGAGCCTGCCAAGACGACCAAGGGCAGATCTGAATGACGAGGCGCCGGAACTGGTCCGTCCGGCTGATCCGGTCGCCCTGGAGCGGCACCGTCTGTTTCGCGAAAACCTCAACCCTCTGATCCTGAGTCCCCTCAGAGACTCAGCAGTGACTGCGCAGTAATAACGGGAGAACAAGCATGCTGGACACCATCGTACGTTTTTTCCAGGAAGGCGGGCCCTTCATGTACCCCATTGCCATCGTACTTGCGTTGGGGTTGGCCATTACTCTTGAGCGGTTCTTCTATCTCTCGGCGGTGCGGCGGCGTAACCGGGTTGCCTTTGAGCGAGGCATCCTGCCGCTGCTGAGAAAACGGGATTATCAGCGGGCCATGAAAGCTGCCACCAACTCCGACAGCGCTATTGCCTCGATCATGGGGGCCGGTATTGGCCGGTTGCTCAGCAACAGCCGGCGAGAGGACATCGAGTACGCCATGGAAGAAGGCCTGATGGAAGTGCTGCCGCGCCTGGAGAAACGCACCCAGTACCTGGCGACGCTGGCCAATATCGCCACGCTGCTGGGCCTTTTGGGAACAATTATTGGTCTTATTGCGGCGTTTACCGCTGTGGCGGCGGCAGATCCCTCCCAGAAGGCAACCCTGCTGTCAGAAAGTATTTCTGTGGCCATGAACACGACGGCCTTTGGCCTGATGTCGGCGATCCCGTTGCTTATGTTCCATGCGGTACTGCAGACCCGCACCAACGAGATTGTCGACAGTTTCGAAATGGCCGGGGTGAAGTTGCTGAACATTGTTTCTGAACCATGAGACGCCGTCACCGCAGGTTAAACGCTTCGCCTGAGCTGGATATCACCGCCTTTCTCAATCTCATGATTGTGCTGGTACCCGTCCTGCTGCTTGGCATGGTGTTCAGCCAGGTCCGGATGATCGAGCTGAACTTTCCGGGTATGGAGGCCGGGCAGGCGCCGGAGCCTGAGGAATTCCGGCTTGTGGTTACTTTGATTCCGCAAGGTATCGAGATCGCCGACAGTGATCGAGGTCAGATCCGGGTGCTGCCCGTGGGCCAGGAAGGGCAGGATTTCGCGAACCTTCGTCAGGTACTGCGGCAGATAAAAACCCGTGTGCCGGATAAAACCGACGTGGTGTTGGAAGTCGGACCGGACATCGATTACCAGACGCTGGTTACGGCCATGGATACCGTCCGCTCTTATCCGGCGGTAGTTGCGGCCAGCGTGGTTGAGGGGGAGCTATTTCCCGATGTTTCGCTGATGGATGCGCCTGAGGACAGACAGCTTGCCGCAAACGCCAGTGCCGAATCAGGGGAGGGCGCATGAGAACGTCCCGAAAGGCGAAAAGAATTCGTCGGCATTACGGCCGGATGCACAAGCCCGGGGGCCTGAACCTGGTGTCGCTGATGGACATCTTCACCATCCTGGTCTTTTTCCTGATGGTGAATTCGTCGGATGTGAAAGTGATGCAGAACACCTCAGACGTGCCTTTGCCGAAGTCCACGGCTCAACAGGAGGCTGTTGAGAGCCTGACCGTTCAGGTAACGGGCAATGCCATTTTGGTCCAGGGCAGCGAAGTGGCAAGACTGGATGGCATCGAGACCAGTGACACCTATATCGCCGGTCTCTCGGAAGAACTTTCCTGGCGGCGCAACCGCTGGTCTGAAATTCCCGAGGAGGGGCTTGAGGTAACCATTATGGCGGGCCGGGATACCGATTACCGCCTGCTTCGCAAGGTTATGCAGACCTGCGTTGATGAACAATATCGACAGGTGCGCCTTGCTGTGGAAGGGGAGGTCCGCAATGGCTGATAACGGATATTCCCCAACAGCGCGTTCGGGGCTGCCATGGAGTCGTGATCTCGGCGAGAGTCGAAGATTTACGGGTATTGTATTGTTGATGCTCGCGCTGTTTTTGCCACCGGCGTTCCTGATCCCAATGTTGGAGGTGCCGGAGGTTGAGCGCAGCGAGGCCGAGAAGGTTCCTCCCCGGCTGGCGCGCCTGGTAGAGAAGCCGAAACCGATTGTGCCACCGGAGCCAGTTCAGCCCGAGCCAGAACCTGAGCCCGAGCAAGAACCGGAAGTGAAGGAAGCGAAGGAAGAACAACCAAAGCAGCCGGAACCGAAAGTTGCCAGGGTTGAACCCGACCCTGAGCCTGCCCCGAAACCAGAATCCGAACCCAAGGCCATATCGGAGCCGAAGCCCAAGCAGACCACCGAGCAAGCCAGGGAGAAAGCGTCCCGTTCCGGGCTGCTGGCTATGAGAGACAAGCTAGCCTCACTCAGGTCGCCTGAACCCACACCAACCCGCGAGTTTGCGGTCAATACACAGCCGGAGGCACCCGAAGTAACAAAATCGCCCGAGGATTCTAAGCAGGTCCTCAGCGGAAGCGGTGGTGTTGAGGACGCTCCGGCGCCGGAAACCACTGTTGCTGTGGCTGAGCATGAGGTCAAAACGGTTGATGCTCCCGAGGAAGAATCCCGAAAAGTGGCCGCCAGGCCGGCAAAGGCCGAGCCATCGGTTGGCGAGCGGGCAATGAGTAATATCCGGCAAGTATTCGATGCCCAGAAAACGGCTCTTTATTCCATGTACCGGCGGGAGCTGCGGCAGGATCCGACCCTCGAGGGCAAGGTGTTGTTGGAGCTGGTAATCGAACCGAATGGCTCGGTGTCCGCCTGTGAGGTGGTCAGCTCAGAGCTCGAGCACCCTACGCTGGAACAGCGGATTGCCATGCGGGTGCGGCTGTTCAATTTCGGGGCTGACAATGTTGAGGTCCGGAAGGTCAGATTTCCGATTGACTTCCTGCCCGGCTGATAAGGCAATCGGGCAGCCAGTGAGGGACTGCCCGATTCGGAGAGCCTAGTTTTCGATGGTGATTTTCGGCAGCCGGGGTTTGTGCAGGGACACTTTCTCCGATGGCGCGATGACCTTCGCTTCCCCAATGACCACTTTCTGATCGTTCTGATTACGCACGTCGCACTCGACCACGACCCGGCCTTTCGGTTCCTTGCGCAGGACTTTCAGCTTCACGGTGAGTGTGTCGTCCAGTTTCACCGGGCGCTTGAAGGAGAGGGTCTGATCCAGGTAGATGGTGCCAGGGCCAGGCATGACCGTTGCCAGCGCCGCCGAGATCAGGGAGCCGCTCCACATACCATGGGCAATCCGCTCCTTGAACATGGAGCCGGCTGCAAATTCGGAGTCCAGGTGTACCGGGTTTACATCACCGGAGACCGCTGCAAACAGCACCAGTTCGTCGTCGGTGAGGGTGCGCGTAAAGGTGGCGGTGTCACCCTCGTTCAGCTCGTCGTAGGTAATATTTTCCAGGGTATCAAGGGTATCGCTCATCGCGTGCTCCGCACATTTGTCATTTGAGTACAGGTGTTCGGGTAAGAGTCTCGAAAACTACCTCATCGGTTACAAAACTGCTATTCTCTCCCCACTTTTTTGAGGCTGATACTTTTGTAGGGTTGATTTTTTGAACAACCTGACATCGGTAAATCATTACAATCAAAAGCGCCAAACAGGAGATGGTGATGGATTTTGAGCAGTTCTATCAGGATAAATACCCCGCCGGCGTGCCCCGCGAGGTGGACCTGAACAAGTACAAAAGCATGGTGGATGTGTTCGAGCAGTCGGTCAAAAAGTTTGCCGACCGTCCCGCATTCACTGCTGTTGGCGCAACTCTCACTTACCGTGACCTCGACACCCAGAGCCGTAACTTTGCGGCCTGGCTCCAGAACAAGACAGATCTTAAGCCTGGCGACCGTATCGCTGTGCAAATGCCTAACGTCAGTCAGTACCCGGTTGTTGTGTTTGGCGCTATGCGGGCTGGCCTGATTGTGGTGAATACCAACCCGCTGTATACCACGCGGGAGATGGAACACCAGTTCAACGATTCCGGTGCCAAGGCGCTGGTGGTTCTGGCCAACATGGCCGAAAACGCCGAAAAAGTACTGCCACATACTGGCATCGAGCACGTGATTGTTACCGAAATCGCGGACATGCACTCGCCGATCAAGCGCACTCTGATGAATGCCGTAGTCAAGCACGTCAAGAAGATGGTGCCGCCGTTCAATATTCCCCAGGCGCACAAGCTTCCGGCGGTCCTTAGTGCCGGCGCCCGTGAGAAATTCACCCCCGTAGAGTGCAAGCAGGACGACATCGCCGTGCTTCAGTACACCGGTGGCACCACCGGTGTGGCGAAAGGCGCAATGCTGACCCACGGTAACCTGGTGGCCAACCTGCTGCAGACCCGCCCGATGATGGAAGACATGGTGGTTGAGGGTCAGGAAGTGGTGATTGCGCCCCTGCCGCTGTACCACATTTATTCCTTTACCCTGAACTGCGGCATCATGCTTGAGGCCGGTGCCCACAACGTATTGATTCCGAATCCGCGGGATATCCCGGGTTTTGTGAAAGAACTGAAGAACCACAAGTTCACCGCCTTCCTCGGCCTGAACACCCTGTTTGTTGCGCTTTGCAACAACGAAGAATTCCAGGATCTGGACTTCAGCAGTCTGAAGCTGACCTCGTCCGGCGGTATGGCGCTGACCAGCGACACCGCCAAAATGTGGGAGCGGGTCACCGGTTGTGAGATTTGCGAAGGCTTCGGGATGACCGAAACCTCACCGGTGGTCACCTTTAATCCGCACAGCGCTATTCAGATCGGTACCATCGGCCTTCCTATTCCGTCGACAGTGGTTAAAACTCTGGACGAAGAAGGCAACGAGACGCCTCTCGGCGAGCCCGGCGAGCTGTGCGTGAAAGGCCCGCAGGTTATGCGCGGTTACTGGCAGCGTCCGGAAGATACCCAGAAATCTTTCACCGAGGACGGCTACCTGCGTACCGGTGATATCGCCCTGATCCAGGAAGACGGCTACATCCGCATTGTCGATCGGAAGAAAGACATGATCATTGTTTCGGGCTTCAACGTATTCCCGAACGAGATTGAAGATGTGGTCAGCAGCCATCCGAAGGTGGTTGAGTGTGCCGCCGTTGGCGTACCCGATGCCAAGAGCGGCGAAGCGGTGAAGGTTTACCTGGTGCCGACAGCTGAAGGCGTGACTGAGAACGAGCTCAAGGAATTCTGTCGCGAGCGGCTGACCGCCTACAAGGTACCCAAGCAGTTTGAGTTCCGGGATGAACTGCCCAAGACCAACGTGGGCAAGATTCTCCGCCGTGAACTGCGGGACGAGGCGAACAACAAATAAGCCTGTCTGGCAGTTGATCAAGGAAAACCCTGCTTCGGCGGGGTTTTTCCGTTTTTAAGAAACCGACTTTCCCGATAGACTGTCGCCCAATCGAATCCGAGTGAGCGCTATTCCGGCAATTCAATGACAGACACCCGTTCCGAAACTCCGAGCACACCGACACCCAAACCCGATGGCGAAGCGTCCGTCAAAGCGATGATGGAGCAGCTGGATGCCTGCAATCAGCAGGAAGCTGCCCGCATAGTGAAAACGGTTGCCCGTACCAAGGGAAAGCCGGGCCAGAAAGACCTGGAGAAAATGGCCAGGTGGCTGGAACGTGGGCTGGAAAGAGTTCAGCAGCGCCACGCCCTGCACAAGCCGGCCAGCTTTCCGGAGGGCTTGCCGGTTTCCGAACGGGTTGACGATATCCGTGAGGCAATCGAAAACCATCAGGTGGTGATCATTGCCGGGGAAACCGGTTCCGGTAAAACCACCCAGATCCCGAAGATCTGCATGAACAGTGGCCGGGGTATTCGGGGCCTGATTGGTCACACCCAGCCCCGGCGGATTGCTGCCCGCAGCGTGGCCGCCCGCATTGCCGAGGAAATCGGGGAGCAGACCGGCCAGCAGATCGGCTATCAGGTCCGTTTTACCGACAACACCTCCGAGCAGTCCCGGGTGAAGGTGATGACCGACGGTATCCTGCTGGCCGAGGTTCAGCACGACCGGTTTCTGGATCGCTACGATACGATCATCATCGACGAAGCCCACGAGCGCAGTCTCAACATCGATTTCCTGCTCGGCTATCTCCGGCAGCTCCTGCCCAAACGCCCGGATCTGAAAGTCATCATTACCTCGGCCACCATTGAGGTTGAACGATTCAGCGAATTCTTCGACAAGGCGCCGGTGATTGAGGTGAGTGGCCGCACCTATCCGGTGGATGTGCGTTACCGGCCGCTGATCGGGGATGAAGACGATCGGGACCAGGGCTGGACGGACGGCGTTCTGGGCGCCCTCGATGAGATCGAGCAGCACGAACGCAGCGAAAAGCAACCACCGGGGGATGTGCTGGTGTTTCTGCCCGGAGAGCGTGAGATCCGCAGTCTCAGCAAGGTTCTGCGCCATGTGGACCTGCGGCACACCGAAGTGCTACCGCTCTATTCCCGATTGAGCAATGCCGAGCAGAACCGAGTGTTCCAGTCCCACAAGGGGCGTCGGATAGTGCTTTCCACGAACGTGGCGGAGACCTCTTTGACGGTGCCGGGCATCCGTTACGTGATCGATACGGGCGTTGCCCGGATCAGCCGCTACAGTGTGCGCTCGAAGATCCAGCGCTTACCGGTGGAACCGATTTCCCAGGCCAGCGCCAACCAGCGGGCAGGACGTTGTGGCCGGGTGGCCCCGGGTATCTGTTTCCGGCTGTACGATGAGACGGATTTCATCAATCGGCCGGAATACACCGATCCGGAAATACTGCGCACCAACCTGGCGTCGGTCATTCTGCAGATGGCAACGTCGGGGCTTGGGGAAATTCGGCAGTTTCCGTTCCTGGAGGCGCCGGATAAGCGTCAGGTCAACGACGGCTATAAGCTCCTTGAAGAATTGGGGGCGGTGGATGACAAGCGCCGCGTTACCCGGCTTGGTCGAACCATGTCGAGGCTGCCCCTGGATCCGCGCCTGGCCAGGATGCTGGTCACCGCGGCCGAACTTGGCAGTCTGGCGGAAACACTGGTGATCATTGCCGGGCTGAGTATTCAGGACCCCCGGGAGCGACCCCAGGACAAACAGCAGGCGGCGGATCAGGCCCACGCGCCGTTCAATGACAAGGAATCGGATTTTGTAACCCTGCTGAACGTCTGGAACTTTTATGAAGAACAACGCCAGGAATTGTCCCAGAATCAGCTCAAAAAGGTTTGCCAGAAGAGTTTCCTCAGTTGGATGCGAATGCGGGAATGGCGGGATATCCATCGCCAGCTGACGCTGATCTGTCGTGAGCAGAAGCTGGCGGTCAATAAGGATGCCGCCAGTTACGAGGCCCTGCATAAGGCGATCCTGGCCGGTCTTCTGGGTCAGGTCGCGGTGAAAGTGGAGAAGAAGGAATATCTGGCAACGCGTAACCGGAAAGTGCTGATCTTTCCCGGCTCCAAGGTATCGAAGACCGGTCCGAAGTGGATTGTTGCCACCGAAATTGTGGAGACCAGTCGGGTATTTGCCCGGGTGGTGGCCGCCATTCAACCGGAATGGATCGAGCCCCTGGCCGGCCATATCGTCAAACACCATTATTTTGAACCTCACTGGGAGCAGAAGCGGGCCCAGGTGATGGGCTACGAAAAGGTCACCCTTTACGGCCTGGATATTGTCGCCAAGCGCCGCATTCCTTACGCCAAAGTGGATCCGGCGGAATGCCGAAATCTGTTTATCCGGCGAGCGCTGGTGGAGGGCGACTACCGGTCAAAGGCGCCGTTTATCGCCCGTAACTGGGAGATGCTGGACACGGTTGAGAATCTTGAGAAAAAGACCCGGCGGCGTGACCTGCTCGTTGACGATGAAGTGCTGGTGGCCTTCTACGATGAGCGCCTGCCTTCGGACATCATCAGTGGCCGGCATTTCGAGACCTGGTGGAAGGGGCTTTCAGCGGAGCAACTGAAAGAGCTGGAGCTCACCGAAGCCGATATTCTTCAGCGGCCAGTGGATGCCCAGGCCGCGAATCTGTATCCCGATTATCTGGAGTGGCAGGGCGTTCGTTACCCGCTGAGTTACGAGTTTGAGCCCACCAGTGAAAAAGATGGCGTCACGCTGCAGGTCCCTCTGATGGCCCTCAAACAGATCCCGTCCCGTCGTCTGGAATGGCTGGTGCCGGGGTTGTTGAGAGAGAAATGCATTGCCCTGGTAAAGTCCCTGCCCAAGGCGTTGCGGCGTAATTTCGTGCCTGTGCCTGATTTTGTGGACGCGGCCCTTGAGAACCTGCAGCCTTCCAACGAACCGCTAACGCTTCAACTGGGCGAGCAGTTGCGCCGCATGACTGGCGTACAGATTGATCCAGAGGCCTGGTCGGAATCGGAGTTGCCAAAGCACCTGCGGATGAACCTGCGGGTCATGGGCGACGGGGGGCGCACCATCGCCGAGAGTCGCGACACGTCTGACTTGCAGCATCAACTTGAGGGTCAGGCCGAGCAGGCGCTTGAGTCGGCGACAAAAGATGACTCGGCGGCGGAGCCGAGCGGCGAGTACACCGAATGGCGGTTCGGAGCATTGCCCGAACAGGTCCAGACGGAAAAGGGCGGCATGCAGGTGACCGTCTATCCCGCGCTGGAGGATCTGGGCAAGCAAGTGCGCCAGATACGCTGTCTGGACCGGCTGACTGCTGAAGATACCACCCGGAAGGCAATCGCCCGCCTGATTCTGAACCGGTTCGGCAGGACGCTCGATGACCTGGAGCGGAAACTTCCGCGTTTCAAGCAGTCTGCTTTGATGTTTGCTCCTGTAGGCCAGTCGAAAGTCTTGCTGGATGATCTGTTGCTGGCAACGGCCATGCAGCACTTTCTCCCGGAGGGTGTTCGGAGAACAGCAGAGGACTTCGACCGTATGTTTGACGCTCACCGGGGTGACTTCATCCCGGCTCTGGAGCAGGCAGACGAGCGGTTGTATCAGGCGATGTCCGGTTATCAGAAAGTGGCGAAGCAGTTGAAAGGCAAAATCAATCTGGCCCTCGCCAACAGCATGGCCGATCTTAAATTTCAGCTACAGAACCTGGTCTATCCCGGATTTCTGGTGGAAACACCGCCTGAGTGGCTAGCGGAGTTCCGGCGTTATTTTGAGGCGGCGCTGATTCGTCTTGAAAAGATGCCTCGGGAAATGGGCCGGGAGCGGGAGTTTCTTCACGCCATTGAGCCGCTCTGGTCCCGCTACGCGGTGAAGCGGGATGAACAACAACGGCAGGGGATCCGGGATCCTGAATTGGTGTTTTACCGTTGGATGCTCGAGGAGTTCCGGGTGTCTTTCTTTGCCCAGCAATTGGGCACGGTGATGACCGTATCGGTGAAACGCCTGGACCGGCAGTGGGAAAAAACCAGAGTTTGAGGAAGGCGGGCTGCACCAAACCGGTGCCGCTGACTGATAGCCGACGGGCAAAACCCCGATACTGTGTTAGTATTTCTGGCAGTAGGTCAATGAACGAATCAGACGGGACGCCAGTCATCCCGTTTTCACAATCATGACGTGGGGTTAGCGTGATTAAAGCCGTTATTAGCGGGACCGGTCTCTACACACCGCCAGCAACCATTGATAATGACGAACTGGTCGAAGCCTTCAACCAGTACGTTGAACTGTTCAACGCAGAGAACGCAGATGGCATCGCCAGTGGCGATGTGACGCCGCTGCAGCCATCGTCCTCCTCGTTTATCGAGAAAGCCTCCGGCATCAAGCGCCGCCATGTTATCAACAAGGACGGCATTCTCGATCCAAAACGCATGAAGCCCTATATTCCCGATCGCAGCAACGAGGAGCCCTCGGTGCAATGCGAAATGGCTGTGACTGCTTGCCGTGAGGCCCTCGAGCAGGCGGGTAAGTCGGCACAGGATGTCGATGCCGTGATCGTTGCCTGTTCCAACCTTCAGCGTGCCTATCCCGCCGTCTCTATTGAGGTTCAGGAAGCCCTGGGTATCGACGGCTTTGCCTACGATATGAACGTGGCGTGCAGCTCCGCTACGTTCGGCCTTCAGGCGGCCGTCAATTCCGTCGAGAATGGCACTGCCCGTTCTGTTCTGGTGGTCAGCCCGGAAATCTGTTCCGGCCATCTGAATTTCCGGGACCGGGACAGTCACTTCATCTTTGGTGACGCCTGCACAGCCATTCTGGTTGAGCGCGAAGAAGATACCCGTGAGGGGCAGGGATTCGAGATTCTCGGTACCAGCCTGAAAACCAAGTTTTCGAACAATATCCGGAACAATTTCGGGTTTCTGAACCGCGCCGACGATTCCGGTGTCGGCAAACCGGATAAGCTTTTCGTGCAGCAGGGCCGCAAGGTGTTCAAGGAGGTGTCTCCCCTGGTTGCGGAGACCATTCAGAACCAGCTGCAAAGTCTGTCTCTGGCGCCGGATGATCTTCGTCGCATGTGGTTGCACCAGGCTAACCTGAATATGAACCAGCTGATTGCCCGCAAGGTGCTGGGTCGCGATGCCACTGAGGAAGAGGCGCCGGTCATTCTGGACGAGTACGCCAACACCAGCTCCGCCGGTTCGATCATCGCCTTCCACAAGAACAAGGATGACTTTGTCAGTGGTGATCTGGGGGTAATCTGTTCGTTCGGGGCAGGTTATTCTATCGGCAGCGTGGTGGTACGCCGCCGCTAGACGTTTTCTGGTTCAAGACGTTGCCAGCGCCCGCAGGGTGTCTGGCAGCGGGGCCGAGGAGCGTGTTTCCCGGTCGAACCACACGATTTTCGCATAGCCTTCCGCATAAACAGCGCCGGTGTCGACATCTGTCAGTAAATGATAGGTGTCGAGGCTGGTGTTACCCGCCTTGTCGGCGTATGTTTTCACCTCAACCGTTGCCGGGTGGTTCAATTCCTTTAGAAAGGTGGCACTGGTCTTTATAATAACCGGGCCGGTCGGCTCTTCGGGGCCGCCCAGCTCCAGTGAGGCCAGCCAGACAATGCGCGCTTCCTCAAAGAATCGGAAGTAGACTGTATTATTGGCATGGCCGTATGCGTCCATGTCTCCCCAGCGGAGTGGCATGGTAATCGTGTTTACAAGATTTCCCGGTACTGACATCGGTTTCTCCGGAACAATGGTTAAATAATAAAAAAAGTAGCGCCGGTATTTTCGACGAATTGAAACGAATTAAACAACCCAAGAGCAGATGATGATACACATTTTTATCCGGCGCCGGCTGTTTACGCTTACCATGTTGGTGTCCCTGGTTGTATTCCTTCCGGCGGGTCACGCTGTCGCCCAGAATATGCAGGAACCCGCGCCCGAGGGCTCTGTTCCGGTTGATCCCAAAGACCCCTGGGAAAACTGGAACCGCAAGGTGTACACCTTTAACGAGACCATCGACCGGTGGTTCCTGAAGCCGGTAGCGCAGGCCTACAGGACGTTTACCCCACAGATTGTTGACCGAGGTATTACCAACTTTTTCAATAACCTGACTGAGCTCAGGAACTTCACGAACAGTGTGCTGCAGTTGAAAGGGGAATCTGCGGTGGTGGCTGTCGGCCGCTTTACCTACAACACCACCTTCGGCCTGGGCGGTCTGATTGATGTGGCAACTGCCTTTGATCTGCCGGAACGGCCCGAGGACTTTGGCCAGACCCTTGGATACTGGGGTGCCGGATCCGGGCCCTACCTCATGCTGCCGTTTCTCGGACCATCCACGCCCAGGCACTTTACCGGGTTTGCAACTGACGGCTTTGCGCTGCCATCAGCTTGGGATGCTGTGGACAGTCCGGAAGTTTATTATGCCCGGGCCCTGCAGGTAGTTGATAAGCGCGCGGATTTGATTCCCGCGGAAAGCTTTATCTCCGGCGACAGCTATGTATTTGTCCGAAACGCCTTCCTGCAGCGTCGGGAATTCCTGATCAATGATGGGAAAGTGGTCAACGATCCGTTTGCCAGCGGTGATGATGAGGATCTGATGCTCGATGATTTCTGAGCGTCATCCGGATTGATAGGAGGTCAGCGGTGCTAAAGGATCCAAGAATAGCCAAATTCCGGAAAATGCTGGCCGAGGCGCCGAACTACGAAGTCTGGAAGGCTGCGGCCCTGGAGTTGGACTTTCTGGAAGGGAACGCCGAGTGGAAAGAGGATTTCGCCTCTGATCTCTACCACTATGAACTGATTTACGACCGCCTGAGCAACCTCAAACAGTATCGCCAGCAGAATGATGTGGAACGCCTGAAACGGGCCTTGCGGGAAGGACTGCACCACGATCTGGGGAATATGGGCAACCCGTTGCTCTACACGCGGTCACGGGTTGGCACCAAACACCTGATCGAAGAATACATCACCCAGGTTTGCGAAGCGCTGGATTATCTCTGTGATCAACCGGTGCCCGGTTTTCCCGTTGCCGACAAACTTCAGTTCTTCCGGGATACCCTTACCAGCTTTGGCCGCCCGGCGCTTTTGCTCAGTGGCGGTGCGACCCTGGGTGTGTTCCACTTCGGGGTAATCAAGGCCCTCTGGGAAAAGGGGCTTCTGCCCCAGGTCATCGCCGGTTCAAGTATCGGCGCCATTATCGCGGGTATTCTTGGTGTGCACACGGATGCGGAAATTCCGGAGATGCTGGTGCCGGAAAACCATAATCTGAAAGCCTGGAAGTGGCGGGGCCTGCTCAGTGCGGTGCGCGGAGACGGGCTCATGGATCAGGAAGAGCTTCGCAACTGCCTGCGTGGCAATATCGGTGAATACACCTTTGAAGAGGCTTACCAGCGTACTGGCCGATCGATCAATGTGAGTGTCTCACCGGTTCAGGCCCACCAGAAGGCTCGCCTGCTGTGCGGATACACCTCGCCTTACCTGATGGTCTGGAGTGCGGTGTTGGCCAGCGCCGCGGTTCCCGGTATTTTCCCGCCGGTTACCCTGATGAAAAAGGACATTCAGGGCAATACGCTACCCTATATGCCGCGCCTGAAGTTTGTGGATGGCTCGGTTGTCAGCGACCTGCCCATTGAACGTTTGATGCACCTGTACGACGTGAATTACACCATCGTGAGCCAGACCAATCCCCACGTGGTGCCGTTCCTGAGCCAGCGGGGGCGGGATGAAAAGTTGTCCCTTGGCAACCTGCCCATGCATTTACTGCAATCCGAAATCCAGTTTCATGGCCAGGGGGTGTTCGACTACCTGCGTAAACGCCTCAGGCCGGAACTTCTTCGGCAGATGTCCGGTCAGTTGTACACCATTATGGCCCAGCGCTATTCGGGAGACGTTACCATTGCGCCCTCATATTCGTTCAAGGATTACAGCAGGATGCTGGCAAATCCCGATCCGGCCTACGTGCGGCAGATGATTCTGGCCGGCGAACGGGCCACCTGGCCGAAGATCTCCATGATCCGTTCCCATGCCCGTATCTCGAAAACCCTGGAGCGGTGTGTCCGACGGCTCAAGCAACAGAACCGGCGCACCGCCGAGCTCAGGCTGATCAGTAACGCGGACTCCGGTACGTCCTGATATGTATTACGACTTTTTCGGCTTTCGCGAACCGCCGTTTTCCATTGCTCCAGACCCTCGTTACCTGTATCTGAGCGATCGCCACAAGGAGGCGCTGGCGCACCTGATGTATGGGGTTCAGGGGCAGGGCGGCTTCATCGTGATCACCGGTGAAGTGGGAACCGGGAAAACAACGGTTTCCCGCTGCTTTATCGAGAACGTTCCGGATAATGTGGATATCGCGCTGATCCTCAACCCAAGGCTCTCTGCGCGGGAATTGCTGTCCTCCATCTGCGATGAGCTGGAAATACCCCATGAGATCAGTGCCACCATCAAGGAACTGGTGGATCTGATTAACCAGGACTTGCTCAAGGCCCATGCGGCCGGGCGACACAAGGTTCTGATGATCGATGAGGCCCAGAACCTTTCGGCCGAGGTACTGGAACAGCTGCGGCTTCTGACCAACCT
The DNA here is from genome assembly GCF_002933275.1 of Marinobacter maroccanus. Taxonomy (GTDB): domain Bacteria; phylum Pseudomonadota; class Gammaproteobacteria; order Pseudomonadales; family Oleiphilaceae; genus Marinobacter; species Marinobacter maroccanus. Next base: position 257,461 of record NZ_PSSX01000005.1, read on the forward strand.
GGAGACGGCAGAGAAGAAGCTCCTTCAGATTGTCCTGCTCGGGCAGCCCGAACTGCAGGAAATGCTGGCACTTCCGGAGTTGCGCCAGCTGAACCAGCGGGTGACCGCGCGCTACCACCTGGATGCCATCGGCCGGGAAGAGCTGCCGGCCTATCTGCGTTACCGGCTCAACGTGGCGGGCATGCGGGGCGATATTTTCTCGCAGCGGGCGGTGAACCGTCTTTACCGTGAAAGCCAGGGCATTCCCCGCCTTATCAACCTGATCAGTGACCGGGCCCTGTTGGGAGCGTACGCGGAAGGCGAGCATGAAATCACGGCTGATCATATCCGCCACGCGGCAAAGGAAGTGCGCGGACATTCGATGGGGCCCGCGCCTTCACGATCAGGCCGGTCGCCGGACAGGTCCCAGTACCTGATTGTTGCCGCTTCGATTCTGGTGGCGATTATCGGAACCGCCTGGCTGCTTGAGCGGTGGCCCCCCGACAGTTCAGCTTCTGCGAACCGCTCGTCTGCCGAGCCTCTGAAAGGGGAGGTTGAACGGGTGGAGGAGCAGGAACAGGAACGGGAGCAAGTGGCGGAAGCGCCAGAAATCGTGCCGGAAGAGCCGTCGGGGCCCGATGAACTGGCCGTTCCGGACCAACTTCTGGATTCGGTTTCGGCGTTCCAGGTGCTTTTCGGGATCTGGGGGCGGAACTATCAGCCGACGGAAGCGCCCGTGGCCTGCGACTGGGCCAGGGAAAATGGGCTGGGTTGCCTTAATCGCCAGGGCAGCCGCCGGAGCCTAGAGTTTCTTGATCGTCCGGCAATGCTTCAGCTTCAGGATGAGTCAGGCAACACGGGTTTTGTCGTGCTCCGCCACCTCAATGGTAATAAGGCAGAGGTTGCCATGCCGTCTGGCATTCAGACCGTGTCCTTTGCCAGTATCGAGCGATACTGGTTCGGAGAATATCGGGTATTTTGGCGCTTGCCGGAATACCTTACAGGGGACGGTTTTTACAGCAATGGTGGTGGCGAACAACTCTGGATTGGCGCCCGAATGATGGATCTGGCAGACCGGCACAGTAAATCCCGTGCAGAGAGCGACCGCGTTAAACGTATGAACGCGGAAGAGCAGGTTCGCTGGTATCAGGCACTACGCGGGCTCACTGTGGATGGCATTGCCGGCGCCATGACCATCATCCAGATCAATAATGATCTGGAAGCCTCCATCCCTCGCCTGAAGCACCTGAAGCCGGAAGGTCGAGAGTAGTCATGTCTTACATTCTTGACGCATTGCGAAAATCCGAAACCGAGCGGCGGCAGGGGCGCGTTCCGGACCTCGGCCAACAGGTGCAGTTGATTCACCGGCCGAAGAAAAAGAGGGTGTCACCAGCTCTCTGGGTGTCGCTGGCACTGTTGCTGAACGCCGCAGTCCTGGCCTTTGTGTTCTGGCCGGGAACGCCGTTGCCCTGGGTTGTTGAGTCACAATCAGAGGCTCCAGCAGCCCCGGAGAGAGCGACGGTCCCTGAACCTGTGCCGGTACCGACCGTGACCGAGGCAGAACCGACATCAGAAGATCCCGTCGCGGAGACGGGGGCAATCCCGGAGCCCGATCCTTTTGAGGGAACGCCGTCGCCGATCCCGTCGGAACCTCCAGTGGCGGAGAGCAGGGAGCGGGCGACGGTTATCGTGCCATCATCCGCAATATCCGAAACCGCGGTGCCGATGGTGGAACAGGAGCAGGCGGGCCGAGTGCCTCATCTGGTAGAGTTGCCGCTTTCATTCCAGAAGAGCGTTCCCGATTTGACCTTTAACAGCCATATCTACTCTTCCTCGCCTGCATCGAGCCGGGTGATGATCAACAACACCTACTTGACAGTGGGCGATACCTTTGAGGGCCTGCGGGTGGACGATATCACCGAAGAGGGTGTGGTTCTGAGCCGTGACGGCCGCCGCTTCCGGGTTGGTGTGGTGCGGGACTGGGTGAGCCCCCGCTGATGGCACTCACCGACGACATCAAGCAATCCATCCAGCAAGGCTATCGCGATGTGCTTGCCGGCAAGGACATTCGGGCGCGCTATGGTCAGCGTCTGATGATTGCCGAAATTGCCAAATACATGGGCGATATCACAGAGAACGATGGCCAGAGAACCTCTCCGGCTGCGGCCTGTGTTGTGGAGGCGGGCACAGGTACCGGCAAGACCCTTGCTTACCTGATCGCCGCCATTCCGGTTGCTAAAGCCCTGGGCAAAACCCTGGTTATATCCACCGCGACCGTCGCCCTACAGGATCAGATTGTGCTCAAGGACCTCCCGGACCTGAAGAAGCACAGCAAGATGGATTTCAACTGGACGCTCGCCAAAGGCCGGGGTCGCTACCTGTGCATGTCTCGACTGGAAGCACGCTTGCACGATGAGGGTAATACCGACAGCGATACCATGCCCCTGTTCCTGCTGGATGGCCCCAAAAACGAAGAACCTGGTACCCGGGCGTTCTTTGAAGAGATGCTGGCAAGTTATGGATCACGGGAGTGGGACGGTGACCGGGACCATTGGCCGGAGCAGATCCCCGACGAGGTCTGGCGACAGGTAACTACGGACCACCGCCAGTGCACCAACCGCCATTGCAGCTACTTTGACAGCTGCGCGTTTTTCGATGCCCGTAAAGACCTTGATGATGCCGATATTGTGGTAGCCAACCACGACCTGGTGCTGGCCGATCTGGCCTTGGGCGGCGGGGCCATTCTGCCGGAGCCGGAGAATGCCCTGTATATCTTTGATGAGGCTCATCATCTTCCGGACAAAGCACTGAACCACTTTGCGGCGTCGCTCCCGCTTAACGCCACCCGGCAATGGCTGAAACAGCTTTCCCAGGCGCTTGTTAAAATGCAGCCTTATCTGGCAGCCGGCACCCAGGCCGCCAAGTCCCTGGATCGCATCAGTTCTGCCTCAAGGGAAGTGGATCTCGTGCTGAACCGGGTTTACGAGGAAGCCGAGCAGAATACCGGGTGGGAGTTCAACGAGGAGCGCCGGACGGCCCAATGGCGTTATCCGGAGGGTGAACTGCCGGAAGCCATGGCAGAGCTATCAGCCGAGAGCCGCATTGCCACCGCCAATATGGTCCGCCAGCTTGGCGTTCTTGCAGACGAACTGCAGGGAGCATTCGACGAGCGCAAGGAACATGAGATTGACCGGGAAACCGCAGAAGCATGGTACCCAGTGATTGGCTCTTTCCACGCAAGGGCCGAGGACCAGTTGAGACTCTGGACCGCCTGGTGCGAGCAGGGCAATGCAAAACCCGCCAGCGAGTCAGAAACGGATTCTGAAGCGGGTGAAGAGAAGGAAGCCAGACCGCCAGTGCAGAAAAGCCCGCCGCCAGCCCGTTGGGCAGTGCGCCAGCGCTGGGATCACGCCGAAGACATTACCCTTTACAGTTCACCGGTATTGGCGGACAACCTGTTGTACTCAAGGCTCTGGTCCCGGGCCTACGGGGCCGTTCTCACCAGTGCCACCCTGACTGCACTTGGACGATTTGATCGCCTGAACGCCCGGGCAGGGTTGCCCCAGGGTAGTCGCTTCCTGGTTGTTCCCAGTTCTTTTCGCTATGGCGAGATGGCGACGGTAGAGGTGCCGGCGATGTCCGCCATGCCCACGGATGACGGCTTTGCTGATGAGCTTGTTAAACGACTGCCGGACCTGTGGGCCGGCGAGAAAGCGACGTTGGTATTGTTCACTTCCCGGCGCCAGATGCAGCAGGTTCGGGACGCTCTTGCCCCTGATTACCCGGAGCTGATCATCACCCAGGACGATATGGCCAAGGGTGAGGTGCTTCGCCAGCATTGCAGCAGGGTGGATGAGGGACGGCCCAGTGTTCTGTTTGGCGTTGCCAGTTTTGCAGAGGGCATCGATTTGCCGGGCAAGTACCTGCACCACGTTGTGATTACCCGTCTACCGTTTTCAGTCCCCGATGACCCCATCGAGGCGAGCCTGGCCGAGTGGGTAACCCAACGGGGCGGTAATCCCTTTATGGAAATCACCGTTCCGGATGCTTCGATCAAACTGGTTCAGGCGGTGGGGCGGCTACTTCGGACCGAGCAGGATACCGGTAGGGTGACCATTCTGGATCGTCGGATCATCGCCCGGCGGTATGGTCAGCTGCTGCTGGATGCCTTGCCGCCGTTCCGTCGAATTATCGAACGCTAGATCTCATCGACAAACCATTCAGTCATAAAAAAAGAGCCAGCCCGTAAGGGTTGGCTCTCATCAAAAGGGTTCTTTCGAACCCGGGCGTCGAAACAACGCGGAACAAGAAATCTGAAGGCCTGAAGTTTCAGAATTCCTGGTGAGGTTTCCCTCACCGTTGGAATAATAATAGAGGATTAGAGGGCGTAGACGGATCGTCCAAAGGGCGTAGCGGGCTTAGATAGTTGAAGCAAAATGTGACGCCCATCACATTTGTGCGTGCCCGGATGTCAGCCTTCCAGCAGCCCCAAATCCCGGGCCCGGGCCAGTGCCTCGGTTCTGCGGCCGACGCCCAGTTTGCCGTAGAGGTTGCGAATATGAGCTTTCACGGTAGCCGGCGCGACCTTCATTTTAAAGGCAATTTCCTTATTGGCATGCCCCTCGTGAATCAACTCCAGCACTTCCAGCTCTCGCTGGCTGAGTGGTTCCGGTAATGCTTCCGGATTAAGTGCCGGACGATCAGGCTCACTGTACCCTGAGCTTGGGCTACTTTTGGGGTGTATCTGCCCCGATTCTCTCTGATCAACAAGCATTTTTCTGACGCTGGCGTTCCAGCTGCCAGGGGCATTCAGCGCGGGCAAATACAGAAGCAGGTTACGAAGCTCCGGACTCTCTTCGGCAAACAGCCGCATGAACCCGGCCTCGGAAGCCAGGTTTACTGCACGGGTCAGCATCTGTTCCGATTCGTCTTTCCGCTCCTGCTGTGCCAGGGCCTCGCCGTAGACCAACAGTATCTCCACCAGGTGACGGTTGTGGGCATTGCGTTCAGCCGGATTCAGTAAGGCGCTGAGTATTTCCTGGGCACGCTCTGGTTGATTCAGTGCCACCAGCACACGGGCTTCGCTGATTCGGCTCTGCTCAAGATGAAGCGGGTTGGTGAACTCGGCATCGGCTCGGGAGTCCAGGCTGGCACGGGCTTTTTCCGGGTGACCGGCGGCAAGATAGCACCGGGCAAGAAGGGCGGTGCTGGCAGGCGGCTCGAAAACAATCTGCTCGCGGCGCTTCCGGCCTGTCTGGGAAGCGTCTTCCAGGGCCTCAATCGCGTCCTGAAGCCTGCCCTCGCTGAAGGCAAGGTGACCGCGAACGTACTGAATGATCACGTGCTGCCCCGGCTCCGTGCCCCGTTCAACATGCTCAAGAAGAGGCTGGAGGTGCGTGGCGGCGAGCTGGGGGTGATTTCGCTCCCGGTGGATTTCACACAGGGTGCTGTTCTGCCAGCAGGAGATGAGCCTTGGTTGGCTGGGGTCTGAGTAGTGTCGGTCTACCCATTGCCGGATGTCGGTGCAGGTTTCCAGCGCCAGATCGATATCACCCCGATTGTATTGTATCCACGCCAACAGGCCGCCACTGGATAACACGGTGCTGGGTTTATGCTCTACCTGTCCGTAACGAACGGCCGACTGGAGCGCGTCCTCGGCCTCGGTAAGTTCACCCTTACCGTAGTAATCAAGACCCAGCCCGTAATAGGTCACGGATTTTAACGGGATGCGGGTGTGGTCTATCTCCCTGAGCACCTGTCGGGTGAGGTCGGCGGCGCTTTTGTCGTCACTCCGGGTTCGGGCTAAATACGAGCGCATCAGCGAGATCTCGCTTTGCAACCCCAGAGCCCCTTCGGCATCCGGATGTGAATCAGCCACCTGCCGGTCCAGCAGATCCTCGAGTGCTGATAGCAGTGGTTCCAGCGCGTCCACCCGATTGGCAAAAAATAACCCCCAGATCCGTAGCATCTGGAGTTGCGGATGATCGGTTACCAGATCCTGTGGCAGGGCCTCGAGCCAGTCCAGCACGGGCAGGTGATAGCCACCATGGATCAGATTGTTGCCGTGTTCCGCCAGCACACGGGCGAGCCAAGGCCAGTCCTCCTGACGGACAATCTGGGCAATGGCCTCCTGAACATGACCGTGGGCCAATAACCATTCCACAGTGCCTTGCCAGAGGCGCGCTGCCTTCTCCGGTTCTGTGTGACTGATCCTGAGCAACAGCGCATCCCGAAACAGATCGTGGTAGCGAAACCACTCGTTCCGGGTATCCAGCGGAATCAGGAACAGGTTCTGGCTCAGGAGCTTTTCGAGCATCTCCTGGCTGTCGTCCGACTCACGAATTGAGTCACAAAGGGACGCACAGAGCCGAGGACAGCAGGCGGTTTCAAGCAGGAAATCCGCAATATCCCGGGGTTGCTGTTCCAGCACTTCGCTCAGGACATAATCGCTTATATAGCGCTCATCCAGATTTAACTGATTTCCGGATTTGGCTGCGTCCTTCCCGGAAAATGTCGAAGAAAGCGCGGATAGCTGCATGGCGGCCACCCAGCCTTCGGTTTTGCGGACAATGGCATGGACATCCTCGTCACTGATATCAAGCCCCATGGTGTCGCGGAAAAACTGCCGGCATTCGTCTTCAGAAAAGGCCAACAGGCCAGGGTGTATGTCCTGGATCCAGCGGCGAACGCGCCAGCGTGCCAGTGGCAATGGTGGCTCCGTTCGGGACGCCAGGGTAATCAGGATTTCCGGCGGCAAATAGTCGATGAAATAGCCGAACTGCCTGTGGATGGCCGGGTTTCCAATAAAGTGGAAGTCGTCCAGGACCAGGGCCCACGCACTGCCGTCCTGAGCCAGGAGATTGATCAGGCCGGTAATGGCCTCGGTAAAGGTTTCATCGGATTGGTGGGCCAGTTGTTTACGCAACTCGGCCGCATCGGTCAGCCCGGCCTGTTCGAAGGCGCCGATGACGTACTGCCAGAATCGCCGGGGTTCATTATCGTGTTCATCCAGGGAAAGCCAGGCGGTAGGTGAGGAAACCCGCGAGCACCACTGGGCCACCAGTGTAGTCTTTCCAAAGCCGGCCGGCGCAATCACCAGATTCAGCCGTTTGGGGCTTTGGGGCTCAAGCAGGGCGCTCAACCGGTCACGCTTGACCGCGCGCGAGTCTGACGTTGGCCTGAGAAACTTGGTGGTAAGCAGCATGGATTCCCTGAAAACTGGAGTGTTGAATTGCCCAGACAGGGCATAAAGGATTGTGTCCTTTGTAATCACCAAGTCAAGGGCCATGAAGCCACTTTAATCACGCCAGGGTTTTATCAGAGGCTGCGTAAATGCAATTTTGGTCTAAACTGTGTGAAAGTAGTTGCCTATATTAAAAAAGAATGAAAATCTGTATTTTTATGCGTATTCTTCGACAAGGTCCTTCGATCTCCAGGGAGCAGCAGATTCAATGAAACTACAACAGTTGCGCTATATCTGGGAAGTTGCGCATCACGATCTGAATGTGTCAGCAACCGCTCAAAGCCTGTTTACCTCCCAGCCCGGTATCTCCAAACAGATCCGCCTGTTGGAGGACGAACTGGGGCTGGAAGTGTTTGCCCGCAGCGGCAAGCATCTCACCCGCATTACACCGGGCGGTGAAATCATTATCCGGGAGGCGGGAGAGATCCTGCGGCGGGTTGAGGGCATCAAGAAAATCGCCCAGGAATTCAGCAACCAGCGCAAGGGCGATCTGAGTATCGCCACGACTCATACTCAGGCGCGGTATGCGTTGCCACCGATTATCAGCGGTTTCATTGAAGAATACCCGGACGTATCCCTGCATATGCACCAGGGTACGCCCATGCAGATCTCCGAGATGGCGGCCAGCGGAGCGGTGGACTTTGCTATCGCGACCGAAGGCATGGAGCTGTTTAACGATCTGATCATGATGCCCTGTTACAAATGGAACCGGAGCGTCATCGTGCCTAAGGATCATCCTCTGGCCAAATTACCGGAATTGACGCTACCAGAGCTGGCAGAGTACCCACTGGTGACCTATGTGTTCGGTTTCACCGGCCGGTCCAAGCTCGATGAGGCGTTCCAGTCCCAGGGGCTCACACCAAAGGTGGTATTCACTGCAGCGGATGCGGACGTCATCAAGACCTACGTAAGGCTGGGTCTTGGCGTCGGAATTGTCGCCAGTATGGCATTCGATCCCAAAACCGACACGGATCTGATCGCCCTCGATGCCCGCAAACTGTTCCGTCCCAGCGTCACGCGAATCGGTTTCCGGAAGGGCACGTTCCTGAGGGGGTATATGTATGACTTCATTCATCGGTTCGCGCCCCATCTCACCAAGGAAAAGGTGGACGAGGCCGTGTCTCACCAAGGCAGCCGGTCTGAAATCGAGGAACTGTTCAGGGATGTCGAGCTACCCACTCACTAGAAGGTGAGCGGGTGTATGCGCCCGGGTTAGTCCCGGGCGATCAGATTGCCGGCGTGCAGGCCGCATTCTTTCTGGGTAGCTTCTTCCCACCACCAGCGTCCCTCCCGCTCGTGCTGCCCGGGCAGCACAGGACGGGTGCAGGGCTGGCAGCCGATGCTTACGAAGCCTTTCTCGTGCAGCTCGTTATAGGGCGCCTCGGACATCCGGATGTAATCCCACACCTCTTTTGACGTCCAGTTCGCCAGAGGATTGAACTTAATCAGTGTCTTATCATCGGTTGAGAAGGCAGTGTCCTCCTGAACAACTGGCACATCGTTGCGTGTGCCCGGGCTCTGATCCTTGCGCTGCCCGGTAATCCAGGCGTCAACGGTTGCAAGCTTGCGGCGCAGGGGGTTGACCTTGCGAATGCCGCAGCATTCACTGTGTCCATCCTCGTAGAAGCTGAACAGGCCTTTCTTGTTCACCAGACCCTGAACTTCCTGAGCATCCGGAAACAGAACCTCGATCTCGATGCCGTAATGCTTGCGCACCCGCTCTACAAACTCGTAGGTTTCCGGGTGAAGACGGGCTGTGTCCAGGGTAAAAACCTTCAGGTTGTCGGTCAGTTTGTGTGCCATTTCAATCAGCACTACATCCTCCGCGCCACTGAAGGAGATGGCTATGTTGTCGTACTGTTTGAGGGCGGCTTTGAGAATCGAGCGGGGGCTCTGGTCTTCGAGCTCTTCCCGCAGGGTCTGAATATCGGTCATGGCCCGGCATTGCCTTATCTGAGAGTGCAAGAGGATCTAACTGATCGAAAAGGCTACCATTAAATGCCTCATACCCTGAAGGAATGACAATCTATATGGTTATTCCGCGCTCAAGAACCCGGGTTTACACTTCTACGATGCAATCACGCCCGGTTTTTCTTATCATACGCTCCGAATAGCGGCACACGGACAAACCGACGTTGCCCTTAACCAATTGAAGCAGGAGATCGTTGTGGAACTGGCATGCCTTGACCTTGAAGGAGTATTGATCCCGGAAATCTGGATCGCGTTCGCCGAAAAGACCGGCATTGAAGAGCTCAAGGCAACCACCCGCGATATTCCGGATTACGACGTGCTGATGAAGCAGCGGCTGAAGCTGCTGGACCAGCACGGCTACGGGTTGCCCCAGATCCAGGAAGTGATCGGGGAGCTGGACCCGCTGCCCGGCGCCCGGGAGTTTCTGGATTGGCTGCGCGAGCGTTTCCAGGTAGTGATTCTGTCCGACACCTTCTACGAATTCGCCATGCCCCTGGTGAAGAAACTGGGCTACCCGGCCCTGCTTTGTCATAAGTTGGAAGTCGCAGACGACGGCCAGATTACCAATTACCTGCTGCGCCAACGCGACCCCAAGCGCCAGTCGGTAAGGGCATTCCAGCTGTTGAATTACCGCGTGATTGCTGCCGGTGATTCATATAACGACACCACCATGCTGGGGCAGGCCGAAGCTGGCATCCTGTTCCATGCTCCGCAGAACGTGATCGACGAGTTTCCGCAATTCCCGGCGGTACATAACTTCGATGATCTCAAGCAGGAGTTTCTAAAGGCGAGTGCTATTCACAACGCCTGATTGGAATACTGAACATGGGGTCAGAAGAAAGCGTTCTTCTGACCCCATGTTCACATGAACTCATTTCACTCAATCACCAAATCTTCCAGAAACCGCATCAAAGGCCCGACTTTCGCGAGCGTCTCCTGATACTCAGCTTCGGGATCTGAATCCGCAACAATACCGCCACCACCCCAGCAACGAATGGTGCCCTGGCCATCACAAAGCATGGTTCGAATCGCAATATTGCTGTCCAGCGTGCCGTCCAGTCCGCGATAGAATATCGAGCCGCAGTAGGGGCCACGCCAATGGGGCTCGAGCTCCCGAATAATCTCCATCGCCCTGATCTTGGGCGCGCCAGTGATCGAGCCACCCGGGAAGGCATCAAACAATGCCTTCATGGGCGTGACACCCTCGGCCAGCTCGGCGCGGATGTGGCTGACGAGATGGTGGACGTTGCGGTAGGACTCCAGTGCAAACAGTTTGTCGACTTTCACGCTGCCTGGCTTTGCGTTCAGGCTCAGATCGTTGCGAAGTAAGTCGACGATCATCAGGTTTTCGGCCAGGTCCTTTTCGGAGCCTTCCAGTTCAGTGGCATAGGCGGAATCACTCTCAGGAGTGCCGCCCCTCGGCCGGGTGCCCTTGATGGGGCTGGTGGTGACGGTTCGGTCGTGTATCTCTAAAAATCGCTCGGGGGAAACCGACAGGATGGATGCCTCGCCAGCGCGAATGAACCCACTGTAGGGCGTAGGGTTGGCATCTGAAAGCGCCTGGAATGCTTGCCAGGGATCCCCCATGAAATGACCTGAGAATTCCTGTGAGAGATTCGCCTGGTAGCAATCACCGGCTTCAATGTATTGGCGAATCCTTACCACGCTTGCCCTGAAGGCATCCGGTGTTTGCCTGGGCTGAAATCGCGAAACCATAGACCATCCGGTAGTGGCCGCTCGTTCGTCCGAGCCCAGCCACTGCTCCAGTAAATTCCGTGTCTCACCAGGGCACTCCGGATGAATCCATAGCCAATATTGGTCTGTCTTGCGATTGTGACTGGCAGTCCAAAGGTAGAAACCTGCAGACATGAGGGGGGCATCCACAGGTGGGCACAGCGCATTGAGACGGCTTTCCCTGACATACCCCAGTTCATAGCTCAGGAAACCAATCCACCCTCCGGATAGGCATTCCGGGCTGGGTTCCTGATCGATCTGGAACTGACGGACGAGGCTTTCCATGCTCTGGGCAAGCTGATCGGAGCAGAAATCCGGAGGCACAGGGTATTGGAGTACTTCGGTGGCAAGAGCTCTAGCAGAAAAGCCGCTGAAGACTCCTCGGGCGGGGCCGTGACCGACACTCCCGATATAGGCGAAATCCGCTTCCCGGCAGGCTTGGCTTAGCAGGCGATGATAGCTCTCCTGATTGAGTTCACGCATGGTTGCCGGGTTCAAGGTCCCTCCGGAATGTTCGAGAAATGATAAACAGCACACAAAACGGGCGTTGTTGGCTCGTGAGTCTCGCTGCTCTAATAAAAGCTTGGCGATTCTGAGCAGTCTTTGTGGTTTAGCGGTAACTATTTTAACTGAACCAGCTGCATTTCGTCGGGTAAATCAATCAAAAATAAAAGGAATGGCCAGATGTCAGATCTCAAAAAGACTTTCTCAAATGCATTGCTGGTTGGAGCGCTGGTTTTCGCTTCAACTGTCCACTCTCAGGAACAGGTAGCTGTTGAGATACCCGAGGACAGCGCAATTGCTGACGGAAAGCTAACAAAGAAAGAGTTGGCAAAGTACGCTGTGGTCGGCCAGCGTCAACTGGTGCACCTGATTAAGAAAGCAACGGATCAGTATTCTGCGTTGATAGAAGGTACGACACCTAACCTGCCTGCTGCGTGGATGTTGATGGACGATGGTGACACAGTGAAGCGCGTAAACCTGGACGGTCAGATAGAAGGTTCTCCCGCACAAGTGAGAATTCTTGTTTATCGCGCAGCGCTGAAGTCCATTGCTCGCCGGGGCAAGATCAATGCGGCTGCCATTCTATACACGGGTAAGTTGGATGATACCGGCTCCTCAGAGGCGCTGGTCATTGAGCATGAGCATAGGCTGGGGATTTCTGGTAATAAAGTGATTCCGTTTGAGGTGGAGGATGGAAAAGTTAAATACAGTGACCCGGTTACGCGTAAAAAGCCTTACCAAATATTTTACGACGAAGAAGCAGAATCTAATGGCCAAAGCTAGGGTGAGAAGTATTCGCGGTTTGTTTCAACGTGTAAGCAAAGGGTTAAGAACTGTGACAATAGTCACGGACTAGGACTGTAAAACAATCTTAAATGGAATTGTGGAGTCAGTGATTCCACGACCAAATTAAAAACTCAGATAAGAACAAGAGAGTTTATAAGGAGATAAGAATGAAAGGCCTGAAAAAAATTGCTCTGGCAACTGCGGTTGCCGCTGTTCCGTTTGCAGCCAATGCAGACCTCAAAGCACTCGACGACAGTGCGATGGGTAACGTCACCGGTCAGGCCGGTGTGACCATTGAGCTGGAAACTAAAGTCAGTATCGGTCAGTTCAAGTACACTGATGAAGGTTCCTTCGCAGTAAACGATATCGTTCTCGGTGGTGCGGGCGTAACCGCTGCAGGCTCAACTGCTGGCTACAACGACCTGCTGGACCAATTGAAGATCGATATCGACGTAGCCGACGATGGTGATGCGATCATTCATGTTGGCACACTCGATAGCAATCCGATTGACTGGGGTATGACTGTTGGCTCAATGGAGCTGCTTGCTGGAAGCACTGGCTCTGACAGCACAACTCTGATCTCCAACCTGAGTGGCTGGGGTAACTTGGCTCAGCTGGATATCTCTGTTGACACGGCATCGGATCATTTGAATGTGGTCGCTGCGTTTGATGTCCAGGATATGGACTTCGATGTAGAATTTCTCGGTATTGGTATCCGTGACCTGACTATCTCAGGTGCCGGCGCCAACTTCGATTACGATGGTGACGGTTCTGTAATGAGCGCCGACGCAGATGGTGAATTTGGTCTTGATCCCGCTTCCCAAGAAGCTCAGGTTCTAGCCGGTTTTGCCAATGTGAACCTTGATGTCTACAAAGGTGCGGGCCTTGGCGCTTCTACAGCGTCTGACGTGCTGCGTATTGACGTTAACAACGTCTACATGGACGTTGCTATCGGTGAGACCATCATCGGTGGAAAGAACATCGGTACCATTGCCATCGACAACTTGGCAGTTACCGATACCAAACTGGCTGTGTACGGTCACGATTAATGTAACCTAACACCAAAGTTGGTGAAACGCCCCGCTCTGCGGGGCGTTCAGACTGCTGACAAACCCTCGCCATTAAGGCGGGGGTTTGTTGTAATTGGGGCATCGACTTTTCAGAGGCTGCCCCATGCTCAAAGAGCCGTCCCCGCAACAACACGAACTCGAGATGGTC
>NZ_PSSX01000046.1 GCF_002933275.1 Marinobacter maroccanus
TCACACATCTTTATGTTGGGAGGAGAAAGCTATCGGCTAAAGCAGAAGACCACAAGCTAGACTATGAAAGGTGGGTCAATTTTATTGGCCAAAGGTGGGTCAAAATAAATGGCCATTGACAGTTTGGAAAGGAGCAGTTGTTAGAAACATGACCATTCAAAACAGACCGGCATTGTTGCAATGCCGTTCACTCAGGGCGGGTTGTGCTCGCATTGGTTGAGAGGGCCGAAAGGTCGAGGATTTTCCGTGGACCTTTATTTCTGTTGTTAAGGCGAATCCTCCTCATGCCCCGTTGAGATGGCTTTCTATCGAGGCGGATCTGCATGTACACTTTTTGTGTACGTATTTAAGGAGGGCTGAAAATGCAGACGATCAATGTGCATGAAGCGCAAGAAAGGCTCGGCAGTTTACTTGATGCTGTGGCGTCCGGGGAAGAAGTTATGATCTTACGTCATGGCAAGCCAGGAGCCTGTAAATAAATCTGTGTAACTGCCCACCCCATTAAAGGTGGCCGTCCAGGCGGTCACCGAATTCGATAATAAAGCGATTCAAGGCCGGCTTCCAATCACGAATCGGCATGGTCCACT
>NZ_PSSX01000047.1 GCF_002933275.1 Marinobacter maroccanus
CTTCAACAGCATCCCGGCCCTGATCGACGACTGGATGGTCAAGGCCGGCGCCTGGATCGTCATATCGGCCACCAAAGCCAAGATCGCCTTCATTGGTTACAGCTGGGAAGTGGCCCAGGAAGTCCTGAGCCAGCTCAACGTCTCCGACACCATCGAAACCTACTGGGGCCAGCTCGACAGCCAGGTCTTAGGCGTCGCCACCTACCTCAAGCTCCCGGAGGCCTTCAACATGATCATCAACGCCCGAGTCACCCGCTACGTCATGGACGTCATCGGCTAACCCGGTCCTGCAAGTGAATGACCCTCAACGGAAAATCGGAAAAAGCACCAGGTTAACGGAGTAGTTATGAGCATCGTAATCCACCACGGCCACCCCGGTTCCTATAAGTCCTTCGGCGTCCTCCAGCGACACGCCATCCCAGCCCTCAAAGAAGGGCGAACCGTCGTGACCAACATTCGCGGTTTCGATTCCCTGGAAAAAGTCGAGGAAGCCTTAAACGAAACCCTTCCCGAAGAAGCCGCCATCCTGAATGTGAACACCGAGGGCAGGGAAGAGAAGGCGTACATGGCAAGGTGGTTTCATTGG
>NZ_PSSX01000048.1 GCF_002933275.1 Marinobacter maroccanus
GTGCGACTACATGGCCCGCTGCAAAGCCGGCTTCACCGACGCCCTGATCCACGAACTGGAAGCCAGCGGCCATCACAGCCCGGCCTTTGACCGCCTTATCCAACTGCGGGACGCCTGGGACTGCGGCCACCTGGATCTTCCCAACGTCACGGAGACGCAACCATGAGCCATATCCCCCCACGAAAAGACCAGGTGGAAGACAAAGAGCGCCGTTTCTACGTCTGCGCCCCGTCGTCCATCTACCTCCAGCTGCAACAGGAAGCCATCCAGCGCGGCACCGACCTGTGGACCCTTGGTGGTTCCGTCCTGACTGCGTGGCTGGAGGCTGGCTGCCCGACCTTTGGCACTCAGGACCAACCCCCTGAAAAGCCTTCGAGTCCGCCCCCGTCATCGTCACCACTCGCGCACGAAAAGGGGGCCGGACAGTGACCGTTACAAGGCTGGCGCGCAGCGCCAGGGCCGTAGGCCCCCTGGCCTTGTGGCGGGCTCTGGCTGGTCCACAGTGCGCATCCGGAGTGGTGAGGATGTCGGGGGAGGACGCCCGCCCCTTGATTCCGAACCATGAGCACAGGAGGCAAGCGGAGCG
>NZ_PSSX01000049.1 GCF_002933275.1 Marinobacter maroccanus
CTTCAACAGCATCCCGGCCCTGATCGACGACTGGATGGTCAAGGCCGGCGCCTGGATCGTCATATCGGCCACCAAAGCCAAGATCGCCTTCATTGGTTACAGCTGGGAAGTGGCCCAGGAAGTTCTGAGTCAGCTCAACGTCTCCGACACCATCGAAACCTACTGGGGCCAACTCGATTCCCAGGTGTTGGGCGTGGCCACGTACCTCAAGCTCCCGGAGGCCTTCAACATGATCATCAACGCGAGAGTCACCCGCTACGTCATGGACGTGATCGGCTAAGGAGGGAAGAAATGAGCATCGTCATCCATCATGGTCACCCAGGCTCTTACAAATCCTTCGGCGTCCTCCAGCGCCACGCCATCCCCGCCCTCAAAGAAGGGCGAACGGTTGTCACCAACATAAGGGGCTTCGATTCCCTGGAAAAAGTCGAGGAAGCCTTAAACGAAACCCTTCCCGAAGAAGCCGCCATCCTGAATGTGAACACCGAGGGCAGGGAAGAGAAGGCGTACATGGCAAGGTGGTTTCATTGG
>NZ_PSSX01000050.1 GCF_002933275.1 Marinobacter maroccanus
AACCTGACNGACAAGATTCCGGATGCCTCCACCCTGAGTCAGAACCGCCGGCGGCGGTTCCAGGACAGCAGCATCTATCAGGANATCTTNGATGAGATCGTGCTTCAGGCGATGGGCTATGACNTGGTGGGTGGCGAAGTGCTTTANACCGACAGCACGCACCTCAAGGCGAACGCCAACAAGAACAAGTACGATCTGAAACAGGCNGANGAGAAGGTGGCNGCCTACCTGGNCAGTCTGGAAGAGGCCATCGAGGGCGATCGCAAAGCCCAGGGCAAAAAGCCCTTGAAAACGAAGTTGTCCGAGCAGCCATCGAAGACCAAAGACACCAANATCAGCCGTACCGATCCGGACAGTGGCTATATGGTNCGGGANGGTAAGCCCAAGGGCTTCTTCTACCTGGACCACCGCACCGTCGATGGTCGCAACGCCATCATCACGGACAGTTACGCTACGCCGGCCAACCTGCACGACAGCCGCCCTTATCTGGACAGGCTG
>NZ_PSSX01000006.1 GCF_002933275.1 Marinobacter maroccanus
AGGCTGGCTGCTTCCTGTTTGAACTCAGGAGAAAAAGAACGTCGCTTTCTGGTCATCAGACACCTCGTTTATGGTGGCGATATTACCACCTACGTTGGTGTCCGGAATCATTGAACCACTACACTTTTGCTTAGGTGCTGTGCCATTGACGCTCATTTTACGTGGTACAACGAGGCTATCCTCGTCTTCGTTGAGTTATCAGTGTTCTCACCTTTATCGGACAATCGAGTCTACCGATCTTAGGATATTTCCTGTGTTAGGGGCTTCCTCAATTCCGTTTTTCCTTGTGCTTGGGTTTGTTGAGGTCTCACTTCAGTTAGCACTAGGTGTTGTTGTTTCGGTTTTGGCTTCGCTCTTAATCGTTCATTCCGTGATGCTGAAAAGTGAGGTTGTACACTTCGACGGGAATGACAGTTTGTCTGGGTTCACCAGTCCGGTTTCAAGTTACAGTCTTTTCGGTGGGTTAATTCTGGGTGTTTTTTCTGCATTAGTTGTTTGGGGAGGGCCGGATGCGTTTCTCTTTGCGACTATGAAGCAAGCTGGTGTGATGTCGCTTGACCAGGATGTTTTCGTTGAGAAAAAGTATTGCCCTTTACTTGGTGATGCATTTGATCTCAAGTATGTCGATAACCATTGCTACCTCAAGGATGGCGATATCTTGTTCCAGGGCATGGGAGACAGGGTCTTGTTGGCAAACCTTGAGAAGGGGTATCGCATTTCTTTGCCCTCTGAATCACTTTTCGTGGTTGAGGGGTTTTCCTCGGTGGACAGTTCGTGGACACCAGAAACAACAAAGCCCGCACAAGGCGGGCTAAGTCGTTGAATCTTGGTGCCCGGAGGCGGAATCGAACCACCGACACGGGGATTTTCAATCCCCTGCTCTACCAACTGAGCTATCCGGGCATGTTGCGCTACTGCTGTGCAACGGGGCGCTATTAAACCGGTTTCGCTGTTTTGAGTCAAGGCTGAGCCGGAAAAATTTCTGAATCTTTTCAGGCATGCTCAGGCTTTGATCAATCCGGGGTTATTGTTCCGGTGGAACGTAGCCCTCGGCCTTGTCGAACGGTTCGTTGTTGAAGAAGTGTTCCATCTGCGCCTGCAGGTACTTGCGGGTGTTCGGGTCCATCAGGCTCAGGTGTTTTTCGTTGATCAGCATGGTCTGCTGGGCCTGCCATTCTTCCCAGGCCTGCTTCGAAATATTTTCGAAAATGTCCTGGCCCTTGGCGCCGGGCATAGGCGGGAAGTCCAGGCCTTCCAGTTCTTTCTGGTATTTGCGGCAGAAAACGGTACGGCTCATGGTGGCTCCTGTTGGCAAATGTTGCTGGCGGTGATGATAACAGATCGTTGCGGCTGAAGGCGCTCCCGGACCGGATCATCAAAGCAGGGCGGCTTGCTCCGGTTCGGTAAGCAGCGACCGGATCGGCGCCGGCAGACCAAGGTTCAGGGCTTCATGGCGGTGCAGCCATTTCAGATGATCCCTGTCTGCAACGGTGTTGGTGCCACCAGTGACGTTCAGACGGGCCGGCTGTATGTGCAGATGGTAATGGGAGAAGGTATGTCGGAAGCCGCTGATCAGCTCCGGCTCTCCGCAATCCAGCCCCAGGCTCTGTTCGCAGGCTTCCTGAAGCTCATCGGCGCCGTAGGCCGGGTCAAGTTCCGGCAGGCTCCAGAGGCCGCCCCAGATGCCACTGGGCGGTCGACGTTCCAGCAGGATGCGTCCCTCGCAGTCCTCGAGGATTACCATCCAGGTGGTTTTTTCCGGCTTGGCCTTTTTCGGTTTGGAGCCGGGGTAGAGTGATGTTTCACCCTGGGCGTAGGCCTTGCAGCCCTCTTGCAGCGGGCAGCTGTCACAGGCCGGCCGGCTGCGGGTACACACCATGGCGCCCAGATCCATAATGCCCTGGGTGTAGTCGCGCACCCGTTGTCCCGGTGTATGCTCCTCGGCCCGTTGCCAGAGCTGATTGAGAACGGCGTTCTGTCCGGGCCAGCCGGGGATGGCATGGTAGCGGGCCAGCACACGTTTCACGTTGCCGTCCAGTATGGCGGCGCGAATGCCGAAGGCCTGGGCCAGTATGGCGGCGGCCGTGGAGCGGCCGATTCCGGTCAGGGTTTCAAGCTCCTCCTGGGTCTGTGGAAATTCACCATCAAAGTCGCGAACCACCGTTTGCGCGGCTTTCTGCAGGTTGCGGGCCCGGGCGTAGTAACCAAGGCCAGACCAGTGGCTGAGTACATCATCCACGGGGGCTTCGGCCAGGGCATGGACGTCGGGAAAGCGTTCCATGAACGCCTCATAATAGGGGATAACGGTGGTTACCTGGGTCTGCTGCAACATGATTTCCGAAACCCATACCCGGTAGGCGTTTCGGTTGTGGTGCCACGGCAGGTCGTGCCGGCCGTGGCTGTCGTACCATTGCAGCAATTTGTCGGCGAAACGGTCGGGCATCAGTTGAACAGGCCCTTCAGCTTGTCGCCGACTTTGTCCTGTAGCTTCTCTTTCGCTTTCTCTTCGGCTTTTGCCTTGGCCTCGTCCACTTTTTCGTCAACTTTTGCCTTGGCGGCATTTTTTGCCATGGCTTGAAGGGTGTCGCGGAAGCGGGAGCCGTCAAAGGAACAAAGGCCAGCGGGATCTTCGGCGAAGTTGCCGCGGCACTCCACAGGAATAACCGCATTCTTCACGTATTCGGTAACACGGCAGGCGTTGTCCCTGTGGATTTCCCCGACGATCTTCAGGCCAACTTCGTAGTCCAGCTGGCTTTGGGCCAAATCGACGGTGCCATTGCCCTCAAGGCGCATCCCGGCCAGTGCTGCCACCAGATCGGTGTTGTTCAGGGTGTTGCCATTGATGTCGAGGGTGCCACGCATGTCGTTGAACGGTGTGCTGGTGCCCCAGTCTGTGGTTGTCAGATCCTCCTGGTTGACCAGAGCGATGCCCTGGCAGGCCATGCGGGTCAGGTTCATCTGGCGGAACTCGCCCTTCGCCAGGTTGAAGCTGATCTGGCCGTCGGCATTGCTGCGCAAGGCCGAGATGCGGTTGCCGGTGGTGGTGGCGTTCACCTTTAGGTTGGCGCCGCCGGCGAGCATCTCCACCTCCGCCAGATCGGTGAGCAGGGGCAGGGTCTGTACGTTGGTGACGTCTGAACCCACGGTCCATTTCGGATTATCGCTGCGGGCGTCGATGGTCACGTTGGCGCCAAAGCTGCCTTCATAGAGTTTGCCGCTGAACTCGTCAATTTTCAGAAGGCCGTTTTTTGCCGTTGTGCTGGCTTTGATTTCGTTGATGGTCAGGTTGCTGACGATCAGCTGGCCGAGGCCCAGATCAATATCCAGCAACAGGCTGCGAATGGTCTCCAGGGGCAGCAGATCGCCCTCCGGTCCGGCTGCAGCGGTTTCCTGGGATGCGGGTGCCTCCTCGGCTTCTCCCTCTGCCTGAGGTGGCAGGTACCGGTCGGCATTCAACTGGTCGCCCTGCAGATTGAAGACGATGCCTGAGTCGGCCAGGTTGTAGCTGCCGGAGCCATTGAAAGTGGTGTCATCCAGTTTGATGGTCAGGTCGGTAAGCTCCACCTTTCCGGCCGGGCCGCCAATGCCAGTAGAGAACGCGATAGCTTTCAGCACGTCCGGATCGCTGGTTTCCACCGCGGGCTGGCCGAGGTTGTTCAGCAGATCCTTCAGTGAGAACTCGGCGATGGACAATTCGCCACTCAGGGTTGGCTTGTCGCCGAAACCAGTGACATTCAGATCGGTAGAGAGTTTCAGATTGGCCAGGCTGGCGGTAAAGCCGCTCAGATTGGCGGTTTCGTTTTCCAGGTTTGCCCTGGCCGAGCCGCCAAGTTCAGCCGTCACCTTTTTGCTTCCAAATGGTTCGCCGGTCATGTCGAACACGGCATTCAGACCGGATACGGCGAACTCGTTGAGCGCCTCGTTGGCAGCAAGGCGCGCGCTAATGCTGCCATCCACTTCAAAGGTAGGTTGGGTGGTGGCAACCCGGAATCCGATCTCCAGCGGGAATTCGGAGCCCAGGGTGATGTTGCTGGCGTTAACGGTAAAGTTCTCCAGCGTAACCGACTGGCCGGTGCTCTTATCGGTGTAGTGCACCTGGGCATTGCTGATCTGAACGTTTTCAACGTTGAAGTTCAGAGGTTCGCTGCCGGCTCCCCCGTCTTCCTGTGCCTGCTCATCCTGGGTGCCGGCAGTTTCTTCCGTTGCCGCTCCGGCTGGCTTCTCGGGCATGATTCGGGTCCAGTTGCCGTTACCCTGTTCGTCAACTTCGAGGCGGGCGTCCAGGCCGTCCAGCACGAAGGTGTTTACCCTTGGCGACATGGCAATAAGCGACCAGAAATCGATCTGGGCAACCAACTGCTCCAGGGCCACAAAACGATCCCCTTCCAAAGTGGCTTCTACGGAATTCAGCTCAAGACCAAGCGGAATAAAAGACCAGCCAATGTCGCCTTCCAGAATCAGATCCAGATTCGTTGCATCTTCGACGGCCTGTTCAATTTGAGGCTTGTAGTCGTTGGGGTTGATCACGGCCATGGCGATGGCAACGGCGGCCACAGCAAGAACGACCAGTGCAACGACGGCAATCAGCACATAACGGACGGCTTTCATATTTCAGGCTTCCTTCCTAAAGTTGGGAGCTTGCAGTATTCGAGGCGAATACTGACGCCAATGACCCAAAGGATAACGCAGGGTTAACAAATTAACAGCGCGGAGTATGACAATGCGGTAGTGTTGGGCCAAAATACACCCCCTTAAAATTCCGACTACATTGATACCTATAAACACAAGAAGGAGTTGGCCGTGGCTATTACCGTTTCGATTGAGCTGAACCGGGAACTTGAGATTCCGGGAGGCTATGATGAAGTCTTTGATCTGCTGGCGGATGTGCCACGTTCTGCCAGTCATTTTCCCAAAGTTCACAAACTGACGGATCTGGGCGAAAACGCCTACCGCTGGGAAATGGAAAAAGTCGGCGTCGACAAACACGCAATCCAGTCGGTTTATGCCTGCAAGTACCATTCGGATAAGGACGCCGGGCGGATTACCTGGGAGCCGGTGAAAGGCGAGGGTAATGGTGTTGTGAGCGGTTCCTGGACCATCAAATCCAGGGGTGACAATGCCACTGCCGTAAAATTCCAGACCAGCGCCGAGTTGACTGTGCCCCTGCCCAGCCTGCTCAAACTGGCTATCAGCCCGGTCATCAAGCATGAGTTCAACAGCCTCGTGGATACTTACATGAACAATCTCAAGAAGGCCTTCTGACCAAGCCTTGCTTGCCGTTCACCCGCGCTTCGCTATCGTAGCGATTAAACCGGTTGTGGGACTCCAGCGGACATAAAAGGTATAATCGCCGGATAGAATTTTTCCGGCGATATGCCGCTCAATTGTCACGGAGTCCCCATGGCCGAACGTAAGGCTCGGGTAGAAAGAAATACCCTAGAAACCCAGATCACCGTTGAGATTGATCTCGACGGCACCGGCAAATCCAGTTTCGACACCGGCGTGCCCTTTCTGGAGCACATGATGGACCAGATTGCCCGTCATGGTCTGGTGGATCTGAACATCGTTTCCAGGGGCGATCTGCACATCGACGATCACCACACCGTGGAAGACATCGGTATTACCCTTGGCCAGGCCTTCAAGCAGGCCGTTGGCGACAAGAAGGGCATTCGTCGGTACGGCCACGCCTATGTGCCGCTGGATGAAGCTCTCTCGCGTGTGGTTATCGATCTGTCCGGCCGTCCTGGCCTGATGATGGATGTGCCGTATACGCGCGGCGCCGTGGGCGGTTTCGATGTTGATCTGTTCGAAGAGTTCTTCCACGGCTTCGTGAATCACTCCATGGTGACCCTGCACATCGACAATCTGAAGGGCAAGAACACCCACCACCAGATTGAAACCGTGTTCAAGGCCTTTGGCCGTGCCCTGCGCATGGCGATCGAAATGGACGAGCGCATGGCCGGCATTACGCCGTCCACCAAAGGTTCTCTGTAAAAGACTCGTCGCCAGAAGGCTCGCTTTAACCGGTCACTTGTGACCGGTCAATCAAGGACACCGCAACAACCATGAAAACCGTTGCCATAATCGACTACGGCATGGGCAACCTTCACTCTGCCAAAAAAGCGGTAGAGCACGTTGCCCCGGATACCACCGTACTGGTCACCGACAACGCCGAAAAAATTCGTGAAGCAGACCGTGTCATCCTCCCCGGCGTTGGCGCCATCCGCGACTGCATGGCAGAAATGCATCGCCTTGGAGTAGTGGACCTGGTCCGTGAGGTCTCTCAGGACCGCCCGTTCCTGGGCATCTGCGTAGGCATGCAGGCCCTGATGTCCCGTAGTGAGGAAAACGGCGGCGTCGACTGTATCGGCCTGTTCCCCTCGGAAGTGCGCTATTTCGGTGACCACCTCACGGAAAACGGTGAGCGCCTGAAAGTGCCTCACATGGGCTGGAACCAGGTGCAGCAGACCATTGATCATCCCCTGTGGAATAACATTCCCGAAGGGGACCGTTTCTACTTCGTGCACAGTTACTACGCAGAGGCCGAGGGCAACGCTGATATGGCGGGCCGCACGCACTATGGTGTAGACCTTGCGGCAGCGGTGGCACGAGACAATATCTTTGCGGTGCAATTCCACCCGGAGAAAAGTGCCCGGGCGGGCTTGCAGTTGCTTGAGAATTTTACGAACTGGACTGGAAAATGCTGATAATTCCCGCGATCGATCTGAAAGATGGCAAGTGCGTACGCCTTCGTCAGGGCCGCATGGACGACTCCACGGTGTTTGGTGACGACCCTGTCGATATGGCCACCCGCTGGGTGGAAGCCGGCGCCCGCCGCCTGCACCTGGTTGACCTGAACGGCGCCTTTGCCGGCGAGCCGGTCAACGGGGAAATCGTTCAGGCCATTGCCCGCAAATACCCGGATCTGCCGATCCAGATCGGCGGTGGCATCCGCTCGGCGGAAACCATCGAGGCCTATCTGAAGGCCGGCGTGCAATGGGTCATCATTGGCACCAAGGCGGTGAAAGAGCCGGAATTCGTGACCGAGATGTGCAAGAAGTTCCCGGGCCACATCATTGTTGGCCTTGACGCCAAAGACGGCCGCGTTGCGACCGATGGCTGGGCGGAGGTCTCTGAAGTGATGGCCACCGATCTCGCCAAACGGTTCGCCAACGACGGCGTGGACGCCATTGTTTACACCGACATCAGCCGCGACGGCATGATGCAGGGTGTAAACGTTGAGGCCACTGCGGCGCTGGCCGAAGAAGGGGGGATTCCCGTTATCGCCTCCGGCGGTGTCACCAACATGGACGACCTCAAGCGTCTGGCTGCCGTGGCGGACAAGGGTATCCTCGGTGCCATCACTGGCCGGGCTATCTATGAGGGTACCCTGGATGTGGCGGAAGCCCAGGCCTTCTGCGACAGTTTGAAGGGATAAGGACGACCTATGGCTCTGGCAAAACGCATCATTCCCTGCCTGGATGTCGACAAAGGCCGCGTGGTGAAGGGCGTCAATTTCGTTGATATCCGCGATGCCGGCGATCCGGTGGAAGTGGCTCGTCGTTACAATGAGCAGGGTGCCGACGAAATCACCTTCCTCGATATCACCGCCAGTCATGAAAGCCGTGACACCACCTATGAAACTGTGGAGCGGATGGCGGCAGAAGTCTTTATTCCGCTAACGGTTGGCGGCGGTGTTCGTACCGTGGATGACATTCGCAAACTGCTGAACGCCGGGGCTGACAAGGTCTCGATCAACACCGCAGCCGTGTTCAATCCGGAGTTTGTCCGGGAAGCGGCGGAGCGCTTTGGCAGCCAGTGCATTGTGGTGGCCATTGATGCCAAGCGGGTTAGTGAAGAAGGCGAGGAGCTCCGCTGGGAGATCTTTACCCACGGTGGCCGCAAGCCTACAGGGCTTGACGCCATTGAATGGGCGCGCAAGATGGTAGACATGGGCGCTGGTGAGTTACTGCTGACCAGTATGGACCGGGACGGCACCAAGGTCGGCTTTGATCTGGGGCTGACCAAAGCCATCAGCGATGCGGTGATTGTGCCGGTGATTGCCTCCGGCGGTGTCGGAGAGCTGCAGCACCTGGCCGATGGCGTCACCCAGGGCGGTGCCGATGCAGTTCTGGCGGCGTCTATCTTTCATTTCGGGCAGCACACCATTCCTGAGGCGAAAGCCTTTATGAAGGCTCAGGGAATCGAAGTCCGCGATTAATCCTTCTTCGCAAAAGCAGGTCGAATGGCCTGCTTTTCTCCCTCCGCAAACATCTCCCGATTGCCATTGCGCATGGCCCACAGGCCGCTGACGGTAGCAATGGCGATACCCTGCTCATCCAGTTTTGGCAGGTGCTTCTCCAGGTAATCCACGGTGACCTTGTGAGGATGGCCGATGCCTATGGCGCTGCCATTTTCCCGGGCGCGCTTGATCAGCAATTTGAACTGGCGGTCCACAAATTCCTCGGTTTGCTCATGGTCGAGAAACACGTCCCGGGTCATGGTAGGAATACGATAGGCGGCAGCGACATCACCGGCTACGGATGAGGCGATGGTGCGGCTGTCGATAAAGTACACCGGGTAGCGAAACAACTCCTTCATCACCCAGTCCATGGGCTGCAGCTGCTGGGTCAGCAGGCTGCCCATGTGGTTGTTGACTCCCTGAACGTGTGGGATGGACTGCAGTGCCCTGCGCAGCGTTGTTGCCATGCTCTGCTCGTTCATCTCAGGCGTCAGGCCACCCGGCCCGAGGCCGTAATTGCGGGTGTTGGCCATGGGAGCGTGCAGCATGATTTCCTTGTGCTGCTTGTGGGCGAGTCGGGCAAGGCTGTCCGTATGCCGGCGATAGGGCAGGAATGCCAGGGTGAGCGGCTGATCCAGATTGGCCAGTCGCTCACCTTCAGTCAGGCTGTGGCCCATGTCATCAATAATGATGGCAATGGTTGGTGGCAGGGCCTTGCTTGCCGGCTCCGCCGACACCGCGCCGGCGGCAATGCAGAATGCCAGGGCCAGCAGAGTACTCATTACTCTCACTGATCGCTTCCTTCTGCCTTGTCCTTTTTGTTCGGGTTCAGAATCCGGATGCCTTTAAGCAGGTTCAGTGCAGAGCGCAACTGATAATCCCGGTTCGCCATGGAGCCGGATTCGCCGTCTGCGCTGTTTTCATCCTCCTGTTGCTGGCCTTCATTCTGGCCTTCAAGATGCCCGCTCAGATCCGCTTCGGTAAAGAAGGGTTTGCTGTCGAGTTCTTTCAGCTCAGCAGGGCGCACTTCGATGTCCGGCTTGATTCCGGTCGCCTGGATGGAGCGGCCGTCCGGCGTGTAATAGCGCGCGGTGGTCATCTTGATGGCATGGGTCTCATCCAGCGGAATAACCGTCTGAACACTGCCCTTGCCGAAGGATTTGGTGCCCATTACCACGGCCCGTTCATGGTCCTGGAGGGCGCCGGCCAGGATTTCCGATGCGGAGGCGGAGCCGCCATTGATCAGAACCACAATGGGCGTGCCTTCCATGATGTCGCCGGCCCGTGCGCTGAAGCGCAGGCGGGAACTCTGGATACGGCCTTCGGTATAAACGATCAGCCCTTCATCGAGCAGGGCATCCGCCGTCTCTACAGCCGCCTGCAGCACGCCGCCCGGGTTGTTGCGCAGGTCGATGATGAGCCCATCAAGGTCCCGGCCCAGTTCGTCCTCCAGGCCGTTAAGGGCATTCTTGAACTGTGAGCCGGTATCAGCCTGGAACTGGGTAATGCGGACATAGCCGTAGCCATTTTCCAGCATGCGGGATTTCACGCTGGTCACTTTAATGATGTCGCGCTCGACTTCGATTTCGATAGGCGCGCTTTCGCCCTCACGCATAATGGTGAGCGTCAGTATGGAGCCTGGCTTGCCCCGCATAAGCTGTACCGCCTCTTCCAGGCTCATGCCCTTAACCGGCTTTTCATCAAGCTTGATGATCAGGTCGCCGGCCTGAACGCCCGCCTTCTGTGCCGGCGTGTCGTCTATGGGCGCAATCACTTTAACGAAGCCGTTTTCCATGCCCACTTCAATGCCCAGCCCGCCGAACTCGCCGGAGGTGCTTTCTTCCAGCTCTTCGTAGTCTTTGGGGGCCAAATAAGTGGAATGTGGATCAAGGTCTGACAGCATGCCTTTAATAGCGCTCTCGAGGAGTTTGCGATCGCTTACTTCCTCTACATAGGCATCTTTTATGCGGCTGAATACCTCGGTGAACTTCCGGAGGTCTTCCAGCGGCAGCTGTTTCTCGGGATCGGGCAGGTTGATTTCCACCCGTTCGCCGTTCTGGATACCTTCCAACAGCTGCTCGGTGGCGGCGCCTTCATCCTGGGCCCAGGCCAGTCCGGAAGCGGTTGCGAAACAGGTAGCGAGCGCAATGCTGCGTATTGGAAAGGCGTGGAGTGTACTTCTGACCCGTTTCATTCAGATATCCCGTTTTTATTCCGATAGTTGGACTGGATTCCCTGGCTCCGGACAGTATGGCGTTACCCGCGGCGTTTGTCAGCCCTCCCGGGGCTTCTCAGTTTGCCAGCCATCGGCCTGGATTGTCGGGCTTGCCATTGTGCCGGACTTCAAAATACAGGGCCGGGGAATCAGTGCCACCAGTTCGGCCCGCCTGGGCAATGGGTTCACCGGCGGCCACCCAGTCTCCGGGGCTGGTGAACAGGCTGCTGCTGTGGCCGTACAGTGTCATGTATCCGTCGCCGTGATCAATGATGGTGATCAGGCCAAACCCCCGAAGCCAGTTCGCAAACACGACCCGACCGTAGTGAATGGCGCGAATCTCTGCGGCGTCCCCGGTGGCGATGAGCAGGCCATTGCGTCGAAGTTTGCCGTCGGCGTAGCGGTCACCGTAGCGGCTCAATACCTGGCCCTTTACTGGCCAGGGCAGTTTGTTGCGCAGTGATGCAAATGGCTGGGATTCATTGGGTGAGGGGATGTTGTTGATTGCCTGCTGCACTTCCTCAAGCAGGTTTTCCAGCCGTTTGCGATCCGATTCCAGCTCCTCCCGTTCGCTGCGACGGTTCCGGATATCGGCATTCAGGGCGGCCAGTGTCTGCTGGCGCTCCTGCCTGGAGGCTGTCAGTTCCTGTTGGCGTTTGGCGACGCTTTCCTCGGTTCTGGCCAGCTCAACCCTGGTCGACTGCACTGCAGCCTGAGTGTTTCTTAGCTCTTGCAGGCTTTGCCTGAATGCCTCCAGTCGAGTGACTGTGTCCTTGCTGAGGTATTCGTAGTAGGTCATGGTCCGGGCAATCTTGTCCGGATCAATTTCATTGAGCAGAACTTTGACAGCAGGTGCATCCCCTTCCATCCAGGCGGCGCGGATCTGCCTCTTGAGGCTGTCTCGCTGGCGGTCGAGTGTGCGGGTGAGCTCCTGCGTCTCTTGCTCCAGTTCCCGGAGTCTTTGTTGCTGTTGCTCCGCCTGCTGGCGCAGGGAGCGGCGTTCACGGGTCAGGCGGCTGATGTTCTTCTCGGTCGCAGCAAGCTGCCGCTCCAGGGCGGAGCGGTCTTCTTCGGCATCCTCCAGCCAGTCGTCGATGTCCTCAATGCGTTCCTTGAGTTCCTCGATCTGGGCCGGGGTGACCTCCTGCTGGGCGAGTGCCGGCGCTGCACCCAGAGTGAGGGT
Organism: Marinobacter maroccanus; assembly: GCF_002933275.1. GTDB lineage: Bacteria > Pseudomonadota > Gammaproteobacteria > Pseudomonadales > Oleiphilaceae > Marinobacter > Marinobacter maroccanus. Next base: position 11,641 of record NZ_PSSX01000006.1, read on the forward strand.
GAGCGCCAGAATTGCGGTAAGTCGCAAAGGTTGGTTCCGTTCCCGGATCAGCCGATCTCGACCAGGCTGTGCCCGGTCATTTCCTCTGGTTGCTCCAGTCCCATCAGGGCGAGCAAAGAGGGTGCAACATCACTCAGGCTGCCGTCGTCTTTCAGCACAACCTTGCGATGGCCCGTGTACACCAGCGGCACCGGCCCGATCGTATGGGCGGTGTGAACCTGGCCAGAATTCGGATCGGTCATCTGTTCGCAGTTGCCGTGGTCGGCAGTGATCAGTGCTTCTCCGCCGACTTCATCCAGGGCCTCGACAACACGCTTCACGCAGTCGTCCAGGCATTCGGCCGCCTTGATAGCCGCATCCAGCTTGCCGGTGTGGCCAACCATATCGCCGTTGGCGTAGTTGCAGACCACCAGGTCGTATTTGCCGCTCTTGATGGCCTCCACCAGCTTGTCGGTGACCTCGGGCGCGCTCATTTCCGGCTGCAGATCGTAGGTCGCGACTTTCGGGGAAGGCACCAGGATCCGCTCTTCACCGTCGAACGGCGTTTCCAGGCCACCATTGAAAAAGAAGGTGACATGGGCATATTTTTCGGTTTCGGCGATGCGCAGCTGGGTTTTTCCCTGCTTGGCCATATACTCGCCAAGGCCGTTGCTGAGCTGCTCCGGCGGGTAGGCGCAGGAAGTTTTTATGTCGGCCGCGTACTCGGTCAGCATCACAAAATCGGCCAGTTCCGGGTGCTTCTTGCGCTCGAAACCGTCGAAGCCTTTCTCCACGAAGGTGCGGGTCATTTCCCGGGCGCGGTCAGCACGGAAATTCATGAACAGCACCGTGTCGCCATCGTTGATGGTGCCTTCCGGCTCCCCCGCGGCGTGGATGCGGGTTGGCGCTACGAACTCGTCGTTCTCTCCGCGCTCGTAAGCCTGTTCCAGCCCGGATACCGGATCGGCTGCGGTGAACTCTGCGGTGCCCTGGGTCATCAGATTATAGGCGGCTTCCACGCGGTCCCAGCGGTTATCGCGATCCATGGCATAGTAGCGGCCCACAATCGAGGCAACCCGGCCAACCCCAAGGCTTTTCAGCTTGGTTGCTGCCTTCTCCAGTGACGGTTTGGCGCTGCGGGGAGGCATATCGCGGCCATCGAGGAAGGCGTGAATGTAAACTTCCTTCGCCCCGCGGGCGGCGGCCAGTTCGGCAGCAGCAATGATGTGGTCTTCGTGGCTGTGTACACCACCGGGGGACATCAGCCCCATGAGATGTACGGCTCGGCCGCTCTGAACAGCTTTGTCGATTGCAGAGCAGAGCACTTCGTTTTTCTGGAAAGTGCCTTCTTCGAGATCCTTGTCGATACGAGTAAGGCTTTGATAGACCACGCGCCCTGCGCCCAGGTTCATGTGGCCAACTTCCGAGTTACCCATTTGCCCCTGCGGCAGCCCGACAAACATGCCTGAGGTGTTGATCAGGGTCTTGGGCTGGTTCTGCCAGAGTTGGTCCCAGAACGGGGTGCTGGCGTTGCTGATGGCGTTGTCTTCGGCCGGGTCGCGGTGGCCCCAGCCGTCCAGGATAATCAGTGCAGTCGGCTTGCGCTTTGCAGTCATCATTAAGTCCGGAAGTAAAATGTTAGTAAGTTTACTAAAACGAAAATGAAGTTTATCTATTTTCGCATTTACTGGCCACTTTCGTCACCTTCTGTCAGAGGAGCAGGCTGTGTATAATCCCGCCAAACTCATTATCAGGGTAAGTTCATGGACCGGTTGTTTGAATTTGTCGTTAACCACTACATTCTTGTGTCGCTGTTCGTGGCATTCCTGGTCGCCATCCTTATTCTGGAATCCCGCCGTGGCGGTGCCAAGATCTCGGCCCAGGGCGCGGTCAATCTGATCAACAAGGATGAAGCCGTTGTAGTCGACATCCGGGACCGCAAGGAGTTTGGTGAGGGGCGGATTACCGGCTCGATCAACATTCCTCTGAACAGCCTGAAGAGCCGCGTTGGCGAGCTGAGCAAGTTCAAGGACAAGCAGATCATCGTTGCCGACAAGATGGGCCAGCATTCCGCCATGGCGGTAAAGCAGCTGAACGCGGAAGGCTTCAGCAATGTGGTTCGCCTGAACGGTGGCGTGGCTGACTGGAAAGCCAGCAATCTTCCGTTGGTGAAGAAATAGGGCGGCCCTTGATCTGAAGAGCATTCTGCCGCACTGTTTCACATAAGCCGGCCCGGCCTGAACGTAAAATGTCCCGGCAGCACGCTCTAAAGCATCCCATAACAACGGGCCCCGAGCCCACGATCGAGAACGAAAGGACTGAAAATGGCTGAGAATCAGCAAGCCGCAGCAGGCAGTGACAACCAGAACCAACCCCAGTTTGCCCTTCAGCGCATCTATGTGAAGGACCTGTCTTTCGAGTCGCCCAACTCTCCAACTGTGTTTCAGGAGCAGTGGAAGCCGCAGGTTAACCTGGATCTGAACACCTCCCACAACAAGGTCAGCGACAACCAGTATGAGGTTGTGCTTTCCCTGACCGTCACCGCAAAAGTGGGTGAGAAGGTGGCTTACATCGTCGAGATCCAGCAGGGCGGCGTGTTCCTGGTGCAGGGCATCGAAGGCCAGCAGTTGGGCCAGATGCTCGGCGCCTACTGCCCGACCATACTGTTCCCCTACGCTCGCGAAGCAATTGACGGCATCGTCAATAAGGGTAGTTTCCCGGCCCTGATGTTGGCGCCGGTGAACTTCGATGCCATCTATGCCCAGGCGCTCAAGCGCAAGCAGGAAGAAACTGCGGGTGAGGCAAACGAAGAGCAGCAGACTCACTGATCTGCAGCAGATGAAGCAGTAATAGAAAAACCGGCTCCGGCCGGTTTTTTTGTGCCTATACAAAAATTCCAGCCCGGGCATTGATATAAATCTAAAATCAAACGATAATCGTTCGCACTAAGATCTGGGTCGTTTGGTTGGTTTATGTATTCTCGAATATCACATCTATCTTTGTCCTGCGCTTCCCTCATCGCCATGGTCTCCACGGCAACACTCGCCGACAGCCGGCCTGCCGGTTACCTGGATGAGCTTGTTGTCACCGGAACCCGCAGTGAGCGTCAGTTGCTGGACACCCCGGTGCGGACCGAAGTGGTTGCCGCCGAAGAGCTTGAGAAAACCCACGCTCGCAATCTGAAAGAGGCTCTGGAAAACGTGCCGGGTTTGCAGCTCCGGGAGATCCATGGCAAGCCCGGTTACGAGGTCTGGCTTCAGGGAATCGAATCCGAGCGTGTGCTGGTTCTGATCGATGGTCTGCCAATGACGGCCACCACCGGATCGACGGTGGACGTCAGCCAGTTGGCCGTGCTCGATATTGAGCGGGTGGAAGTGGTCAAGGGCGCTGTCTCTGCCCAGTATGGCAGCTCCGGTATCGGTGGTGTGGTTAATGTCATTACCCGTCCGCCGGCTTCCGGGCTCTCCGGCCAGTTCACCACCGATGCCGGTACCTATGGTGACCAGAATCCCTCGGGCGATGAAGCCGACCCCGCGCGATATTCCGCCCGAGCCACGGTCCAGGGAGGTAGTGAACAGCTGGCCCTGCGTCTGTCCGCATCTCACCAGCATTCCGATGGCATCGATCCGGAGCCGAAGACCTGGGCCCGACCGGGTGATGAATACGATCGCACCGATCTCAGCTTCCGCACCGACTGGTCTCCGAACGGGAATCACCGGCTGAGCGCTGCAGTCGCCCGGTTCGAGGAGGAGTCCGGGTCACGTTTCACCGAGCGCAACCCGCCTTTTGTGATCAATCAGGGTAAGGATGAAACAGTCACCCGTACCCGCTATACCCTGTCTGGAGATCATGGACGCAACTCCGATCTGCGTGCCGGCTGGTCCGCCGTCCATGAGATTCTCAATGACGATACCCTGAAGTATACCGGCAGCGGGGTCTTTGATGACCGTCGTGCCGAATCCACTCTGTCCCGTTTTTCGGCCCATCTGGGCAAGCCGATTGGGCTCAGTCACCACCTGCAGGGCGGTGTCGATTTCAACCGTGAAACGCTCGAGCAGACCAAGGACGGCGCTTCCGAGCTCGGTGCGGAACCTCGCCGACAGCGAGGAAGCCAGGAGGCCTGGGTTCAGGACACCTGGATGCCCACTGAACATCTTGAGCTGGTGCCCGGCGTCCGGTTCCAGAATGACTCTGACTTCGGAACCCACACGGCTCCCAAGATCAATGCACGTTACGACCTGGTCCGAACCGATTCACTGACGGGCTTTCTGCGTGCTGGCGTTGGCGCCGGATACCGGGTGCCAAATCTGAAGGAAAGGTACTTCACCTTTGACCACAGCCAGCTTGGCTACATCGTGCAAGGGACTCCGGATCTGCAACCGGAGGAGTCCGTCAGCTATCAGTTTGGAGGGGGGCTGTCCTGGAACCGGTCTGCATGGCTGGAAGCAAACGCCTTCCTCAATGACATCGAGCAGCTGATCCAGACCTCGCCGGATACCGAGGCTACCCAGGCGCGGAACGACGGCGTTCAGGTTTTCTCCTACGAAAACATTGCCGAAGCAAGGACCTGGGGGCTCGAGACCACGGCTGGCTGGGAACCTTCCGAGCACTGGCGGCTTACCGCCGGCTATACCCTGACCCGAACCGAAGATGGTGCAACAGGCAATGAGCTTAATCGCCGTCCGAGGCACCAGGCGCGTCTCGGGCTGGATGGTCCGCTTGGGCTGGCCGGCCTGTCCTGGAGTGCGCGGCTTCGGTACCAGAGTGAGGAGTTCGTGGATGCTGCCGTCGGAACCGAGTCCCCGGGGTATACAACGGCCGACCTGAAACTGAATTACCGGTTTTCAGGCCAGCTCCGACTGTTTGCCGGCGCCGACAACATCACCGACGAACAGCGCGATTTTTCCAATGCCAGTGAAGATTTCAGACCCGTTGCCGGGCGCTTCCTCTACGCCGGGCTCACGGTTTCCTTTGGCGAATGATGCCTGACCACCAAAAAACGATATGAAGGAGATATCCATGGATCTTTTTGATACCAGACCCCCGGCCATTGTGCTGGCCGCCCTGGCTCTGACGGCCTGTGGCGGAGGCAGCGACAACTCGATCGCGGAGGACGATGCGGATAACGTGAGCAGGTTTTCCGAGCAGTTGATGCCCGCGGCAACTGAGACCGTCTATCTGAATCTGGAAACCGGAGCGATGGTGGAAGAAAGCGACGACTGGCACATCGCTGCCAACCGTTTGAACTTCAAGTTGAACAGTGGTGCTTCCGGAAATGGCAACGTTGTCGGCGCGCTGGCAATTCCCCAAGACGATTTCTACGACAGTAATGGCGATCCCGATGCCAATGTGTTCACCAACGCGACCGCCAACTCCGAGGAGGAACATTTGTTGGGCATTCTCGAAGAGCCGGGGAGCTGGCAGGAGGATGCCTTCGCCAGTGCGTTTGGATCTTCAGATACCTGGTCTCAATACGACTTTGCCACGGGTGTGATCAGCGAGGCCGAAGATGTTGGCTATCTGGTGCGCTCTGCTGAGGGAAACAGCTATGCCCGTATGCGGGTTGTCGACTTCAATTTTCCGACCCGCGAAGGGCAGGGGATTGAAGGTTTCACCTTCGAGTTTGACGTGCAGGCCTCCGGCGCTTCGGGATTCAGTAACACGGCAATAACTTTCACTCCGCCTGCAAGCTATGAAGGCGGCGACGCATGTTTCGATTTTGATTCGGCTTCCGTTGTTGATTGCGAAACCAGCGAAGCCTGGGATGTCCAGGTCGGCTTCTCCGGTCGCGACTGGTACCTGAAATCCAACAGCGGGGTATCCGGCAACGGCAGTGGCGGGGCCTCGGACCCGATGACCTGGCAAGAACTTGCCGACACTCAAAGCGATCCGGGTGTTCCCCAGCTCTACAACACGGACTCAACGGGCGGGGTACTCACGGATAACACCTGGTGCGCCTACAACCTCACCGATCAGCACAAGATCTGGCCGAACTTCCGGACCTTCCTGATCAAGGCGGATGCCGATGATCCTGAGTCGACGGTCTGGGCGCTGCAGATTGTCGGTTACTACGACCAGAACGGAACCAGTGGCAAGCCCACGGTGCGTTGGCTGCCCGTTGAACTTCAGCAGGCGCAGGAGTAATCCCATGCAACAGACAGCGATGGCACCAGGCACGGCAACCGATTCGCTCGCAGCGCGCTGGCGGACACTGCAAGAAGCAGAGCCGAATATGAGGATCCGTCAGATGGCGGATAAGTTGGGCGTGAGCGAGATGGAGTTGGTTCGGCTGCGTGGCGGCGACGCACTGATTCCTCTCAAGGACAATTTCGGGGATCTTCTCAAGGCCCTTGAAAGCGTTGGCCCGGTCATGATTCTGAGCCGCAACAACGAAGTGGTCCATGAAGTGACCGGCACCTTCAAGGATTTCACCAGCGGACGGTCTGGAGCCATGGGCCTGGCCGTTGGTGAGATCGATATCCGCGTCTTTTTCAAACACTGGGCCTATGGCTACCGGGTGCAGGAAAAGGTTCGCTCCGGGTTGAGGGAGAGTCTGCAGTTCTTCGATCAGTACGGGGCTGCGGTCCACAAAATCTACCGGGTTGCCGATACCGATGGTGAGGCATGGGAGCGCCTGGCCCGTTCCTTCGCAGATCAAGAGCTGCGGCCGTTCAAACCTCAGGGCGCGCGCCCGGTTCCTCAACGGGTGGCGCCAGAAGCGGTCAACACAGAGGTTCTTCGCGAGGGTTGGCGGGAGCTCAAGGATGTCCATCATTTCGGTGCGCTTCTGAAACGGGCCGGCACTGATCGGCTGACGGCGCTGGAGCTGTTGAGAGGCGAATGGGCGACCGAGCTTGAGCGTACCGATGGCGACGTGTTGGAACGGCTACTGGAGCTGCTTCGGGATAATCAGTGCCCGGCCATGTTCTTCGTCGGCAATCCCGGAATCGTACAGATCTTCACGGGCAAGGTGGCGAATCTGCGCCGCACCGGTCCCTGGATGAACGTTCTGGACAGCGGGTTCAACCTCCATGCCAACACCGAATCAATCCGGTGCTGGTGGCTGGTCCGGCGCCCCTCTGCAGACGGCATCATCACCTCTGTGGAGGCCTTCAATTCCGACGGCGAGCTGGTGCTGACCGTGTTCGGTGAGCGCAAGCCTGGCATCCCTGAATCCGAACTCTGGCGGGAGCAGGCGGCGACCCTGGAGGCGTTGTCATGATATCCAGGCTTCTTGTGTGGCTCCTGTTGGCTGCCGCGTTCGGGTCTTCTGCCCAGGCGGGGGATTCGCCGCGGGTTGTGACGGCTGACGGAGCGATCACCGAGATCGTATACCGACTTGGGCTGGAGTCGTTGCTGGTCGGTGTGGACACCACCAGCGGGTATCCGGAACAGACCGAATCTCTGCCCAAAATTGGCTACCTGCGGGCGTTGCCTTTTGAAGGAGTGCTGGCCCTGAAGCCGGATCTGCTGATTACCTCGGAGCAGGCCGCTCCGGCAGAAAATCTGGAGCGCCTGGCCAGGGCCGGTGTTCAGGTTGAAAAACTGCCTTCGGCACGGACGCCGGAGGCTGCGCTGGAGCGGATTGTGACTGTGGGTGGATTACTGGGTGAGGCGGAAAAGGCAGAAGTCCTGGCCTCCGAGCTCCGGTCGAAGATCAACCGTATTCAGCAGGCATCGGCAACCCGGGGAAACCCGCCGACGGTGCTGTTCATTCTCGCTGCCGGAAATCACTCCGTGATGCTGGCGGGGGAGGGAACCTCCGCTTCTGCACTGCTGGATGCTGTCGGTGCGGTCAATGCCGTGTCCGGGATCCAGGGCTATAAGCCGGCCAACCGGGAAGCCATCCTGGCCTCCCGACCGGATGCCATTGTGATTGCCGAATCCACGCCGGGCCAGTTCGAGATCGGTTCCTGGCCGGAGGTGGAGCGTCTCGACGCCTGGCAGAGCGGGCACCGGCTGGTGGCAGACGGCATGCTGCTGCTGGGTTTCGGCCCGCGGCTGCCCGATGCCATGGCTGCGGTAAACGAAGTCTTACCTGCACCTTCGAACGTGGCAGCCAATGATTCGTGACGCCGCGGGCCGCTTGGGTTTTGCGCCGTCACTGGTGGTCGCGTTATTGGCCGCTGCGCTTGTTGCTCTGGTGTCTATCACCAGTGGAGCTTACCCGCTGGCACTTGGGGATATCCTGAGCGTGATCATTGGCCGGGAAGCGAGCGATCCGGTGGCTTCGATGGTGCTGCTGGAAGTGCGGATGCCGAGATTCCTGCTCGGCTTTCTGGTTGGAGCTGTGCTGGCAGTCTCCGGGGCCCTGCTGCAGGGGCTGTTTCGCAACCCACTGGCCGACCCGGGGCTGATCGGGGTCTCCGCCGGCGCCTCCCTGGCTGCCATTGCGGTGATCGTGCTGGGTAATACCTGGCTGGGTGGCTGGCTGGCCATGACCGGCGAATGGGCTTTGCCCATCGCCGCCTTTCTCGGAGGCAGTTGCACGGTGCTGCTGGCCTGGCGCATTGCCAATCGATCGGGACAGACCGCCGTGGCCACCCTGTTGCTCGCTGGTATTGCGATCAACGCCGTGGCTGGCGCTGCCACCGGGTTGCTGACCTTCTATGCCAACGACGAAGAGCTGCGTTCGCTGACCTTCTGGACCATGGGCAGCCTCGGCCACGCCGGGTGGGATGATCTGCTGGTTGGCGCTCCATTCATGCTGCTGGCGTTACTGGCCGCCCCCTGGCTGGCCCGTCCGCTGGATGCGTTTCTGCTGGGAGAATCCGTGGTCGGGCACCTGGGATATCGCACCGATACCGTCAAGAAGGCCGCGATCCTGGTGGTTGGCCTTGGGGTGGGAGCCGCCGTTGCGGTCAGCGGACTGATCGGGTTTGTTGGCCTGGTGGTGCCCCACCTCGTGCGCCAGTTGCTTGGTGCCAGTCACCGGGTGGTGTTGCCGCTAAGTGCTCTTGTGGGCGGCACACTTCTGGTGGCTGCGGATTCCCTGGCAAGGGTGGTGGTAGCGCCGGCGGAACTGCCTATTGGCCTGATGATGGCACTGATCGGCGGTCCCTTCTTTCTGGCGCTTCTGTTGAGAACAAAGGTGATCTGATGGTTCTTTGTGTTAACAACGTCAGTGTCTCTCTGGAGCGTTCCCGGATTGTCGATGGCATTGATTGCCAGCTGAAGGCAGGGGAGCTGTTGATGCTCCTGGGCCCGAACGGCGCTGGCAAGTCGACTTTGCTCAAGGCGATCAGCGGCGATCTCCCCTACGGCGGCAGCGTGACGCTTTCCGGCCGGGAACTCGGGCAATGGCGCCCGGAACGGCTGGCCCGTCAGCGTGCGGTAATGCCCCAGCGGGTGGAGGTGAATTTCCCGCTGACGGTCGAGGAGGTTGTACAGCTGGGGCGGCCTAAAATTGCGTCAGGCAGAAGCGACCTGGTGGTCGATGAGCTGATGAACGAGCTGGATATCGGTCACCTTAGGCACAGACTGGTGCCAGGTTTGTCCGGTGGTGAGCAGCAGCGGTTACAGCTGGCGCGGGTGTTGGCCCAGATCATCGACAGCCCGGGTGATAGATTGTTGCTGCTGGACGAGTGCACATCCGCCCTGGACCCGGCGCATCAGCAGATGGTACTGGATCTGGTGCGCCGCCTGGCCAAGGCCGAGGGCATGGCGGTTCTGGCGGTTGTGCACGATCTGAACCTCGCGGCCCAGTTTGCGGATCGGCTGCTGGTGATGAAGGCGGGCCGACTTGTCCACGAAGGCTCGGCGCGAGAGGTACTTACGCCTGAACTGCTGGACACCGTCTACGGCTTCACCGCGAGAGTAGTCGAGCTGGAGGAAGGCTACCCAATGGTGGTGCCACGGCGCAGAGGGCCATCCAGCGCTTATACCGCGCCCGTGAATCCCAGCTGCCGCCAGGCCTCGTAAACCACCAGGGCGGCGGTGTTGGAAAGATTCAGGCTGCGGCTATCCGGTTGCATTGGAACCCGCAGGCGATGTTCAGGCAGCAGACCCTCACGAACATTGGCGGGAAGGCCGCGGGTTTCCGGGCCGAACATCAGGTAGTCTCCATCCTGATAGCTCACCTGGTGGTAGTGGGTGCTGCCTTTGGTAGTCAGCCCGAACAGGCGTTCGGGCTGCTCGCTGGCCAGGAAGTCCTGGTAGTTCCTGTGGGTCTTCACCTTGGCGTACTCGCTGTAATCCAGCCCGGCCCGCCGCATCTGTTTGTCCTCCAGGTTAAAACCCAGCGGTTCAATCAGATGCAGCTGACAGCCGGTGTTGGCGCACAGCCGGATGATATTGCCGGTATTTGGCGGTATCTCCGGCTCGTACAGCACAACGTGGAGCATGAAACTCAGCGCTCGACGGCCAGGGCAACGCCCATGCCGCCACCGATGCACAGTGTGGCCAGGCCCTTGTGAACATCACGGCGAACCATCTCATGCAGCAGGGAGACCAGAATGCGGCAGCCGGATGCACCAATTGGATGGCCCAGGGCAATGGCACCGCCGTTCACGTTTACCTTGCTGGTGTCCCAGCCCATGTCGCGATTCACGGAAATGGCCTGGGCGGCGAAGGCTTCGTTGGCTTCCACTAGGTCCAGATCATCGGTGCTCCAGCCTGCAAGTTTCAGGCAGCGCTGGCTGGCCGGAATCGGGCCGGTTCCCATGATGGTCGGGTCCACGCCGGCGTTGGCATGAGCCTTGATAGTGGCGATCGGGGGCAGTCCCAGTTCCTTGGCCTTCTCGGCACTGCAGACCATCACGGCGGCTGCGCCATCGTTCAGGGACGAGGCGTTGCCGGCGGTGACAGTGCCGTCCTTCTTGAAGGCCGCACGCAGTTTGCCCAGTCCCTCGGCAGTGACGCCGTCGCGGGGGCCTTCGTCGCGGTCAACGACAATCGGGTCGCCCTTACGCTGGGGAATGGAGACCGGGACAATCTGGCCATCGAAGTAACCGGCCTCGAGAGCGGCGGCGGCCTTCTGCTGTGACGCAGCTGCGAATTCGTCCTGCTCGTCACGGCTGATGCCGTATTTCTCGACGATGTTCTCGGCGGTAATGCCCATGTGGTAATCGTTGAAGGCATCCCACAGGCCGTCCTTGATCATGGTGTCCACCATGGACCAGTTACCCATCCGCTGGCCGTTGCGGCTGTTGGGCAGCACATGGGGCGCCTGGCTCATGCTCTCCTGGCCGCCGGCAATCATCATCTCGGCATCGCCACAGCGGATGGCCTGGACTGCCATATGCACCGCTTTCAGACCGGAGCCGCAGACCTTGTTGATGGTCATGGCGGGCACCGACGCGGGAATGCCGGCGTTGATGGCAGACTGGCGAGCCGGGTTCTGGCCACAACCGGCGGTAAGAACCTGACCCAGCACCACCTCGTTGATCTGATCGCCGGCGACACCGGTTTCTTCCATTAGTGCCTTGATGACGGCAGTTCCCAGCTGGTCTGCGCTCAGGCTGGAGAGGCCTCCGCCAAACGTTCCAATGGCTGTACGGCGGGCGGCAACAATAACGACATCACGCATGGGAATTCTCCGGATCAGTAGCGCGCGCGGGACTGGGGCCGACGCGTGCAGGATTGAAAACTGCCCGCATTGTATCCGGAAAGCGGCGCCCGGCCAAAGAGCAGGCCTTGAGCGAGCAGAGTGCGCTACATATTCAGGCTTCGGCCGCCATCAACAGAGATGATCTGACCGGTGATGAACGGCGCATCGCAGATCAGGAACGCTATGGTTTTGGCGATATCATCGGGGTTGCCAGTGCGGGCCAGTGGGGTCTTTTGGAGAATTGCCCGCTGAGCGGATGGATTCATCTCCGCTTCGCCTTCTGGCCAGAGGATTGCGCCTGGCGATACGCCGTTCACCCGCACGTCCGGCGCCAGGTCTTTTGCCCAGGAGCGTGTCAGTGCGGCCAGGCCGGCCTTGCTGGCGCAGTAGAGTGGGTGGTCGTCGATGGGTTTTTCGCTGTAAATATCGATCAGATTTACCACGCTGCCCTGGTTTCGCCGCAGTTCGGCCAGACACGCCTGAAGCAGGAAAAATGGGGCCCTGAGGTTGGTGTTCAGGATGGTGTTCCAGTCGTCTTCGGTGGCGTCCGCTGTCGGGGTGGGGGAGAACACGGACGCATTGTTCACCAGCGCGTCCAGTCGGCCCCAGTGTTCGACGGCATCACTGGCCAGCCGGTATACGTCAGCTGTCTGGCTCAGATCCCCATGAAGGGCGCAGGCGGAGTCTGGTCGTTGTCGGTTCATCTGCGCAATCAGTGAGTTCGCCTGCTCTTCCCGGCTCCGGTAGTGAATCACCAGGTTCCAGCCTCTTTCGTGCAGTGTCCGGGCAGTCTGTGAGCCAAGACGGTGGGCTGCGCCGGTGACCAGGGCAACAGGCGTGGTGGACGGCATGGTGCCTCCTCAGTGGTTGATCGGGGCGACGGCGTCGCCGATGCGTTTCAGGCGTTCAGTACGGATCGCGCTGCCCAGTTCCTTGCCTTTGTAGCCCTGCGCCAGGAGGGCCTTCGGGTCAACGCCGGTAGCCGCTTTCGACGCGGTTCGAAGCAGGTTTAGTGGGCCGGAATCGCTGGGCAGGGCGCATTCGAGCACGTTCAGCAGTTGCGAAAAACGGTCCGGGCGGCGCCAGAAATCCGCCTGATCCAGCAGGTCCAGCAGCGCCTCGGCTTCAGGGTACTGCGGATCGACGTTCCGGATCTGCGGCGTAAAGGCAGTAACAAGTCGCGCCAGGTTCTGGCAGTCATTGGGGGCTTTCAAGGCTTTAGCCCGTGGCAGCGCAACAGAGTCGTCCAGGGGGGACAGGAATGCCGCAAAACGCTCTTCCGTCTCGGCGTCGGATTGGTCGTGGACGCAGCCAAGTGCCGCCATCGCGAGTTCGAACACCTTTTCTGGTGCTATTTCCGGAATAAGAACCTCAAGGGCCCCGCAGTCACGGAGAACTTCAAAGAAGGCCCGGGGCGCCTGTTCATGCAGCGCCCGCTGGAATTCCTGCCAGACCCGTTCGGGCACCAGGTCGTCCACTTCTCCGCTATCCACCATGCGCTTCATCAGGGCCATGGTCTGGTCGCACACGGTAAATCCCAGCGGCTGAAAGCGGGCTGCGAACCGGGCAGTGCGCAGAATTCTCAGGGGGTCCTCGGCAAAGGCTTCCGAGACATGCCGAAGCTTGCGATCTTCTATGTCTCTGAGGCCTTCAAAGGGGTCTACCAGATCGCCGTCTTCAGCTTTTGCCATCGCATTGATGGTCAGGTCCCGGCGCTTCAGATCCTGCTCAAGGGTGACGTCGGGCGCGCTGTAAACAGTGAAGCCGTGGTAGCCGCGCCCCTGTTTCCTCTCGGTACGAGCCAGGGCATATTCTTCCCGGGTTCGGGGATGCAGAAAAACGGGAAAGTCCGCACCCACCTGCTTGAATCCGTTGGCAAGCATTTCTCCGGGGGTTGCACCGACCACCACCCAGTCCCGGTCCTTGACCTCAAGGCCGAGTAATTCGTCACGAACGGCACCGCCAACCAGATAGGCCTGCATGAAATGTCTGATTCCTTTCGTGGAGTGTGTCGGTGGATTATCCGGTTCCCGGGCAGGGCAGGCAAACCTGTGGCGAAGTTCGCCATAAAAAAGCCCGCCCGGGATTGCCTGGGTGGGCTTTGATGGATGGTGGGGTCAGATGAAAATATTTCATCTGACCCCACTTTCAGTGCTTGCTCAGAACGCGGTGCCAAGCTCCAGGGCGGCGCCCACATCGGCATCGCTGTAAAGAGCGCCAATATCGAGGCGGACGCCAACAATATTCAGGCCAAGACCGGCGGTGAACTGGGTTTTCTCTTCAATGCCGTCGTTGTCTTCGTTGCTGGCCAGATTGTGGCGAACACCGACACGCAGCTGGGCGTAACGGAAGGCGTCGAATTCGGCACCGAGGGCTGCCCATTGAGTGTCGTCCTCAAAGCCGAAGGCTTCTTTCTTGGTCAGGTCAATTTCTGCGGTGACCACATGATATTCGCTCTTGTGGGCAATACCTGCGGTGGCCATGGGATTGAGTTCTAGCGTTCGGACTTCTTCTCCGAGCTCCGGGCGACTGGCGGCAGAGTCCAGCTCCATGGGAATGAGGTTTTTGACTACGATGCCCGCATTCCACTGTTTCTCATCGCCGAATGCGTAAGCCGCGCCGATATCCAGGTTGAAGCCGCTCTTGTCGGTCTGGTACTGGTCGCCGTCGAATTCGTCATCCTCAAATCCGGAGACAGATTCCGTGTATTGGAAGGTACGGAGCTCGACGTATTTCGGTGAAAGCCCCAGCTGGAAGCTATTTCCGTTGGAAAGCTCGAATTGGCGGGCGAAGGAAACGCCCACTTCACCAACTGCCGACGCGAGAATCCTGCCTCTGGAGTTAAACAGAATATTTCCGTCCTGATCGACCGCAGCGTTGTCGATTACGTTCTCCACGTCGCCAACATTGCCGGTTTCTGAGGCTGCAACAATATTATCGAGCAGTAATCGGTCATCATTGGAGAGCTCGCCGCGAACGGTGGCGGTGAGGTTTGCGTTGGTAAAGACGCCAACAGAAACAGACTTGCTGGGAACTGCCAAGGCGATACCTAAGCCAGCATTGGCGCGCATGGTATCCCTGTCGAAATCCACCAGACGGTCGCGAAGGTCCCCGGCAGTTAATGCCAGTGAGTCGGCATTGGCCGGGCTGGGATCAATTTTGAGTTGTGACACCAGTTGATCAAATTCGTCGATCACATCCTGGATATCATCCACCTGATCAACCGTCTCTTCCTCGTCCGCTGCCCGTACATTCAGGGAAGGCAGCGTAAGCCCGAAATCGTCGTTCCAGCTATGATGATCCGCAGCCATCATGGCCGGGTTTTCCGCAGGGGCGTCAGATGGCGCTGCAACAGCAACCCCGGTGCCGCCCATGGCAAAAGAGCGGGCCGACATAAAAGATTGTGGGCTGGCCAAGGCAGAGGAAGTGGCAATGGATAGGCCAATGGCGACAGAAAGTTTGGTCAGACGATGTCCGGTCATGAAGAATCCTGTTGTTTAAAAAGGCAAAATAGATATTACGTAGCTGAAAGGTTAATGCAGAACGTTTGCCGGTACATGACGCATGGGGTAACGGTTTGTTTTTGATGTGTAAACAGAGGCAGTTTTTTGCCGCATACCGATATCAGAAAGATCCGGCTTGGCATTGTTGATCGGAATATCAGTGGCTTAGAAAAACTGGCGTAATTCTTTCATGGAAAGCCGGAAATGATGTTTTCTGGAGACACGCAATGAACCTTCGCTGGATACTCATGCCTCTGCTGGCAACAACGGTGGCTGCCTGTGCGCCGGTTGGCAGTTACCAGGGTGATAACGGCAGTCAGTCCCGTCCGGATACCGAGCTGGAGCCAATCACAGTTCGGGTGAGTGGCCTTGGTACCTACGAGGATGTTGCGGTCGATCGTTCGAATACCCGCAAGCGCCTCATGGCTCGGCGTGCCTCCCAGCTGGATGCCTACCGGAACCTGGTTGAACGGGTATACGGCACCGTGGTCTATGGCAGTTCCACCGTTAATGATTTTGTTCTGCGCAATGACATGTTCAGAACCTACGTCGACAGTTACATTCGCGGCGCCAAGCTGGTGGCAGTCAATGAGCACAGCGACGGCGTGTTCGAGACCGTGATGGAACTGAAGCTTGAGCCACGTTTCCGGGCCTGTGTGGCCAAGGTCGCTGATGATCAGGTGCAGGATCTATGCCCGATCCCAATGCCGCAGGAAAATGACAGCGTGGGCGATGTCCAGAGCAAGGGCGTGGATTCCCTGTATTACCTTGATTGATCGAGAGTGTTGAGAACTATGAAACGCTTGTTGCCACTGGTCTTGCTCGGGTCTCTGGCCCTTGTCCTGGTTTCCGGCGCCCATGCCGTTGTTCTGGAGGGCGTAGGCCACGCCAATATCCACAACGGAGATCTGGAAGCCGCCCGGGCTGAGGCCCGCAAGGCCGCGATCCGGGACCTGTCTCTGCAGTATGAGGCCCGGGTAAGCACGCACGACACTATGGAAAACGGCGTTATCACCGAGTCCCGGATGGATCTGGCGTCAAGCGCCAGGGCCCGGAACGTACGGATAATTGATGAGTACCAGAGCGGCAACCTGTTGAGGGTGATTGTCCGCGGAGATATCAGCGAGAGCCGCAGTCAGTGTGGTGCGGGCGTTGCTGGCCGACTGAAAAAGCGGGTCGCGGTAACCGGCTTCCCGATGCTTTATCCGGACCAGGCCAGAGTAGGGCGTATTGACGATGCCGGCGAAATCTTGCCGCAACAGCTTCAACAGCGTCTGGTGGCCCAGGGCGGGCTGCAGGTTTTTGGGGCTACCACTTCCCGAATGTTTACTGACCTGCTGAATGCACCGACGGTTCAGCAGAGCGACAACCGATTGAGCAATGTTCTCGAACTGGCCCGGGAAATGGGCGTGCAATTCGTGGTAACCGCGGTTATTCGGGATCTTGGCGTTGCTGACCCCTCGGCGTGGGGCACTTCCGTACTGGACAGGATTCAACGGGGTATTGGGTTAGTGGATCAACGGCGTCGGTTTGCGGCGGATCTCATTATCTTTGACGGATTCAGTGGTGCTCCGGTTTACCGGCAGCGGTTTGCTACAGCGGCAGACTGGAATGCCGGCCCCGGCAGTTCAGCCGGGTTCGGTTCAGCGGGTTTCCAGAAGACCGCCTATGGTCAGTCAGTCAATGGCGTTATCGGGGAAATGGCGGCGGCTGTGACCGAGGCGCTGGCGTGTCAGCCCTTTATTACCCGGATAGCGCGGGTGGACGGCCACGGGGTGACGCTGGAATCGGGTGCCACAGCGGGGCTCCGGCCAGGTGACGAGCTGAAACTTTACCGGAGCACTCGGTATCTCGAAGCGCCTGAGGATTCGCCGGAATTGCAGGACAGCGGAGTTGCAGTAACGCTTGATAAGGTACAGCCTCACTTCAGTCGAGGCACCATACCGCAGCTAGGCGGCATCATTAATATCCAGCGGGATGATATTGCGATTATCTGGTGAGGCTGGCGGATATCAGTTGCTGGCGCCGGCCACTTGGGCGGCTGCAATATCCCGGATTTTGCCGACCATGGCCCGAAGCCCGTTGCCACGGGTCGGCGAAATATGGCGAAACAGATCCAGTTGCTCAAACAGCTCATCGATGTCTGTGGCCAGCAGGTCCCTCGGGGTTTTGCCGTTGAGGGCGACCAGGATGATGGCGGCCAGCCCGCGGACAATCATGGCGTCCGAGTCAATCAGCAGGTACAGGCGGCCACTGTCTTCGTCATAGTGGTGAATCAGCCAGACCTGGCTCTGGCAGCCGTGAACATAGTTTTCCTCAACCCTTGATTCTTCCGGGAAGGCAGGAAGCTGCTTGCCCAGATCAATGATAAAGGCGTAACGCTCTTCCCAGTCGTCAAGCAGTTCAAAGCCATCCAGAACGTCTTCGAGGGTGGTGTCTTTACCCAGGGGGTTGTTCAGAAAGGTCTGTTCACTGGCAGTCATTTACAGCATTCCCAGTTCGAGTTTGGCTTCGTCGGTGAGCATATCGTTGCTCCAGGGCGGATCGAAGGTCAGTTCAACGGTGACCTTGTCCACGTTGGGAACGTGCTCGAGCTTGGTTTTCACATCTTCGGTAATCACCGGGCCCATGCCACAGCCGGCGGCGGTCAGGGTCATCAGGACGTAGACATGGTTGCCGTCTTCGGTGCCATTTTCAATCTTGCAATCGTAGATCAGGCCCAGATCGACCACGTTCACGGGAATTTCCGGATCGTAGCAGTTCCGCATGGCTTCCCAGACCTGGTTTTCGTTCACCGTGCCGTCTTCAGGGGTGTCGAAGCTGCTTTCCAGGGGTTTCTTGCCGAGCGCGTCGGCATTGTGGCCTTCAATCCGGGCGAGATTGCCGTTCACGGCGACCGTGAAGGTGCCGCCCAGTGACTGTGTGATGGTCACAAAGGTGTCCGACGGAATCATGATTTCGGTTCCGGAAGGAACAAGGCGGGCTTCCACCTCGCGTTTGGTCAGGACCACTTCCCTTTCTTGCATGCCTGTTCGGGCCTCGCTTTTTTCAATCTTTGGTGTCGGATTACGCTGCGCTAATCCGACCTACATGTTCAGTGAGGGATTACGCTACGGTAAAGCTCTCGCCGCAGCCGCATTCTGCGGTGGCGTTCGGATTGCGGAACTGGAACATGGAGTTCACGCCCTCAGTGACAAAATCAATCTCGATGCCGTTTACCAATGGTAGGTGTTCCTCTTTAACGAAGACATCAACGCCATCAATGTGGAACACCTTGTCGTCGGCTGCGACGTCTTCCACCCATTGGGTTTCGTATTTGAAGCCGGAGCAGCCACTCTTTTTGATGGCCAGCCGAATGCCCTTGGCTTCCGGCTTTTTCTCCAGCTGTTTGCGCACGTGCTTGACCGCGCTGGGCGTCATGGTGACGGCAACGGTCGGGGTGAAGACTTCGGCTGTCATGATTCCACCTCCATCAGGCAAACAGACGCTGGACTTTCTGCAGGGCGGTAAACAATGTATCCACCTCGTCCAGTGTATTGTAGAACGCGAATGACGCCCGGGCTGTACCGGGAACTCCATAGAAATCCATCAACGGCATGGCGCAATGGTGGCCGGTGCGGATCGCAATACCCTGCTGATCCAGCAACGTGCCTATATCACTGGGGTGCAGGCCGGCAATTTTAAAGGACATGACAGGCACTTTCTGTTTTGCGGTGCCGATGATTTCCATGCCGGGGACCGTTTCAACCAACTGGTTGGCCCGCTCAAGCAGGGCGGCCTCGGCCGCTTCCATGGCGGAGCGGTCCAGGCCGTTCAGGTAATCGATGGCCGCTCCCAGCCCAACCGCCTCGGCAATGGCCGGGGTGCCGGCTTCAAATTTGTAGGGCAGGGTGTTCCAGGTGGTCCGCTCGAAGGACACCAGTTCGATCATCTCGCCGCCGCCCTGATAGGGAGGCATTTCCTCCAGCAACTGGGCCTTGCCGTAGAGTATGCCAATACCGGTCGGGCCGAACAGCTTATGTGAGGAGAACACGTAGAAGTCACAGCCCAGGGCCCGAACATCCGGCTGGTAATGTGGTACCGCCTGGGCGCCATCCACCAGGGTAATGATGCCATGGGCTTTTGCCTGTTCAATCAGGGCCGCGACCGGGTTCACCGTGCCAAGCACATTGGAAACGTGGGTGATGGCCAGTACCCGGGTTTTTTCATTGAGCAGGCTGGTAAAGGATTCCATGTCCAGCTCGCCATCCGGTGTGACCTGAACAGGAACCACTTTCGCACCTGTGCGTTCGGCAATCATCTGCCAGGGCACGATATTGGCGTGGTGCTCCATGTAGCTCACCAGAATCTCGTCGCCCGCCTTCAGGCGCGGAGCCAGGCCATTGGCAACCAGATTGATGGCCTCGGTCGTACCACGGGTCCAGATGATCTCCCGGGTGCTTTCGGCATTCAGGAAGCTGCGGACCGTCTCACGGGCGCCCTCGAAGGCGGCGGTGGCCCGGTCACCGAGTGTATGGGCGCCGCGATGAACATTGGAGTGCATCTCACGGTAATACCGATCCATGGCTTTAAGCACGGCCTCCGGCTTCTGGGCCGAGGCACCATTATCCAGATACACCAGGGGTTTACCGTTCACCTGCTGTGACAGGATCGGGAAATCCCGGCGAATCGCGTCCACATCAAAAGTGGTACGCTTGGCGGTGCTTGCCACGGACAGATCGGTCATAACCGGTTACGCCTCCTGGAATGTCTGTTCGAAGAAGTGGTTCAGCCGGCCCTGGACCGTCTCCCGCACTGCTTCAACCGGAATCTGCTCGACCAGCTCGTTGATAAAGGCCATGGTGAGCAGGACGTTGGCCTCGCGTCGGCCGATACCCCGTGAAACCAGATAGAACAGCGAAATCTCATTAAGCTGGCCGATGGTTGCGCCGTGGGCACACTTTACGTCATCGGCGTAGATTTCTAGTTCCGGCTTGGTATCGATTTCTGCCCCGTTGGACAGCAGCAGGTTCTTGTTGTTCATATCCGCATTGGACTTCTGGGCGTCCTGATGGATATGAATCCGGCCATTGAAAACCGCATGGGACTGATCTGCTGCAATGTTGCGATAGGTCTCCTCGCTGTTGCAGTGGGCAGCCACGTGCTCAATGGTGGTGTGGTTGTCGTAGTGCTGCTTGCCCTGGGTAACAACCACGCCGTTTAGCTTGCACTCGGCGCCTTCGCCTTCCAGCCTGACCTGAAGGTCGTGCCGGCGCAGGGGGCCGCCAAAGCCGACCGTGTGGCTTTCAAAACGGGAGCTGCGCTGCTGCACGACGCCGGTGGAGCCGATGTGCTGAACATTCTCGCCTTCCATATTGAGGCGGATGCTGGTGATGTTGGCGCCTTCGGTTACATTGAACTCGGTAACGGTATTGACCATCACCTGGGCCGAGCCGCTGGAGATATATTCCTCAACGAGGGTAATCTGGCTGTGTCGACCGGCATCCACGAAAATACGCGGGAAAGCGGAACCGCTAGCCTCAGCCGTTACTTCGTGAACAATGAACAGGGGCTGGTCGAGTACGGCTTCCGGCTTGAGGCGAATCAGAAGGCCGTCTTCAAAACGCGCGGAGTTCAGCCGGGCCATCTGGACCGCCTTGTTGTCCAGGGTGCTGTCCAGACGGTCCGCCAGGTCACTGGCTTCCTCGTCGCTCAGATCACTGAAGCTCTGAATGCTGATGCCGTCGAGATCCGGGTATTCGCAGGCTTCCGGCATCATCACGCCATTGAGAAACGCGACCTTGTAGCCGGGCACCGCCAGGCTGCTGCCGGTCTTGCCTTCCGCCGGCAGGGAAATGGCCATGTCGTCGGTCAGCTTCAGGTACTTGCTGGAGTACTTCCAGTTTTCGGTTTTCCGGGTCGGCAACGGCATGTCGACCAGTGCGGTTCCCCGTTGCTTGCGCAGGGCGAGCAGGGGCTTAGGCAGTGACTGACCGGCCGGATACAGGAACGCGGTGGAAAGCGTGGGTGCTGGTTTCATTCCGCGAACTCCTTAATTGACTGAACTGTCGGCAGTTTCTTCATCCTTGATGCCCAGCCAGCCGTAGCCGCGTTCTTCCAGCTCCAGGGCCAGTTCGCGGCCGCCGGATTTGATAATCTTGCCGCCAGCCAGAACGTGCACGTAATCCGGCACGATGTGGTTCAGAAGACGCTGGTAGTGGGTCACCATCAGGATGGCACGGTCTTCCGCACGCAACGCGTTTACGCCGTCAGAAACAACCTTCAGGGCATCGATGTCGAGGCCGGAATCGGTCTCGTCAAGAATTGCCAGCTTCGGCTGCAGCAGCAGCGCCTGCATGATCTCGTTACGCTTTTTCTCACCACCGGAGAAGCCTTCGTTGACACCCCGCTTGAGGAACGCCGGATCCAGATCCACCTGTTTGGAGATCTCTTTGGCGAGCTTCATGAACTCGGCCGCGTTCATCTCATCCTGACCCTTGTGCTGGCGCATGGCGTTCACGGCGGTGCGCAGGAACTGCAGGTTGCTAACGCCGGGAATTTCCACCGGGTACTGGAAGGCCAGGAAGATGCCTTCACGGGCGCGCTCTTCGGTTTCAAGTTCCAGCAGGTTCTCGCCATTCAGGGTGATCTCACCCTCGGTGACTTCAAATGCTTCGTTGCCTGCAAGCACCTGCGACAGGGTGCTCTTACCAGAGCCATTGGGGCCCATGATGGCGTGAACTTCCCCGGCCTTGATTTCCAGGTTGATGCCCTTGAGGATTTCTTTGCCCTCAACGGATGCGTGCAGGTTCTTGATGCTCAGCATTTGTAGCGTCTCTCTCATTTAACCGTCTGAATTCTGTTGCTTGCCCCTGACTCGGGGAGTCAGCCGTCCTGTTAACCAACGGAGCCTTCGAGGCTCACCTCGAGCAATTTGCCGGCTTCGACAGCGAACTCCATGGGCAGCTCCTTGAAGACTTCCTTACAGAAGCCGTTCACGATCATGGAGACCGCCTGTTCCGGGTCGATACCGCGCTGGCGGCAGAGGAACATCTGCTCGTCGCTGACCTTGGAGGTGGTTGCCTCGTGCTCGACGATGGCCGACTTGTTCTTGCTCTCGATGTAGGGGAAAGTGTGCGCGCCACAGCGATCGCCGATCAGCAGCGAATCACACTGGGTAAAGTTACGCGCGCCCTCCGCTCCCGGGCCGAATTTCACCAGGCCGCGGTAGGCGTTGGAGCTCTTGCCTGCGGAAATACCCTTGGAGATGATCGTGCTGGAGGTGTTCTTGCCCAGGTGGATCATCTTGGTGCCGGTGTCGGCCTGCTGGTAGTTGTTGGTCAGCGCTACAGAATAGAACTCACCAACACTGTTCTCGCCCCGAAGGATGCAGCTCGGGTACTTCCAGGTAACCGCGGAGCCGGTTTCGACCTGGGTCCAGGAGATCTTGGAGTTCTTGCCGATGGCAGCGCCACGCTTGGTAACGAAGTTAAAGATGCCGCCTTTGCCTTCTTCGTCGCCCGGGTACCAGTTCTGTACGGTGGAGTACTTGATCTGGGCGTCGTCCAGGGCCACCAGCTCAACAACCGCAGCGTGCAGCTGGTTCTCGTCCCGCATGGGCGCGGTGCAGCCTTCAAGGTAGCTTACGTAGCTGCTGTCTTCGGCGATAATGAGGGTACGCTCGAACTGGCCGGTGTTGGCCGCGTTGATGCGGAAGTAGGTGGACAGCTCCATGGGGCAGCGAACGCCCTTGGGTACATACACAAAGGTACCATCGGAGAAGACCGCGGAGTTCAGGCCGGCGAAGAAGTTGTCACCAGCGGGCACTACCGAGCCCAGGTATTTTTTGACCAGCTCCGGGTAATCCTGAATCGCTTCGGAGATAGAGCAGAAGATCACGCCGGCCTTGGCCAGCGGTTCCTTGAATGTGGTTGCCACGGAGACGGAATCAAAAACCGCATCCACAGCCACGCCCGCGAGCTTCTCGCGCTCGTGCAGGGGAATGCCCAGCTTCTCGTAGGTTTTCAGTAGTTCCGGATCCACTTCGTCCAGGCTCTGGGGCATGTCTTCCTTGCGCTTGGGCGCGGAATAGTAGGAAATCGAGTTGTAGTCGATTTTCGGGTAGCCCACGTGGGCCCAGTCCGGCTCGTCCATCTCGAGCCAGCGACGGTAGGCTTTCAGACGCCACTCCAGCATCCACTCCGGCTCTTTCTTGATGCCGGACAGGCGGGCGATAACGTCTTCATTCAGTCCGGGTTCGAACGTGTCGGATTCAATGTCTGTTACGAATCCGTGCTCGTATTCCCGTTTGATCAGCTCGTTCACCTCTTGGTCGGTGGTCGCCATGATCGTCGCTCCGTATTCTCTCATCGCGGGCTTGCGCCCTTGGTGTCGCCGACAGCCTCAAGAATGGGCTGCCGATCGGATGTCATCAGTTTGGGTGTTGCAGTGGTCGCTCATCCTGTGAGTACGCCCTGCAATCGCTTTTTGGATGACGGATTTCCAAAGCTGGTATTGAAAAATAAGCAGATTAGGCAGCTTTGATCCATCGCTTCTGGCGAGCGATTATACAATACCATAGTAAAATAGTCAGGTATTAATTTGTGCGTGGGGAGATTATACCTTAATCGGCCTTTGGGGCACTAAGGGGTAGGCAATGAGGCTGATAGTCTGGTTATTGCAGAGCTGGGCTATTTAGGTGAGTGCAGGGCAGGGTGAGCGGGGTGTCTCCCCAGACACGCCGTGAACCCATCCATGGGGGCTTGGTGTTGCCATCCCTGGCAACACACAGTCTGGGGAGACACCCCGCTCACCCCGCCTCAGACTAATTGCTATGCGCCGAGGGCAAGATTCTGGTTAGGTAACTGTGCTCCAGAGCCTGTGGAAGATCAGCGGGTTTTGGAATTCGAACGATATGCCCGCTGCCAGGCGCACAGTCCATGGCCTGGCCGTTTCGGTTTTCCATGATGCTGGCCGAGAACCGGATGTTGCCGGCCGGGCTGATCAGTTCCAGTTGGTCGCCGGGTGCGAATTTGTTTTTCACGTCGATGGTGAGCCACTGGTCATTCGCAGCGGTGATGGTGCCGACCACCTGCTGGGTGCCAAGGAATGAGGAGCCCTTTTCGTAGGACTGGTACTCGCGGGGGAGGTGGCGGCGGAGGAAGCCTTCCGTGTAGCCCCGGTTGGAGAGGGCTTCCAGTTCGTTCATCAGGCCCATGTCGAAGGGCTTGCCCTGCGCGGCTTCGTCGATGGCTCGGCGGTAGACCTGGGTGGTGCGGGCCACGTAGTAGGTACTCTTTGTTCGCCCTTCGATTTTCAGAGAGTGCACGCCCAACTTTGCCAGTTCGGCGACATGCTGAACGGCTCTCAAATCCTTTGAGTTCATGATGTAGGTGCCGTGCTCGTCTTCGTAGGCGGGAATGAATCCGCCCGGGCGGTTGGGCTCTTCCAGCAGGATTTCCTTTGGCGCCACTTCCTGTCCGTCGCCGCTGCCACAGGTGGCGATCAGGTCGCCGGTCTGGTCATGACCGTGCTCTACCTGCTTGTAGTTCCAGCGGCAGGCGTTGGTGCAGGCACCCTGGTTGGCATCCCGGTGGTTCATGTAGCCGGAGAGCAGGCAGCGGCCGGAGTAGGCCATGCACAGAGCGCCGTGTACGAAGACTTCCAGTTCCATATCCGGCACCCGGTCGCGGATCTCGCGAATTTCATTCAGGGCCAGTTCCCTGGACAGGATGACCCGGCTGATTCCCTGACGGCGCCAGAACTCGACGGTTGCCCAGTTCACCGCGTTGGCCTGTACCGAGAGATGGATGGGCTGGTCTGGCCATTTTTCCCGCACCAGCATGATCAGGCCGGGGTCAGACATGATCAGGGCGTCGGGTTTTTGTTCCAGTACCGGTGCCAGATCCCTGAGATAGGACCGTACCTTATCGTTGTGAGGTGCTATGTTGGAGACAAGGTAGAACTGTTTACCGATTTCGTGGGCCCGTTCAATGCCGGCGCCGAGGGCTGCAACATCTTTGAAACTGTTGTTTCTTACTCTCAGCGAATAGCGGGGCTGGCCGGCGTAGACCGCATCGGCGCCATAGGCAAAGGCGGTTTCCAGATGTTCAGGGGTGCCGGCGGGGGCGAGCAGTTCCGGGGTGTTCATAGTGGCTCCTGGCGATTCTGAAAGCGGGGCATTTTGCCCCATGCTAACGGACGTTCCCTTGATCCTGCTCAAAGGTCGTATTGATTGTTTTCGGCTAACATGTGTACGCTCACGGTTCCGGTTTTCGGGCCGAAGCGTTGCAAAGGAGGAGTTCCAGATGGCATTAAAGCCTCTGACGCCAGAGGTGGCGCGGGCTTCGCTGAGTGTCAGGGTCAGTTCCCTGATCAGTGTACAGCTTGCTCGTGGCAAAGTTGGTGTGGAAGTCGTGGCGTCGCAGCTGCATATGAGTCGCTACACGCTGCACAAGAAGTTGAAGCGTGAAGGGCTGACATTCGCCCGTTTGCTGGAGGATGTTCGCCGCAGGCAGGCGCTGACCTACATGCAGGACAAGACCAAGCCGCTGGTGGAGATTGCCGAGCAGCTCGGTTTTTCGGAGTTGAGCGCATTCAGCCGGGCTTTCAAGCGCTGGATGGGTACATCCCCGGCTGAATATCGCTCGGTCAGGCTGTCCTGATCCGGATCAGACCTTTTTGAACACCAGAGAGGCATTGGTGCCGCCAAAGCCAAAGCTGTTGCTCATCACCAGGTCCAGTTTCTGGTTATCCATGCGTTCCCGTACGATCGGGTAGCCTTCGGCTCCCTCGTCCAGGCTCTGGATATTTGCTGACGGAGCAATAAAGCCTTCACGCAGCATGATCAGGCTGTAAATAGCCTCATGTACGCCCGCCGCGCCCAGGGCATGGCCGCAAAGGGGTTTGGTGGAGCTTAATGGCGGTATTTTGTCGCCAAACGTCTCTTTCAGGGCTTTCAGCTCGGTGATATCCCCGGCCGGGGTGCTGGTGCCGTGAGTGTTCACGTAGCTGATTTCGCCATCCAGATTCTTCATCGCCTGCTTCATGCAGCGCACTGCGCCCTCGCCACTCGGGGCAACCATGTCTGCGCCATCGGAAGTTGCACCGAAGCCGACGAGCTCTGCCAGTATATTTGCGCCCCGCGCTTCCGCGTGCTCCAGCGCTTCGAGAGCCAGCACACCGCCACCACCAGAAATGACGAAGCCGTCGCGGTTCGCGTCATAGGTGCGCGAAGCCATTTCCGGGGTGTCGTTGTATTTGGTCGACAGAGCGCCCATGGCATCGAACAGAAGGCTGAGGGTCCAGTGGATATCCTCGCCGCCGCCGGCAAACATCACATCCTGGCGCCCGAGAGCGATAAGGTCCGCGGCATGGCCAATGGAATGCGCGCTGGTGGCGCAGGCAGAGGTGATGCCGTAGTTGATGCCACGAATGCCGAACCCGGTTGCCAGTGACGCGTTAATGGCACTGCCCATGGTGCGGGGCACACGATAGGGGCCAACCCGGCGGATGCCGCGGTCGCGATGGGTGTCGATGGAGTCGAGAAGCTCAACCGTCGAGGCGCCACCCTGGCCAAAGATAATACCGGTGGTATCTGCCTTGATGTGCTCGTCGGTCAGCCCGGCCTGTTCGATGGCTTCGAGCATTGCCAGATAGGTATAGCCAGAAGCCGGGCACATGAAACGCCAAAGTTTCCGGTCAATCAGTTCGGGCAGGTTCAGGTTGATCTGGCCGCATATGTGGCTGCGCAGACCGTTATCCCGGGCTTCATCGCTGAAACCGATGCCGGAACGGGATTCCTTGAGTGACTGGGCGACTTCCTTCTGGTTGGTACCAAGGCTGGAAACTATGCCCATACCGGTGATTACAACACGACGCATCCTGTTAACTCCTAAAAATCATCGGTCGAGGTGAACATGCCAACCCGCAGGTCTTTGGCAGTGTAGATTTCCCGGCCGTCTACTTCCATCCGGCCATCAGCGATTGCCATGGTCAGCTTGCGTCTGATCACGCGCTTGAGATCCAGACGGTAAGTAACCTTCTTGGCTGTGGGCAACACCTGGCCGGTAAACTTCACTTCACCAGCGCCCAGGGCGCGACCCTTGCCTTCACCGCCACCCCAGGCCAGGAAGAAACCTACCAACTGCCACATGGCGTCCAGGCCAAGACAGCCCGGCATCACGGGATCGTCAACAAAGTGCACCTTGAAGAACCACAGGTCCGGATTGATGTCGAGCTCCGCTACCAGGCTGCCCTTGCCGTAGAGGCCGTCGTCGTCAGCGATATGCGTGACGCGGTCAAACATCAGCATTTCATTGATGGGTAGACGCATGGAGCCAGGAAAGAGCTCGCCGTGGCCGCATTTGATCAGGTCTTCTTTATCAAAATGATCCGGGTTCATAGTGCCAGTATCTCTGTTACAAAATGATTTCCTCATACTTTAGCTCGAATTTCGCGAGGAGCTATTGACCTTTAGTGGATGATTGCCGCTTTGGAGTTCCCGGATTGGGACTTTTTGGTCTGTTTAATGAGCGACAAGGTCGGTTTTCTTCCGCCTTGGAAGCGACTCAACCTTCGCGGCCATCAGGCCTTGGGCTGGCCAGGATGCCGGTGTACCGGTACAGGAACATACCGAAGGCAAACAACCAGAGCAGGGTGCTGCTGCCAATCCCGGGGTGCCAGGGAATGATTTCGAATGCTGTGAGCACCCGTATCAGTGCGGCTAGATGAATTGCAACGAACGCAAGCACCATGCCTTTGGGCAGCACCAGGGGTCTGCCGCTGTGGCCGAGGGCGACCCGGGCAATGACCCCGAGAATCAGGCACGCGACCGCGCCGGTTCCGGCGGCGTGACTCCAGGCGTTGGAAGGCCAGCCTGCGAACAATGTACCCGCCAGCAGGAACAGGGACACCGGCACCCAAAGTATTGACAGGTGCAGAATCCAGAGCAGTGGTTCCTGGCGAACGAGCCAGCCTTTCCAGCCAGCAAGACGCACAAGCATAAGCACGCCAGACAGCAGGGCCAGCACACCGGTCACGGTTTGCCAGCCGGTGACCAGTGATGCCATCAGCAGAATCAGGCTGAATACAGTTGCCATATCCAGCGCGGGCACCGTTTTCACTGCGGTGCTGTCGAGGCCCCGCTGGCGCAGCCATCCGGTTGAAAATGCCGGAGTGATGCGACCACCGATAATGCTGATCAGTGCCATGGCCATGATCAGGGCGCCATAGCTGAAGGCCATGTCGAGCCGGGTTACAAAGCCGATCTGCATCAGCCAGAGCAGGCCGAGAACCACCATGATCATCAGTTGCCGTTTTTGCCGCGCGTGCCAGATTCGCCAGCCGGCATCCACCATAACCAGGGGCAGGAATGCCAGATTCACGCCCTGAACCAGCCAGTAAGGCAGTTCGGCACCGGTTGCCAGCAGCAGACGGCCAGCCAGCCAGACACCCCAGAGCAGCACCAATCTGAATCCGTGGGTGCGTTCCGTCTGAGTCCAGACGCACACTGCGGTTAGCAGGAACCCCGCGATTGCTGCCGACAAAAAACCGAACAGCATCTCGTGCTGGTGCCAGAACAAACCGGGCATGGCCAGCGGTAGGTTGATAACACCGTTTACCTGCATCACCCAGAGCGGAATGGCGGCAAGGGCCAGAACGGTCATCGACAGAAAGAAAATCCTGAAAGGATAGGAAAATAACTGACCGACGCTGGCAGACGCCCGTTCAGGGGATGTTGGAATGGCCTGCATAGATGTCTCCCATATACATGTATTCTTGGTATATGTTAAACCCTGCCACCTTCGTTAACCATACCTGCTTGGGGGTAGATTGCGTACAATGGCCGCAAGCCATTCAGTCACAAAGGAAATTCCATGACGTCGTACATGATTCTGAAGCACCTGCACATGACCACCGCGTACCTGACCATCACCCTGTTTGCCCTGCGTCTGCTGCTGGACGCTGTTGGAAGACCAGGCTGGCGCCAGACACCGCTTCGGTTTATCCCCCACATCAACGACACCATTCTGCTGGTGGCGGCGATCTCACTGGTTTTTGTGGCCGGGTACGCTTCGGCCATGCCCGGGTGGCTGATTGCCAAAATTGTCTTGCTGTTCGGCTACATCATTGCCGGCGTCTTTGCCCTGAAAACCACCCTCGGCAAGCCCGTTCGGATTTCCGCTGCGGTACTCGCTCTGGTGCAGGTGAGCGCCATCCTGCATCTGGCCATGACCAAGCCATTCTGAGTCAGCGCTTGTCGCTGATCTGCTTCGTCAGCTCCGCCAGTTGAACCTGAACGGCCTGGAGCTGGCGGGCAATCTCATCCCGCTCATCATGGGCCTTCTGGGCCTGCTTGGCGTTCTGCTCCTCGCTCATGACCTCCAGGATCGCCCCGATCATCATGTTCAGGAATACAAACGCTGTCAGGAAAATAAAGGTGATGTAGAAAACCCAGCTGAGCGGGTATTGCTCCATGGTGGCGTACATCACGTCCGTCCAGTCCTCGAAGGTGGCCACTCGGAACAGGGTCAGCATGGCAATGGCCACGTCGCCCCAGAGCTCCTCATCGACGCTGGCGAAGAACATCGAGCCCATGGCCGCGTAGATATAGAAAATGATAAACATCAGCAGGGCGATATAGCCCATGCGCGGAATCGCTTTTAACAGCGAGTTGATCAGGAACCGGAGCTCCGGAACCACAGACACTAGACGCAACACCCGGAACACCCGCAACAGACGCCCCAGCAAAACCGCTTCGGAGTTATCCAGAGGAATCAGGCTGCCGATCACCACCAGGGTGTCGAACAGGTTCCAGCCGTCGAACAGAAATCGCTTTTTGTTGGCGCACACACCAAAGCGGAACAGGATCTCCACCAGGAAAAACAGGGTGATGGCGTTGTCCATGAGGATCAGCGACTTCTCCACCAGGGGTGGCAGATCATAGGTTTTGGCGCCAATGGTCAGGGCCGACAGGATGATGATGGTGATGACTGCGCCCTGAAAAATCTTGCTGGATTCAATGTGGCGGAGTTTCTCGAAACCGGAGGCGGGGCTTAATTGGGACGACATGGCAGGCGGCGGCTCCAGATAATTCGGGGAAGGCCGAATTCTAAAGGGCCGGGACGCAATTGGATAGCCTGAATGACAGGCGAAACCTGTTGTACCGCGTAACTGGAGGCAATTAGCAGGATTTATTCAGCTTGATCAGAAATATTCATTCGTGCGATGGGCAAACCCTTCCCATAATCAGGTCACAAACAACAAAACCAATAAGCGAGTGACATTCCATGGAAGATAGACCGGAGTTAGCCGGCTGGCGCTGGGGGCCGTTCACTTTCCGCGTGCCGTTTTACCACACGCGCCTGTGCTGGTCCGAGTTCCTGCAGGGGCTGTTTGTTTCCGCCGCCACAGGCCTGGCGCTGATCCCCGTTATGACCGCCTTCTTTGGTCTGAGCTTTGAAGAAGCCGTGGCGTTATCCATGATTCACGCCTCCCTGATTGCCTCGGCGGTGATCTTTTTCGGCGAGCCCTACGCGGGAGGCTGGATTACCCCGGCGTTACCCCTGATTCTGGCGTTTGTGATAGGCGGCTATGAGGACCCGGTCAGCCGCTTCCAGGCAATGACCGCCTTGAGTCTGGTATTCGCCACCCTTGTGCTGTTTCTCGGGATTACCGGCCTGGGCCGGCGCTTTGTGATCTGGCTGCCCGACACCCTCAAGGCGGGTATTATCCTGGGCGCCTCGATTGCCGCGCTTAAGCGGGTCTTCGTGGATGACGCCGAACGCTTTCTGCTTGAGCAGCCCATTGCCACGGGGCTTGCCTGCGCCATCTGCCTGATATTCACTTTCTCGATCCCGATGCAGAAGCTCAAGGAACGGAGCCGTTTCTTCTTCATGCTGGGAGCCCTGGGCCTGCTGCCGGGCTTCCTGGCCGCGGCCATCGTCGGACCACTGGTGGGCGAGGTGACCTTCGATATCCAGTGGGGGTTCCTGGTGCCACCTCTGGGTGAGGCCCTGGCGAAAGTGTCTCCGCTGGCCATTGGCTGGCCGTCCCAGGAAATGATTCTCCAGAGCATTCCCCTGGCGCTGATTGCCTACATCATTCTGTTCGGCGATCTGGTTACCGGTAACGAAGTCCTGCGGGAAGGCTTGAAGGTGCGCAAGGATGAGCATGTGGATATCAACCTCAACCGCACTCATTTCTCCCTGTCGATCCGCAACGCCATCATGGGTATTGTGGCGCCCTTTTTCCCGACCCAGGGCGCCGTCTGGACTGGCGTGCACGTGATTGTGGTGCAACGCTGGAAGCAGGGGCCGAAGGCGATGAACAGCCTGCACAGCGGCCTGGCCTCCTACTACCTGATGGGCCTGCCGTTTATCTTCTTCCTGTTGCCACTGCTGACCGGGCTCAAACCGTTGCTGGGTGTTGCCCTGTCGCTGACCCTGGTGCTTACCGGCTTTGCCTGCGCTTACATTGCCATGTCGATCCCGAGGGATAATGCTTCCCGGGGCACGGTGGTTCTGATTGGCGCCGCCCTGGCGTTCTTTGAGCCGTGGATGGGGCTGTTGATTGGCGTGGTGGCTACGCTGGCACTGGTGGGCTGGGACCGGAGCCCGGATCCAATTCCCCACGACGAGTGACGCGCCGATGGCAGATCCCTGGTCTCAGCCCGCCTGGCCCAGGATGATCTGCCAATCCTCATCACTGACAGGCATGACGGATAGCCGGTTACCTTTGCGAACCAGGGGCAGGTCTTCGAGCCCGGCCATGGATTTCAGCTCCGCCAGCGGGATCAACCTTGGCAGGGTGCGAACATACTTCATGTCGACAGCTTGCCAGCGAGGCTTCTCCTTCGTGCTCTTGCCATCGTAGTAGGGCGATTCCGGGTCAAACTGGGTTGGGTCCGGATAACCGCTGCGAACAACCTTGACTATTCCGGCAATCCCGATGTGCTTGCAGCTGGAGTGATAGAGGAAAACTTCGTCGCCCTCTGCCATTTGGGCCAGGAAATTCCGGGCCTGGTAGTTACGCACGCCGTCCCACGGGATCACCCCGTCCGGGGCTTTGGCAAAATCCTCAATGCCACATTCCGCGGGTTCTGATTTAACCAGCCACTTGGCCATGATGTTTCTCCCATTTACCGAATCAGCCTCATTCCAGTCCCCGCGATTATACGAAAAAGCCCCGCAGTGCGGGGCAACGAGGGGCAATCAATCAAGCGGCGTCAGGATTGGCCGGCTGTTGGCGGTGGCGCCAGAGGTTCTTTGGGTTTTTTCCGGTTCAGTGGATAAAACAGCTGTGGCGAGGCCAGTTCCGGCAAATCCGTTCTTTCCTCGTTGGCGGCCCACTCCACCCGCTCGGCAGAGCGGATCGCGTAGTGCATCCACGCCAGGGCAGCTGCAACGATCACAAACATCAGCATAAAGCAGCTCTGCCAGATGCCCGTAAGGTCGTTCAGTACACCGAAGGTCAGTGGCAGGATAAATCCTCCAAGCCCGCCAATCATGCCGACCACACCGCCTACGGCGCCGACATGCATGGGGTAGTAAACCGGAATGTGTTTGTACACCGCTGCCTTGCCCAGGGACATAAAGAATCCGAGGATAAAGATCAGCGCCACGAACATGGGCAGGTTCATGGCCAGGGTAAAGCGGATATCGCCATCAATGCCCTGAACGACGTAGTCGGTGGGCGGATAGCTCAGCAGAAACGTGCACAGAACCGACGCACCGAAGGTCCAGTACATTACTCGACGGGCGCCGAAACGGTCAGACATCCAGCCGCCGAGAATCCGGAACAGGGAGGCCGGAATGGTGTAGAGCGCGGCAATGATGCCGGCGGTTTTGATATCCAGGCCGTAAACGCCAATCAGGAAGTGCGGCAGCCAGAGCGCCAAAGCCACAAAGGCGCCGAACACAAAGAAGTAGTACAGGGCAAAGCGCCAGACTCTCAGCTCCCGCAGAGGCTCCATCTGCTCCAGAAAAGACTTGGACTTGCTGCCAGCCCGCTCTGCCGCCATGGGATCTTCCTTGGCCAGCAGAATGAAAACGACGCCCATGATCGCCAGCACCGTGGCGTAGATCTGCGCGGTGCTTTCCCAGCCGAATGCCACCAGCAGGAACGGAGCCCCGAAATTGGTCACCGCTGCGCCCACATTGCCCGCCCCGAAAATGCCCAGTGCCGTGCCCTGACGCTCCGGTTCAAACCAGGCCGCCGTGTAGGCAACCCCCACGATAAAGGCACCACCTGCCAGCCCAACGCCCAGGGCACCTACCAACAGCATGAGGTAAGTGGTTGCGAAGGTGAGCAGGTACACGCAGGCGGCGGTCGTAAGCATCAGAATGCCGAAGACCCAGCGGCCGCCGTACCGGTCTGTCCATATGCCCAGGAAAAGTCGACTTATCGAGCCGGTAAGAATGGGGGTGGCCATTAGCAGACCCAACTGGGTATCCGACAGCCCGAGATCCTCGCTGATGCGAATCCCGATGATGGAGAAAATCGTCCACACCGCAAAGCACAGGGTGAAGGCGAAAGTGGATAAACCCAGCGCGCGATATTGCTCGGGTTTTGACGGGCTAATAGCCATGTTTCCCCTCCTTTCAGGTATCCATCGAGTGCTGTCTGAAAGCACCTCTTAAACCATACCAAAAACAGGGTTTTTCCATGCGGGGCATTGGAGGTACCTCCTGCTGGGTGCAGTGGTGGTAGGCAATCTGAGGCTTTTAGGGGGCAGGGGATAGACCCTTGATTTCTCTCGTGGGGTACGCGTTGTCAGGGTTGATTTACGTCAATTATGGGCGGCGCCGGAGTGTGGGCTAATGCTGACAGATATCAATGGATGCCCCTTGAAATGACTTTTGAAAGGGCGCCGAAAACGCCCTCGGGAGAACCCAAAATGAAAATCATGATTGCCTACGACGGCTCGCGAAATGCCAGGTTGGCACTGGCTCAGACCATCACCATGTTTCGCGATCTCAAACCCGTCATCACCCTGGTTGCAGTTGCCGAGAATCCGCGGGACATCACCTCTGGAAACGAGGACATGTTCCAGCAAGAAGTGACAGAGCTCAAAAACCACCTGGCTGAGGCGATGGAGGTCTGCGAGCAGGAGCAGGTCTCTGCTGAGAACATGCTTCTGGAGGGCGACCCGAGAAAGATGCTGCTGTTCGCCGCGGAAAAGAAGGTCCACCCGGAGATGCTGGTTATCGCACGCCACAGCCACGAGCCCGACGGTGGCTTCATTGCCCGCTCACTGACCTATTTCGTGGACGAACTGGATTACATGACCTTCGGCAGCGTGAGTTCCTTCCTTGCCCGCCGCATCCAGTGCCCGCTTCTTATTCTGCCCAGCCGTTGAGTCTGGCCATAACCGTTTCTGTACCTGAAAGCCCAGGGAGGCTGACATGAAAGTCGCAGACGTTTTCCACGTCAAGAATCCGGAAGTCAGGGCGCTGCACCTGACCTGGATCGCATTCTTTATCACGTTCTACGTGTGGTTCAACATGGCGCCGCTGGCGTCAAGCATGCTTAAAAGCGTCGACTGGCTGACCGCCGATGACCTCCGCCTGTTTGCCATCTGTAACGTGGCGCTGACCATTCCTGCCCGGATCATTGTGGGCATGGCCCTGGACCGCTTTGGTCCCCGTCGCGTGTTCTCCGTTCTGATGGTGCTGATGTCCATCCCGGCGCTGGTGTTTGCATTTGGTAACACCATGACCCAGCTCCTGGTCAGCCGCCTGGTGCTCAGCTCCATCGGCGCCAGCTTTGTGGTGGGTATTCACATGACCGCCATGTGGTTCAAGCCGAAAGACATCGGCTTTGCCGAAGGCTTCTATGCCGGTTGGGGCAATTTCGGCTCTGCCGCTGCAGCCATCACACTGCCAACCATTGCACTGCACATGTACGGTGGTGAGGACGGCTGGCGCTGGGCCATCGCCCAGAGTGCGATTGTGATGGCCGGCTACGGCATCTATTACTGGTTCGCGATTACCGACGGCCCTGTCGGCACCGTTCATCGCAAGCCGCGCAAGGCCGTGGCTCTGGAAGTCAGCAGCTGGGGCGATATGATCAAGCTGATCCTGTGGACCATTCCCCTGGTGGGCGTTCTGGGCATTCTGGTATGGCGCATCGAGAACATGGGGTATCTGAGTGCTACCGGAGCCGCTATTTGTTACGCAGTGATTGTCGCCATCGTGTGTTACCAGATCATCCAGATTCTCAGGGTAAACGTTCCCTTGCTGAAACAGGGCGTGCCCGAGGATGACAAGTACCCGTTTAACAGCGTGGCAGCGTTGAACAGCACTTACTTCGCCAACTTTGGTGCCGAGCTGGCGGTGGTGTCCATGCTGCCGATGTTCTTTGAGGAAACCTGGAGCCTGAGTGCGACGGCCGCCGGCCTTATCGCTGCCTCCTTTGCCTTCGTGAACCTGGTGGCGCGCCCCATGGGTGGCCTGGTTTCAGACCGCATGGGCAACCGCCGGTTTGTGATGCTCAGCTACATGTTCGGCATCTCTGTCGGCTTCGCGCTAATGGGCCTGATGAACTCCAACTGGCCGTTGATTATTGCCGTGGGCATTACTGTATTCACCTCGTTCTTCGTGCAGGGTGCCGAGGGCGCAACCTTTGGCATTATTCCCTCCATCAAGCGGCGTCTTACCGGGCAGATCTCCGGCATGGCGGGCGCTTATGGCAACGTGGGTGCGGTGGTGTACCTCACCATCTTCACCTTCGTAACCCCGACCCAGTTCTTCTACATCATTGCTGGTGGCGCGTTTATCAGCTGGTTGCTGTGCATCATGTGGCTGAAGGAGCCGGAGTCAGGCTTTGCCGACGAATACCAGGTGTCCTCTGTTGATCTCCAGATCGAAGAGGAAGAGCGTCGCCGGCAGGCTGCCGCTACCAGCTAACCCGGAACTGTTGAAGAAGAGGCCGCCGAGGCATTGCCCGGCGGCTTTTTTGCGTTTGAAGGGACATCATTTCGGGGGCAAGCCTGTCCTACTGTGCCCACGGATCAGAAGTGGTCGTAGCCGAATTTCATGTAGGTGATTCCAGGGCTCAGAACCAACCGCCAGGCCAGTTCGATATCGTCGCTGCACTCCTGGTCATAGGCTCTTAGGGTGTCCGTCAGGCAGTCGAGCCAGAGGTCGTAGAGGTAGGGCTTGATGCTCAGATGGCGGGCGCTGTGCAGGCAGGCAATTCGATGAAGGACATCGTCAACGTTGCCGCTGGCGTAAAAGGCTAGGAGGCTGAAAAAGGATTTCTTCAGCATACTCCGCTGAACGGCCATATCGGTATTGCGAAACAGTGCCCGGACCTCCGGAGAAGACATCAGGAACCGGCGATAGAAGGCTTCAAAGAAATCAGGGACCTCGGGTGGGGTCTGAAGGACACGTTCGTAGCTCGCGTCGAAGAGCTCTTCGAAGGACATGGCAGGCTCCCTGGTTCTGTCGGGATTAAATCCAATATCCTGAATCTAGCATTTGCCAGCGTGTGCGTCATTTTGTGCAGATAGGGAGGTAGCCCTTGATGGAAAGCAGGCATAAAAAAACCGGCGCCCTTCACGGACGCCGGCTGTTACCTGAACCCGGTGTCAGGGGTTCTTGATATACGCATCCTTGCGCAGGTAGAACCACCAGTTAACCACCAGACAGAGTGCATAGAATACCGCAAACCCGTACATGGCCACCTCCGGAGTGCCGGCCTGGATTTCCTGGCCCATCACCCGCGGGGCGATGAATGCACCGTAGGCGGCAACCGCGGAGGTCCAGCCCAGAACCGGGCCTTTCTGCTGCTGGTTGAAGATGAAGCCGATGCTGCGGAAGGTGGAGCCGTTACCGATACCGCTGGCCGCAAACATGATGATGAACAGGATCAGGAACGGCGCAAAGTAGGTGTTTGGATCGGTGGAGTTGTAGGCCAGCATCATCACATAGCCGGTGGCCACAGAGGCTGCCACCATCACAACCGAGATGATCTGGGTAACGATAGATCCGCCCACCTTGTCGGAAATCCAGCCGCCCACCGGGCGAATCAGTGCGCCGACAAACGGCCCCATCCAGGCCCAGGTCAGTGCGCTCGGCGCATCAGGGTTGACTACACGGGTTACCGTGCCATCGGCCGCCACTTCCATCATGTTGCCGAAGATAACGGTAATGGACAGCGGCAGGGCAGCGGAGAAGCCGATAAACGAACCGAATGTGAGGATGTAGAGCACGGTCATGGACCAGGTGTGCTTGTTGCTGAAGATCGCGAACTGGGCCTGGATGTTGGGCTTGATATCGCCGGGGATCAGTCGCAGAAGAATCAGTGTGAGCACGATGGTCAGTGGCAGGGCCAGCCACATGTTCAGTACGCTGAGGGCCCAGACGCCTGCAATAGAGGCGAGAATGCCCACGCCATAGAGCCCCAGAATCTTGCCGAAGGCCGAGAGCGGGTTGCCCGGATTCGGGGTAACCACTTTCAGGTTGTTCATGCCAAACCAGCCGGCAAACGCCAGCGGAATCAGGAACACCAGCCAGATAAAGCCGGCGTTCTGGATCCAGGTGTCGGTGCCTGCCTCAATCCGGCCAATCAGGGTGCCGCTGGGGCTTTGCAGCTGCATCGGATCACCGGCCAGGGCGCCGAAGATACCCACGGTCATGACCAGTGGGATGACCACCTGCATGGTGGTGACGCCGAAGTTACCGAGACCGGCGTTCATCCCCAGGCCATAACCTTGCTTGCTTTTCGGGTAGAAGGTACTGATGTTGCTCATGGAGCAGGCAAAGTTACCGCCGCCGATACCGGAGAGCAGTGCCAGGGCCTGGAACACGATAAACGGTGTATCCGGGTTCATCAGGGCGATGCCGGTACCGGCAGCAGGAATCATCAGCAGGGCGGTGGTCAGGAACACCGTGTTTCGTCCGCCGGCGATCTTGATCATGAACGACGCGGGGATCCGCAGGGTGGCACCAGACAGCCCTGCAATCGCAGACAGTGTAAACAGTTGCTCAATACTGAAAGGAAAGCCCAGGTTCTTCATCTGGGTGGTAATCATTCCCCACATCAGCCAGACGGCAAAGCCCATCAGCAGGCTGGGGATGGAAATCCACAGGTTGCGGGAAGCAATGCGCTTGCCCTCCCGCTCCCAGAATTCTTCGCTCTCGACATCCCAGTTATCGATGTCTGCGTTGGTCCTGTTCCTCGCGCCAATGTTGCCGGCGCTCGCTGTACTGTTAGCCATGATTCGTGCTCCTCGGTTTGCATGACCCTTTGACTCCGCTCAGGGGCTTCAGGGCTTTGTGCCATTGTGCAAAGCAGGAGGGGGACTAATTCTTGATATTGCTCAAGGACAAGGCTGCGGGGTGAGCGGCCGGTTTTTATACGCTCTTTGAGGGCTGTTTCGGTGTCTAAAAAGTGTTTTAAATCAGAAATATATGATGGTGATAATCCGAAGGGGGTAGGCAAGCCGGTTGTCAGCGCAGTGGAGGTAGCCAATCATTTCCACCCGGGCGGGCGTGAGTTGCTCTAGGTCATGCCGCATTCTTGACCCTCAGGACTCCCGAAACTATCAGTAAAAATAACGCGGGAAACATTTTAAAGGTGCATCATGAATATTACACAACTTGCCCGTCTACCATTTTCCGGCAATGGCGCCTGGTCGGAGTTGCGGCGCCTTGAGCTGTCTATTCCGTTCCTGGCGTGGGTGGTGGTAGTGCCGATGTCGTTTCTGCCGCCGGTGCTGCTCTACTATGCCGGCACGCATTACGGAGACGCCTTCATGCAGGGATTCGGAGGCAAGGAGTGGCGGTTCATCACCACGATCCTTTTCCTGGCAGAGTTACTCACGTTCTTCGTGATGGGCTGGCTGATCCATGCCGTCATGGGCAGTCATCAACTGAAAATCAGTTATCAGGATGCCTATTTGCTGGCTGCAATTGCGCCGCTACCGCTCTGGCTGTCATCACTGGCACTGCTGGTGCCTGTTCTGGCAGTCAGCGTTGTGGCGGTGTTTGCCGCCTTGTTCCTGTCCTGTGCGCTGGTGTACCAGGGCGTTCGCTCATTCTGCGAGCGAAGCGATAATGATGTGGTGGTTATGTCCGCCACCTACACCGTTATGTCGGCGTCTTTGCTGGCATGGGGCGTGCTGATGGCGATGGTTTGGGCGTTCTGATCACGCCGTGTGGGGTAGGACGCCAAAATAGATGGCACTGAAGTGGCAGGCGCTGCCGCCGATTACGAACAGGTGCCAGATCGCATGCATGTAAGGTATGCGGTCGGCCAGATAGAAGGCGACACCGGCGGTGTACACAATGCCGCCGGCAATCGTCAGGTTCAGGGCTGTTTCACTCAGGTTGGCCACCAGATCGGATGAGGCGAACGTGATCAGCCAGCCCATGGCCACGTAGATGCCAACCCTCGCGAGCTTGAAGCGGTTTTTAAAAATAACCTTCAGAACCACGCCGGTGATCGCCAGTGACCAGATCACCGCAAACAGTGTCCAGCCCACCGTGCCACGCATGTTCACGAGCAGAAACGGCGTGTAGGTGCCGGCGATCAGCAGAAAAATGGCGCAATGATCAAGGGTTTTGAACGCCCTTTTCAGTTCTGGCCGTTGGGCACCGTGGTACAGGGCAGAAGCCAGATAGAGAAGAATCAGGGACGCGCCGAAAATACTGAAACTGACAATCTTCCAGGCATCTCCGAATTGACTGGCACCCACGATCAATGCGGCCGTGCCAATCACGCTCAATATCGCGCCGAGCCCGTGAGTGGCGCTGTTCAGCCACTCTTCAATGCGGTGATGGTTATTCTTTGCGAGGGATGGGGTTGCTGTCACTGAGCGGTCTTCCGTATAAGTCATGGCCATAAAATACTTCAGCGTACACCTGTACGCAATGGCTGATCGTGAACATCCTGTGACCCTGTTCAGAAAAACTGAACGACCTGTCGGAAAACTTCCGATTTCTCTCGAGTCTGCCACTGGTTAGCATGCGTATATCCGATCACAGACAGAGGAGGTTCTCCCGATGGCAAAAGTACTTGTGCTCTACTATTCGATGTATGGCCATATCGAAACAATGGCAAACACCATCGCCGAAGGCGCCAAAGAGGTTAGCGGTGTAGACGTCACGATCAAACGCGTACCGGAAACCATGGCCGATCAGGCGTTTCTGGGTGCCGGCGGCAAGGCGGACCAGGAAGCTCCGGTAGCCGATCCGAAAGAGTTGGCAGAGTACGACGCCATCATCTTCGGTACGCCCACCCGGTTCGGCAACATGGCCGGGCAGATGCGCAACTTCCTGGATCAGACAGGCGGTTTGTGGGCCGAAGGCAAGCTTCACGGCAAGGTGGCCAGTGTGTTTACCTCCACAGGCACCGGTGGCGGGCAGGAGCATACCATCAGCTCATTCTGGACCACACTGGCCCACCACGGCATGGTCATTGTGCCCCTGGGCTACGGCATCCCGGAGTTCTTCGATATCTCGGAAGTGAATGGTGGGACTCCCTACGGAGCGTCAACCATCGCAGGTGGAGACGGCTCACGGCAGCCCAGCGAGAAAGAGTTGGCTATTGCCCGTTTCCAGGGTAAGCACGTTGCCGAGCTGGCAGTAAAACTGCACGGTTGAACCTGAAGTTTTAGCAAAGCGTTGAGCGTTTTCCAGGGCAGCAGGCGAGAGCTTGCTGCCCTTTTTTATGCGGTATCCGGTTGGTTTCAGGGCCGGCTCTTCGCAGTTGCGGTTTTGAGGCGAGAGAAGGTCGCCGGCACAACACCGAGCCATGATGCCAGTTGATTATCCGGCACCCGTTTAACCAGTTCCGGGTATTCCTCCAGCAATAACTTGTAGCGTTCTCTTGCCGGCATGGTGTGCTTGCGGAACTCCCTCATGCTGGTCAGCTCGGCAATTTCCTCGGTCAAGGCCAGGGCGAACCGGGGCCAGAGCCCTTCACCGTGGGACTGGATTGCGGAACGGAAGGCCGCGAAGTCAGCCACCCAGGCCGTCACCGGCGTTACTGAAGTCAGGCAAAGGGTGTTTCGTACGGTTCGGCTACGGCCAAAAACCGGCCAGATCATATCGCCTTCGGAAAAGAAGTGGTGGACGGACACCTTGCCGCTGGGTGCTTCCCGGAACAGCCGAAGGATGCCGTACTGAACCAGATAAACGTTTGCCCAGGGTGTGTCGTGCTTTTCCAGAGCGGTTTCGGAGTCAACCCTGCAGAGGTGAAACAGGCGGGCGAGGTCTGCCAGAAACCGTGCGTCCGGATCATTCTCGTGCCCTGCCAGGCGAATACCGAAGACCCGGCTGAGGCCATGCAGCAGGGCAGCTGACTCCGGTGCGGCATCCTGCTGGATAATCTCGGGGTTGTTTTCTCCCAACATGCACGGGGCGGAGGAAACGTCTGGCCTGAAGATGCTGTTCATTGCGTTGACCCTGTTACGAGTGTCAGGTCAATTATGGTATCAGAGAAACATCTTTTGAAATGACTTAAATCATTAAGGCTTTTTCACTGAGTCGATATCGCGATCTGACGAACGTTCAGTGGTAGACTCCGGCACCTGTTGCTGGAAGTTTCCCCCTTTCCCCACGGAGTCCCGATGGCCGCAGCCTTTGCCCTTTTCTTCAAACTTATACCGCTCTATGTGACGGTCGCCCTGGGTTGGGTAGCCGGTCGTTATCTTGA
The DNA here is from genome assembly GCF_002933275.1 of Marinobacter maroccanus. GTDB lineage: Bacteria > Pseudomonadota > Gammaproteobacteria > Pseudomonadales > Oleiphilaceae > Marinobacter > Marinobacter maroccanus. The sequence continues at coordinate 53,314 of NZ_PSSX01000006.1, forward strand.
GGCCAGTGGTCGTCATATCGCCGGTATCATGCTCTATGTCGTCACACCGTCAGTGGTGTTTTCCGGAGTTATGGCAGCGCCGCTTTCTCCGGAAGTCATCCTGCTGCCATTTCTGGTATTCGGAATCTCTTCTGTTCTGGGAATTGTGCAATTAAAGCTGGCAAGGCGGGTTCTCTCCGACGGCAGTGCCAACATCATTCCCCTGTGTGTGGGTTCCGGTAACACCGGGTACTTCGGTGTGCCGGTGGCATTGTTGCTTTTCGGGGAAGAAGGGCTTGGGCTTTATATTGTGTGCATGCTGGGCACCACGCTGTTCGAGAACTCCGTGGGCTTCTATCTGGCGGTGAGAGGGCGCTATAGCATCAAGGATGCGCTCTGGCGGGTGCTGAAGCTCCCGTCGGTATACGCCTTCCTGGCGGCAGTCTTCCTGAATCTGGCGGGTGTTGGTATTCCCGATATCTTTGTGCCGCTGTTCGAGAACCTGCGCGGTGCCTACAGCATTCTGGGCATGATGATCATCGGCATGAGCATCACCAGCTTTCGCGGCCTGGCGGGCAATGTCCGTTTTACCGCACTGGCGTTTTTCGGGAAGTTCGTTATCTGGCCATTGGTGGCGATCGTGTTCTGGTGGCTTGATTCAGCGGTTCTGGGCATTTATGAACCGGCCGTGCACAAGGCCATGTTCCTGATTTCGATCACGCCGATTGCCGCGAATACTGTGGTCATTGCCACCCTGTTGGATACCTCGCCAAGGCAGGCAGCGGGTACCGTATTGCTTACCACGCTGTTTGCCCTGGCGTTTATCCCGGTGATGATCTCACTGGCTTTCTAGCGGCTGCTTGACGGTGTTGCCGCCGGCTGCGCTTCGCTGGTCCTGGCTTCTGCGATATCGCTGCGGGCATGGCGCACCACACTGATGCCGGCTGTTATTGCCAGTGTCCCCATGATCGCGGCAACGATCAGGTCGGGCCAGGCAGTTCCGGTTCCGAACACACCGAGGGCAGCTACCATAACGGCGATGTTGCTGATGGCATCGTTCCGGCTGCACAGCCAGACCGAGCGCATGTCGGAATCGCCTTCACGGAATTTGAATAGTATTGCGGCCACGCTCACGTTGGCGGCAAGTGCCAGCAGACCAACCGCTCCCATGGTCAGCGGCTCTGGTGTAATGCCTGCCTGCACCACCCAGACTGCCCGGGCCCAGACGACCAGGCCGAACACCGTCATAGTAATGCCTTTGACCATGGCAGCGCGTCCGCGCCAGAGCATACCCATGGAGAGTACTGTGAGGGATAGAATGTAGTTGGCGCTGTCGCCGAAGAAGTCGATGGCATCCGCCATCAGAGAGACCGAGCCGGATGACAGGCTGGCGATGCCTTCCACTACGAACATGGCCAGGTTCACCCACAAGGCAATCCATAACGCTTTGCGAAAGCCCGGGGCAGGGGATTTTGGTTCGGGGGCGGAGCAACTGCACGCCATAAAGACCTCCTTGGTTCAGATAGTCTTATTGAAAACCCTGTAGCAGCTACAGGGTCAACAGTTGCCGCAGAAAATTTTTGAGATTCGTCAGTTCTGGCCCGGCCCATGAGTGCCGGGAACGTGGTTGTGGCGGTCCTCGGACTCTGGAGTCTCAAGCTCCGTGCTAAGCCCGCCAAGAATGCCGCATTCGCGCACAGTGCGCCCATCGGTACAGGCTTCCTGAAGCTGCTCGAGAGTTTCTTCAAGGCTCGCCAGCTCCTTCAGCCGTTCCCGCACGTGATTCAGATGGCGCGCCAGCAGGGCATCGACTTCGCTGCAATCCGCTTCCGGTTGCTCGGCCAGTCGGATCAGCTCGCGGATCTCGTCCTGGGCCATGTCCAGATTGCGACAGCGTTTGATAAAGAGGAGGCGGTCCAGATGAGCATTGCGGTAAGAACGGTAGCCACTGTTGTCCCTGTCCGGTTCGGGTAGCAAACCGATTTTTTCGTAGTAGCGGATGGTTTCAGCAGGAATGGCCGTTGTCTTTGCAAGTTCACCGATTTTCACTGCCTTTTCCCCCCGGTCGTACCCGGAAAATGGACCGTTGCCTTGAATCCTCCGGTCGAGCCGGAGCTGAAATTCAGGGTACCACCATAGCGTGCTGTAATCTCCCGCACGATGGCCAGCCCCAGGCCGTGCCCGGGAGTTTGTTCGTCCAGACGCAGACCGCGGGTGCCAAGGGTTTCCAGCGCCTCGGGAGGAATTCCGGGGCCATCGTCCTCAACGGTGATGGTAAATCCTTGCCCATCCTCTTCCAGGCCAAGTTCAACGAATCTGGCAGACCACTTGCCGGCGTTGTCCAGAAGGTTGCCCAACACCTCGTTCAGGTCGTGCTCTTCGATGGGCCAGCGCCGTTCTTCGGTCAGTGCGGTCGACATTTCATAGGACTTTGCCGGATACAGCCGGCCTAGCATCCAGAGAAGATCCCGGGCCTGCTTCAGAGGGTAGGCGCTTTTGCCAACCTGCGGACCGGCGAAGCGGCTGCGTCGCATTTCTGCTTCAAGCTGTCTGTCGATATCGTCGAGCCGGCCGGCCATTTGTTGTCTGAGAGCGTTGGGGAGGGGGCGGTCAGTATCTTCCAAAATCTGGCGAACGGCAGCGATGGGCGTTTTAACACTGTGGGAGAGATTCGCCAGCGCATCCCGGGAACGCTCCAGCCGCTGGTCCAATGAGTCGAGTAACTGGTTGAGTTGCAGTACCAGAGGTTGGAACTCCTCGGGGGCCCTGACATCAATCCGCGATATCTCGCCGTCCTGCAGCCGCTTTAGTGCGGCCTTGAGACTCACCACGGGGCGCATGGACAGGTTGATGCCCAGCCAGAGTACGCCAACCAGCAGCAGGATCAGCAGCAGGGAAACAACGGCTGTCCAGGCGTGAAGCTCAGCCTGGCTGCGGCTCAAGGCACCAAGGTCCTCGGAAACGATCACCACGATGGGTTTGCCGTCCACATGAAAAGACTTTCGGTAGGCAAGGATATCTGAGGGCGCCTCCGAAATTTCGGCGCCACTGACGCGAAGTGTACCTTCCTCGCCGGACTCCACCAGTGGCATCAATAACGGTGCCCAATTCTCGGGGGAGATAATGGTCCGGGTGTCGGAATGGATAGCGAATGCGTGGTGAAAAACTTCCTGGAAATAATCACCGGTCTGCAGGGTGTCCAGCCGACCACTGGAATCGCGAATCTGGTGTTCCAGAAAAGCGACTTCGTCTTTGAGCCGGCTCTCTACAAATTGGCGGGACATCCGGTCAAGAAGCAGCCCGTGCACCAGCCATGCGAGGGCCATCAGGAGAATGCCAGCCGGCAGTAGCAGTGCCAGCAGGGTTCCCTTGACCGATACCGGTTTTTTAAACCAGATCATTAAACAGGTACCCCTGGCCACGTCGTGTCGAGATGGTGTTCGTGCCTACAAGCTTCCGGAGTCTGCGAATGTAGGCCTCAATGACGTTTTCGCTGGGGTTGTCGTTCAGGCTGTAAAGCTGCTCCATAAGCTGTTCTTTCGAGAAAACATGCCCTGGCCGGCTCATCAGGCAACGCAACAAGCGGAATTCGGTTCCGGTGAGGCTGTGTTCCGTGCCATCGGCCAGTTTCAGGCTTTGGCGATTCTCGTCCAGTTCGAAATTGCCTGCCTTCACCAGAGAGTGCACGCGCCCATCGCTCCGGCGAATGATGGCATTCAGCCGCGCAATCAGCTCTTCGGTCTGGAACGGTTTGGCCAGGTAATCGTCGGCCCCGGCCTTCAGACCGTTCACTTTGTCCTGCCAGTCGCCGCGGGCGGTCAGAATCAGCACCGGAAAGCTGATGCTGCGCGTTCGCCATTTCCGAAGCACGTCCAGACCATTGCCGTCCGGCAGCCCGAGGTCCAGAACCACGGCGCGATATTCTTCCTGATCGGCCAGCGCTGACGCCTCTTTGGCGGTGAAGGTGGTATCCACGCTGAACCCGGCCTTTTCCAGTTGGTTGGTTAGCCCGTCCGCAAGCAGTCGGTCATCTTCGACGAGCAGTAAACGCATGTGTGTCCCCTTCCTACAGGTATTGCAGAGCGTGCCAGTGTCGCGCTTTTACCTGAACCCAGCCTGAACACTAAATAATTGGTCATTTTCAGAAAGGATTCAGGTTGGTGCGCGATGGTATTCATCGTTTCTGGATATTGCTCAAGTTTCGAAGCAAGCCATGGGTAATTTGATCCTCATTATTCCACAGGAGTAAATAAGATGAACGCATCCGCATTTCTGGTTGCCGCCGCAGCCATGACCATGTCAGCAACGGTTTTTGCAGCCGGTGCCCATAGTGGTGGACACGGGGGTGGCAGCGGGGAGCCCGGCAAGGCCTCCGAAGTCAGCCGAACCATCAACGTCGAAATGCACGATAACTATTACGAGCCTGAATCTATCGAGGTCAATCCGGGTGAAACAGTTCGTTTTGTCGTCGTTAACAAGGGCAACCTGGTTCACGAATTCAATATCGGCACTCCCGACATGCATGAAGCCCATCAGGAAGAAATGATGATGATGGTTGAACATGGTGTTATTCAGGGAGGCACGCTCAATCACGACATGATGGAAATGGATATGGGCGACGGCCACTCCATGAAACACGATGATCCCAACAGTGTTCTTCTCGAGCCGGGCAAGAGTAAAGAGATCGTCTGGAAGTTCTCCGAGCAAGGCAACATCGAATTTGCCTGCAATGTTCCGGGGCATTACCAGGCCGGTATGTACGGGGACGTGAACTTCAACTGATCCTTCCAGACAACCACGTAGTCGAGAGTAGTCAACCATGAAGAAATCCTTTCTGGCAGGCCTTGCGGCCCTGCTGATGCCGGCGTTCGTCCTGGCCGGTGAATACAACCTGACAGTGGATCGGGTCCAGATTGATACCGGCGATTTTGTCAAAGAGGGCATTGGCTATAATGGGGAATCCCCGGGGCCGGTTCTGCGTTTCAAGCAGGGCGAAGAGGTGACGATTAATGTCACCAACAATCTTGATGAAATGACCTCCATCCATTGGCATGGACTCATTCTGCCGTATCAGCAGGATGGCGTGCCCGGTATCAGTTTTCCGGGGATCCAGCCGGGAGAAACCTTTACCTACCGTTTCCCTATACAGCAGGCGGGCACCTATTGGTTTCACAGTCACTCCGGTTTTCAGGAGCCGGACGGTGCTTACGGTGCCATTGTTATCGAACCCGAGGGGCGTGAGCCGTTCCGCTACGACCGCGAGTACGTGGTTCAGTTGACCGACAAACATCCCCACTCCGGTGACCGCATCATGCGCAACCTGAAGATGATGCCTGACTACTACAACCGTCAGCAGCAGACCGTGGGTGAGTTTTTCTCCGATGCCTCCGAGCACGGTTTCATGAATACCCTGAAGGATCGTATGGCCTGGGGTGGCATGCGAATGATGAAGGCGGATGTCGAGGATCTGCAGGGATTCACGGCTTTGATCAACGGTAAGGGCCCGGATCAGAACTGGACGGGCATTTTTGAGCCCGGAGAGAGAATCCGGCTGCGCTTTATCAACTCGTCGGCAATGACCTACTTCGATATCCGTATCCCCGGTTTGAACATGACCGTGGTGCAGGCCGACGGCAACAATGTTCAGCCCGTTAATGTGGACGAATTCCGCATCGGCGTTGCGGAAACCTATGATGTCATCGTCCGTCCCCGGGATGAGCAGGCGTATACCATCTTTGCCGAGTCCATGGGCCGTTCCGGGTTTGCCAGGGCAACACTGGCTCCGGAAGAGGGCATGGAGGGTGCGGTCCCCGAATTGCGGGAGCCCGCACGGTTGACCATGGCTGATATGGCCGGCATGCACGGCATGGACCATGGAAGCATGGATATGAGCAGTTCTGGTGATATGCCCAGCATGGACCATTCCGGCATGGCCCAGATGGATCATTCAAGCATGTCAGGTATGGATCACAGCGCCATGATGATGACTGAAGGTGGGGCCAGTGATCCGTTCTATGCCAAGGGTAGTGGTATTGTGCCTGTGGCCGCCAACGGCGGTAAGTTCCTCTCCTACGCAGACCTCAGGGCGCAGAATCCGCTGTATGAAGACCGCGAGCCGACCCGCGAGATCGAGCTCAAGCTCACCGGCAACATGGAGCGCTATACCTGGAGCATTAATGGCGTGAAATACGAGGACGCCGATCCCATCCGTCTTCAGTATGGAGAGCGAGTCCGCTTCAAGTTTGTGAACGAAACCATGATGACCCACCCCATGCACCTGCACGGTATGTGGTCCATTCTGGATGTGGGGGCTGATCAGTGGAATCCCATCAAGCACACCATCAGTGTTCAGCCTGGCACCACGGTCTATATGGAAACCGAGGTGGACGAGCCCGGGCAGTGGGCCTTCCACTGTCACCTGTCCTATCACGCGGCCGCTGGTATGTTCCGGAAGGTTATAGTTGAGGGTGGTCCCGACTCGACGCAGGCCAAGACCGACGCTGTCGCTGGCAACGGAGGTGAGGCATGAGCCGCGTTCGATTCATGACTCTGGGGCTCTTGAGTTCACTGCTGTTGCCGACCACGGTAACCGCTCAGGAAATGATGGAGGACACCACCGCCCGGAAGCAGGCCCTGACAACCTGGGGCGTCCAGTTCGAGGAGTTTGAGTATCGGTACAGCGACGCTGATGAAGAGCTTGGGGTCTGGAATGCCGATATTTTCTACGGCACCGACGAACTGAGATTTCGCTGGCTGACCAAGGGCGAGTACGAAATCCAGGAGCAGGCATATGAGAGTCTGGAAAACCAGTTGGTGGCGCAGACTCCCATTTCCAAGTTCTTCGATGCCAAAGCAGGCGTTCGATTCGACACTCCTGAAGGTCCGGACCGCACCTACGCTGTTCTTGGGCTTACCGGCCTGGCACCGCAGTGGTTTGAGGTGGATGCCAGCCTGTATGTCAGTAACGAGGGTGACACCTCGGCCGAGTTCGATGCCGAGTATGAGTTGCTGCTGACCAATCGCCTGATTCTCTCGGCGGCGCTCGATGCCACCGTGGCATTCAGTGAGGACCGGGAGATCGGCCAGGGCAAAGGGCTGAGTTCTACGGAAACCGGTCTCAGGTTGAGTTACGACCTGATTGACCGTGCCTTCGCTCCCTACGTCGGCGTGGTACACGAGCGCAAGTACGGCGACACTGCGGATCTGGCAGAAGCCGGGGGTGGAAGCACGGAAGACTGGTTTGCCGTGATTGGCGCGCGAATCGCCTTCTGATCTTTTCTATCTCGGGTCAGGGGGGATTCCCTGGCCCGCTATCAATTTTTGATTTGATGCACATCAAATCTATCGAAAACGGCCAGCCGTTTTCAGCCGCAATTCAGGTTGGGGTGTTGTGATAGATGGGGAAACCACCGGAAAGCGAGGTGCGACCCCATGACCACAACACGAAAAGCATCCATCCAGACGCCGTTTCTCTTGCGCAGGAAACTGATTGTTGAGGGCCTGGAAGAAAGCCAGTGGGATGACTTTCTTTACGACCTCAATCATCACCCCTGTGTTGATTTTGCCGAGCTCAAAAATACGAACCAGCTGTGGCTGGCCTATGATGGTAGCCACTGGTCCGTCGACGAGCTGCTGGCATCGATCACAAGCCATGGCGGCCGATTGAAGGCTGGCTGGTGGACTCGACGAAAACTGGCATGGTACCGGTTTACCGACGACAACGTCCGGGCGAACGCGAGGCATGAGCCCCATTGCTGCTCAAAGATACCGCCGATGAAACGGAAATAACCGGGGGTTGAATGGCTGAGACCGAGGACAGGACGACACACTATCAGGAAGGCAGTCTGACGCTGCCCGGGACGGTAATGCTTGGCACCGGCGTCATGATTGGCGCCGGTATTTTTGCGCTGACCGGGCAAATGGCCCAGATGACCGGTGTGCTATTCCCGCTGGCCTTTCTCGCTGCGGCGGTGATTGTGAGCTTCAGCGCCTATTCCTACATCAAGATCTCCAATGCCTACCCGTCCGCCGGCGGTATCGGCATGTACCTGCACAAGGCCTACGGAAACCGGCTGCCAACGGCTTTCAACGCCCTGTTGATGTATTTTTCCATGGTCATCGCTCAGAGCTTCCTGGCCCGGACCTTTGGCACTTACACCATGCAACTTTTTGGCGGGGATGACAGTGGCCGCATGGTGCCAATTCTCGGCGTGGCGCTCATTCTGGCGGCCTTTCTGATCAACCTGCTGGGCAATCGGATGATTCAAGGGGTGGCTTCCTTAATAGGGATCCTGAAAATCGGCGGCATACTGATTTTCGGTCTGGTCGGGGTCTGGATTGCCGACTCAATCTCGGTTGATTTTTCGGAGACTGGTGAAGCTGGAGCGCTGGGCAACTTCCTGGGCGCAACTGCATTAGGCATTCTGGCGTTCAAAGGCTTTACGACTATTACCAACAGTGGTTCGGAAGTCATCGACCCGAAGCGAAATGTCGGCCGTGCCATCGTTATCTCCATTGCCGCCTGTGTGGTGATCTACACGCTGGTGGGATTTGCGGTCGCCAGCAATCTATCGCTGGCTGAAATTATCGAAACGCAGGATTACTCTCTCGCCGCTGCTGCACGCCCCGCTCTCGGCGAATACGGCGTCTGGTTTACTGTTGCGATTGCCATGATGGCTACGGCGGGAGGAATTCTGGCCAGTGTATTTGCTGTGTCCCGCATGTTGGCCATGCTGACGGAGATGAAACTGGTTCCTCATCGGCATTTCGGGATGCCCGGCAGCATTCAGAAACACACACTGGTGTATACCGTTGTCCTGGGTCTGATTCTGACCGCCTTCTTTGACCTGTCACGCATTGCTGCGTTGGGTATCGTGTTTTATCTGATTATGGACATTGCCATTCACTGGGGTGTACTGCGCTATCTACGCAAAGACATCAAGGCCAACACCTGGGTGCCAGCTGCAGCCATCTTGTTGGATCTTTTGGCGCTGGGCGGCTTCGTCTGGGTAAAGCTGAATACAGACCCGTTCGTCATCGGCGTGGCAGTCGTGACCATGATCGTGATTGCAGTATCCGAGCAGATTTTCCTGAAAAGATCGCCGGAATCCGCGCAAGCCAAACAGGAAGAGAGTCATGCGCATCATCACCATTAACCGGAATCAGGAAGAGAGGCTATTGCCATGATGGGAGATAACATGTTCGGGAATACCATGTGGGCAGGCCACTGGCTGTGGATGCTGGTGATTGCCATAGTCGTCGTCATCCCGGCCTGGCGCATTTGTCAGCGCGCAGGGTATCCGGGCTGGCTGGGCATTCTGATACTGGTACCTGTCGCCAACCTGGTTTTGCTGTACTTCCTTGCATTTGCAGACTGGCCAGCAGACAAAACCGGAGATCGCAATGGTTGAGCATCATCACTCCCATGACCGGCATCATAAAACCGATAAAGAGACAGGCGCGCACACCGTCAAGGATCCGGTCTGTGGCATGACAGTGGATCCGCATACCGCGGAACATCGCAGCCAGCATGGCGGTAAAACCTGGTACTTTTGCTCCTCGCGCTGCCAGTCCAAATTCGACGAGGACCCTGAGCAGCAGTACCTCGGTGAGGAAAATAAGCCGCAAGAGCCGGTTGCGCCAGGCACGATGTATACGTGCCCCATGCACCCGGAAATCCGCCAGCAAGGGCCAGGGGACTGCCCCATTTGTGGTATGGCTCTGGAGCCCGAGCAGGTGAGTCTCGACGACGGTCCCTCCGCAGAGCTTGCGGACATGACCCGCCGATTCTGGATCGGCCTGGTTCTCACCCTACCGGTGTTTCTCCTGGAAATGGGCGGGCACCTGACCGGGCTCGACCACATTGTGGCTCCACAGATGTCCAACTGGATTCAGTTAGTGCTGGCAACGCCCGTGGTGCTTTGGTGCGGCTGGCCGTTCTTCGTCCGGGGTTGGAAGTCCGTGGTCAGTCGAAATTTGAACATGTTCACGCTGATTGCCATTGGTACCGGCGTGGCCCTGATCTACAGCCTGGTAGCCACACTGGCACCCCAGGTATTCCCGGGCGCCTTCCGGCAGGACGATGGCTCGGTTGCAGTGTATTTTGAGGCGGCAGCGGTCATCGTGGTCCTGGTATTACTGGGCCAGGTTCTGGAATTGCGAGCCCGGGAGAAAACATCTGGCGCCATAAAAGCTCTGCTGGATCTGGCACCCGCGACGGCCAGAAAGCTGGACGACGACGGCAGCGAGTCCGATGTATCGCTGGATCAGGTCAAGGTTGGCGACCGCCTGCGGGTTCGCCCGGGGGATAAAGTGCCGCTGGACGGCGAGTTGCTTGAAGGTAGCTCCAATGTGGATGAATCCATGGTAACCGGTGAGCCTCTGGCGGTCAGCAAGAAATCCGGTGACCAGGTGATCGGCGGCAGCATCAACCAGCAAGGCAGCTTTATCATGCGCGCCGACAAGGTTGGCCGGGACACCATGTTGTCCCAGATTGTGCAGATGGTGGCCAGCGCCCAGCGTAGCCGTGCACCGATTCAGGGTCTGGCGGACAAAGTGGCGGGTTACTTTGTGCCGGCGGTAATCGTGATTGCTGTTATCGCCTTTATTGCCTGGGCCTTCTTCGGGCCGACACCGCCCATGGCATTTGGCCTGATTGCTGCTGTGAGCGTGCTAATTATTGCCTGTCCCTGTGCGCTGGGGCTGGCAACCCCCATGTCGATTATGGTCGGTGTGGGACGGGGGGCTCAGAGCGGTGTTCTGATCCGCGATGCTGAGGCCCTCGAGCGCATGGAAAAGGTGGATACGGTTGTAGTGGACAAGACCGGCACACTGACCGAAGGCAAACCTCAGGTCACAAAGCTGGTCCCGGTCAAGGGGGTCAGCGACGAAGAGCTGATGCGGTTCGCTGGCGGCCTGGAGAAAGGCAGCGAGCACCCGCTGGCCCATGCCATTCTCGATAAAGCCAGTGAAATGGAGCTGACACTGCCGGATGCCGAGGGCTTCGATTCCCCGAATGGCAAAGGAGTCGCCGGCAAGATCGAGGGGAAGCAGGTACTGATTGGCAACCGGCTGTTGATGGAAGCCGAAAGTGTCGATACCTCGGGTTTTGAATCTGAAGCCGACGAGCTCCGAAAGGATGGGGCCACGGTTATTTTCGCGGCCGTGGATGGAAAAATCGCCGGCTTGCTCGCTATTGCCGACCCGGTGAAGGAAACGACCGAAGCGGCCATTTCAGCCCTGCAGAAAGACGGCATAAGGGTTGTCATGCTGACAGGGGATAACCGCACATCCGCCGAAGCGGTTGCTCGCAAACTGCATATTGATGAAGTGGAAGCGGAAGTGCTGCCGGAAGACAAGGGAAAAATTGTTCAGCGCCTGAAAGACGAAGGCCGTGTCGTGGTGATGGCGGGTGACGGCGTTAACGATGCGCCTGCTCTGGCAACGGCTGATGTTGGTGTGGCCATGGGTACCGGCACCGATGTGGCCATTGAAAGCGCGGGTATCACCTTGTTGAGAGGCGATCTGATGGGAATTGTGGAAGCTCGCAGGTTGTCTCTGGCGACGATGCGCAATATCCGGCAGAACCTGTTTTTTGCCTTCGTGTACAACTCTGCAGGCGTTCCCATTGCGGCGGGTGTTCTGTACCCGGTCTTCGGCATACTACTGTCCCCGATTTTCGCAGCAGCCGCCATGTCGCTGTCCTCGGTCAGCGTGATTGCGAATGCATTGCGCTTGCGGGTAACCAAACTGTGAACAAAGGTCAGGCCTTTCGTGTGGGCTGGTAATCCGGATCCGTCGAGAGAGCTGGCTACCAACCATCTCTCTCAATATACAGAGATTGTCAGAGCACTTTCTTCAACTGGCCATAATTCCCGCCAGTACGCAGCACCAGCGTAATGTCGTTGTCGTTACGGTTCCTGAAGAACCAGCCGTGGTCGCCGGTGAAGGCGGCTTCGAGTTCTCCTTCATCTTCGGGAACACCTCGTCCTTTCTCGTAAGAGATGGATTGGCCGCTGCCGTTGCCGTGGGTGTCGTAGTTGATAGGGCCGCCCTCAGACGCCCAGGAGAATCGGGCCACAGCCCCTTCTTCCATAGTGAGTTTGAATTCGGTTCCCTCGCCCGGCGTCAGAACCACGCGTACTTCATCCTGCCATTGCGGTTCGGCAGCTTCTGGTTCAGGTGCGGGCTCTGGTTCCGCGGCCGTGACCTTTGCTTCGGTCGCAGAGACCGATTCCTCTGCAGGCTCGGCCATGACAGGCTCCGCGACTTCCTGAGGCCCTTGTTCGGTCGACGATTGAACGGCAACCATCTCGGCCTCTGCGTCGGCGGCGGCTTCCTCGGCGAGCTGTTCCTTGATTTCACCCATTTCGGTCAAGCCCAGCAGTCGTCCGGCTCCGGTCGGATCGAGCGCGTACTCCGCGGGCATCACAACGGTAACCAGCAGCACCAGCGCTACGATGGCCGCAACAATGGTTGATCGAATCAGTTTCGCGGTGCTTGGCAGTTCTTCTCGATTAGGTATGTCGGTGTTGTACATAAAGGTTCTCCAGAATCAGGCGACGAAATAACCGGTAAGCTGGTAGCCGAATAGCAGGAAGCCTGCACTCATCATGGCCACATTCGCGGTGTAGGCGTGGCGGAAAAAGCCGTCGGTTTTGCGCCAGAAATTGATGGCAATCAGGATCATGGCCAGGGCAATGAGCTGTCCGATTTCCACGCCCACATTGAAAGCGAGAAGGTTCGGAATCAGCCCATCGGGAGAGATGTCGTACTCAAGGATCTTGGTAGATAGCCCAAAGCCGTGGAAAAAACCGAAGATGAGCGTGGCGGCTTTGGTGTTGGGCTGAAAGCCAAACCAGCGCTGATACGCGCCGATGTTTTCCAGTGCCTTGTAAACGATCGACAGGCCGATAATCGCATCGATGATGTAGCTATTGATGCCGACGTTGAAGTACACCCCCAGCAGCATCGTGGTGGAATGCCCCAGGGCAAACAGGCTCACGTAGATCGCGATGTGCTGCATGCGGTACAGGAAGAAAATGACCCCCAGCAGAAACAGCAGGTGGTCGTAACCGGTGACCATGTGTTTGGCACCGAGATAGGTAAAAGCAATCAGGTTTATGCCGGTAATCTCCTGAATGTATCCCTTGTCGCCCTGGGCGACGGCATGGGCCAACGCATCAGCGCTGAGGCCGAGCAGGCCCAGTGTCAGGAATATCCAGAAAAAACGATTTCCGCCGGCAGCAACCCGCGCCCAGTGGCGAGGTTTGCCAAGCACAGTTGACAGCATAGTAACTCCGTAGAATGGGTTTTCGTTCAGCTGCTAAGGCAGCATTGCTCAGACAATCGTGTAGAGCTTCGGCGGGCGGTCGAGCCGATAACGAAAACTGCGGGGATCCTCTCCGGCATAGGGAACAGGGCGCCGGAGTGAAGGTGTCAGGTTGGAGAATACCGGCATTTTCAACCGGTCTGCTGACTCATGGGAGTGATTGCCAGAGTCATGATGAGAGTGGCGGTCTTGCTGATCTTGCACGCCGTGGCTGTGATGATCATGACCATGGGAGTGATCGCCTTGGTTCAGAGCGTTGGCTTCAGTCACCTCCGGTACTCCATGGGATGACGTTTCTCCCACGACCGAGAATGTCATGCCGATTAGCGCAATCAGCATGACAATAACCGGAAACCCTTTTTTACGGTTGATGGCCGTAATCATAAAAACCAGCTTTTGAACAAAGGTTCTGCGCGTGCGTTAACCCGCAACAGGACGTTGGAATAGTTTGTGGATAGAGAATACCATTCCGGTGCGGATTTTCAGGAATTAAAACAAATAAATGTTCCCGGGCCCGAGGAAGATTAAATGGCATGGCTTATTACCAAATACGCGATAACGGCTGCGCTGGTGGTCCTGATTTCTGAGGTTGCCAAGCGCAGTGACAAACTGGGGGCGTTGATAGCAGCTTTGCCCATGGTGACCGTGCTGGCGATGATCTGGCTTTACGTTGAGCAGCAGCCAGCGGAAAAAATCAGCAATCACGCCTGGTATACCTTCTGGTATGTGCTGCCCACCTTGCCTATGTTCCTGATGTTTCCGTTCCTGATGACCAGGTTCGGTTTCTGGCCGTCCCTTGGTATCGGCGCCATGGTCACAATTGCCTGCTTTGCCGCCCTGGCGGCTGTCACGAAAAAGTTCGGCATCTTTCTTCTGTGAGGCGGGTCCGGAAGTTCGCCGGGTGTTCGGATGACACAGATCAACATGCGTGGACTTAACCGCATTCCTGAGTCTGTTTTTCAGCCTCAATTCAGTTTCATGGTCTTTACTGACAGTGATGCACATTGTTGCAGCCAATAAGGAGGATCTCATGAACAGATTAGGTCGTTTCGTTGCGTGTTCCGTGTTCGTCGCCTTGCCGGCTATTGCTTTTGCTCAGGGCAACTCGGGGCAAATGCCCGGTGGCGGCATGATGAATCAGGAACAAGTGCAGCAGATGAATGAAAACATGGCCCGCATGCAGGCCATGATGCAGGAAATGCGGAACGCCAACTCCAACGCTGAACGCCAGAGACTGCGCGAGCAACACATGGAATACATGCAGGAGCATATGCAGATGATGCGTGGCGGCATGATGGGGCCCGGGATGATGGGCAATGGTCAGGGAATGATGGGGAATGGCCAGGGAATGATGAACAACCAGGGCATGATGAACAATCAAGGCCAGGGTAAAAAGCAGTCCGGCAATGCCCAGGGCAACCGTTCGGGTGGTCCGGGAATGGACAACGAGCAGCGCCTGGAAATGATGGAAAACCGCATGAATCAGATGCAGCTGATGATGGAACAGATGCTGGAAAATCAGAGGCAACTGAACCGCAACTGATGCTGGCAGCCCGTTTAGTCGAACAGTGACAGTTGATCGGATTGCTGCTTCGATGGCACGCGGGGGCGTTTCTGAACGGGGCCCTTGCGACTGCCGTGTCGTAGCAGCACCCGGTCTGTTTCTGTCTTGCTGACATGCTGCTTGCGAAAGTCGCCAACTGCCTTGCGAGCAACCCGGGCAGCCTGCTCATGATCACACACCGGCGAGATGTAGGTGTTGCCGCCGTAGCGTTCTTTCTGGGCCGGCGTCATCAGCCAGGGGGTGTGAATCATTTCACTCGGCACGCCAGCCAACTCTGGGATCCAGCGCCGGATGAACTCGCCCTCGGGGTCCAGTTTCTGGCTTTGCAACACCGGGTTGTAGATGCGCAGGGCGTTGATGCCGGTCAGACCGGATTGCATCTGGGTCTGGGAGTAGTGAATGCCCGGTTCGAAATCGGTAAACATCCGGGCAAGATGAAGGGCGGGATCGCGCCAGTGTAGCCATAGCTGATAGCTGGCAATTGCCATCAGCATGGCCCGCATCCGGAAGTTGATCCAGCCCGAATGGGTCAGTGCACGCATGCTGGCGTCCACCAGGGGCCAGCCGGTCTGGCCTTCCTGCCAGCGCTGCAGGCGTTCGGTATCATTGGGCCCGGTTTTTAGCGCCTCCATTTCCCGGTGCATCGCCCGGAATTCCAGTTCAGGCTCGTCTTCCAGTTTCTGGATGAAATGGCAGTGCCAGTGCAGCCGGGAACGGAAACTGGTCAGGCTTTTCTTTTTCCGGGGCAGGGTATTACGGTGATTGCCGGTGGCCTTGGCCTCCTGGTAAATCTCCCGCAGGCTGACTGTGCCGTAGGCAATATGCGGGCTGAGGCGCGAGCAGGCCCTGACCGCGGTGTTCGGGCTGGAAATGTTGTATTGGTAGCCGACGCAGCGGCGGTCGAGGAAAGAGGTGAGTAGTTTTTCGCCTCGGGTTCTGCCTCCGGCCTGACGGTCCGGGCAGCTATCAGGCAGTGTGAAGTCCCGGCTGTGGTAGCCACTGGCATCGCCCTCGATTCCTTTCATTTCCGGTATTCTTGTTGGAGCCTCCAGCAACGACTGACGCATCAGCTCTGTCCAGGCTCTGTCCCAGACATCACGGTCGCTCAGGCGGCGAACCACACCGAACTGGTTCCACTCCCGGAATTCCACCTGGTTTTCCGAGCACCAGCCAATCACCGCCTTGTCACGCTCGAAGGTCCAGTGCCCACCGGTTTCCTGGTGACAGAACACGCGTTTGACGTCTTGCCCGGCCTGTAGTTGCTTCAGCGCATCAATCACCGACCCTCTCATCACCAGAAGCTGGCTGCCGGCCTTTCGCAACTGCCGGTCAAGATCGTCCAGGGAGTCCCTGATAAACGCCCATTGACGGCCGCTTGTGTCCGGCAGTTGCCAGTACTCGTCCTCGATAACATACAGCGGTATGACCGGTTCGCCCTGGCTGGCCGCTGCCACCAGGGGTGCATGATCCCGGGTACGTAGGTCGCGTTTGAACCAGACCACGGTGGTCATGACTGTGTGTTCCTCTCGCGCCGGCAACGTTCGCTGCAGTAGCGAACATTTTCCCAGTCTTTCGCCCACTTTTTCCGCCACGCGAATGGCCGCTGGCAGACCGGGCAGGTTTTCTCCGGGAGATTGAGTTTCTTATGGGGCACCAGTGTCTTCCATTCGGGATGTAGGGCTTTCTACGTCTGCGCCGCATGGCGGGATCAGCGCCCGAAGCGGCGACAGGTATGGGTATCAGGAGCGTGATCCCTGTGCCAGCTGGGTCAGATCTTCACTGATCTGTTCTGGCGACAGTCCGGGCCGCAGGAGCAGCCGGGCGTTGCCGTCGCGATCGAAAACGTAAACGGCGCTGCTGTGGGAGACGTTGTAGTTGCCGCTGGCGTCGGGCTCGTCGTAACCGAAGGTGGTCCGGTAGCGTTTGGCGAGTTCTCGAAGCGCGGGTTCTTCTGCAGTCAGGCCAACGACTCGATCGCCGAAGAAATTCACGTAACTGGCCAGGCGTTCCGGGGTATCCCTGCGCGGGTCAACGCTTACGAACAGGGTGGTGAAATCGTCCCGATACTGTTCGGGAAGTTGGTGAACCGAGCGGCGCAGATCAGTCAGCGTGGTCGGGCAGACATCCGGGCAGGAGGTGAAACCGAAATACAGCAGACGGATGTTGCCCTTGGAATCAGCTGCTGTGACTGGTTGGCCGTTGGTACCCTGAAGCTGGAATTCCAGCTCGGGCATCAGGCCCGAGATGTCTTTACCATGCCAGCTTTCATTCTTTCCGGTGCAGCCGGCGAGCATCAGGGCAACGAGAACAGGCCATAGTGGCAGCGTTCTGTTCATGCGTTTCCTCCAGCCAGAGAGCGGCTTTTCGGGAATTTACCATCTTCATGCATGGCCCGGCGAAGCACGATCAGAATACCAATGATGCTCATCATGGCCGGGGGAATCCAGGTCAGCAGACCGCCCAGCAACTGGTCGGTTTCCGGGGGCATGGGCCATGCCCGGCCGCAGACCTCGTACACGTCATAAACCATGCCCCTGGAAAACACGATCCACGCCCCGAGAATCATCTGGGGAATCGCCACCAGCGCTAGCAGGAGGATACGTTTGCCATAGCCCAGGGCACTGGTGATGGCCGGGGAGCGGGGATCAAAGATCAGCCACCAGAACAGCAGGCCATCCAGCAGCATGCTCCAGTTCATGATCCAGTAGAGCTGCCGGCTGAGCATGGCGTCAAAATGGATGGGCGGCCAGAGCCAGAAATAGATCAGCCCCACGAACAGCACCGAAGCGATAACCGGCTGCTGCAGCAGCCGGTAAATCCAGCCCAGCGGCTGCAGCCAGTAGCGTACAGACGGTGAGATCTTCTGGTACCAGAATCGCATCACCGGCAGAGGGTTAGATAGCGCAATCAGGATCGGCCCCAGATGGTGAAGGATCAGGTGCTGCCCCCGATGGACGAAAAACATGTACTGGGAGTAGTAGTCGAAGCGAGTTTGCATCACCCCATAGCAGAGCATGACCCCGAGCGTGAAAGTGATGATACGGCCCGATCCCGGCCGGTCCTGCTCCGGCATCTTCAGTAGCGCAACACCATAAAAACCGAGCACCAGCATATAACTGAGCAGGGTCAGGGGAGAAAAATCGTAGGGCAGCAGGTAGCTCGATACTGGCATGGATCAGACTCGATGCGTGCATGCATTGGAAACCGGGTTTATCTTTCTTGTCATTACCGCCGAGTTTTGCCGGCCCGGCGGCGGATTTCAAGGCCGGCTTCAGGAAACTTCTGATGGAGGCGGGGCATGGCCCGATTCTGTGATTCCATTTCAGCGCCGTCAGTGCTGATTTTCGACTGGCACGGCACCCTGGTAGACACCCACGATGCCATGTTCAGTGCCATGGAAGACATGTTGCCGCAGCTGGAGGATCTGGGGCTGGTGGAGCGGCTGCTGCCGGAGGATAAATGCCGAACATCGGATGATGCCCGCCTGGTGCGTTATATCCGTATCTTCCGGCGCCTGCATCCGCGCATTCTGGCGGAGCGCCGGGTGTCGAGGACCGATATTTTCAACGCCATCTTCGGGGATGACAAAGAAGCCAAGCTGATCGCCCACAAGGCCTACAACGAGGCCTATCGCCGCTATTTTGGGCAGGTAAAGCCGTTCCAGCCCGGCGCCTATGAGTATCTCTCCGCCCTGAAAGCCATGGGTATCCGGCTGGCGGTATCCACCAACCGGAACCGGGAGTTTCTGGATCGGGAATTACAGACGGTGGACGAAGGCCGATGGCGGAACCTGTTTAATGCCACGGTGTGTGCCGACGACGTAACCGAGTACAAACCCGACCCGGAGGTGATCCTCAAAGCGCTTGAAAAGCTTGATCTGCCAGCGGATGAAAAAGCCTGGTATGTGGGTGACAGCTACGTGGACATGCTCACTGCCAACAAGGCCGGCGTGTCGGGTGTGTTCTATAACGGGGCCTGCTGGGAATCCGGCCGAATCGACAGCTGGTTCTCGCACCGGGATGCCCCGGCAGCCATTCTGGACAGCTTTGAAGACCTGTTGGACCTGCTGGCTCTGCTCGAGCGAAGCCAGCCGGAAGCTTTTGCCCAAACGCCCGCGGAAGTTCGCCCACGGCCCTTCCCGCCGCCTCAGCGCCCGGAACCGAGGATTGAACCGGACTGGCACCCGGCGGTGGTCAAGCTGATTCGCCCTGCGGTCATCCTGTTTGACTGGCACGCCACTCTGGTGGATACGCTGGACGCCATGTACCACGCAGTGGACGACATGCTGCCGGATTTCCACAAGCTGCAGCTCATGGACCGCATGGTGGCGCCGGAAGACAGCAAAACCCCGGAAGATGTGAAGCTGGTGGCCTATGTCCGGGAGTTTGCGAAGCTGCACCCGAAGGTGAAGGCAGACCGCAAGATCTCCCGGACCGACATTTTCGAGGTGCTGTTCGGCGACGACCAGGAGGCCAAACAGATCGCCCACCAGGCGTTCAATCACCACTACCGGAAACACTACGGTACCGTGAAGGCCTTTGAGCCGAAGGTGCGGGAGGTTCTGGATGGATTGCGGCGGATGGGCATCCAGGTGGGCGTGATTACCAACCGGGATCGCGAGTTCTTCGAGCATGAACTGGCGGCGGTGGAAGACACCGGCTGGACCCACCTTTTTGATGTCGACGTCTGCGGCGATGACACGCCTCTGCGAAAGCCGCACCCCGATCAGTTGCTGCTGGCGGTTCAGAAGCTGGATTATCCGCCAGACCCGAGCGTCTGGTACGTTGGCGACAGCACCACGGATGTGATTGCTGCAAAACGCGCGGGCCTGACCTCGGTATTTTTCAACGGGGCCCAGTGGGACCTGCCCTGGCTGAACAAGATTTTCCCCGGCACCCACAAACACCCGGACAAGCCGGATGTGGTGGTCAATGACTTTTCGGAGTTCTGGGCACTGGTGCTGGCCTGCGAGGTGGGGCCGCCATAAGGTCAGGGCCGTCGTTCGAGGGCGCGTAATGCCTCTTCGGCATCCAGCCCCAACATGAGGACGCCGAGAGGAACACCATCGGAAATCGGGCTGACCGGGGCGCTCACGGTGACCTGGAATCGGGATGTGGAGGCGTCGTAGCGGATTGGTGAAATATAGAGTGCGTCGATTCCCCGGAGACCCTGGCGAGTGGCATCCAGCACTTTCTGAAATTTGGCTTCATCGCCTTGCCAGTAATCGGTTGTAAGCCGGCTCATCGCCGCCAGGGTTCCCATGTTATTCATGATCATGGCCTCAGTAACGACACCGTCTTGCGCCACTTTCCAATCATGCAAGGTTCGGGAACCCGCCAGATCAAGAATCTGGTCGGCCAGTTGCGTGGAGCCAGACGGGGCCAACGCCTGCCACATGCTGTCCTGAGTCATCACGTCTGTGAAGCTTTCCTGTCTCGGGCCCGAAGCGATAATCTGTGGGATATCCAGAATGCTGCTGATATTGCTGATCAGCCTTTCCGAGAGCATCCGGATAAGATGTTCCTCCTCGTCCGACAGGGCGAGATGACCGGCCATGCAACTGTTCAGCATACGATTGAAGTTGCCAAGAAATTCCGGATGGCTGGAAGTAAAGGATTCACCCAGGTAAAGGTAAAGCGGAGCGTAGCGAACGAAGTGTCGCTCCAGAACCATGCCAGGGTCCCCGTTTTCGAGGCGCAGGCCGTTCATGACACGCTCATCCATCAGAGCCGCATCGATACGCGCACGTTTCAAAAGGGCCAGAAGTTGCGAAGCCGAGGTTACGCTGAGGAAAACCGAATAGTCATTGGCTTCCAGCCAGGCTTCTTCATTACTGCCATCAACAACTCCGATCCTTGGAGTATCAGTGAAGGGTTGGTCGCCTCTGGTAAAGAAGTACCACTTCTCCAGCGCTACCGGATCGCTGCGTTTTGCTATGTTGTCGAGCTCTGCGGAGGGATCAATGGCAAAATAGCCATCAATCATGTTGCGTTCCAGCGCGTGTATGGCGCGATTCTGGGGCGTAATCCGGATGCGTGTTTCCCAGCCAGAGCGGTTGGCGGCGCAAACCACCGTGTCTGCGGTTTCGCCGTAAACTCGATTGGCCCCACCCTTTTCCTGGTTCGCCATCTGGTAGGGTGGGCTTTCGAAGGTGTAGAGGTTCAGTGCCGGAGGCTGGGCCTGGCTCACTGCGGAGACCATTACCGTTAGCAGGCCCGCCAGTCGGATCTTCATAATCAAGGCCGCATCCATGTTTTCAACAATCCTTATGTGAGGCTAGCACCATTGTTGGGCTTTTGCTGCACAACGTTAGGACATATTCTGATAGGTATGAACAACAACAAAGACCAACCCATGAATGAGAGAAAAGCATCGATATTGGTAGTGGATGACGACGCTGCTATCCGTGAGCTTTTAGAGGAGCATCTGACCCGGGTAGGGTACGAGGTCATAACCGCGGGAGACGGCGACCAGATGCGACTGCAGCTGGGCTGGGCCCACGTCGACCTGATTGTCCTGGATGTCATGTTGCCCGGCGATGACGGTTTTACTCTGTGCCGGCAGATACGTGAACACAGTCGGGTGCCGATCATCATGCTCACCGCGAGCTCCGACGAAACAGATCGGGTTGTGGGCCTGGAGCTGGGCGCCGATGATTACCTCGCCAAACCCTTCAGTGCCCGGGAACTTCAGGCCCGGGTGAAAGCGCTCCTTCGCAGGGCGAGTTTCAGTCGGTCTGACAACCCTCGCTACGTCGTCTTTGATCGCTGGCGGTTGGATACCCTGGCCCATGAACTGATCGACGAGAATCAGCAGGGCACGGCACTGTCCGGTGCAGACTTCGCTCTGCTTCAACTGTTTCTGAACCATCCCAACGAGGTGCTGGATCGGGACACCATATCCGATGTTACCCGTGGCCGGGAGTCCATGCCGCTGGACAGGGTGGTGGATGTGGCTGTCAGTCGGCTGAGGCAGCGCCTTGGCGATCAGGGCCGCAACCCCAGGCTGATCAAGACAGTGCGGGGAGCTGGCTACCTGCTGGCAGCAACGGTGACCCATGTTGCCGAGTAATGGCGGTGAAACGGAAAAGCAATCCTGGCGCTGGTTTCCCTCCTCACTTCTCGGGCGGGTACTACTGCTTACACTGTTGGCAATGGCGAGCGCCCAGATTATTTCCAGCGCCGCCTGGATTGCCACATTCCGGGCCCAGCAGGTTGAGGGGCTGGTGGCTACCACCCGTAACCTGGCGCAGTCGGCTGCGGCAACCGCGCAATTTTTCAATTCGCTCCCGCTGGAATACCGGCATATTGTGCTGGATCAGCTCCGCGATATGGGCGGCACCCGCTTTTTCGTCTCGCTCAATGATAAACGTATCAATATGGCGCCGTTACCGGACACAGAGCGGAAACGGTTGGTAACGGAAGAGGTCGAAACGGTACTTCGCAAAAGGCTGGGTAATGGGATCAATCTCTATGTGGATTTCGTGGATCCTGCCGATTTGAGGATTCTGAACACTGAATTGCCACTCGATGCGTTGCCACAGTCCTGGGCCCACTATGCACTGACACTGGAGCCTCTGAATCCGCCGGTACTGGTTACCCAAATCGAAGTCGCAGAAAGTGAGTGGTTATACCTGGCTGCGGCACTGCCGGCCCCTTACGTGTCACTGGAGGAGGAGGGAATTCCCGGCCAGCAGATCCTGTTTCTGATGGTGATGATCGCCATTCTGTTTCCGGTACTTGCATGGCTGATCCGACAACAGACGCGGCCTTTACGCAAGCTGGCAAGGGCCGCCCGGGATCTGCCTCTGGAGGATGATCAGCCACCTTTGGTCGAGAAGGGCAGTGCGGAAATACTGGCGGTGACCCGCAGCTTCAACACCATGCGTCGTCGATTGCAGAGTTACATCAGCGACCGGAACCAGCTATTCCGTGCCATTTCCCACGACCTCAAGACCCCGATAACACGCTTGCGTTTGCGGGTGGATCTGATTGACGACGACGGGATGCGAGAACGCCTGGAGGCGGACCTCCAGGAACTGGAATTGCTGGCGAAGAATGCCCTTCAGTCGATGAAAGACACCGACATTCACGAAAACGCCGAGGCCGTGGATGTGGAGCGTATGCTCAGTGGAATGGCGGAAGCGTACCAGGGAGACGGACCTGATCGGGTGACTGTGCAGGGCCATTGTCGGCCGTACCGGGGCAAGCCATTGGCTCTGAAACGATGTCTTGGCAACCTGGTGGATAACGCCGTCAAGTATGGCGACAAAGCCATGGTGCGAATTGAAGACATGGCGGGCCAACTGGTGATCCACGTGGAGGATGAGGGCCCTGGTGTTTCCGAGCACCAGTTATCCCGCATTTTCGAACCCTATTACCGGCTGGATAAAAACCAGCACCAGGGTTTTGGTCTCGGTTTGGGCATATCGCGAAACATTGCCCAGAGCCACGGCGGCGAACTGGAAATCAGCAACCGTACCGCCGGTGGTCTGCATGTAAAACTGATCTTGCCCCGCCACTGACAGCCATGTAACAACCTTGTTACATGGGCATTTCCCTTTGATACGTAGCGGGTTCGTTTCTTGCCATAGACTCCAGATTGCCAATAAAACAAAAACAAGGAGTCAAGAATGCTCAATGTTACCTATGGCACTACCCCTGCAAGAAAAACCTCCTGCGTACGCCTTTTAACAACCGCAGTTGGCCTGGCATCGCTGGGACTGACGGCCGGACTGGCACAGGCTCAGGACCAGAGCGTAGAGGACCGGCTCGCTGCCCTCGAGGCAAGGCTGGCCGAAGTTGAACCGAAGGCCAATGGCCTGGAGGGTTTTTCCTTCAACACCTACGCCCGCTCCGGTCTGCTTCTGAATGGTGATCTGCAAAGTGCTCCGGGCGGACCCTACCTGACCCCCGCGGGTTCCGTTGGTGGCGCCGTGGGCCGCCTCGGCAATGAACCCGATACCTACCTTGAGGCCATCCTGAACTACAAACAGGTGGCCGAGAACGGGACCAAATCCCACTACCGGCTGATGATTGCCGATTCCACAACCTCCTCGAATGACTGGACGGCCGGTGACGGCGCCCTGAACGTGCGCCAGGCCTATGTGGAGTTCAGCAATCTGGCCAGCTTTTCCGGTATTTTCGAGGATTCGGCGATCTGGGCTGGCAAGCGCTTTGACCGGGATCTGAACTTCGACATCCACTGGCTCGACAGCGACATCATCTTTCTCGGGGGCCTGGGCGCCGGTATTTACGACGTCAAGTTTGCCGATAACGTGGAATCCAACTTTTCCCTGTACGGCCGTAGTTTCCTGGAGTTCCCGTCTGACATTCAGGATCAGGACATCACCTCGAACACCGACAACCTGATCCTGACCGCCGACAACTACTTCGGCAACGTCCAGTGGACACTCAGCGGCATGAAGGCGCAGGACAATGACCAGCGCGTGGTTGGTGGGGCGCTCCAGGCGGCCGATACCGGTGTTCACACCATGCTCGCCTACCATGGTGACAGCTTCTTCGGTGTATCCGAGGGCAACTTCAAGGTCGCCGTTCTGCACGGGCAGGGCCTGGGTGCCGAAGCCAAGAACATCGGCGCCGATGGCGACCTGCATGAGGATGCGGTCAGCACCCGTGTTGCTGTTTGCGGCACGACCTATCTCAGCGAAAACTGGCGGTTCGCGCCGGCGATTCTGGCGGAAACCAGTGAGGATCGTTACATCAAGGGCGACGAATACCAGTGGCTGACGTTCAATGCCCGTGTTGCCCAGGAGCTGAGTGCGAATTTTGAAATGCAGTATGAGGCCTCCTGGCAGACCATGGATCTCACCACCCTGGGCTATCAGGGGAGAAGTTCCGTGGATGGCGACTACAGCCGCTTTACCGTAGCACCTACCTTCAAGCCCCAGGTTGGCGGGTTCTGGAACCGTCCTGAAATCCGCCTGTTTGCAAGTTACTCAACCTGGGATGACGAGCTCGATACCTATGCCGCTGGCGACCCGCTGGGTGCCGACAGCGATTTCGAGAGCGGTCAGTGGACCTTTGGTACCCAGATGGAAATCTGGTTCTGAACCTGATCAAGACAACAAAACAGGAAGAAATTGACCATGACTATGTTCAAGAAAACTCTTGCTGCTGCAGCCGTATCTGCGGCATTGCTTCCGGCCCAGGCCATTCAGGCCGGCGAAGTTGAAGTTCTGCACTGGTGGACCGCTGGCGGCGAAGCCCGCGCCGCGGCCGCGCTCAAGGAAATGATGGAAGAGCAGGGCCACACCTGGAAAGACTTTGCCGTGGCCGGTGGTGGTGGTGAAGCGGCCATGACTGTGCTCAAGACCCGTGCTGTTTCCGGCAATCCCCCGGCTGCAGCACAGATCAAGGGCCTGGATATCCGGGAATGGGCCAAGCTTGGCTTTCTCACCAGCCTGGATGATGTGGCCGAAGCGAACAACTGGGACCAGTTGATTCCGCCGGTTATTGCCGATGTCATGCAATACGAGGACAGCTATGTCGCCGTGCCGGTGAATGTGCACCGGGTTAACTGGCTTTGGGCCAACCCGGAGGTACTTGAGAACGCAGGGGTTTCTGTGCCCAAGACCCTGGAAGAATTCTACGCCGCCGCTGAGAAGCTGGAAGCTGATGGTGTTATCCCGTTGGCCCATGGTGGTCAGCCCTGGCAGGACGCAACGGTTTTCGAAGCCGTGGCTCTGGCGGTCATGGGGCCAGAAGACTTCGCCAGTGCGTTTGTTGAGCACGACATGGACGTGATTAACAGCGCACAAATGGAAGAGGTCTTCGCCGAGTTTGCCAAGGTGATGAGCTATGTGGATGACAACGCAGCCGGCCGTGACTGGAACACCGCCACCGGCATGGTCATTCGGGGCGAAGCAGCCATGCAGATCATGGGCGACTGGGCCAAGGGGGAGTTCACTGCCGCCGGCCTGACTCCTGGCGAGGATTACATCTGCGCCCCGGCACCGGGTACTGGTGGGCAGTTCACCTTTAACGTCGACTCATTCGCCATGTTCAGTCTCAGCGATGAGGACAACACCAGGGCGCAGAAAGACCTGGCTCGCACGATCATGGAGCCGGAGTTCCAGACCGTGTTCAACAAGGCCAAGGGCTCGATCCCGGTTCGTACCGACATGGATATGTCCGGCTTTGATTCCTGTGCCCAGGCATCCATGGACACCTTCAAAAGCAGTGCTGACGACGGCGGCCTGGTGCCCAGCTTTGCCCACGGCCTGGCTACCACCAGTTACGTGCAGGGCCAGATTTTTGATGTTGTCACCAACTTCGTGAACTCCGATAACAAGGATCCGGTCCGGGCCACTGACCAGCTGGCAGCAGCTATTCAGGCGGCACTCTGATCCGGTAGGGGCCACCCGTTCGGGTGTCCCCCGATCCTCTCGGGAGACTCATCATGGAACACACTCAACGCCAACCCGCCAGGGTGGCCAGGGCGCCGTCACGCTTTCTCGACGCGTTGCAGCGCTGGCTGCCAAAGCTGGTTGTAGCGCCCACATTTGTCCTTATCGGTGTTGGCATATACGGCTACATGCTCTGGACCGGTGTGCTGTCGTTCACCAGTTCCAGCTTCCTGCCGGTGTATGACTTTGTCGGCTTCGATCAGTACGCCAAGCTGATGGCTAACGACCGCTGGCTGACCGCCTCCATCAATCTGGGCATCTTTGGCGGTCTTTTCATTTTCAGTTGCCTGGTTATTGGCGTGATACTGGCGATTTTCCTGGATCAGCGGATTCGCCAGGAAGGTGCTATTCGTACCATCTATCTCTACCCCATGGCCCTGTCGATGATTGTCACCGGCACCGTCTGGAAATGGATCCTGAATCCCAGCCTCGGGTTGGAAAAGCTGATGCACGACTGGGGTTGGACGTCGTTCAGTTTCGACTGGCTGGTTAGCTCGGACATGGCTATCTACACCATCGTGATGGCCGCGGTCTGGCAGGCCTCCGGCTTCGTCATGGCGCTGTTTCTCGCCGGGCTTCGCGGTGTGGATTCCTCGATCATCCGGGCCGCCCGGGTCGATGGCGCCAGCCTGCCGCTGATCTACTGGAAAATCATCCTGCCATCCCTGCGGCCGGTATTCTTCAGCGCAGTGATGGTCCTGGCTCACATAGCCATCAAAAGCTTTGATCTGGTGATGGCCATGACCGCTGGCGGTCCGGGCTACTCCACCGACCTGCCGGCAGTATTCATGTATGCCCACACCTTCACCAGGGGGCAGATGGGCCTTGGGTCCGCCAGTGCCATGCTGATGCTGGGCGCCATTCTGGCCCTGATCGTGCCTTACCTGTATTCGGAACTGAGGGAGAAACGCCATGACTGATGTGGTTCGCACCGGCTTTCGTCCCAGCCGCGTGGCCATCTACGGGCTTTTGCTCCTGGCCGCCCTGGTCTACCTGATTCCGCTGTTCATCATGTTGGTGACCAGCTTCAAGACGCCCATGGACATCCGAACCGGCAACCTGATGGCCTTGCCCACGGACTGGACCACCATTGGCTGGACGAAAGCCTGGTCCGAGGCCTGCACCGGTGTTCAGTGTGAGGGGATCAGCGGGTATTTCTGGAACTCGTTCAAGATGACCGTGCCCGCGGTACTGATTTCCACCTTGCTGGGCGCCTTCAACGGCTACGTGCTGTCCAAGTGGAAGTTCAAGGGCTCTGACCTGTTTTTCGGAATGCTGCTGTTCGGCTGCTTCGTTCCGTTCCAGGTGGTCCTGTTGCCTATGGCGGCAACCCTGGGACAACTTGGTTTGGCCAACACCACCAGCGGTCTGGTACTGGTGCACGTGATTTACGGGGTGGCCTTCACCACGCTGTTCTTCAGAAACTACTACGTGGCCATTCCGGATGCCCTTATCAAGGCTGCCCGGCTCGACGGTGCCGGCTTCTTTACCATCTTTTTCCGCATTCTGCTGCCCATGTCCACACCCATATTCATGGTGTCGCTGATCTGGCAGTTCACCCAGATCTGGAACGACTTCCTGTTCGGCGTGGTGTTCGCCAGCGGTGACAGCCAGCCCATCACCGTGGCGCTCAACAATCTGGTGAACACCAGCACCGGGGTGAAGGAATACAACGTGGATATGGCGGCAGCGATGATCGCGGCGCTGCCAACCCTGGTGGTCTATATCGTCGCCGGCAAATACTTCATCCGGGGCCTGACCGCCGGATCTGTCAAAGGTTGACCTGAGAGGATAACAATAATGTCTCAACTGGAACTGCGGAGCATCCGCAAAACCTATCCGGGCGTTGCCGAGGAAACCCTCAAGGGCATCGATATCGACATCGCGTCCGGTGAATTCCTGATACTCGTGGGCCCATCTGGCTGTGGTAAATCCACCCTGATGAACACCATTGCCGGCCTGGAAACCATCACCGATGGCTCGATAGTCCTGGATGGCAAGGACATCTCCACCATGGAGCCAAAAGACCGGGACATCGCCATGGTGTTCCAGTCCTACGCCCTGTACCCGACCATGTCTGTGCGCGAGAATATCGCCTTCGGCCTGAAAATCCGCGGTTTGCCAAAGCACGAGATTGATCAGGAAGTAGAACGGGTGGCCGATTTACTGCAAATCTCCCAGCTGCTCAACAAGAAGCCGGCAAACCTGTCTGGCGGCCAGCAGCAGCGGGTAGCCATGGGCCGGGCCCTGGCCCGCCGACCACGGATTTACCTGTTCGACGAGCCGCTCTCCAACCTGGATGCCAAATTGAGGGTGGAGATGCGCACCGAGATCAAGAAACTGCACCAGCGCCTGAAAACCACCATCGTGTACGTCACCCACGACCAGATAGAGGCCATGACCCTGGCAGATCGGATTGCCGTGCTCAAGGATGGTGAGTTGCAGCAGCTGGGTACGCCAAAAGAAGTGTATGACCGGCCGGAAAACCTGTTTGTTGCCGGCTTCATGGGCTCACCGGCCATGAGCTTTGTGCCGGTGACTGTTGAACAGAGGGAAGGCGGTCTGCAGGCGGAAGTGCGTGGCAATGATGGCCGGGCCGTGAAGCTGCCGGTGCCGGAATTCCTGGCCGACCGGGTGGGCAAAAAGGTTATTCTGGGTATCCGGCCGGAGCACATCACCCAGCCCCAGGATCAGAAGAACGACCAGACTCTGGTGGCGAAGGGCGAGTTCACCATCGAAGTGACCGAGCCCACCGGCCCGGACGTGATCGCGCTGATCCAGCTCAATGATACCAACGTGCATTGCCGGATTGATCCGGAGCACCCGGTGACCTGGGGTGAGACTGCCGAGCTGATGTTCGATATGAAAAAAGTGGTGTTCTTCGATCCGGAAACGGAGAAGCGGATCGCCCCGCACTGATTCGGCTTGTCGGTATTACAGCTGCTCCAGGTTTGCCAACAGATCCCCGGCGCGCCGGAGCAGCGCTTCCCGCCGTTCCGGCTTCTGCTTGTCCCAGTTCCGATACATCATGCCCATGCGGGGGTTTTTGGCAAAGTCGTCCCGATGCCGGTCGATGAAATGCCAGTACAAAGCATTGAAGGGGCAGGCGTCTGATTCGGTGGATTTGTTCACCTTGTAATGGCAGTTGGCGCAGTGGTCCGACATGCGCTGGATGTACTTGCCGCTGGCGGCGTAGGGCTTTGAGCCCAGGTAGCCGCCATCGGCGTGCATCACCATGCCCAGCACGTTGGGCAGTTCAACCCAGTCATAGGCATCTGCGTACACCGCCAGGTACCAATCGCAAATCTCTTCCGGTTTTATACCCGCCAGCAGCGCGAAGTTGCCGGTGACCATCAGCCTCTGGATGTGGTGGGCGTAGGCGTTGCGGCGGGTAGCATCAATGGCCTTGTGCATGCACCGCATTTTCGTGTCCCCGGTCCAGTAGAACCAGGGCAGGGCGCGGGTGTTGCCCAGGCGGTTCTCTTGCGCATACCCGGGCATGTTCATCCAGTAAATGCCCCGAACAAACTCCCGCCAACCCAGGATCTGCCGAATGAATCCCTCTACCGCGTTGATCGGCGCTCGCCCTGAATACCATGCTCGGGCGGCCGCTTCGCAAACTGTCAGAGGATCCAGCAGTCCGGAATTGATATAGGGCGACAGGATGGAGTGAAACAGCCAGTCCTCGGTGTCGGAAATCGCGTCCTGATAATCGCCGAAGCACGGCAGGGCATAATCGATGAAGTGCTCGAGCGCTCCCTGCGCGTCCTCGGCGGTCACGGCAAAATGAAAGTCGTCGGTGGTGCCGAAGTGATCGCTGAAATGCTCATCCACCAGGGCGATCACATCCCGGGTAATGGCATCGGGCTCTATCCGGAATTGTGCGGGCGCCTGCGGCTTGCCGGTCCATTTCTTCCGGTTGTCAGCATCGAAATTCCACTGCCCGCCCTCCGGTTCGCCCTCGGAGGTCATCAACAAACCGGTCTTGCGCCGCATCTCCCGGTAGAAGAACTCCATCCGCAACTGCTTCCGGCCCTCGGCCCAGTCGGCAAACTCCTGTTTGGATGCAATAAACCGTGTATCCGGCCGGATCTCCACCGGCACTCCAAGGCGCTTATGCCAGCCACTGATCTGGTCATGCAGGCGCCATTCGCCGCACTCGGTGGTGATCACTTTTTCCGCATTGATCCGCTTCACCTGTTCGCCAACCACTGCTTCAAGGCTCTGGTGTTGGTTGTCCGGATGATAGCTCTGGTAATGAACCTGCCAGCCATCGCTCTCCAGTTGCCGGGCAAAGTGACGCATGGCGCTGAACAAGAGCACGATTTTCTTCTGGTGGTGGTTGGTGTAGGTGGCCTCGTCGTGTACCTCCGCCATTACCACAACGTCCCGATCTCTGTCGGCGTTTTCGAGGGCACTGATGTCTCTCGTTAATTGGTCACCGAGGATCAGAATCAGGTTGGCCATGGTGAGGAATTCTCCAGTCAGTATGCTGCGGGCTATGCCCACAAAGGGGTAAACCAAGTACGCCAAGAGCCCAAGGGTGGTTCAGTAACCGGGCTGGTAAACTGAATCCAATGCTCAGCTGACCCGCATCAAAAAGGAACGCAAAGGATTGCCCTAAAATGCGCGAGCTTCCTTGAACATGGGGTCAGATGAAACTTTCATCGGACCCCGATTTCATCTGACCCCGAGTTTGCCATGACCTCCACACCCGCACTCAAAGCCCAAGACTCAACACTGCCAGAATTCATCTGGGATGACGCACTGATTCGCCGCTACGACCTCAGCGGCCCGAGATACACCTCCTATCCCACGGCCGTCGAGTTCAACCAGAACTACCCCATTGAGGACATGGTCAAAGCCGCGGCTCGCAGCAAGGCCAGCGGCCGGCCGCTGTCGCTGTACACTCACCTGCCGTTCTGTGCGCACCTTTGCTACTACTGCGCCTGCAACAAGGTCATTACCAAAAAACGCGACAAGGCGATGCCCTACGTGGAGCGGGTGCTGAAAGAGGCGGCTATCCAGTCAAAACTGTTCGGGGCCGACCGGCCGGTGACCCAGCTGCATTGGGGTGGCGGTACCCCCACGTTTTTGCCAAAAGATGTGATGGAACACCTGATGGCGGGATACGGGGAGCTATTCAACCTGCAAACCGGTGATGAGCGGGATTACAGCGTTGAAATCGATCCGCGAGAAGTGGACCAGGATACCCTGCCAACCCTGTGGAACCTGGGCTTCAACCGGATCAGTCTGGGGGTACAGGATGTAAACCCGGAGGTTCAGAAAGCAGTGAACCGTATCCAGCCCCGGGCCATGACCGAAGCGGTGCTCAACGAGGCGCGGCGCATCGGCTTCCGGTCCATCAACCTGGACCTGATCTACGGCCTGCCTTACCAGACGCCGGAAAGCTTCGCCGAGACCCTGGAAGCGGTGCTTGAAATGTCACCGGACCGTCTCTCGGTGTTCAGCTATGCCCACCTGCCGGACCGTTTCTATCCGCAGACCCGGATACAAGGCGACACCTTGCCCAGTCCGCAGCAGAAGCTGACCATCCTGCACAATACCATCAACCGCCTGCTGGACGCCGGGTACGAATACATTGGCATGGACCACTTCGCCAAGCCGGATGACAGCCTGGCCGTGGCGCAACGGGAAGGCCGTCTGCACCGGAATTTCCAGGGCTACACCACCCATTCCGAATGCGATCTGGTTTCCCTTGGCGTTTCCGCGATTGGTCAGACGGACGATGCCTATTTCCAGAACAATCACGACCTGCCTTCCTGGGAAGCATCCATTGATGCCGGCCAACTGGCCATCACCAAAGGCGTCAACCTCACTCGGGACGACCGCATCCGCCGCTGGGTGATCGGCCAGCTGATTTGCCAGTTCCGGCTGGACCGTCAGCTGTTTGCAGATGTCTGGCAGGAAGATCTGAACCGGTATTTTGCCGATGAGCTCAGCCGTTTGAAGCCTATGATTCAGGATGAGTTGATTGCTGATGATGGCAATGCCCTTCAGGTTCAGCCCGCCGGCCGCCTGCTGATCCGGGCCATCTGCCAGATCTTTGACCTGTATCGCAAAGAAGGCGCCAGCCAGCGGTTCTCCCGGATTATCTGACAGTAGTTGCGAAGTCGGGGTCAGAAGAAAGCCTTCTTCCGACCCCATTTCCAGAGCCCAAAAAGGGGCTGCCCGTTACCGGACAGCCCCTTTTGCGTTTGCTGGCATCAGCTGTAGGCCGGCACCTTGAACTTGTTGGCCAGGTCCTGCAGGACCCTGGCGAGCCGCGCCTGCTCGCTGGTCACCTGGGTAATCTCCTGAGAGCCGGTCAGGGTCAGAATCGCCGCTTCACTGACTGATTCCATGCTCCCCGCCAGTTCCCGGGTAACCGCTACCTGTTCTTCAGAGGCGGTGGCAATCTGGCTGGCCATATCGGAGATGCTGTTCACATCGGTCAGGATATCCGCGAAGGTCTGCTCCAGTTCTGACGCCTGCTCGCTGGTAGCGTTTGCCAGTTTGTGGCTTTCCACAATCGAGCGGCTGGCACTGTCGGTAATGTTCTGGAACCCGTTGATAATGTCCTCAATCTGAGTCGTAGACTCGTGAGTCTGTTGTGCCAGGGTCCGGACCTCGTCGGCAACTACGGCAAATCCGCGACCGTGCTCGCCTGCGCGTGCGGCTTCAATCGCCGCATTCAATGCCAGCAGGTTGGTCTGATCGGCAACCTTCCGGATCACGTCCACCACGTCGGCGATGGTTGAGCTGCGGTTCTCCAGTTCTTCGATTACTTCGTTAACTTTCTGCACCGAGTGCGCCAGAGTGCGGATGCTTTGGACGCTGCCATGCAACACCTGCTCGCCGGTGCGGCTCTTCTCCATGGCGCTGCGTGCGGCGTCGGCGACCTGCTGAGTGTTCCGGGAGATTTCCTCCGAGGTGGCGGACATTTCTTCGGTGGCCGCAGCCACCTGCTCAATCTGTTGCTGCTGGTTTCTCACCTGGCTGGCATTCTGGCCGGCAGTCGAGCTGGTCTCCTCGGTAGCGGTGGCCAGCTGCACGCTGGATTTGTCGATGTGCAGCAGGGCATTGCCGAAGCGTCCGAACAGCTCGTTAATGGCCTTGCCAATGGTGCCCACTTCATCATGGCTGGAGATTTCTATCTCACGGGTCAGATCCTTGTTGTCCATGGCGAACCGAACGCCATCGAGCAGGCGGCCGACCTGGAGATTGATGGCACGGATAATGACAAACACCAGAACAAGAACGGCCAGTACCGCACCGCCAGAAAGCGCAGACGCCATGATCAGATCGTTCCTGGCCTCCGCTACCTCACGATTGGCGAGAGCCATCACGCCAGTTAGAAGGTCGGTGCGCGTGGCATTCAGGGAGCCGATGCGGTTGGTGGTGGTTGCAAACCATTCCGAGGCATCCAGGGCATACATGCCGGAAGGGCTGCTGAACAAGGTCTCACGTTGTGTCTCCAGGGCCCGACGCTCAGTGGAAGCGGATTGTGATTCCAGTAGGGCGCGTCTCGGGTCATCAGATGTCAAAAGCGTAACCGCGCTGTCCAGATGGGCATCCTGTTGTCCGGCCAGACTGGCAATCTGACGGAGTGTCGGCAGATCAAAATCGCCGCTGCGGATGAGTGAGGCACCGATTGCACGTTCACGCCCGGCTCTTTCCGCAAGCTCCGCCAGGGCGTGGTAGGCCTTGACGTCCCGGGTCAGTTGCGGGTCGGTTGAACGGCGCACGATCATGCCAATCCGGTCGATCAGTGAAACGATGGTATCCGTGTAATAACGTGCGGATTCCGCCGGTGCAATCGACCGGCTGTCCACGGAGCGACGGATGGCAGCGAGATTGTCGAGGCTGCGTTCAACGCTCGCAATATTGTCGCCAACGGCGCGGTCAAAATCGGTCTCGGCCGCAAGTGCCCGGATTTCCCGGTGATAGGTCGCAATCCGGTTATCGGTCTCGCGGCGCTGGTTGGCGAGTTCGTTTTCGGCACGGGCAGCTGCGTCTGTGCCGGCATCGCTGGCGAGCAGCACTGCAGAGCGGCCCCGTTCCTTCTGGAGTGCTTCCGTCAACGGATCACCCGTTCTGGCCAGATCAACCATGGTGCCAAGTTGTTGCATGTCGCTGAGCTTGCCGTAGTTCGTGGTAATGCTGTCCGCGGCGAAAAATACGATCACGAGCAGGGCGGGCACTACCAGAGTGGTCAGCTTGCCCCGCATGGAGAGGTTGTTTATGAGGTTCATTGCCTTGACTCTGTTGATTAGACGTTGCGCGTATTATCCAGTGAATGACAGGGCCGGCTCTATTCACGAGAAGGGGTAACGAGGAGGTAGTCCGATCTGTGTAAGTTGCTGTAATTGATTGTTAATCAACTGTTTTGCAAAAGATTTTCAAGGAGTTGGTAATAGTACGTGGAGTATCTCCTCATGGGTATTCAGTTAACAGCCTGACATACGATGATATGGGTCAAGACCGCCTGTTTCTCCATCCGGTACTTTGCTGGCTGCTCCGACCGGGCAGGCAGATGCTAGTCTTATATTCATCCGGTCGATTCGGGAAGCGCCTTGCAATGAAACAGCGGCCATTGGACAGATACCTTTCACGTCTCATCTGGTTAGGCGTCACCCCCCTCATCCTCGTTGCGGCCGGGATGGCGACGCTCTCGGTAATGGAACACCGGGAGGACATGAGAGAGCGGGCGGTTTTTCTGGTCAATGACGCTGTCGCAGACGTCGATAACTATCTGGATGCCAGGATAAAGGCGCTGGGAATCCTGGCTGACTCTTCCTTTGCCGATTCGCCCGGGCAGTGGCATCAGCTGTACGACCTGGCCCGCGATTTCCACAATAACTTTGGTAGCCCGGTCCTGTTCGCGGATACGGGTGATCCGATGCAGATGCTGTTCAATACCCGTGTTCCGTTTGGCACGGCGTTGCCCCCGGTGCCAAGGCCGACAGGCCACGCGGCCGCTCCAACAGCGCTGGAAACCCGGGCTCCGGCAGTCGGCGATACCTTTACCGGCCCGATTACGGGAACCACATTGGTTGCCATTGCAGTTCCCATGCTGAGGAACGGTGCAGTTCGGCATCTCCTGATCAGCCCGATGGACGCCTCCGAATTCCAGGTTCGCATCGCCGGGTTGGAGCTGCCTGGAGGCTGGTCGTTAAGCCTGATTGATGGAACAGGCCAGGTTATTGCGCAAAATCCGTCAAACAGTCCCGGCGCTGGTCTGCCAAATGGTTCCTGGGTGAGCGTCAGTGAGCCGATCGGCTTTGCGCCCTGGACCGCCAGAATTGACATCCCCGAGGCATCCTACAATGCGCTGTTCTGGCGGGAAGCCTTCGCACTGCTGATCGTCATAGGGTTGGCGATACTGGTCGGGGTTATTCTGGGCTCGGCTGCAGGAAGGCCGGTGATTCGCCAGTTGCAGGCGCTTGCCCTTTCCACTCCCGGCGGCGCCCCTTCACCCATCAAAGAAATTTCACAGGTACAAGATCGGCTGGAAAAGGATTTCAGGCACATCCAGGAAAGTGAGCAGCGACATAGGGAATTGTTTGAGGCCAACCCTCACCCAATGTGGGTCTATGATCTCGAAACCCTGGAATTTCTGGAAGTGAATGACGCGGCTATCTATCAGTACGGGTTCAGCCGTGAGGAATTTCTGGACATGACCATCAAGGACATTCGTCCGAGTGAAGACGTTGCCAGGCTTCTCGATAACGTGACAAAAGTGACTGAGGGCCTCAATGATACCGGCAGTGTCTGGCGCCACAGGACCAAGGGAGGAAGGCTGCTGGACGTTGAGATTATGTCTCACTTTCTGCTCTTTAAAGGGCGGCGGGCCGAGTTGGTGTTGGCTCACGACGTAACCGAAGAGAAGCGCGCAAAACGATTACTCAAGGACCATGCCAGGCAGCAGTTGCTGGTTGCCAGGCTTGGTCAGCTGGCGCTATCCGTTGACAGTGTCGATGAGGTTATTGAGAGCGCCTGCGAAGCGACTGCCGAAGGTCTGAGCATTTCCTTCAGCAGGGTCGTGTTGTTTGATTTTCAGCGGTCTGCGTTTGTCATGACGGCCGGGCAAGGATGGAGTGCTGGATTAGTGGGCCTGGACCTGGTGGACCGGGCTGAGATTGCCCGAGCGTTGGCTGTTTTTCGAACCTCTGAGCCTCTTGCGGCTGACGATGTCATGAGCGACTACCGGTTCGCCGAGTCGGATCTGATAAAAAGCCACAATATTATCAGTGGTGCGGACATCATGATTGGTCGGGCCGATAAGCCGCTGGGCGTTCTGGGCGCATACAGCGACTCGCCAAAGCGTTTTTCGGAGCAGGATATCCGGTTTCTGCAGGGTGTTGCCAATACTCTTGCGGCAGTAATC
The DNA here is from genome assembly GCF_002933275.1 of Marinobacter maroccanus. Taxonomy (GTDB): domain Bacteria; phylum Pseudomonadota; class Gammaproteobacteria; order Pseudomonadales; family Oleiphilaceae; genus Marinobacter; species Marinobacter maroccanus. The sequence goes on from NZ_PSSX01000006.1 coordinate 90,005, forward strand.
GAACGGCATCAGTCCCATGAGCAGCTGAACTACATGGCCGTCCATGATGCCGTCACCGATCTTCCAAACCGGCTGTTGATGACGGACCGTCTTGACGTTGCATTACATCACGCAGAGCGCTCTGGAATGAAGGTGGCGCTGCTTCTTATCGATCTCGACCGTTTCAAAAATGTAAATGATGTGTTTGGTCACGTACTCGGAGACCGATTACTGCACGAGGTGGGGCAAAGGCTCTCTCATTGCGTGCGAGCCGATGACACGGTGAGTCGGCAAAGTGGCGATGAGTTTATTGTTGTTCTTCCTGAAATAGAGGAAGAGCAGGACGCGGCAAGGATAGCCGAAAAGATCATTCGGGTTGTTACCCGGCCGTTCACTATCGATGGCCAGGAAATCCTTTTGGGCGTCAGCGTGGGTATCGTCTGTTTTCCGGACAACGGTGAGGATTCAGAGACTCTGCTCAGGAATGCGGACGCTGCAATGCATGTGGCACAGGGTTTAGGCCGGAACCGGTATCAGTTTTACTCTCCGGAAATGAACGAACGGGCACTGGAGCTGATCGGGCTGGAGGGAGATCTACGATTCGCAATTGAGAGAGATGAGCTTTTTCTCGTCTACCAACCCCAGATCAGCTTGGAAACAGGGGAAGTGATCGGCTTCGAGGCACTGGTGCGTTGGCAGCATCCGGTTCGAGGTTTGATTTCGCCGGCCCACTTCATTCCTGTCGCGGAAGAGAGCGGCCTGATCGTGGACATTGGCAACTGGGTACTGAAGACGGCCTGTTGCCAGTACGTGGAGTGGATGGACGAGGGGTTGGTGTCAGGAACCATAGCGGTCAATGTTTCGGCCCATCAGTTTCGTCAGCCCGATTTCATAGATACCGTTGAGGAAGCGCTGATTCGCTGTGGACTGCGCCCTGAGCACCTCGAGCTCGAGCTTACCGAGAGCGTGGTTATGCATGGTATTGAAGACGTGCTCTGCAAGCTTGAGGAGTTGGATCAGCTGGGCATCAAGTTGGCCATTGATGATTTTGGTACGGGCTATTCAAGCCTGAGTTACCTGAAGCAGTTTCCACTGTTCCGCTTGAAGATAGATCAGTCGTTCACAAAGGTACTGCCCGAAGATCTTGAGGGCGGTGCAATAGCCAAGGCGATCATCCAGATGGGGCACACGCTTGGTCTTGAAGTGATCGCAGAGGGAATCGAGACGTCTGAACAGAGACAGTTTTTACAAGCTTTGTCGTGTGACTCGGGGCAGGGCTATCTGTTTGCCAAACCACTCAGTGTTAAGGAGTGTCCAGGGTTTTTGCGGAATTTCCGTGAATCATCCGTTAAAAGTTAAGCGTTTGATAACAAAGATCAAGGTACCGGGCAGGCTTGGAAGTTAGGCTTTTGTTCGTCGCACACGAGCGGAGAACAACATGGAACTTGTCTGCCCGGCCGGCAGCCTCCCGGCCCTGAAAACCGCCGTTGATAACGGCGCCAACGCCGTGTATTTCGGCTTTAAAGATAGTACCAACGCTCGTCAGTTTGCCGGCCTGAACTTCAACGACAAGCGTGCTGCCGAAGGCATTGAATACGCCCACCTCCGGGGCGCGAGAGTTTTCTGTGCCATCAATACCTACCCGCAACCAGAGGGGTGGGAGCAATGGAAGGGGGCGGTGGACCGCGCCGCGAGTCTCGGCGTGGACGCCATCATCCTGGCCGATATGGGGCTGCTGGATTATGCCGCCAACCGATATCCGCATATCCCCCGGCATCTGTCGGTTCAGGGATCTGCCACCAGCCATGAAGCGCTCTCGTTCTACAAGGACAACTTCGATATTCGCCGGGCCGTGCTGCCCCGGGTTCTGTCACTGGACCAGGTGCGCGGTGTGGCCAAACACAGCCCGGTGGAACTGGAAGTGTTTGCCTTCGGTAGCCTGTGCATCATGGCCGAGGGCCGTTGCTACCTGTCTTCCTACCTGACCGATGAGTCCCCGAATACCCGGGGCGCCTGTTCCCCGGCCAAAGCTGTGCGTTGGCAGGAAACCCCGAAGGGGCTTGAGTCCCGCCTCAACGATGTCCTGATTGACCGTTATGGCCAGGGCGAATCCGCCGGCTATCCGACTCTGTGCAAAGGCCGTTTTCAGGTTGAAGGTCATGTTTACCACGCCATTGAGGAGCCGGTCAGCCTGAACACCCTGGACCTGTTGCCGGAGCTTCAGGCGCTGGGTATCAGTGCAGTGAAGATTGAGGGGCGCCAACGAAGCCCGGCCTACATCGCAGACGTAGCCAGAACCTGGCGCCATGCCCTGGATAATCTTGAAGCCGGCACCGACGGCTTTACTGTTGAACCTCAATGGCAGCAGACGCTGGCGGGGCTTTCCGAGGGCGGCCTGACAACGCTGGGCGCCTACCATCGCAAATGGAAATAAGGTTTCACCATCCATGCTGAAGTTATCCTTGGGGCCAATCCTGTGGTTCTGGTCCAGGCAGACCGTTTTCGATTTCTATGCCAATGCCGCCGAGCTGCCGGTGGATACCATCTATCTGGGCGAGGTGGTGTGCTCCCGCCGGCGGGAACTGAAACCGGATGACTGGCTGGACCTGGCCCGTGATCTGAAAGCCTGTGGCAAGAATGTGGTGCTCTCCACGCTCACACTGATTGAGTCGGAGGCGGATTTGCGTCGCCTGCGCCGGTTCTGTGAGCAGGATGAATTCCTGGTAGAGGCCAACGATCAGAGCGCCCTGCAGGTAGCCATCCGGAACAGGATACCGTTTGTCACCGGCCCGTCCATGAACATCTACAACACCGCTACCCTGAAGATCCTCGCCAAACAGGGCCTGAAAGAATGGAACCTGCCGGTGGAGCTGGGCAAGGAAGCCCTGGAGCAGCTGATCAAGGAGCTGCAGCAGGAAGGGCTGGATCTTCCCGCCGAAGTGTTTTCCTGGGGCTTCCTCCCCCTGGCCTGGTCCTCACGATGCTTTACCGCCCGTCATTACAACCTGCCCAAAGACAACTGCGAGTTCCGCTGCCTGCAGCATCCGGATGGCATGGAGTTGCGCTCCCGGGAAAGCCAGGAGTTGTTCCGCATCAACGGCATTTCCACCCTGTCTGGCTCCCGGTACGATCTGATGCGGGAGTTGCCGGATATGGGGCGTATGGGGGTAAGCACCGTGCGCCTGAGCCCGGAACATCTGCGCATGGAGGCGGTGGTCAGACGCTTTGATCAGGTCCGCCGGGGCGAACTGCCGGCCACCGACCCGCTGCAGCTGGTGGAGGCGCCACCGTGCAACGGGTACTGGTATGGCAGGCCGGGGATGGATCTGGTTGCCGGCCAGCAGTTCAAAACAGGGCTTTAAAGTTCCACTCGAGGCTGTCGAGCAGGTTCTTCAGACCCAGGCCCAGCTCGGTGTCGCCTTCAATAACCAGCCGACGCTGGAAAAACAACTGGTCGGGGTCCTGTCGACGTTCCGCCAGAGTCCTGAAAGCAGCCAGTGAGCCCCGGATGGTTGCCTCCCCGGGGCCGTCGATCACCCGGAGTCGGCCGGCCCAGAAGCCAATGGTGATGCCGGGTTGTCCGCCGTTCACCTCCAGTCGAATCCGGCGGCCTTCGAAGTCATCGAATTCTCCGTCATCAATGGCCTGGGCAAAAATGCGATTCAGCGGCGCTTCTGCAGCCAGTTGCTTGAGGGGAACCGGGATTCTGCGATCAATAGCGCCCAGCATGGGCGCGGGGGAGGGCATGTACTCCCGAAGGACGGAAAGCGTTTGCCCAATCAGGGGAGAGTTCAGGGAGGCAATGGAAGGTAGTGAAAAAGCCATGCTTTACTCCGGGCGGTCAGTAACCGGCACAGAGTAAAGCAAAGTGCTCTGGAACGATTTGATATAACTCAGCCCTTGTGCAGGCCTTCTTCCACCGCCCAAACGGCCACTTCCACCCTTGAGCGCAGGTTCAGTTTTTTCAGCAGGTGTTTCACATGGACCTTGACGGTGCCGTCACTGATGTCGAGCTTGCGACCAATCATCTTGTTCGAAAGGCCCTCTGCAATCAGGCGCAGAATATCCTTTTCCCGCGGCGTCAGGCTGTCGAAATCCGGGCGTGATGCCTGCTGGGGCTTGTTGGAGCGCAGGGCCTCTGCCAACAGAGTGGTCAGTCGGTCACTGATCACCATTTTGCCGACCGCAGCCTGATGGAGCTGGGTGATCATGTCTTCCGGTTCCATGTCCTTCAGCAGGTAGCCGTCAGCACCGGCCCGGAGTGCCGCCACCACGTCATCTTCCTGGTCCGACACGGTGAACATCACAATGCGGGAGCTGATGTTCTGTTCCCGCAGTTTCTTCAGAGCCTCAATGCCGTCCATCTCGGGCATGTTCAGGTCCATCAGGATCAGGTCGGGTTCCAGTTCGGTGGCCAGCCGAATGCCGTCGGCAGCGTTACTGGCCTCCCCGGCCACGCTCATATCGTCTTCCATGTCGATCAACTGTTTGATGCCCTGGCGAAGAAGCGGGTGATCGTCGATCAACAGAATACTTGCGGGTGACTCAGACATCGGGTTCTCTCTTTTGGTCAGGCATTTGATGCTTCTGTGGGAATCAGGTTTCGGCTTTTGGGAACAAATCCCAGGGTGACTTCCACACCCCCTTCATCCCGGTTGCTTACTTCGACCTTACCGCCCAGGGTTCGGGCGCGGTCCTGCATGATGATCAGGCCGTAATGATTGACGGGCTGGTCACTGCCGGGCAGGCCCTTGCCATTATCCCGGATTCGTACCCGAACTTGTGGCGATTCGAACAGAACATCCACGGTTATATCTGTGGCATCTGCGTGTTTGACCGCGTTGGCCAGGCCTTCCCTCACAATCTGCAGGGTATGGATTTCTTCATTCGGCGACAGGGTCTGGGGCGGCAGATTGTACTGCAGCCCAACCGGCTTACCCAGCCGCTCGGAAAATTCTTCAATGGTCTTCTGCAGGGCAGTAGCAAGATCCGGCGTGTCCAGCTTCAGCCTGAACGTCGCCAGCAGCTCCCGCAACTGGCGATAGGCACTGTTCAGGCCGGTACTGAGTTCGTCGAGAATCGCCTCGTGAGTTTTTTGTTGCTCGCCGTCGATGTTAAGGCGGCGCAACCGGGCAACCTGCATTTTCAGGTATGAAAGTGACTGGGCCAGAGAATCATGGAGTTCCCGGGCAATCACGGTGCGTTCTTCGGCAAGGGTCTGCTGCTGCTCCTCGGTAATCTGCCGTTCCAGGAAAATGGCGGTGGCCAGCTGGTCGCTGAGGGTTTCCAGCAGCCGACGAGAGGTTTTCGAAAGGCCTTCTTCGGCCGGGTACCAGACCTCCAGTGTACCCAGTAGCTGCCCGGGGGTCCGGATCGGAAGCAGGAGCCGCCGACCGTCGTTGGATTCCACGGGAAGCTCGTCATAGGCCTCTGGCGTCACCAGGCAGGCATTGCAGTGGTGATCACGGCAGTAGAAGGGCCGTTCCCGGCTGGCGGTGGTGATTGCTTGAATTGGCTCTGAGGATTCCTTGTCATGGAGATAGAGGCGGATCGGGCCAATGCCCAGTAGCTGCTCAAGCTCCTGAAGCATGGGGATCGCCCCATTGCACAGATCGTGTTTGGCAAACAGGTCCCGGCTTGCGGAATGCAGGAGTTGAAGGGCCGCGTGGCTCCTTTCAAGCTCTTCCGTTTTCAGGCGGGCCCTTTCTTCCAGCTCGTAATAGGTCAGTGCCAGCTCGCTGGTCATCTGGTCAAAGGCCTGGCCAAGTTGTGCCAGCTCGTCGGAGCCGCTCAGGTTGGCCTTACGGGAAAAGTCCTGGTCGCCCACGGCGATGGCGATGCTGACCAGCTTGCGCAGTGGCCGCAAAATACGGTTTTTCAGATCAATGAACAGCGCCACGATGATAAGAATGGAAAAAGCCAGGCTGATGATCTGAATCAGGTGCAGCAGGTCAATACGGGCTTCGGTTCGCTGTTCCAGCATATTGACCAGCTGGTCTACGTTATCAACGTACTGCTGTGTTGAGGCCAGCATGGCCTCGGAAACAGGCGTGCCCTCGTCATGTTCCTGCAGGGCAGGCCGAAGCGTGGTTTGCCAGGATTCCAGAATGGCCTGGTACTGGGCGCCGAGCGGATGGTCATGGCTTTCGGGGATGGCCTTGGTGATGCTGGCGTCAGCCAACCTGGTCTCGTATTGGTCCAGCATCTGCGAGATCGAGTCCTCACCGGACTCGGGAACCGCAGGGCCCGCGCTTTGGGCCAGCAGCTGGAACGCACCCATGCGCAGGGCGCCTGCCAGATTGATCGCGGTGGCATTGCCTTCGATGCTTTTGGAAACCGCAAGCGTGGTCGCCATGCTGACAAGGGCTGTCACCACCACGGCGCCAACGACGATGGCGATTCGGTTTACAAGCGGGCTTCTGGATTTCATTCAATCTCGTGCGCATCAATGCGTTTGGCGGGGCTAGGTGAATTATGCCTCGCACCAGGATTCCGTGATACCTCCTTGAGGATAGTCAATTACCCCAATGGTTGGTAACCCATCATAATCTTTGACCCCTTTATGATCAAAAGATGAAACTGAAAAGCAGGTTTCCAGAAGAGCGACAGTAATGAAGTCCGAAACGGATCATGCAGATGACCGGCTGGCGTCATTGGCAGTGGTGCTGCCGTTGGCGGTGGCGGGCTTTGTTGTTGCTGCCGGGTGCTGGACTCTGTTTGCGGTGGCCGGAGTCCATCTGCGTTCGGAGCTAGCTCTCAGCGACTTGCAGTTTGGATTCCTGCTGGCGATGCCGATGGCGGTGGGGGCGGTGCTGGCCGTTCCAGCGGGCCTGGCGGCGCAGAAATTCGGCGCCCGCCGGGTCATGCTGATTTGCCTGGCCGGGCTCGCAGCCTGCATGGTGATACTTCTGACCACCGATACCTTCCCCGGGTACCTGATTGCCGCCGGTGGTCTTGGGCTGGCGGGTGGATTCTACAGCGCCGGGTTGCAGTTCGTGACAGGACACTGTGAATCCAAACGCCTGGGCCTTGTGCTGGGGGTGTTTGGCGCCGGCGTAACCGGCGCGGGATTCAACTACTACCTGGTGCCACTGTTCCATGAGGCCTTTTCCTGGCACGGGGTGCCGCTGGCCTATCTTATTGTGCTGGTTCTGGTGCTTGCGCTGCTGGTCATGCTTACCGATCCGGAAGACGCTGAGGCGGACCCGACCGCAGAAACCTCAGTCCGGGTGCTGCTACACCGAATGCAGACGAGGCGGGCCGGCCAGCTTTGTGGCTATTTTGGCGTTGTCGCCGGCAGCTTCTTCGCGTTGGCCTTGTGGCTGCCGGACTACCTGTCTTCACAGTTCGATCTGTCAGTGGATTCCGGAGCGCGGCTGGCTCAATGGTTTGTGATTCCAGGTGCTCTGGCCCAGATCGTGGGGGGAGGGTTTTCTGACCGCTTCGGCAGTGCAAGGGTGGTCAGCCGAGCACTGATGGTCTGTCTGATGGCGCTGTTTGTTTTGTCCTACCCACCCATGACCCTGTTTATCCAGGGCGTTGACGCCACAATCCGCGTTGAATTTGCCCTGCCCATGCAAGTCGAGGGTGTGTTTGTCGTCACCCTCGGGCTGGCCATGGGCTGCACCATGGGTAGCCTCCAGCGGCTGGTTATTGTTGAAAACCGTTCGGTGGCGGCCTTTGTTGCCGGCTTGCTGCTGGTGAGCGCCTGTTCCGTAGCCTTTGTTCTGCCGGTGATTTTCAGCAGCGTTAATCACTGGCTGGGTATCCGCAGTGCGGTCTTCATGATTCTCTTCCTGCTGCTTGTGGGCTGTCTTTTCCTGTTTGCCCGGGAAAGTCGCCGGCACGAGCGTGAACACCTTCTCCACCCGGGGATATAAGCCGCCTACCCCCAGGGTGGTAGAAACGGGTTATGAGGTAGTAACCACGCAGATTTCGCGGTTTTTCTCACACACAATGGTCTCAAATCGGAGTAACGATCCAGCAGACGGGTTGATGGAGAAAGAGACCATGAGTCATTTGATCGATAAACTGAACTACTTCAGGAAGAAGCGCGAGCCGTTCTCCAACGGCCATGGCGAAACCCACGAAGTCAGTCGCGAATGGGAAGACAGCTACCGCCAGCGCTGGCAGCACGACAAGATCGTGCGTTCCACCCACGGCGTAAACTGCACCGGCTCATGCAGCTGGAAGATTTACGTCAAGAACGGCCTGGTTACCTGGGAAACCCAGCAAACCGATTACCCCCGTACCCGTCCGGATCTGCCCAACCACGAGCCACGTGGCTGCCCCCGTGGTGCCAGCTACTCCTGGTACATGTACAGCGCCAACCGCCTGAAGTACCCGCTGATGCGCAAGCATCTGATGAAGCTTTGGCGTGCCGCGCGCATGCAGTTCAATGACCCGGTGGAAGCCTGGGCTTCTATCGTGGAAGACCCCAAGAAAACCGCTGAGTACAAGCCCCGCCGGGGTATGGGCGGATTCGTGCGCTCAAGCTGGGATGAAGTCAACGAGCTGATTGGCGCCTCCAACGTCTACACCGCCAAGAAGCATGGCCCGGATCGCATCATCGGCTTCTCGCCGATCCCTGCCATGTCCATGGTTTCCTACGCTGCCGGCAGCCGTTATCTGTCCATGATCGGCGGCGTGTGCATGAGCTTCTACGACTGGTACTGCGACCTGCCGCCGGCCTCTCCCCAGACCTGGGGTGAGCAGACCGACGTGCCGGAATCCGCCGACTGGTACAACTCCGGCTACATCATTGCCTGGGGCTCCAACGTGCCCCAGACCCGTACCCCGGACGCCCACTTCTTCACCGAGGTACGCTACAAGGGCACCAAAACCGTCGCCATTACGCCGGACTACGCCGAAGTCTCCAAGCTGTCCGACGAGTGGATGAACCCCAAGCAGGGTACCGACGCCGCTCTGGGCATGGCCATGGGCCACGTGATCCTGAAAGAGTTCCACGTCGACAAGCCCAGTGAGTACTTCACCGACTATGTTCGCCGTTACACCGACATGCCGTACCTGGTCATGCTCGATGAGAACGACGACGGCAGCTTTGTGCCCGGCCGCTTCCTGCGCGCCAGCGATCTGGTGGACGGGCTGGGTGAAGAAAACAACCCCGAGTGGAAAACCATCGCCATTGATGAAGCCTCCGGTGAGCTGACCGCGCCCAATGGTTCCATTGGCTACCGCTGGGGTGAAAAGGGCAAGTGGAATCTGAAGCAGACCGCCAAAGGCTCCGACGTCAACCTGCAGCTGTCCATGGTCGAGAAGCACGATGACGTTGTGGACGTTGCCTTCCCGTACTTCGGTGGTATCGAGCACGACCACTTCAAGCACGTGGAAATCAAGGACATCCTCAAGCACAAGCTGGGCACCCGTAAGGTGCAGCTGGCCGATGGCTCCGAAGGACGTGTGGTTACCGTCTATGACCTGATGGTCGCCAACTACGGCATCAGCCGTGGCCTGGGCGAGGATGACGGTGCCACTTCCTACGACGAAGTTAAGCCTTACACCCCGGCCTGGCAGGAAAAGATCACCGGCGTCCCCGCCGAGAAAGTGATCCGCATTGCCCGTGAGTTCGCCGATAACGCCGACAAGACCAAGGGCCGTTCCATGGTCATCGTCGGTGCCGGTATGAACCACTGGTACCACATGGACATGAACTACCGCGGCCTGATCAACATGCTGATCATGTGTGGCTGTATTGGCCAGAGCGGTGGTGGCTGGGCCCACTACGTTGGCCAGGAAAAGCTGCGTCCGCAGACCGGCTGGCAGCCCCTGGCATTCGGTCTGGACTGGCAGCGTCCGCCCCGGCATATGAACTCCACCTCCTTCTTTTACGCCCACTCCGGTCAGTGGCGTTACGAGAAGCTGGGTGTCGACGAGATCCTGTCGCCGCTGGCGGACAAGTCCAAGTTCGGCGGCAGCCTGATTGACTACAATGTGCGTGCCGAGCGCATGGGCTGGTTGCCGTCTGCGCCGCAGCTCAACCGCAACCCGCTGGGTATTGCTGCCGAGGCGGAAAAAGCCGGAATGGAAGTCTCGGACTATGTGGCGCAGTCCATGAAAGACGGTTCCCTGGCGTTTGCCAGTGAGGATCCGGAAGCGCCCCAGAACCATCCGCGCAATATGTTTATCTGGCGATCCAACCTGCTGGGGTCCTCCGGTAAGGGCCACGAGTACATGCTCAAGTACCTGCTGGGTACCAAGAGCGGCCTGCAGGGCAAGGATCTGGGCCACGAAGGTGGCGCCAAGCCGAAAGAGGTTAAATGGCATGACGAGGCGCCGGAAGGCAAACTCGACCTGCTGGTGACCCTGGATTTCCGCATGTCCACTACCTGTCTGTATTCAGACATCGTTCTGCCGACGGCCACCTGGTACGAGAAGAACGATCTGAATACCTCCGACATGCACCCGTTCATCCACCCGCTGACCGCCGCTACCGATCCGGCCTGGGAAGCGCGCAGTGACTGGGAGATCTACAAGGGCATCGCCAAGGCGTTCTCCAAGGCCACCGAAGGCCACCTGGGCGTCGAAAAAGATGTGGTTACCCTGCCGCTGCTGCACGACGCGCCGGCCGAGCTGGGCCAGCCGTTTGATGTGAAAGACTGGAAACGGGGCGAGTGCGATCTGATCCCCGGAAAGACCGCGCCCAACTTCATTACCGTTGAGCGGGATTACCCGAACACCTACGCGCGCTTTACCTCGCTTGGCCCGCTGATGGACAAGCTGGGTAATGGCGGCAAAGGCATCAACTGGAACACCGAGAAGGAAGTGAACTTCCTCAAGGATCTGAACTACACCCACATCGAGGGGGCGAACGCAGGCCGTCCGAAGATCGAGAGTGCCATTGATGCAGCCGAGGTCATCCTGACACTGGCCCCGGAAACCAACGGCCAGGTTGCGGTTAAAGCCTGGGCTGCGTTGTCAGAAATGACCGGCCTGGACCACACCCATCTGGCGAAGAACAAGGAAGAGGAGAAGATCCGCTTCAGGGACATCGTGGCGCAGCCGCGCAAGATCATCTCCAGCCCGACCTGGTCTGGTCTGGAAGACGAGCATGTCTCCTACAACGCCGGTTACACCAACGTCCATGAGCTGATCCCCTGGCGCACCCTGACTGGTCGTCAGCAGTTCTACCAGGACCACGAGTGGATGCGCGCCTTCGGCGAGAGCCTGCTGGTGTATCGCCCGCCGATCAACACCAAGACGGTCAGCAGCATGATCAACCAGCGCAGCAACGGCAACGCCGAGAAAGCGCTGAACTGGATCACGCCGCACCAGAAGTGGGGTATCCACAGCACCTACAGCGACAACCTGTTGATGCTGACCCTGTCCCGCGGTGGCCCGATTGTGTGGCTGAGTGAGGACGACGCCAAAGAACTGGCCATTGAGGACAACGACTGGATCGAGCTGTTCAACGCCAATGGCGCCATTGCAACCCGGGCGGTTGTGAGTCAGCGGGTGATGCCCGGCATGGTGATGATGTACCACGCCCAGGAGCGGATCGTGAACATTCCGGGCTCGGAAATTACCGGTACCCGTGGCGGTATCCACAACTCGGTCACCCGGGTGTGCCCGAAGCCGACCCACATGATCGGCGGCTACGCCCAGTATTCCTACGGCTTCAACTACTACGGAACCGTAGGTTCCAACCGCGACGAATTCGTGGTGGTTCGCAAGATGCACAACGTCGACTGGCTCGACGGTGAAGGCAATGACACTGTTCAGGAGGCTGTAAAATGAAGATCCGTTCCCAAGTCGGCATGGTGCTGAACCTGGACAAGTGCATCGGTTGCCACACCTGTTCAGTCACCTGCAAAAACGTATGGACCAGCCGTGAAGGCATGGAATACGCCTGGTTCAACAACGTCGAGACCAAGCCCGGTATCGGCTACCCGAAAGAGTGGGAGAACCAGGACAAGTGGAAGGGCGGCTGGATGCGTGACAGCTCCGGCAAGATCCGCCCGAAGATCGGTGGCCGTTTCCGGGTACTGGCGAACATCTTTGCCAATCCCGATCTGCCCCAGATCGACGACTACTACGAGCCGTTTGATTTCGATTACCAGCACCTGCACACCGCCGGCGACAGCAAGCACCAGCCGGTTGCCCGGCCGCGCTCGCTGATCTCCGGCCAGCGCATGCAGAAAATCGAATGGGGCCCGAACTGGGAAGAGATCCTCGGTACCGAGTTCGCCAAGCGCCGCAAGGACAAGAACTTTGACCAGGTGCAGGCGGATATCTACGGCCAGTTCGAAAACACCTTCATGATGTACCTGCCGCGCCTGTGCGAGCACTGCCTGAACCCGGCCTGTGTTGCCAGCTGCCCGAGTGGTGCCATCTATAAGCGTGAGGAAGACGGCATCGTCCTGATCGACCAGGACAAGTGCCGTGGCTGGCGGATGTGTGTCTCCGGCTGCCCGTACAAGAAGATCTACTTCAACTGGAAAACCGGCAAGTCCGAGAAGTGCATTTTCTGCTACCCGCGGATCGAAGCCGGCATGCCCACCGTGTGCTCCGAAACCTGTGTTGGCCGGATTCGCTACCTCGGTGTGCTGCTGTATGACGCCGACCGCATCGAAGAAGTGGCCAGCGCTCCGGGCGAGCATGAGCTCTATGAAAAGCAGCTGGAAATCTTCCTGGACCCGTTCGACCCGAAAGTGATCGAGCAGGCCAAGAAAGATGGCATTCCGATGAACGTGATCGAAGCCGCCCAGCAGAGCCCGGTGTACAAGATGGCGGTGGACTGGAAACTGGCCCTGCCGCTGCACCCGGAATACCGCACCCTGCCCATGGTCTGGTACGTGCCACCCCTGAGCCCGATCCAGTCCGCGGCGGAAGCCGGCAAGGTCGAATTCGACGGCGTACTGCCGAAGATCGAAAGCCTGCGGATCCCGGTGAAGTATCTGGCCAACCTGCTCACCGCTGGTGACGAGAAGCCGATTGTCCGGGCCCTCAAGCGGATCATGGCCATGCGCCTGTACAAGCGTGCCGAGACCGTGGAAGGCAAGGAAGACCTGCGCGCCCTTGAGGAAGCCGGTCTGACCAAGGCCCAGGCGGACGAGATGTACCGCTACCTGGCTATCGCCAACTACGAGGATCGCTTCGTGATTCCCACCAGCCACCGCGAGCTGGCGAAAGAAGCCTTCCCCGATGCCACCGCCCATGGCGAGCGCAACGGTTGCGGCTTCAGCTTCGGTGAAGGCTGCAACGGCGACAGCAAATTCAACATGTTCGGTGGCCGCAAACAGACCACCAGCATGGTCCAGAAGCTGTCGACCGTGAAGCAGGTTGACCCGAAACAGCTGCAGGAATAAGGAGGCCGAGATGCAACTTTTAAAAGTACTGGCCCGGGTACTCGAGTACCCGACCGAAGAACTCCAGACCTCCAAAGATGCCCTGATTGCCGCTGTCCTTGAGGACAGCCGGCTGCCGAGGCAGAACAAGGAGCAACTGCTGCGCTGTGTGGAGATGCTGTGCGATGGCGACCTGCTGGACATGCAGGAAAACTACGTCGGCATGTTCGACAAAGGCCGGGCTACGTCTCTGCTGCTGTTCGAACACGTGCACGGGGAATCCCGCGATCGAGGCCAGGCCATGGTGGACCTGATGGAGGAATATCGCAGCAACGGTCTGGAAATCGACGCCAGGGAACTGCCGGACTACCTGCCACTGTTCCTGGAATACCTTTCCACCCGCCCCTGGGACGAGATCCGTAACTGGCTGGAGGACATCCACCACATCCTGGGCTTGCTGGGTGAGCGTCTGTACCAGCGGGAAAGCTTCTATCACGTGGTGATGGACTCGCTGCTGACCCTCTCCGGGCGTGCGGCAAACCGCCAGGAGCTGGCCCGAATCGTTGCCTCGGAAGAGCGCGACGACACCCCGGAGGCTCTGGACAAAGTCTGGGAAGAGGAAATGGTGAAGTTTGTTGATGATCAGGGCAGCTCCTGCAGTACCGGCAGTGTTGTAGGCCAACGCCGCCGGGAACTGGAACAGACCCAGACCATTCACCTGAGTGATCAGCTGATGACGGACGCAACACCCCGTCAGGCAGGGCGCGCCTGAGGGCGCAGGAGGAAACGGAAATGATGTCCTATCTCAATACACTACTGTTCGGGGTCTATCCGTACATTGCTATCGCGATCCTCGTGATTGGCACCTGGGCTCGCTATGACCAGGGCCAGTTCACCTGGAAAGCCCATTCTAGCCAGATGTTGCGCAAGAAGAACATGGTGATGGCCAGCGTGCTGTTCCACGTCGGCGTACTGGTGATCTTCTTTGGCCATCTGGTGGGCCTGCTGACACCGCACGCGTTCTACGAGCCGTTCATGACACCCGGCACCAAGCAGATCATGGCGATCGTGGTGGGTGGTATTGCCGGCATCATGGCCATCATTGGCGGCGGCATGCTCGCCTGGCGTCGTCTGACTGATCCACGTATCAAGGCCAGTAGCACCTTCGCCGACAACATGATCATTGTCATCCTGGTGGTACAGCTGGTCCTGGGCATGCTCACCATCCTGCCCACCATGGGCCATCTGGATGGCAGCACCATGCTCAAGTTCTCCGCCTGGGCCCAGGGTGTTGTCACCCTCCAGGGCGGCGTGGCCGGCTACATCGCCGACGTGCACTGGATCTACAAGACCCACATCTTCCTGGGCCTGACCATCTTCGTACTATTCCCGTTCACCCGCCTGGTGCACATGCTCAGCGTGCCGGTGGAGTATTTCGGGCGGAAGTACCAGGTGGTTCGCAAGCGGGCGTAATGGTGTGAATTGAGGTGACGGTGAAGGTGTCGGATTACGCGTGGCGGGGCCACGCTAATCCGACCTACGGTAGGTCGGATTAGACGAAGTCGTAATCCGACAAATTCCCGAGCCCGAAAGACGAAACGTAGGTCGGATTAGGCCCAGCGGGCCGTAATCCGACAACCAGCTCAAAAGGTAACCATCATGCAACTGATCCCCGTTGGCGACGCTGAAAAGCCCAGAAACCAGTTCCCGCCGGTCTACGTGGGCGAAACCCTCATCGGCGAAGACGACATCGCCCGGGAAATGCAGCACCACCCGGCCGAAGAAGTCGCCGAAGCCTGGCACGATGCCGCCAGAAGCCTCGTCATCCGTGAGCTCCTCCTGCAACAGGCCAGCCGCCTCAAGCTAGACGACATCGCCGACGAAGAAGACCGCATTGCCCGGGTACTGGAACTCGAGCTTAACGTTCCGGACCCGACCGAACAGGACTGCGAACGTTTCTACAACGCCAACCCGGCCCGATTCTGCAGTCCCACACTCATGGCCGTCAGCCACATCCTACTCGCTGCTGCCCCGGACGACGTCCAGGAACGCATCCGCCAGGAAGAAGCCGGCCAACAGTTGCTATCGTCCCTCATCGACGGCCGCTCCCAGTTCGCCGAACTGGCCAAACAATACTCCGCCTGCGAATCCCGCCACCAGGGCGGCAGCCTGGGCCAGATCAGCAAGGGCCAGACCGTGGAAGAATTCGAACGCCCCGTCCTGTCACTGGAAGAAGGCCTCAATCCGGAACTGATCGAAACCCGCTACGGCTGGCACATCGTCCGCGTCGACCAGCGAATCGACGGCCAGCAGCTCCCGTATGAGCACGTCAAACCCCAGATTAGGCAGTACTTGAGCGAGAGCGTAACCCGACGGGCCTTCCGTCAGTACCTGCAGGTTCTGGCAGCGGAAACTGGCGTAGAAGGAGTAGATCTCGAGCTACCCGACTCGCCACTAATGCAGTGAGCAGGATGATCTGAAGGTTAACTCTTCGGTTTGGAGGATGGTGGGCCGGTTCGCTTTCCAAAACTGTGCGGAGCCATGGATGGCGGAGCCCAAGCGCCACATGGATGTGCCGTAAGGAGCGTGTTTTGGAAAGCGAACCGGCCCACCATCCTGTGCTCCCAAGTCTAAGTTTTAGTCTCCGAATAGGTAGCAATAAAACACTTTGAGTTAGATCAATTACTCCCGAATAACCCCCTAACTACCCCCATGGGGGGAGCGATTTTCACCGAGTATCCTTCTACTATTTAAATCATGATTTAGCATGCATGAATATGCAGAGAGGATACACCAATGGCACTGACCCAAACGGCCGAAACCCGCTACACCAAACCCGTGCTCGTCGCCGTCAACAAACCCTTTGACGACGAAGACGGCCTCCAGGCCCTGCGCAGCCATCCACTGTTCTCGGAACTCAATGGCAAAGACCTGCAGCACCTGATCCAGCAATCCCGAAGAATCCGCCTGGGCCATCACCAGCTGCTTTACCGCCAGGACATGCCGGCGCACCATTTCTTCTTCGTGATCTCCGGCCGCCTGCGTCTTTACCGTCTGGACTCCTCCGGCATCGACCGAACCCTCGACAGCATCGCCCCTGGCGACTGCTTCGCGGAAGTCATGATCTACGCTGATCCGCCCCGGTACGCCTGCTACGCCGAGGCCCTGAAATCCAGCGAGGTGCTGATGATCCCGGTCAAGGCCTACCAGGACATGCTGGAAAGCAACCCGAAATACGCCCAGGCAGCCCTGCGGCATTACGCCAAACGCGCGGTTTCCCGGTTCCATGACCTGGAAATCATGACCGTACAGAATGCCCGTGACCGCCTGATCCGCTACCTGATCGACCTGCTGCCCAATGGCGCAGAAGAGGGTGGAGAAGTCGAGTTGCCGTTACCCAAGTGCCTCGTGGCCTCCAGGCTGGCCATGCAGCCGGAGACTTTCTCCCGGATTCTGGCGGATCTGAAAGCCAACGGACTGGTGCGGGTCAACCGCAGCCGACTGTTCATCTCGGACCCGCAGCGCCTTATTGAGATCAGCCAGTAACGGACCACATTCAAGCCTCCAGGCATTTTGGAAAGGGGGACAAGTGACATCGAGAAAGCAACGCCCACTCATTTACTCATGTTCCGGCTGCTCTGATGTGGCGCAGCTGGCCAACAATGTGGCGGTAAAACTCGACCATGCCGGTGAGTTCGAAATGTCCTGCATCTCCGGCGTCGGCGGCAAGGTGCCGTCCCTGGTGAAAGCAGCCAGATCCGGTCGCCCGATCACCGTTATTGATGGCTGCCCATTGCACTGTGCCCGGGCCTGTCTCGAGAACATCGGTGTTGAGCCCGATGAGCATGTCCGGCTCTACGAATTCGGCTTCAAGAAACATTATGGACAGAGCTACGGCGAAGACGCCGTGGAAGAAGTGTGCGACGAAATTCGCAGGCTCACCTCGTCCGACCAGCTCATTGCCCGCCAGGCGTAAAGCGCAGCGGCCCGGTACCAGTAAGGATCCACCAAAATGATCAGCAGTTACAGTGACCTGATTCAGGCCTCCTATAGCCAGCAGGAGCCCCAGCGTCTGCTATTCGTGTTCTGTCGGGCGGAGTTGCCGGATGAGGCCTCCCCGGAAGAAAAAGCCGCTTTTGAGCGCGGTGAAGGCGGCGCCCTGACGCCGGTGGTCTGCGTCGACAAGACGCCCGATGAAGCACCGGATTTCGATGTCCTGCACGAAGAATCCCGTGCCACCGGCCAAGCCTGGGATGTGGTGTTCGTTGCCGCCATGTCCGGCCGCGGCGGCACGCCTCCATCCAGTGATGAAGCGCAGCAGCCACTGACCATGATGGTGGAGTCTATCCGCCTCGGCCATATCAGTAATTACCTCCCGCTCGATTCAAACGGAAACGCTGTCAGCCTGGGCTGACAGCGTGTATCTGATCGATTCGTCAGCCAGGTGTATTCAATAAGAGGTATTTGATTTTCCTCTAATTTGCCTAGGCTTAAGCAATAAGGCGCTTTTTTCAGGGAGTCCTCAGTGTCCGTTTTTTCCCGCTTCGTTTTTCTCTTTTTCGCATTGATCATGGCCATGGCCCTGAATGCAGCGCCTTTGGCCAAGTATGAGCCCGTTGCCGGTCGTCAGGTCATCAAGCAGGCGTTTCCGGATGTCACCCGGGTTATTCCCCGCAAAGGCAATCGAGCGATCCAGGAGCTCTATGCCCGCAAGGAACTGGTGGGCTACGCCTATCAGTCCCTGGATTTTGTCCAGACGCCCGCCTACTCCGGAAAGCCGGTCAATGCCATGGTGGTGTTGGATACCGAAGGCACCATCAAGGCTGCCAAGGTCATCCACCACGACGAACCCATTCTTCTGGTGGGTATACCCGAAAGTAAGATGCACGCCTTTACCGATCAGTACACAGGCCTAAAAGCGGACCAGCGGGTAACCGTGGGCGGAACCTCTTCGGAACGAAAGGTGGCCGTTGACGGATTGTCCGGGGCCACGGTTACCGTGATGGTGATCAATGAAGTGATCATGCGCACCGCCCATCGGGTGGGAGTGGAACTGGGCATGGTTGAGGGCGAGGATGGAAGCCGTCCGCCTCTGGCGACCGTCGACAAACAGACCTTCGAGCAGAAAACCTGGCAGGAACTGACCGGTGACGGCTCGGTGCGCCGGTTAATGCTTACCAGGGGCCAGGTGGATGATTCCTTCAAGGGGACGGAAGCCGAGGGTGTTGATACCGCAGGCCCCGAGGAGCGCAAGGAGCCGCTGATTGATCTGTATGCCGCTTACCTGGATGCGCCCACCATTGGCCGGAATCTGCTGGGCGATAGCCAGTACCAGTGGCTGACATCCGAGCTGGAAGAGGGTGAGCATGCCATTGCCGTGATGGCCAACGGTGAATACTCCTTCAAGGGTTCAGGTTATGTTCGCGGCGGCATCTTCGATCGCATCCAGATCCGTCAGTTCGGCGACACCTTCAATTTCCGTGACCTGGATTTCTACCGCCTGAGTGATGTCTATGCCGAGGGCATGCCGGAATTCAGCGAGATGGCGATCTTCATCATTCGCCAGCAGTACAACTTCGACCCCGGTACACCCTGGACACTCGAACTCACTGTAAAGCGCCAGACCGGACCACTGGACAGCGAGTTCCAGGTGTTTCCGTTGGAGTACCAGCTTCCGGAGCAGTATTACACTCGTCCGGAGCCGGTCGTTACCGAGGAAGAATGGCTGGAGAGCCAGCCCATGTGGGTTCAGGTGTGGTACCAGCGGGAATTCCAGATTGTGGTGCTCGGTATCGGTATCGGCGTGCTGATGTTCATCCTGTTTTTCCAGGACTGGCTGGTGAAAAAGCCGAAGATGATGCGCTGGATCCGCCACGCCTTCCTGACCTACACGCTGTTCTTCATCGGCTGGTATGCCATGGGGCAATTGTCCATCGTCAACGTGCTCACGTTTGTGAACAGCCTGATCAGTGGCTTCAGCTGGAGCACGTTCCTGATCGATCCGATGCTGTTCATCCTCTGGGCCGTGGTGGCCGGCATCATCCTCCTCTGGGGCCGGGCAGTTTACTGTGGCTGGTTGTGCCCGTTTGGCGCGCTGCAGGAGCTGCTGAATGAAATTGCCCGCAAGTTGAAGGTACCCCAATACACCGTGCCTTTTGTCGTGCACGAGCGGCTATGGGCCATCAAGTACATCATTCTGCTTGTGCTGTTCGGGGTGTCGCTGGATTCCATGGCGACCGCCGAACGGCTTGCCGAGGTGGAGCCGTTCAAGACCGCGATCACGCTCAAGTTTGATCGTAGCTGGCCCTTCGTGACCTACGCCGTCCTGCTGCTGGTGGTCAACCTGTTCACCCGCAAAGTGTTCTGCCGCTATATGTGCCCGCTGGGTGCGGCTTTGGCACTGCCGACCAAACTGCGGGTGTTCGACTGGCTTAAACGCCGCAAGGAGTGTGGCAACCCCTGCCGTTTGTGTGATCACGAGTGTGAAGTCCAGGCCATCCACCCGGACGGCCACATCAACTACATGGAATGCCATTACTGCCTCGATTGCCAGATGACTTATTTCGATGACCACAAGTGTCCGCCGCTGATCGTGAAACGACGCGGCAAGCGCCGGGGTCATAACGCACCGGGCCACCCGGAGGAAATACCCGTGGTTCAGGTGTCTTGAGTAGTCCCATAAAAAGAAAGCATGAGAAGTAAAACCGCCATTACCAATAACGGAGTTGGATGTTATGAAAAAAAGAGATGATCTGACCAAAGACCTGCCGGAGCTTCCGGAAAGCGGCCAGAGCCGCCGTCGGTTTATGGGGGCTGCTGCGCTTGCGGGAGTCGCCGGTGCAGCCGGCCTGGGTACCGCCGTGATGTCGCGGGAGTCGTTTGCGGCTGCCGCCGAGGAGGCCCGTAACAAGTTCGTGGTGCACCCCGGCGAGCTCGACGAATACTACGGTTTCTGGAGTGGTGGTCACTCCGGTGAAGTACGGGTTCTGGGTGTACCGTCCATGAGGGAACTGATGCGCATCCCCGTGTTCAATGTGGATTCTGCCACCGGTTGGGGGATCAGCAATGAAAGCAAGGACGTGCTGGGCCATGATAATACCCACCTGAACGGCGATTCCCATCACCCCCACATTTCCATGACGGATGGTCGTTATGACGGCAAATACCTGTTCATTAACGACAAGGCCAACACTCGTGTAGCCCGGATCCGCCTGGACATCATGAAGTGCGACAAGATCACCACCATTCCGAATGTTCAGGCCATTCACGGCCTGCGTCTTCAGAAGGTTCCCAAGACCAAGTACGTGTTCTGTAACGCCGAGTATGTCATCCCCCATCCGAACGATGGCAGCGACACCAGCCTTGAAAGCAGCTTCACCATGTTCAACGCGGTAGACGCGGAAACCATGGAGGTGGCCTTCCAGGTGATTGTTGACGGTAACCTGGACAACACCGACGCGGACTACACCGGCAAGTACGCCTGCTCCACCTGCTACAACTCGGAGAAGGCACTGGATCTGGCCGGCACCATGCGTAACGATCGCGACTGGGCCGTGGTATTCAACATCGAGCGCATTGAGCAGGCGGTCAAGAATGGCAACTACAAGACCCTGGGTGACTCCAAGGTGCCTGTGGTAGATGGTCGCGCCGGTTCGGAACTGACCCGTTACATTCCGGTTCCGAAGAACCCGCATGGTCTGAATACCTCCCCGGACGGCAAGTACTTTATTGCCAACGGCAAGCTGTCACCAACGGCCACCATTATTGCTATCGACAAGCTGGATGATCTGTTCGATAGCAAGATTGAGCCGCGGGATACGGTGGTAGGCGAACCGGAACTGGGCCTTGGGCCCCTGCACACAACCTTCGACGGCCGTGGCAATGCCTACACCACTCTGTTCATCGACAGTCAGGTGGCCAAGTGGAACATTGCCGATGCCATCAGGCACTACAACGGCGAGGATGTGAACTACATTCGCCAGAAGCTGGATGTGCATTATCAGCCGGGCCACAACCACGCGTCTCTGACCGAATCCCGGGATGCCGATGGCAAGTGGCTGGTGGTGCTGTCGAAGTTCTCCAAGGACCGGTTCCTGCCGGTTGGACCTTTGCATGCGGAAAACGACCAGCTGATCGATATCTCCGGCGAGGAGATGAAGCTGGTTCACGATGGTCCGACTTTCGCCGAGCCTCACGACTGCATTCTGGTGCGTCGTGATCAGATCAAGACCAAGAAGATCTACGACCGTGATGATCCATTCTTTGCTTCTGCCGTTGAGCAGGCCAGGAAGGATGGCGTGACTCTGGAAGCCGACAACAAGGTTGTCCGCGATGGCAATAAGGTTCGTGTCTACATGACCTCTATTGCGCCGCAGTACGGTATGACGGAGTTCAAGGTGAAGCAGGGTGATGAGGTGACGGTGTACGTGACCAACCTGGACACCATTGAGGATGTGACCCACGGTTTCTGTATGGTGAACCATGGTGTCAGCATGGAGGTCAGTCCGCAGCAGACCTCTTCTGTGACCTTCAAGGCAGATCGTCCCGGGGTGCACTGGTACTACTGCAACTGGTTCTGTCATGCGCTGCATATGGAGATGCGGGGTCGCATGATCGTCGAGAAAGCCTGATAGGCCTATCTTTCGCCGGGACTCCTTTTGGAGTCCTGGTGATTTCCAACTTCGGAGAAGCAATCCAAGAGGAGAACCCTTTCCAAAACACGCTCCTGGCGGCACATCCCTGTGGCGCTTGGGCTCCGCCATCCATGGCTCCGCACAGTTTTGGAAAGGGTTCTCCTCTTGGATTGCCGTACCTAGGGCGGTGGCTTCGAGCCTGCTTCACTTATAGAGAATCTTAGATGTATCGAATCGTGCGTTATGGAGTGGCCCTGACAGTCGCTCTGTTATCGCTGACCGCGCAAGCGGACCTGCAAGAACAGCTTGATGCCCTGGAACCGGGCGCGAGCTTTGAGCTTCCCCCTGAGCAGATTTCGTCTCTGGCAATCCGGGTGCCCGGGGTGTCTGTGTCTTGCCATGCCGAGACGCTGATTGACCCCGGCGGGCAAGGCAATGCGGTGGATATCGTCGCCGAGGGGGTGACATTTTCGGGCTGTGCCGTTCGCAACTGGGGGAGCAATCTTAACGAGCTGGATGCGGGGATTTTTGTGGCTCGGGAGGCCAGGGGCGCGGTGGTTGAGAACAACCGTTTGCAGGGGCCTGCGTTCGGGGTGTGGCTGGACGCAACGCCGGATGTGACGGTGCGGAACAACAGGATTCGCGGTGATGACAGTCTGCGTCCGAATGACCGGGGCAATGGGATTCATCTGTTCAATACCACCGGCGCGCTGATTGAAGGCAATGACATCCGTCGGACGCGGGATGCGATTTATATCGAGACGGCGAATAACAATACGATCCGGGGCAATGAGATGGCGGATCTGCGTTATGGCATCCATTACATGTACTCGATGAATAATCTGCTGGAGAACAATGTCACCCGTAACACGCGAACCGGTTATGCGCTGATGCAGAGCAAGCGTCTGAGAGTGATTAACAACCGGTCGGTGAATGATGAGAACTACGGGATTCTGATGAATTTCATTACCCAGTCAGAGCTGCGGGCGAATGTGGTGACGGGTGTGTCCCAGGGGAAGACTGCCGGTGTTGCCATTGAGGGGGCTGAAGGTAAGGCGGTGTTTATCTACAACTCGCTGTACAACACTTTTGAAGGCAATGTCTTTGCCGACAGTAATATCGGCATTCATCTGACCGCGGGTTCGGAAGACAACGAAGTTTTTGGCAACGCGTTCGTGAACAATCAGCGCCAGGTCAAGTATGTCGCTACCCGCACCCAGGAGTGGTCAAAAGGGAAGAAGGGCAATTACTGGAGTGATTATCTGGGCTGGGACCGGAATCAGGACGGCGTTGGCGATGTGCCCTATGAGCCTAATGACAACGTGGACCGGCTACTTTGGAAATACCCGGAAGCGAAGGTTCTGATGTTCAGCCCGGCGGTGGATACCCTGCGCTGGGTGCAGGATGCGTTTCCGGTGGTCAAGTCTGCCGGTGTGACCGATTCCCACCCCCTGATGCGGATGCCCGCAGAGCTTCAACCGGAGAACCGATGAGCTGTTTTCACCTTGATAATGTGAGTTACCGGTACGACAAGAGCCCGGTCCTTACCGGGATCGACCTGACTCTGGAGCCGGGGGAAATTCTTGGGCTGTTCGGCCATAACGGGGCCGGTAAGACAACCTGTATCAAACTGATCCTGGGGCTTATGACCCCCAACCAGGGATCGGTTTCCGTGCTTGGCGGTCACGCCGGCGATCCGCAGGTAACCCAGCATATCGGTTACCTGCCGGAGAATGTGATGTTCTATCCGCAGCTGACCGGTCGGGAGATTCTGAACCATTTCGCACGGCTGAAGGGCGCCTCCCTGCAACAGGTGCCTCAACTGCTGGAACAGGTTGGCCTTGGCGATGCCATGGATGCTCGTACGAAGACATACTCGAAAGGCATGCGTCAGCGTCTTGGTCTGGCGCAGGCGCTGTTGGGCAAGCCGAAGCTGCTGATGCTGGACGAGCCTACCGTGGGTCTGGATCCGGTCGCCACGGCAGATCTGTACCGGCTGCTCCGGGAACTGTGTGAGGGAGGCACCGGCATTGTGCTGTGTTCCCATGTCCTGCCCGGTGTCGAACCTTATATTGACCGTGCAGCCATTCTCACCGATGGCGCACTGAAGGCTGCCGGCGATCTGGCCGCGTTAAGGCGACAGGCCAATATGCCGGTAACCCTGTCTCTGGATCCCGCCAATAGTATCTCGGCGCTGGAACATGTGATCGACAGGGCTTCGAGTAGCAGTGGCCTGATCATCAAGTCCGATAGCGGGCGCCTGCGGGTGGATGTGCAGCCAAGGGATAAAATGGCCTTGCTGCATGCAGTGATGGCGTCGGGTGAAGTGGCAGATATCAGCATTCATCAACCCAGCCTGGAAGATATCTACGTGCACTTTATCGGTTCGGGTGGCCTGGCCCACCGGGGAGGCAGCCAATGAACAGTATCTGGACCATTGCCCGCAAGGAACTCAGTGACAGCCTTCGTAACCGCTGGCTGATGGCCATTTCCCTCGTGTTTGCGACTCTGGCCCTGGGCATTGCCTGGTTTGGCGCCGCCGCCTCCGGGCAGGTGGGATATGCCTCCACGCCGGCCACCATTGCCAGCCTGGCGAGCCTTGGAATCTTCCTGATCCCGTTGATTGCACTGCTGCTGGCCTACGATGCCATCGTCGGAGAAGAAGAGGGTGGAACCCTGTTGTTACTGTTGACCTACCCACTAAGCCGAAGCCAACTGCTGCTCGGCAAGTTCCTGGGCCATGGCCTGACCCTGGCTCTCGCCACCGTGATTGGCTTCGGCGTGGCCGGGGTGGCCATTGCGGTGCTGGTGGATGACGTGGCTATTGCCAGCCTCGCGGTAGCCATGCTGCGGTTTATTGGCTCCACCGTGCTGTTGGGATGGGGCTTTATTGCCCTTGCCTACCTGATCAGTGTCCGGGTCAGCGAAAAGCCCATCGCCGCTGGCCTGGCCCTGGCGATCTGGTTCTTCTTTGTGCTGATCTTCGATCTGTTGCTGCTGGGTACCCTCGTGGCGAGCGAAGGCCAGTTCAGCGCGGAACTGTTGCCCTGGTTGTTGATGCTCAATCCCACGGATATCTACCGCCTGCTCAATATCGTTGCCTTCGGCGACAGCGCCCAGCTTAGTGGTGTCCTCAGCCTCGGTGCCGATCTGCCCATCGGCTTCGCTGGCCTCTGGCTTGGTTTGGTGCTGTGGTTTGCCATCCCGCTGGCGGGTGCCCTGTTACTTTTCCGAAACCGTCGTATCTGAACGGAGTTATCCCGATGAACAGAAGTAAACTCAACTGGCTCCTCGCCGCCCTGGCAGCCATAACCCTCACCGCCTGTTCGGGCAATGAGGAGCAGACCATGGCCAAACCCGAACCGGTGCATTTCGAAAGCGGCGATGAATGCCACGTTTGCGGCATGGTGATCTCCAATTTCCCGGGCCCCAAGGGTGAGGCCATAACCGAGAAAGAGCAGCACGTCCGCAAGTTCTGCTCCACCAAGGACATGTTCGCCTGGATGCTCCAGCCGGAGAATGAAAACCGTGATCACACCCTCTACGTCCACGACATGGCCCAGACCGAGTGGGAGCATCCGGACGACACCGCCCTGATCGACGCCCGGGACGCTTTCTTCGTGGTTGGCTCTGACCGCTCGGGCGCCATGGGGCCGACGCTTGCCTCCTTTGCGACCGAGGAAGCCGCCCACGGGTTCATGATGGAACATGGCGGTGAGGTTCTGAAATACAGTTCGATCACCATGGAGCATCTGAATACCGGCATGGCGAAGCATGGTATGGATGGTATGGACCACTAGAAATGAAAAAGGGTCAGATGAAAGCTTTCATATGACCCTTTTGTTGTGCTGGTTGCTGTGCCGGCCGCTTAGCCGCCGGTCATGTTCATGAAC
The DNA here is from genome assembly GCF_002933275.1 of Marinobacter maroccanus. Classification (GTDB taxonomy): domain Bacteria; phylum Pseudomonadota; class Gammaproteobacteria; order Pseudomonadales; family Oleiphilaceae; genus Marinobacter; species Marinobacter maroccanus. The sequence goes on from NZ_PSSX01000006.1 coordinate 115,814, forward strand.
CGGAGGATCTGCACATCCCCGTTGCTGGAGAAGTGATGCCGCTCCGGCTTCAGATCCATCGCATTGATAATGGTCTCCCGCAACTTATCATCAGTCACCGGATTGCCCCGCAGAACCCTGCGCAGATCCACCGAGTGCTCGTTACCCAGGCACAGCAGCAGCCGACCTTCGACGGTCACCCGCACCCGATTACAGGTAGAACAGAAGTTGTGGGAATGGGGAGAAATGAAACCGACCCGGGTCTCGCTATCCTCCATCCGGTAATACCGGGCGGGACCGCCGGAATCCTCGGTAGCGGGTACCAGTTCGTGGTGCTTGCGGATAATGTCCCGCACTTCCTCGCTGGTACACAGCGCCAGGCCCCGATCGTGTTCGGAAATCTCACCCAACGGCATCTCTTCGATAAAGCTGATATCCACCTTTTTTTTGCGGGCGAACTCGATCAGCTCCGGGATCTCCTCATCGTTGCGGCCCTTCATCACCACCGTATTGATCTTGATGCCCCGGAAGCCAGCTTCCCGGGCAGCATCAATACCGTCCAGCACCTGTGACAGTTTGCCGGTGCGGGTGATGTTGCGGAATTTTTCGGCGTCCAGGGAATCCAGGCTGATGTTCAGGCGATGCATCCCCGCCTTGCGCAGAGGCTCTGCCATGGTGGTGAGCTGGCTGCCATTGGTGGTCATGGCGAAGTCGCGCAGACCGTAAGTGCCAATCTCCTTTACCAGCTCCAGGATATCCTTGCGCACCAGCGGCTCGCCGCCGGTCAGACGAATTTTTTCGGTACCCAGGTCAACAAAGTTGCGGGCAACGCGGGCGATTTCCTCGAGAGTCAGAACCTGTTGGCGGGGCAGGAAGGTCATGTCCTCGGCCATACAGTACACGCAGCGGAAGTCGCACCGGTCAGTGACGGACAGACGCACGTAGTTGACGGTGCGACCAAAACGGTCTGTCAGCTTGTTCTGGGGCATCGGGTTGGTCCTGTTGCCGATTGTTTTTTAACCTGAGTATAGACCAAGTATTGCAGATTGGATCACCAATTCCGATACCCCTCGGGAGGTAAGCCTGCTATCAGGTAAATCAGAGTGGGCCTTCCCTGGCCCGGGCTCTCTTGGATCAGGCGCTGAGCTCGCTGGCTGCGCCGCTTTCATCGGTTTCGAGGGTAGCCGGCTCCAGATCCGGGAAGAAAACGCCCTTCACGACTTGCCAGGTTACGGCGAGGGCGCCGACGATGAAGACCACGTCGCCAATGGTTCTGACCCAGCGCAGGGTTTGCAGGATATCGCTCTGCATGAAGGCTTCACTGCGGGCGTACCACAGGCCCTCGCTGGCGCTGGCAATGAACTGGATAAAGCCGACCGGCAACAGGCTGGTGAACAGCATCAGGACCAGGCCAATATTCAGCCACCAGAAACCTACTTTCATCAGCCGCTCGTCAAAGACGATGCGCGGACGGATGTAACGCAGGATCATCAGTGCGAAGCCCAGGGCCAGGAACCCATAGACACCGAACAGGGCCGCGTGGGCGTGGGTGGGCGTGGTGTTCAGGCCCTGGATGTAATACAGCGCGATTGGCGGGTTGATCATGAACCCGAGCACGCCGGCACCCAGCATGTTCCAGAAGGCAACCGCCACAAAGAAGGTCAGCGGCCAGCGAATGTTCTCCATCCACGGTGCGCGGGACTTCAGGCGCCAGTTTTCCCAGGCCTCATATCCCAGGACTACAAGCGGTACCACTTCCAGTGCACTGAAGGTGGCGCCCACTGCCATTACCGGCGTGGTGGTGCCTGAGAAGTACAGATGGTGGAAGGTGCCGGGCACACCCCCGAGCATGAACAGGCTGGCGGAGGCCAGGCTGGCAGACGTTGCCACGGTGCGCGATACCAGGCCCATGCTGCAGAAGATAAAGGCCAGGGCAGTGGTTGCGAACACTTCAAAGAAGCCTTCGACCCACAGGTGGACAATCCACCAGCGCCAGTACTCCATGATCGAGATATGAGTACGCTCCCCATAGAAGAAGCCGGCGCCATAGAACAGGCCGATGGCAACCACCGAAGCGGTCAGCAGGGCCAGCAGGTTCTTGTCACCAGGCTGGCGTAGCGCTGGAACAATGCCGCGCAGCATCAGTACCAGCCAGAACACGATGCCGAGAAATTTGCCAATCTGCCAGAGGCGACCAAGGTCTACATACTCGTAACCCTGGTGGCCCAGCATGAAGCTGAGATTGGCCGGCATGATCTGGTTGATGGCAAGGAAGTTGCCAATAAACGAACCGGCAACCACTGCCACCAGTGCCCAGAACAGCACATCAACACCCAGTTTCTGGAATTTCGGATCCTTGCCGCCATTGATGATGGGGGCGAGGAACAGACCAGCGGCGAGGAAGCCGGTGGCAATCCAGAACATGGCAGACTGAATGTGCCAGGTACGCATCAGGGAATATGGGAACCACTCAGAAGTCTGGATACCGTAGAAACCCTGGCCTTCAACCGTATAGTGGGCAGTGAAGCCGCCAAGCATGACCTGGAAAGTGAACAGGCCAACCACCAGCAGAAGATACTTGCCCAATGCTTTCTGGGAAGGCGTAAGCCCGACTGCACTCAGTGGATCCTTCAGTGGCGCCTGCGGTTCCTCATCTTCCTTGCGAAGGAAGGCCCAGGCCCAGATCAGACCACCGACACCGGCAATCAGGAGAACCACACTGATTAACGACCAGACCACGTTCTCGCCGCTAGGCCTGTTGTCGATAAGTGGCTCGTGGGGCCAGTTGTTGGTGTAGGTAACCTCGCTGTCCGGGCGTTCGGTAGCAGCGGCCCAGGCCGTCCAGAAGAAAAACTCGGTCATCCGCTCGCGACGCTCGGCGCTGGGCAGGGTGTTTTCCTTCATGGCGTAGTTTTCGCGGGTAAACTGCAGTTCCGGAGCGTCGCTGAACAGTCGGCTGTAGTAGTCGGCTGTTCTGGCAATAGCTTCGCTCCTGCGCTCGGAAAGGTGCAGGGTGCTGGTAGCGGCGTCGTAGGTATTGGTGCGGTACTCGGTTTTCAGGTCGTACTGCAGGGCGTTCTGCTGCTGCCCGCTGAGGCTGTGCCATTCCTGCCCGTACTCTTCCTGGGCTGCGATTTCCAACCAGGTTTCCAGTTCACGATGCAGCCAGTCGGCGGTCCAGTCCGGTGCCTGGTAGGCACCGTGGCCCCAGATCGAGCCAAGCTGCATCCCCCCGACGGACTGCCAGGCAGTTTGTCCGTCAAGAATGCTTTCCTCTGTCATCAGGGTGTTGCCGTCGGCGGACACAACGCGATCCGGGATGGGCGGTGCTTCGCGGTACACCTCGGCACCGAAATACCCCAGGAGCGTGAAGGTTACTGCCAGGATTCCGATCAGCAAAAACCAGAGGCGGCGGTACTTAGCCATGGTGCGCTCCTCCCATTCTGGTCGGGTAGGCGTCTTTCTGTTTCATAACACTGTCTCCTCAACAAACATTTATTTAAGATAAATCTTTATGCGGGAATTTTGATTTGATGTATTTAAGGTGTCAAATTTATTTTGTGGGTATGTCGGAAGTTGTAGGTGGGTTAAGGGGAGGCTGCAGATGGGTGGAGTTCTACGGTTTGATTTTTTTCTGTTGCCGGTTTAGCATTAAGATGTATTGGGGGTAAATGTTAAAGGTGGATTCATGAGTGACTACGAAAAGTGGCTTTTCACAGCAAGCAGCACCCTGGGACTGTCAGTGTTGGGTTTGATGGTTACAATTCTGCTTGCATACCCGTTGGCGGGCGCGCTTGCACTGTCTGCGCAAATTGCTGCCCACATCGGAACCCTGGTTTTTGCGGTCGGTATCAAGGTGGCCTATGTGGCGCGTCTGGTTTTTCTCAGCCGTTTGGGCAGACCTGTCCATTGAATCCCGGTAGAATAGATGCAGTTATGAACCTTGGTGAGAACCCCGTGATGGGCGATCGTTTTGGGAAAACCGGATTTCGTATCCTTGCGTATATCTCGATTACGCTGGCTGCTGCAGGAGTAGTTCTGCCGTTGTTGCCCACAACACCTTTCGTTCTGCTGGCCGCATTTTTTGCCAGCAAGGGGTCTCCGGCTTTTGCTCAGTGGCTTGAAGACCATCCCAGGTTCGGTCCTGCCATTGATCATTGGCGTACACGCAGGGCAGTGCCGGCACGGGCGAAGGTACTGGCGTGCAGCATGATGGCCCTGAGTTGGGGGATGCTGTTTGCGCTGGGAGCGTCAGGGATGGTGTTGGGTATTTCTGGTGTATTTTTGTGCGGCACCGCCTGTTATCTGGTGACCCGACCTTCTTATTGAACGATTGCACACACGACTGGAGTATTGAATGCACATCACCCGCTACACGGATTATTCACTTCGAGTACTGATATATCTGGCAGTTCAGGGTGATCGTCTGGCGACCATTCAGGAAATCGCTGACAGCTATGACATTTCCAAAAACCACCTCATGAAGGTGGTGCACCAGCTGAACAAGAAGGGCTATATTGAAACCATCCGGGGCAAAAAGGGTGGAATGCGTCTGCACCGTTCGCCTTCGGATATCAGTATCGGCATTTTGGTACGGGAAACCGAGCAGGACCTGAGCATCGTGGAGTGCTTTTCCTCCAAGAACGCCTGCAAGATAACACCCGTGTGTGGCCTGAAATCGATGTTCGGTGAGGCGTTGAAGGCCTTCCTGGAAGTGCTCGACAAATACACTCTTGCTGACGTCATCCAGGAACAGCACCGGCCCCAGCTTTTGAGATTACTTCAGATAGCCTGACGCGGCCGGGCGCGTCTTCAGCGCCTGGCCGGTCCAGCCCTGTCAGGCCGCTCTGGCCATTCCCATCAACCTCTCCGGCAGTGAATACCTGAGTACCCGCTTCACCACCGTGCCGTACTGCTTTGCAAAACTGCCGGTGTTGTAGTGAATACCGTGCTTTCGACACACCGCCTGTACCTTCCCGGAAATCTCCGGATATCGGTGGGCGGGCAGGTCCGGGAACACGTGGTGTTCCACCTGGTAGCTAAGATGGCCGCTCAGAATATGCAGCCAGCGGCCCCCGGTGAAGTTAGAGGACCCTGTGAGCTGGCGCAAATACCAGTGGCCCTTGCTCTCACCCTCGCATTCCTCTTCCGTGAAGGTTTCCGCATCCTGGGTAAAGTGGCCACAGAAAATCACCGTGGATGACCAGAGATTTCGGATCAGGTTTGCGCCCACATTCCCCGCCAGAACAATCGGAGCCACCGGAAAGGTAAGCAGCGGGAAGAAAACGTAGTCCTTGAATGCCTGCCTGCCCCCTTTGCGGGCGAACTCTTTCAGAAAGGGAAGTTTTTCGCGCCAGCTTATTTCCCGGCTGCGAAGTTTTTCGGTTTCAAGTTCGTGCAGTCCAACGCCCCACTGGAAGAGCACGCTCAGCAGAATGTAATTGATGAACTGAAGTGTGTGCCAGGGTTTCCAGGGTTCGTCATCGGTCAGTCGTAACACCGCATAGCCGTAGTCGCGGTCCTTGCCGATGATGTTGGTGTAGGTGTGGTGCTCATAGTTGTGAGTGCGGCGCCAGGAATCCCCCGTGCAGACCGTATCCCACTCGTAGGTCTGGGAGTGCAGGCTGGGGTCGTTCATCCAGTCATACTGGCCGTGCATGACATTATGGCCGATCTCCATATTTTCCAGAATCTTGGCAATGCCCAGGGTTGCCGTGGCGGCAACGAACACCGGCGGCAGGAACCCGAACGGCATCATGATCCGGCCGCCCGCTTCAAGACTCCGGTGCAGACGGACCATCCGCCGGATGTATCGCGCGTCCCGTTCGCCGAGGTCTGCGAGTACCTCATCCCGGATCGCGTTCAAATCGGTTTCAAGTTCTGAGAGTTGCGCTTCGGTCATCTTTTTCATGGTGATACTCCCTGCGGTGCGCTGAGGCGCCGCGATAAAATCGGGTGTGGATTCTTAAAGGTCGAGCGAGACCGGGCCCCGGGGTACAGAGATACACAGCTGAATGTTTTCCTCGCCGGGGCCGGAGGCCTGGCCGGTCAGGCGGTTGATCACGGTCCCTGTGGTTTTCCGGCAACTGCATTGATGGCATATGCCCATACGGCATCCGTGGCGCGGGGTCAGGCCGGCGGCCTCGGCGATTTCCAGCAAGGTGGCATCGCCCTCGGAGCCGACCTCCAAGCGGCTGCCTTCAAACTGAACCTGGCCACCAAGTGTTTGGTTTCCCAGATCGGCACCTGGAGTGGAGAAGAACGTGCTGTGGATATCCGAATCAGCAAAGCCTCGTTTGAAGAGAAGATCCTGCGCCAGATCCATAAGGCCCTTTGGGCCGCATAGATAGACCTGCCGTGCCTTGATGCCGGGTACCGCGTCCAGATCCTGGTCACGCAGATAGCGAGGTTCCTTCGACTCGTTGGAGGCAATGATATTGAGCGTCAGGGCGCTGTAGCGTGTCTCCAGAGCCAGCAGCTTTTCCCGGGCAATAACGTCATCACGGGTTCGAACGAAATACAGCAATGTCACCGGTGCCCGGTAATCCAATGCCGCCATGGTTTCAAGCTGGCTCAACACTGGCGTGATGCCGCTGCCACCGGCAATGAACAGGACCGGTCGGGCCGGTTGGGGTATCTGAAAGTCGCCAAAGGCCTCCCCCAAACCTATGACTGCACCGGTTTGCAGGTAATCGTGCAGCCAGTTGGTCACCAGACCGCCCGGAAGGCGTTTGATGGTCAGCGTGACCAGCCCCTGATCCTGCCAGAGCAGGGGCGAGCTCGAGAGACTGAACGTACGGTTGCGGCGGATTCCGTCAACTTCAACACAGATGTTCACATGCTGACCTGCGCGGAAGCCTGACCAGCGTCGGGCGGGTTTCAGAACAAGTGTTTTGGTGTCCCGGGTCTCAGAGAGGATCTGCTCTACTCGGGCCGGTGTGTACTCTTGTACCCACATAGGGTTGATACGTTCGAGCAGAGGGTCGAAAAATGCCTCTGGATCGTTCCTGTTGAACAGCTGCCTGCCAAGCCATTGCAGGGCTTTATGCTGGGTTTCTCTCGGTAACATACTGGGTGCCTCCCTGAGGCTTTCGGTTATCCGTGTGTACAAGTGTTCACTAATGTGTACGAATGTACACACGGAAGCTTCCGACTACAACGGCCCGACTGGCAATGGCTCAAAATGACAAGCATTCTGTACTTTTATTTTTTTGGATGTGTACACTTGTGAACCTTGGTTGACGGCAGACGGTACAGACGCAAAATGGCGGAAAAACAACGAAGAAAGCCCGGTGAAACCCGTGAGAAACTGATGACTGCGGCGTTGACGCTGGTAGGCAAGGGCCGGCATTTCGCCAGTCTTGGTATCCGGGAAGTGACCCGGCAGGCAGGTGTGGTGCCAACTTCTTTTTACCGGCATTTCCGCAATATGGACGATCTGGGGCTTCAGCTTGTGGATGAGCTGGGGCTGGTGCTGCGCAGGATGATGCGAGAGGCCCGGGCCAATGTTTTGCAGGCGGACAAACTGATCGAGGAATCGGTGGCCATCTTTATCAGCCACGCTCAGGCCAACCGGAGTTTTTTCCTGTTTATGGCTCAGGGGCTAGCGGGGGAGAGCCGGGCGGTGCAGGAGGGCATTCGTAGCGAGATGCGTTTCTTTGCCAGCGAGCTTGCCAACGATCTGCGCAGATTGAGGCTGGTGGACCACCTGACCGACCAGGATCTGGACATGACCTGTGATCTGGTAGTGCGTAGTGTGGCCTTCAGCCTGACCGATCTGCTCGGCGTATCAGCCGACGACGATTACCAGGTTGAGCAGATCCGGAAGCGGACCATCCGCTTCCTTCAACTGATCTTCGTGGGCGCTGCCCATTGGCAAAGCGGGGGCTGATCGCCAGCCATATCAGTCCGCTTTACTCTTTCTCGTCGACTGCTTGCGTGCCGCCTTGGGCGCAGCTTTCGGTTTGGCCTTTGGCGGCAAAATCAGGCTTTCCAGTTCGTCCAGTGCTTCACCGGTGTAAACCGCCAGTCTCTGCATGCTTGGCAGGGTGTCCCGACAGCCCGTGTACCCGAAGTTCAGCGAGCCGTCATAGCTCAGACAGGTAATGTTCAGTGCGCCCCCGTGGGCGATCAGGGACACCGGGTACATGGCCTCCAGTTTCGCACCCTCGTAGTAGAGGGTTCTCTGGGGCCCTGGCACATTGGAAATCGTGACATTGAATACCGGCCGCATCCTTCCACCCAGACCGGACATCAATTGCAGTATGTAGGGCGACATTAAAAGCATGGTGTACTGGGTCAGAGCGCTTTTGGGCAGCTTCTGCAGATGCTCTTTCGCCCTGCGGGTGGAGGACTTGATGTTCTGCAGGCGGGTTAGCGGATCCGCCTCGTCGGTTGCCAGGGAAGCGATCATGAAACTGATCTGTGTGCCTACACCCTGGTCGTCAGACGGCCGGATATTGACCGGGATGCCAGCGGTGAGGGCTGTGTCCGGAAGTTCATCCTGTTCCAGAAGAAAACGTCTCAGGGCGGTGCCGCAAAGATACAGAACGATATCGTTCAGGGAGCCGCCGGAAACATGAGCAAGCTCTTTGATCCGGTCCAGTTGATAGTGCTGGGTGGCGAACCGGCGCTGGCCGGTGACCCGGTGATTGATCTTGGATACGGGCCCGGTGAACGGCGCTGTCAGGCCGTCCTCCGGGTGACGGACTGAATGCACCAGCCGGTTGCCCGCCTGCCACAGACGTGGCGCCATATCCGCCTGCAGTTTCAGGGCATCCATGGCCTGTGAAACGGCACCGGGCACACTGGCCTCGGAGTCAGATTTGCTGCCGCGACGACGCTCCGGGCGCACCGACCAGGGGGGTGGCATATCCCTTTTATCGGGATCTGTCGTCAACACCCTTTGCATCAGGCGAACACCGCTGATGCCATCAATCATGGAATGATGCATCTTGGTATAAAGCGCAAACCGGTTATTTTCCAGTCCCTCGATAACGTGGCACTCCCAGAGCGGGCGGGCAAAATCCAGGGGGTTGGAATGCAGGCGCGATACCAGAATACCCAGTTCACGTTCACCGCCGGGGCGGGGTAGCGCCGAGTGGCGCACGTGGTAGTCCAGGTCGATGTCCTTGTCGACTTTCCAGGCCGGGGCCAGTACCCGACCCAACAGTCCGGACCAGGCAAGCTTGTAACCCCAGGGAGGCGCTACGTCACCGGTTTCTTTCATGCGGGTCACCATGTCCCGTAGAAAGGTTTCAGGGGCGCCCTCCGGTAGCGAAAATATCTGCAGGTTGCCCACGTGCATGGGTGTGTCTTCAGATTCTACGGCCAGCCAAGAGGCATCCAGGGTTCCCAGGCGTTTCATTCCTTGTGTGTCTCCACCAGTGTCCAGGTATTTTAATTGTCTGATGCAAGTATACTTGCAACTGCTTTGTGACACGATGCTTGCGGTCATAAACTTGCCGGTTTTTACGGCGTTTGACCGTTACACGCTGTTGCCGTTGAAGGCTCCCGAAAGGGAGCAGTGTGTGCTACTTTTCATCGGTTGGTCGCAGTAAAAACAAAAACATCCGGAGGCGTTGTGGAATCCAGCCCGCTTATCTCGGCAGGTCTGCCGATTGCTCTGTTCATTATCATGATCGGTATCGGCATGACCCTGACGATACGTGATTTCCGCCAGGTGGCGGTGTATCCGAAAGGGATGATTGTCGGAACGGTTGCCCAGATTCTTGTCATGCCGATCATCGCCTTCATGCTGGCCACATTGCTGGCGGTTCCGCCGGCCATCGCCGTCGGTCTGGTGATCATTGCCGCCTGCCCCGGGGGCACCACCTCGAATCTGTTTGTGCTGCTCTCACGGGGTAATATTGCGCTCTCCATCGTGCTGACCGTCAGCGCCAGCCTGATCACCATCCTTACTTTGCCCCTGTTCACCAACATTGCGCTTCAGCACTACATGGGAACTGAAGAGAACATCGTGCTGCCGGTATGGAAAACCGTGGGTATGCTGATCGGCATCGTGCTCTTCCCGGTAGCCATCGGGATGGTGGTTCGTACCCGCAAGCCGGAGGTTGCCCGTAAGGCAGAAAGCATTGTGAGTATCTTTGGCGGTATCGTGCTGGCGGTCCTGATTGTGGCGCTGGTGTACGGGGTTCGTGACCAGATCTGGGAGCTTCTTAAACAGGCGGGGCCGGCCACCATCCTGTTGAATCTGGCCGGTATCGGCCTGGGCCTTGCAGCCGGTCGTGTGGCGGGCCTGACCCAACGGGAATCGCTTGCGGTGGCGGTCGAACTGGGTGTAAAGAACGGTACCATTGCATTGATGGTCACCCTGACGCTACTTGAGTCCAGTGCCATGTCCATTCCTGCAGCGGTATACGGGGTGCTGATGTTCCCGATCGGCTTTGTTCTGGCCATGTACGGCCGGAGCATCATTCCCATTTCGACGGTACAGAGCAAAAACTGACTGGAGTCCTGCGTTATGCAGTTCCTGAACGGCATTACCCTGCTGCTGGTTTATCAACTGGTGGGGGAGATTACAGTCCGACTGCTGGGCCTGCCTATCCCCGGGCCGGTGCTTGGCATGGTGATGCTGTTCGTGACCCTGATGATCCGGGGCAAGGCCCCGGAATCTGTGGATCAGGCATCTACGGCCTTGCTCAGCCATCTCTCACTTCTGTTTGTCCCCGCCGGCGTAGGCATGATGGCGCATTTTGGCCGCATTGCCGACGAGTGGGTTCCGATAACCCTGGCGCTGCTGTTGAGTACGGTTATCACCATGGTCGCCACCGCTCTGATCATGCAGGTGACCACTCGCTGGTTTGCCAAGCCTCTCCCGGAAAAGGAGGGCGGCGATGAATGAGCCGGGCCTGAAAGACATCTGGGTCTACCTTTCCGCGTCGCCCCTCCTCGGGCTAACGATTACGCTGGTGGCCTATGGCCTGGCCTACCGGCTGTACCTGAAAACCAATTCCAATCCGTTGGCCAATCCGGTGGTCACGTCCGTGGCCATGCTCATCATTCTGTTGCTGGCGACAGGCACCTCCTACAGCGATTATTTTGAAGGCGGCCAGTTTGTTCACTTTCTGCTGGGCCCGGCGACGGTGGCGCTGGCTGTTCCCCTGTATCAGCAGTTTTCCAGGCTTCGACAGCTCTGGTTGCCGGTAACGATTTCGCTCTTCTGCGGCGTTGTCATCGCCGCCGGCAGCTCCATTGGCCTGGCTCGTCTTCTGGGTGGATCCACCGAGATCCAGATGTCCCTGGCACCGAAGTCGGCAACGGCGCCAGTGGCCATGGGGATTTCTGAAAAAATCGGGGGGCTTCCGTCATTGACGGCTGTATTGGTGGTCATCACCGGCATCACGGGCGCCGTTCTGGGCACCAAGCTTTTTGAGTGGATCCGGGTTCGGGACGACACCGCCAAAGGTATTGCCATGGGCGTTGCAGCTCACGGCATCGGCACAGCCCGGGCGTTTCAGGTAAGCTCGCAGATGGGTGCCTTCTCCGGTCTGGCGATGGCGCTTTCTGCCTTCGCTACGGCCCTGCTGGTGCCCTGGCTGGTTGATCTTCTTGAAGCCTGGATCCCCGCCTGATTCTGCTACTTTGGAACCACGACCAAGATCCTATAAAAAGCAATTTAAATGTTTATTTAAGAATGGCCTTCTGATGGGTTGAATGGGATGACACCAATTCCCCATCGCTGGCGTACCCGTTATCAAGAGAAATCTTGATGGGCGAACCCTGAGGAGGCCTTTTGAACAAGAATAACTACCTGGCAGCGTTTGTTCTGTCAGCGGCGTGTATTTCGATCTCGTTTCCAGCAATTGCACAGTCGTCATTGAACAACGAAGATGAGCTGGTGCTGCAGGTAACCGCCCCACGGCTGGTTCGGGATTTGTATGAAACCCCCGCTGCGGTCTCTGTTATCAACGCGCCTGATATCCGTGAGGGCCAGCAGCGTCTGCAACTGGATGAGTCCCTCAATACCGTACCTGGCCTGTTCTTTCAGAACCGCTACAACTTCGCCCAGAACCTCAGGTTGTCCACCCGTGGGTTCGGGGCCAGAGCGCCCTTTGGCATTCGTGGTATTCGCATTCAGGTTGATGGCATCCCCTACACGCTCCCGGACGGCCAGTCCCAGATCGATGCCATTGATCTGGATTCGGCCCAACGAATCGAGGTCATCCGGGGGCCAGCGTCGGTTCAATACGGCAATGCCGCCGGCGGTGTCATCGATATTTCCACGGCGTTGGGTGATGAGCTTCCCGAGGGTGGTCGGCTTCGCCTTGACGGCGGCAGTGACGACTATCGCAAGGCGGCAATACAGGGTAACGGCGTTGATGGTGATACCAGCGGGATAGCCACGCTCTCCTGGCTGACGGTTGATGGCCACCGGGAGCAGAGCGAGGCGGAAAAAGCGCTGTTCAACGCCCGTGTCGCACGAGACCTGGATTCTGGACGGCGTGTGACAGCCACGTTCAACGCCTTACACAACCCGAAATCCGAAGACCCGGGCGGGCTCACCCTGGCCCAGGCGGAAGAGGATCCGGGGCAGGCTACCGCGCTTGCCAAGAGGCTGGATAGTAGCCAGACCGTAAACCAGCAGACCATGGGCGTGAGATGGGAAGATTCGGCGGTCCTGCCCGGCCAACTCACTCTCGATACCTTCTACACCCACCGGGATTTTGCCCAGCAACTGCCGTTCCCGGGCAGCAGCCGGGTGGCCTACGACCGGCACTTTTACGGTATCAGCTCCGAGTACCAGCAGGAATCGGCAGTCGCCGGGTTGCCCCTGGTGTGGGTTACCGGTATTGATGTGCACCATCAGTCCGACGATCGGCGCCGCTATTCGGTGGCTATCGATGGCGATATCACCGGCCAGACCCAGGCGGAAAACCAGAGCGCCACTAATGTGGCGGTATTTGGCCAGGGCGATCTGGCGATTAGCGATGCACTCAACCTATCCCTCGGCGTCCGGTTCGATCGGTTGCGCCTGGCCATTGACGACGACTGGCTGCAAGACGGCGAGGATGATTCGGGCAACCGGACTTTCCGGGAGTACAGTGGTGTTGCCGGCATCAGCTACAAGCTGGCGCCAAGGCACCAGGTGTACGCAACCATCGGCACAGCGTTCGAATCGCCCACCTTTACCGAGTTTGCCAACCCCAGCGGCGGCGGCTTCAATCCCGAGCTGGAACCGCAGCAGGCATTGAATCGCGAGCTGGGAATGCGCGGTATGCTGGGCGCAGGGTTGAGCTATGATATGGCCCTGTTCTCAATCCGGGTGGAAGACGAGATCCTGCCGTTCAATGTGGGTGACCAGACTTTCTACGAAAACGCAGGTGAAACCCGGCGCAATGGTTTTGAACTGGGCCTGGCATGGGAACTTTCCTACGCCTGGCGGGTAACCAGCGCCCTGACTCTTGCCGATTACGAATTACGGGACTTTGTTGATGAACAGGGCAACGATGCCAGTGGCAATGCCATTCCCGGGCTGCCGGAACAACTCTGGGTGAGCGAGTTGGAGTGGCGCGGATCAGCCGGTCGTTTTGCGGCCCTGGAGTGGCAATATGTCGGGGAGTTCTACGCCGAGAACAGCAACCAGACCCTGGTGAGTGATTACTGGCTGGTCGGTCTGCGTGCCGGCGATTCAGTCCGGATGGCGGATCAGACCCTGAACCTGTATGCCGGCATCCGCAATCTGCTGGATCAGGAGTACTTCAGTAACGTCAGGATCAATGCCAACGCGAACCGCCCGGTGGAAGATCGGGTCTATTTCGAGCCCGGTCCCGGAAGAACTTTTTATGCGGGCCTGGAATGGGTATTCTGAGGGGCGATAACAACACAAACAGTAGGGATTTTTAATTCATGCAAACCAAGTTCCTTCTCGAAGAAAGCCAGATGCCGAAATACTGGTACAACCTGCAGGCGGATCTGCCTGAGCCGTTGCCCGCCGTGCTGCACCCGGGCACCCAGCAACCAGTGGGCCCGTCCGATCTCGAGCCGTTATTTCCGATGGCCCTGATTGAACAGGAAGTGACCACTGAGCGGGAAATCGAGATCCCTGAGCCGGTGCGTGACGTTTACAACCTCTGGCGGCCGGCGCCTCTTTACCGGGCGCATCGTCTCGAGAAAGCTCTTGGTACCCCGGCAAAAATCTTCTACAAATACGAAGGCGTCAGCCCGGCGGGCAGTCACAAACCGAATACTGCAATTCCCCAGGCTTTCTACAATCGTGAAGCGGGCATTCGCACCCTCACCACCGAAACCGGTGCAGGGCAGTGGGGCACATCGCTGTCCTTCGCCGGCTCCCTGTTTGATATCGACGTTACTGTGTTTCAGGTGCGGGTTTCCTACAACCAGAAGCCCTATCGCCGGGCTGTAATGGAAACCTACGGCGCCAAATGTGTGGCTTCGCCCTCGGAGCTGACCGAGTTTGGCCGCAAGGTGCTGGCTGAGACACCGGACCACACTGGTAGTCTGGGCATCGCCATCTCCGAAGCGGTGGAACTGGCGGTCAAGGACCCGAATACCAAGTATGCCCTGGGGTCGGTTCTCAACCATGTATTGCTTCACCAGAGCATTATCGGCCTGGAAGCCATGCAGCAGATGGAGATGGCGGACTGCTGGCCCGATGTGATTGTTGGTTGTACCGGCGGTGGTTCCAATTTTGCCGGCATCGCCTTCCCGTTCATGGGGCACGCCCTGAGGGGTGGCGAGAAATCCCGAATCGTGGCGGTAGAGCCCTCGGCCTGTCCCACGCTGACCCGGGGCAAGTATGCCTACGATTACGGCGATACCGCCCATATGACGCCATTGACCAAGATGCACACTCTCGGGTCAGGTTTTACGCCGCCGGGTTTCCACGCAGGTGGTTTGAGATACCACGGTATGGCACCGCTGGTGTCCCACGCCAAGGAACTGGGGCTGTTTGATGCGGTGTCTTACACCCAGCGGGAGTGTTTCGAGGCCGGCGTTCTGTTTGCGAGGAACGAAGGTATCGTGCCGGCTCCAGAGGCCAATCATGCGGTCAAGGGCGCCATCGATGAGGCCCTGCGCTGCAAGCGTGAAGGCAAGGAAGAGGTGATCCTGTTCAACCTCTGCGGTCATGGCCATTTTGATATGGCGGCCTATACCTCCTACTTCGCGGGTGAACTGAGTGACCACGAATACGACGAACAGGAACTGGCGATGGCGCTGTCCGGGCTGCCCTCGGTCAACGCCTGATCAGTCTTCTTTAACCCGCCGCTGAAAAACCGTACCCCCGCCGCCGGCATCCAGTTGCCGGATGGCGGTGGGCGCGCCCTCGTCGTCCAGCCGCACGTCGCCAATGCCTGCCCCGTTCCATAAGCGCTCTCCGGCCTCCCGGTCTTCGGGCAGTCTGGGTGAAATCCACATGCGCCGTCTCTTGGTGAACCAGTTCAGGGGCGACCAGGGCGCGAACAGCCAGCGATTGAGCCGGTCCAGCCATTCCAGAAGGGCATTGGGGAATTCGTTCTTGATACCGCTACTGGTGATCTGCCAGACATGGGGGCCGTTCTGCTTGTGGCGCAGCCGTACATCGTAGGCAAACGAATAGTGGACATCCCCTGACAGAATCACGAAGTGTCTGGGCGTTCGGGGGTGGCCGAAAATATTGAGCAGCACACTGGCGGCGCCCCGATGCGCCATCCAGTTTTCGGCGTCTACCAGCAGAGGCTTGCCAAAGAAGGTAAACACCCGCTGGATCATCTCAATCAGCTTTACCCCGAACATGGGCGCCGGCGATACCACCACCACAGCGTCCTCGCCCATGATCTCGTGCTGGAAATCGGTCAGTGATTCCCAGTCCATCAGGCCGGACGGGTGACTGCGGCGGATTTCACTGCGCCAGCGATGGGTGCGTGTGTCCAGCACCACCAGTCGGGGGGATGTCGGCAGGCTGTAGTGCCAGTGTTGAAAGTGGAACAACTGGTCGATCAGGTCATCATGAATGGCCTTGTCCAGCTCGTGCTGTTCGTTGCTGGACTCGAAAAGCTTCTGACACTGCCCGATCAGCTCCCGGAAATTGCCCGGCTGGTTGCCCCAGCCCTGGCACAAGAGATAGCCCAGCAGGGCATTACCGATGATGCGTCGGGAAAAGGGGTGTTCGTAGGCGGTGGTTTCCCAGAGCGCGGAAAGGTTCCAGTCGTCCGTAACATCATGATCATCAAAGATCATGTAGACGGGTACGTTGGCCATGGCGCGCGCTGCCCGTGGAAGGCTCCTGCGGAACTCGTCGATGGCGGCCTGTTCGTTCCGGTAGCGTGCCAGTTCGTCCGGGTCATCGACCGGCTCAGCGTTGGTCACAAAAGCCCAGGGTTCCGGCGACCACACCAGCAGATACATGGCCATCACCTCGGCGAAGGAAATCAGGTGATTGCCGGCGTTCGCAGTGGTGAACACCGGCTTGCGAACACCGCCAAAGAAACGCTCGGTCAGATCCTCATTAAATTCGGACTCCGGCAGCAGTTCATCCCGGTGGTAATAGGCATTCGCCACAGAGGTAAGTTCTCTGCTGTGGCTGAGCGAGGCGCCTTCCAGCGTTTCCTGATACAGCCCCAACTGGTGAATAACGCACTGGATAGCATGCAGCATGGGCCCGGCCACATCGTCGGCGTAGACCTGGTCGCCGGTCATCAGCAGCAGGGAAGGGACGTCCTCAAGCTGTTCTGCCTTCTGCAGTTCCTCATCCACCCGAACCAGCCCGTCCCGGGAAGGATGGTGGGGGCGTCGGCAGGAGCCGTGGAGTATCCGGTCCAGTCTGGATTTCAGGGTAAAGCCCGGGCGCTCCCGGCCCTCGGGGCAAAGGTGCGGGGCCCATTCACCGATCCACCGAGGTGCGCCGGATCCGTTGGCGGTCAGTCCCAGGTCATAGTCCAGTCGTGTGTTATGGGGCAGGGCCGACTCAGGCGAAATTGTCAGCAGATTCAGCCAGGCTCGGGTACCGACTCTTAGCTGCACAATCTCTGAATCGGCTACCGGACGATCCAGCAGGGGCTCTATGCCGTCGAATATCTGAATGGCGAACTCAGTCCGTTCGCTGGTTACCAGCCACAGAACCAGTGAGTCCGGCGCGGAATGACGTAGGATCGGGCCGGCCAGAACCGGCCCGAATTTGCCATCAGGCTCCAGATTCAGTCCTCCTCAAATTCTCTTGGCGGGCAGTGGTGGTCCTCCACAACAGTGCCATCGTCCACGCTCTCCAGGTGCACATCAAAGCCCCATAACCGGTGTACGTGGCGCAGGACTTCGTCGGTTTCCTTGCCCAGTGGCACGCGGTCTACCGGTATGTGACGCAGGGTCAGTGAGCGGTCGCCGCGGACATCCACATTCCATACCTGGATGTTGGGTTCCCGGTAGCTCAGGTTGTACTGGCGCGCCAGTTTCTCGCGCAGATCCCGGTAGCCGGGGTCGTCGTGGATGGCGGTTACCCGATAGACGTCTTCCTGATCGTCGTTCTGGATCGCGAAGAGTTTAAGATCCCGCATCACCTTGGGTGAGAGGAATTGCTGGATAAAGCTCTCGTCTTTGAAGTTCTTCATCGCAAAATGCAGGGTTTCCAGCCAGTCACTGCCGGCGATGTCCGGGAACCATTCGCGGTCTTCGCCTGTGGGGTTTTCGCAGATCCGGCGCAGGTCCGTAAAGATCGAAAATCCCAGAGTGTACGGGTTGATACCCGAATACCATGGGCTGTTGAACGGTGGCTGATACACGACTGCAGAGTGACTCTGGAGAAACTCCAGCATGAAGCCGTCAGTCACCAGACCCTTGTCGTACATACGATGCAGCAGGGTGTAGTGCCAGAAGGTGGCCCAACCTTCATTCATAACCTGGGTCTGGCGCTGGGGGTAGAAGTATTGGCCGAGCTTTCGCACGATGCGGATAATTTCCCGCTGCCAGGTTTCCAGCAAGGGCGCGTTCTTTTCAATGAAATAGAGAATGTTTTCCTGGGGCTCTTCCGGATAGCGCTTGCGGCGCTTTACCGGGTCGTCGTCTTCGTCCAGTTTCGGAATTGTCCGCCAAAGATCGTTGATGCGCCTCTGTTGGTACTCTTCTCGCTCTTTCTGGCGACGCACTTCTTCCGACGCCGATATTGGTGCCGGGCGTTTGTAGCGATCCACACCATAGTTCATCAGGGCATGGCAGGAATCCAGGATTTCCTCCACCGCGTCCACACCATAACGCTCCTCGCACTCGGCCACGTAATGGCGTGCAAACACCAGGTAATCAATGATCGCGCTGGCGTCAGTCCAGGTGCGGAACAGGTAGTTGCCCTTGAAGAAAGAATTGTGGCCGTAGGAGGCATGGGCAATGACCAGCGCCTGCATCGGCAGGGTGTTTTCCTCCATGAGGTAAGCGATGCAGGGGTTGGAGTTGATCACGATTTCGTAGGCCAGGCCCATCTGCCCGCGCTGATAGCCCTTGGACGTACTGAGAAACTGCTTGCCGAAGGACCAGTGATGGTAGCCAACTGGCATGCCTACGGAACTGTAGGCGTCCATCATCTGTTCGGCGCTGATCACCTCGATCTGGTTGGGGTAGGTGTCCAGGCCGAACTCGGCCGCGCATTTGGCAATCTCGTCGTCGTATTTCTGGATCAGCTCGAACGTCCATTCAGACCCGGTAGAAATCGGCTCCGGGGCTCTGGGCTGGTCACTTTTCGGCAGATTTGGGCGGTCCATGAGGTTAGTCATGCGGCTTTCCTCTCGAACAACTGGCGGAACACCGGGTAAATTTCGCCGGGGTCGGCGATCTGCTGCAGGGCAAAGCTCTGGGGGAACTGCTCCTGAATCTTCTCGTATTCATACCAGAGCATCTGGTGGTCCTGCGGTGTGATCTCTACATAGGCGAAATACTGCACCAGGGGCAGGATATTGTCGGCCAGAATCTTGCCGCACACCGGGGAGTCATCGTTCCAGTTATCACCGTCCGATGCCTGGGCCGCATAGATGTTCCATTCGGCCGGAGAATAGCGGGATTCAATGATCTTGTGCATCAGCTTGAGAGCGCTGGAGACAATGGTGCCCCCGGTTTCCCGGGAATAGAAGAACTCTTCCTCGTCCACTTCCTTGGCGCTGGTGTGATGCCTGATGAAGACCACTTCAATCTTCTTGTAGTTCTTCTTGAGGAACAGATACAGCAGGATGAAAAAGCGTTTTGCGATGTCCTTGTGCATCTGGGTCATGGACCCGGACACATCCATCAGACAGAACATCACGGCACTGGTGGCCGGCTGCGGCTTTTTCACGTGCTGGCGATAGCGCAGGTCGATTTCATCGATGAAAGGAATGCGGCGAACATTCGCTTTCAGTCGCGCGATTTCCTCCTCCAGAACCTGGATCTGGTCCTCGTGGCTGAACGCAGGGTCCAGATCCTCCGGCGCCGACTTCAGCGCTTCCAGCTGCTTTTCCAGATCCCGGATCTTCTTCTTGCGCGCGCCTCCCAGGCCCAGGCGTCGGGCGTGGGCACCACGCAATGAGCGAACCACATCCAGCTTGGCCGGCACCCCCTCGGTGCTGAAGCCAGAGCGGATATACTTGAAGGCCTCGGTATCCTTGAGTTTCTTGCGAGCGAGGTTAGGTAGCTCGAGATCGTCGAACAGGAAATCCAGGAACTCTTCCTGGGTTATCTGGAAGGCGAACTCATCCATGCCCTCGCCGTCCGGGCTGGCCTGCCCCTGTCCGGAACCCTGGCCCCCGCCACCCTCGGGCTTGGGAATGGTGTCGCCGGCCACAAACTCCTTGTTGCCGGGGTGCACCACCTCCCGTTTGCCGCCCTGGCCGTGGTGGAAGATGGGTTCTTCGATGTCCCGGGACGGAATACTGACTTTCTCGCCCCGTTCTATATCGGTGATCGAGCGCTTCTGAACCGCATCCGACACCGCACGCTTGATGTGATGGCGGTAGCGGCGCAGGAACCGTTCCCGGTTCACCGCGCTCTTGTTTTTACCGTTCAGTCGCCGGTCGACTATGTGGGTCATTCCCATGGCGTTACTCCAGCTCAGTGAATGGTCACTGACTTAGTGAGACTTGCGAACCCGCAGGTACCATTCAGCCAACAGCCGAACCTGCTTCTCCGTGTAGCCTCGATCGACCATACGCTCGACGAACTGCTTGTGCTTGTTCTGGTCTTCCTGGCTCGCTTTCGGATTGAACGAAATTACCGGCAACAGATCCTCTGTGTTCGAGAACATCTTCTTCTCGATCACGGAGCGCAGCTTTTCGTAGCTGAGCCAGGACGGGTTCTTGCCTCCGTTGTTTGCCCGGGCGCGCAGTACGAAGTTGACCACCTCGTTGCGGAAATCCTTCGGATTCGATATGCCCGCTGGCTTCTCGATTTTTTCCAGCTCTTCGTTGATTGAGGAGCGGTCAAGGATTTCGCCGGTATCCGGATCCCGGTATTCCTGATCCTGAATCCAGAAATCGGCATAGGTGACATACCGGTCGAACAGGTTCTGGCCGTATTCGCTGTAGCTTTCCAGGTAGGCGGTCTGGATTTCCTTGCCGATGAACTGTACATAGTGCGGCGCCAGGAATTCCTTGATGAACCTGAGGTATTTCTCATGGATTTCCGGCGGGAACTGCTCCTGCTCGATCTGTTTTTCCAGCACATAGAGGAGGTGTACCGGGTTGGCCGCCACCTCGGTGGTGTCGAAGTTGAATACCTTGGACAGGATCTTGAAGGCGAAACGGGTGGAGAGCCCGTCCATGCCTTCCATCACGCCCGCGGCGTCGCGGTACTCCTGAATGGATTTCGCTTTCGGATCGGTATCCTTGATGTTCTGGCCGTCGTAGACCCGCATCTTGGAGAAGATGCTGGAGTTTTCCGGCTCTTTGATGCGTGAGAGCACCGAGAACTGGGCCAGCATGTCCAGGGTATCCGGCGCGCAGGGAGCACCTTCCAGGGAGCTGTTGCTCAGCAGTTTCTTGTAGATCTCGATTTCTTCGGTCACCCGGACACAGTAGGGCACTTTGACGATGTACACCCGGTCAAGGAACGCCTCGTTGTGCTTGTTGTTGCGGAAGGTCTGCCACTCGGATTCGTTGGAGTGGGCCAGGATTACTCCGTCGAACGGGACAGAGCCCATGCCTTCGGTGGTGTTGTAGTTGCCTTCCTGGGTGGCTGTCAGCAGCGGGTGCAGCACTTTGATCGGTGCCTTGAACATCTCCACGAATTCCATCAGGCCCTGGTTGGCCTTGCAAAGGCCGCCGCTGAAGCTGTAGGCATCCGGATCATCCTGGGAGAAATCCTCCAGCATTCGGATGTTGACCTTGCCCACGAGGGCGGAAATGTCCTGGTTGTTGTCGTCCCCGGGTTCGGTCTTGGAGACGGCAACCTGGTCGAGTACCGAGGGGTACATTTTCACAACCCGAAACTGGCTGATGTCGCCACCATATTCATGCAGGCGTTTAACAGCCCAGGGCGACATGATGTTTTTCAGGTAGCGGGCAGGAATGCCGTATTCTTCTTCGAGGATCTGGGCGTCTTCGGCCGGGTCGAACAGGCCCAGCGGCGATTCGTTCACTGGCGAGCCCTTGATGGCGTAGAAGGGCACTTTCTGCATCAGCGATTTCAGTTTTTCTGCCAGGGAGGACTTACCGCCGCCCACGGGGCCAAGCAGGTAAAGGATCTGTTTCTTTTCTTCCAGGCCCTGGGCGGCGTGGCGGAAGAAGGAGACGATGTTTTCTACGGCGTCTTCCATGCCATAGAACTCGGAAAACTCGGGGTACCGCTTGATGACCTTGTTGGAAAATATCCTTGAAAGCCTCGGATCTTTCGAGGTGTCGACGAACTCTGGTTCGCCAATGGCAATTAACATTCTCTCAGCGGCCGTGGCGTAGGCCGTTGGGTCCTTTTTGCAGATCTCCAGGTATTCCTCCAGGCTGTATTCTTCTTCCTGGGTACTCTCATACCGGTCTTTGAAGTGCTGCAGTATGCTCATAGATTGCCCTCGCTCGCTGTATCTTCAGCTTTCAATTCACGCAATTTCCCCGTTGCAGTCAGTTCCGTCCATCCGGACGGTTTGTTTAGTTATGGGTGGAAGGAATGGATACTTACAAGCCCGTGAACGATCAATGCGTGGCCGGCTTGCTTACTTTGAGCTTAGTTCACGGTTGGGGAGTTGGACAGTGGGTGAGTGGTTAAGGTTCATTAAATTATGTTAGGCGGGTGTGTTGGTTTTGTAGCTTGCGGGGTTCTCGGGGAGTCGAAATGAGGGGCTGGAGTGCACCGGGGGTCTTTCTGAAAACGAATTGGCAACTCGCTGCGCTCAGACATCAAATTCGTTTTCAGAAAGACCCCCGATACACTCCGATCAGACCTCCGGGGATGCCCCAGGAAGCTAGAGCTTGGTTAAACGAAACACGCTTTCTGAGGCGTTTTCCAGGCCTTTTCGCTTGGTAAACGGATGATCCTTGGCCAGGGTGTTGGTCAGGATGTGTTCGATCTTGTAGTCGTCCTGGTAGAGCTCCCGAACTTCTTCGTCGCTGACGTTGAAAGGCGGGCCCTTGATTTCGGTGTCGTAGTCCAGGGTGATCAGCAGGATTCTGGTGCCGTCGGGGATGATGGCGGTCAGGTGGTTTACGTAGTCTTTGCGCATGTGTGGCGGCAGGGCGATCAGGGCGGCCCGGTCGTAGACCAGTCGGACGTGTTTCAGATCGTCGGGGACCAGTTGGAAGAAGTCGCCGCACCAGAGCTGCAGGTTGTCGTGTTTAAAGGTGATGAAGGGTTCGCCGGGATGAACTTTGGCTTTTTCGCCGGCTTCTTCGAAGAAGTCTTTGCAGGCCAGTTCGCTCAGTTCCACGCCGATGATGGGGTGCCCGCGGTCGTGGAGCCACCACATGTCGTGGGCTTTTCCGCAGAGGGGGACGAAGACGGCGTCGGTGCCTTTGCCGGCCAGTTCCGGCCAGTGGTCGTGGAGGTGCTGGTTAACGGTGCCCTCGTGGAAACCGATTTCCTTTTTAGCCCAGCGTTCGTGCCAGAATTCATGTTCCATGGTTTACACCCTGCTCTTGCTTGGACATCTTGAGTTTTGGACGTTTATCTCAGTCTACCCTAATCTGTGGCCATCTGGATTCAGGAGAAAAGTATGAAAGCGGTGTTCCTTGACGCCAAAACCCTTGGCGATGATGTGGACCTGTCACCCATTGAGTCGGTAACGGGCGGGCTGGAAAAATACGAGCGGACAGCGCCGGATGAAGTGCTGGAGCGCATCCGGGGTTTTGATACCGTGCTGGTCAACAAGGTGGTGCTGGGCCGGGAGCATTTCGAGGCATGTCCGGAGCTTGAAACTATCGCCGTGGTGGCGACCGGCTTGAATAACATCGATCAGGCGGCGGCGAAGGATCACGGCATCAAGGTGATGAACGTGACCAACTACGGCCGCTCCACGGTAGCCCAGCACACCATGGCGCTGATGCTGGCGCTGGCCACCCGGCTGCTGGATTACAACCGGGATGTGCGGGCCGGACGATGGGGCAAGAGCGACATGTTCTGCCTGATGGACCATCCGATTATGGAGCTGGAGGGGCGGACACTCGGTATAGTCGGCTACGGCGATCTGGGTGAGGGCGTGGCCGAGCGGGCGGCTGCCTTTGGTATGCGGGTTTTGCTCGGTGCCCGTCCCGGCCAGGAAGCCGGAGAGGTGGACGGGTATTCCCGGATTCCCCTGGACGAACTCCTGCCCCAGGTGGACGTGTTGTCATTGCACTGCCTGCTCACCGATGAGACCCGGGATCTGATTGGTGCCCGTGAACTGAAAATGATGAAGTCAGACTCGTTGCTCATCAACACCAGCCGCGGTGGCCTGGTGAACGAACAGGCGCTTGCGGACGCGCTGCGCGCCGGCGAGATCGGCGGCGCCGGTTTCGATGTTTTGACCGAGGAACCGCCCCGCAACGGCAATCCCCTGTTGGCGGACGATATTCCTAATCTTATTGTTACCCCGCACTCTGCCTGGGCCAGTCGGGAAGCTCGGCAGCGGATTGTAGGAATTGCCGCAGCGAACTTGAGATCGGTGCTTTAAAAGAAAAGCCCCGGGAATACCGAGGCTCTGGAGACTTGCCTGTGCGTGGCTCAGTACTTCCAGCCCACGCTGACCGACGCGCCCAGCTGGTACATTTCCAGATCAATGGTCTGGTTTGCCGCCAGCGGGTTGGGGCCGGTTACGGTCTTGGCGGGGGAGTAAAAGGCCATGCCCGATACGTCGAGGTTTTCGCTGAAGCTGTGGGTGAATCCGCCGGTGAAGTGCCATTCCTGGACGCCCGGTGCCAGGATATTGAACAGCACATCTTCGTCTGAGATCGGGTTCTCTCCATAGCTCACACCGGCCCGCCACGCGTGAGACGTTGTTTGCTGCCACTGCCAGCCAAGCTTGACGATGGTCATGTCGTCCCAGCCAAAGCCGGCACCTGCATCATCGCCAAGCTGGGCGGTCTGCAGGTTTGGCAGGAGCGGATTGCCCACGCTGTTAATCTCGCTGTAGCGGATATGCTGTATGTCCAGCAGGAACCAGTGATCTTCAATACCGGACCAGGCGATACCCGCGTTGAACATCTGTGGGATGTCGAAGTCGCCTTGCTCGGCAAACAGGCCGCGGTATTTGTCGAATTCGTTCATCTTCAGGATGTTGCGCCAGCTTACGCCTCCGTGGAGGGTGTCGGTGATTTCGCCCTGCCAGCCGATCTGGTAGCCGTAGCCCCAGGCATCGTCGGTGCCGTTGTTGGAAAGAGCATTGGCATCCGAGGAAAATGGCGCAAAGCTCTGAAGACCTTCAGCTTCGAAGCGCTGATAGGCAATAACCGGCGAAATGCCGATGGCCTGGTTGTCTGAGAATTCCCAGGACCAGGTGGGTGCAATAAATAGTTGTTCGAGGTTCACGCCGGTACGGCCCGCGTAGAAAGGCCCGCCGCTTTCACCGGAGTAGTCGGTGTTCATACCACCATTGGCGAACACCGAAACGCCGAAGCTTGTGGTGTCTGACAGTTCTCGATTAAAACCCAGGTGCGGGATCACGAATCCGTTGCGGCTGCTTTTGTAGGTGCCTGGCTGCAATGGGAACGCGGGGGGAGGAGAGAGCGGCCCCTCTACGGTGTATTCCCGCCGCGGCGAAAACACTTCGAAACCGCCATCAATGCGATTGCCAACAAAAGCCATGCCCGCCGGGTTGGTCGCCGCCGCAATGCTGTCCTGGGACAGGGCAGTGCCGGCGCCGGCCATGCCTTTACTGATGGTGCCATAGCCATGACTGAAGTAGCCGTTGGTAGCCTGGGCGGTCACAGGAGAGAGGGCCGTCAGTGCGGCGACTCCCAGAGCAAGCTTGATTCGCATGGGAAAATACCTGATCAAAGGAACGTCATTTCGTGAGTGCCGGTCGTTTTACCGAAACTCTGTTATAAGAGGAAGTAACAAATACTGATATGGTTATATTAGGAGCGATGGCCTCGCAAACGGTGACTAATCGGCCATACTCTGGTTAGACCGGATATCTGACTGATAATCTGAACAAAACATGGAACGAAAGGACCAAAAGTGGCTTCATTCCAATTGAAAGACCGGCTCCAGGCAGCTGAAAGCTGGATTCTGGCGAATCCCAATCCGCCCCAGAGCTGGCCCTGGACCTGGCTGTACAAGACCGGGCGCACGGCGTATGCCTTGGCCCGGGACGTCCTCAGTGGGCAGCTTACACTTCATGCCATGAGCCTGGTCTACACCACGCTGCTCAGTATCGTGCCGCTTCTTGCCCTGAGCTTCTCGGTGCTCAAGGCGCTGGGTGTCCACCAGCGGATGGAGCCTTTCCTGTTCCAGTTTTTTGAACCGCTGGGCCCCCAGGGGATAGAGCTCGCCGAGCAGATCCTTGGCTTCGTGGATAACATGAAAGTTGGGGTGCTTGGTTCTGTGGGCCTGGCGCTGCTGGTCTACACGGTGGTTTCCCTGCTGCAGAAAATTGAACGCTCCTTTAACATGATCTGGCGGGTGCCGGACATGCGCTCCATGGCTCAGCGCTTCAGCAACTACCTGAGCGTCATCATGGTGGGACCACTGCTGATGGTTTCGGCCATTGGCGTCAGCGCCACCATCTTTTCCTCAACCATTGTCCAGAAGCTCATCGAAATCGAACCGTTCGGTTCGGTGATTCTTGTTGCCAGCCGTTTCACCCCGTTTTTCCTTGTGGTTGGCGCATTCACTTTCGTTTACGTGTTCATGCCCAATACCCGGGTCAAGTTGCGTTATGCGGCCATTGGCGGTCTGGTGGCAGGGGTTTCGTGGCAAGCCGGCGGTATGCTGTTTGCGTCTTTTGTAGCCGGTTCCGCCAAGTACGCGGCGATCTATTCCAGTTTTGCCATCGGCATCATTCTGCTGATCTGGATCTATCTGAACTGGATGATTCTGCTGATGGGGGCCAGCCTGGCGTTCTATCTGCAGAATCCGGGATCAGTGGCCAAGCGGCGCCAGGTGCAACTGGCGCCGGAACTCCAGGAAAGCGTGGCGCTGGCGACCATGTGGCTGGTGGCCAAACCATTCAGCGAGGGGAAGCCGGCGCCTCAGCAGGAAGTGTTGGAGCACCAGCTGAGAGTGCCAGGGGAAGTAACCCGTGCGCTCAGCGACAAGTTGATCCGGGCGGGGTTGCTTAGCCTGGCCGGAAGCCAGGGCGATCGACTTGTGCCTGGGCGGGCACTGGATCTCATTACCGTGGGCGAGGTGCTCAAGGTTGTTCGCTACGACGAGGACCGGATCGTTGACCGGCTGCCGAAGGTCATCCCTGCTGAATTGGTAGGTTCGCGAAAGGTGGAGGAGACGCGCACATTCGCCGAGTTGTTGCGGGCTGATGGTGGTCAGGAAAAAACCAGATCGTTTGCCGAACCCGAGCCTGTGTCAGCTCCTGACAGTTGAGCGGCCACCCTCCCGGAGCATCTTCTGAACCGCGTTGCGCACGTTGCTGATTTGCTCCGGGGTCAAACGTACCAGTTTCGGCAGCTCATCTTCGGCAAGATTCCGCTGGTGGGCGTGCCTGAGTACTTCCCGGGTACCAATGACCATGCCATCGGTCAGGGGCGTGTGCTTTTGCCTTGGCGCCGGCCGTTCCGCCGCCAGAAGATAGGCGTGATACTTGGGTGGAAGGTTCCATTCGTTCGCCAGTAACTGGCAGGTAGCCCACTGGTACCTCGCCAGGGCATGGCGGATAAGCGCAGGCTCCGGTTCGCCGGTTGCAGAAAGTGACCGGCAGATGCGTTGCAGTTCCCGACGGATGGTGATGTAGGCAAGCGAAGGCAGCAAGCCCACCATGAAGTGTGCACTGGTGTCTTCGCCCTGTGTTCTTGCAATCAATTCCGCTGATCGCGCGCAGGTTAGGCCCCAACGCCAGGCGCGCTGCCCGAAAAGCGCTTCACGGCTGTTTCTTGCGGCCATCATGGGACGCATTATCGCCGCGGAAATAACATTCCGGATGCCATCTACTCCAAGCACAAATACTGCCTGGTCTACCGATTCAATGGCATGGTCCCCGGTTCGGAAATAGGGGCTGTTGGCAATCTGCAGTAATTGATCGGTCAGCGACGGATCACCAAGAATGATTTCTGTCAGGTGCTGGCGGTCGGTCGATTCATCGGAGAGGGCCCGCATGAGCATGGGCAGGCTCATTGGTTGCCGTGGAAGTTCTTCCATCTTGTTGTTGGACAGGCGCTGATGCAGTTCCTCCAGTATCTTGTCATAGGAGGAAAGATCGACCCGCAACGTTGCGGGCTCGGCGTCCAACAGCCAACAGGACAGGTGCTCTTCCAGTTGTTGGGCCAGTTCCGGGCTTGTATCCGGGGTGGTGTCGCTGGCCGGTTTCTCCGGGGATGGATTGAAAAGCCTCGCTTCAGGAGCGGGTGGTGCAGACTGCTTGGTTGCGAATAATCCTGAAATCCAGGAGAGAAAACCTGGCATCCGTTGCCTCCGGGTCGAACCTGTTCGAAGTAATGAACCTCCGTTTCCGAGAGTATAGATGTACGACGCATCCTTGCACAGGTTTTAAGCCCGTGAATTACTGCGGGAATTTACAGGAACGATTCTCCGAACACGAACACAAGTTGGCAGACGCCAGCGCCAAAGCCAAGGAAAGCGCCCACAAGAATCAGTTTGATCTCATCTTCCTGAAAACACGGCCGGAGAAGATCCTGGAATTCCTCGGAAGACAGGGCAATCATTCGCTCGACCATGATGGATTCTACGGCCTGGGCGCGATCCTTCTCGAACACCGGGTTGTTGAACGATGTCTGCGATATCTCGATGGCTTTTTCGCCAACCTTGTTTTTGAGGGTGGCAAAGCCGGTGGGCCCAAAGGCCATCTGGGTCAGCGCCTTGCCCATGCCGGCGGTCTCGTCCACCAGCGGTTTGATGTGCTTCTTGACCATGTTGCGGGCGCGGTCGCCTTTGGGGCCGTCCAGAATGGCGTTGATGATGTTGCCAACGGTGAGAATCTCGTGGGTCACGATGTGGCAGAACGACTCTGCCACGGCCGGCTGGCGTTTCAGGAACAGGCCCTGAATCCGGAAGGGACCGACTTTTTTGGCGTGCAGGGGCCGGAAAATCACATTCAGGGCAATCCAGTTGGTCGCCCAGCCCACCAGAAGGCCGAAGAAAGGCAGCACCCACCAGCTCGGATAGACATACCAGACCGACATCTGAATCAGGCCGAACAGGAAGCCGAAGTAGAGCCCCGAGTTGATGATGAAACGGAATTCCACCTCGCCACATTCGATAAAGATCCGGTTCAGTAGCTCCTTGTCGCTGGCCAGACGCTCGATGACCATGCCCTTGATGTCCAGCAGGTCTTCGATGTTGTCGGAGACATCTTCCACCAGATTGTCCACCAGCTGAGGCGTGGACTTGCGGACGCGATCGTAGACCATCTTCCGGGCCGAGGCCGGCAGGTTTTCCCAGAAGGTGGGGTATTCCTTGAGCATCATTTCGTCCACGTATTCCTCGATGCGGGGTTCGACGGAGTGAACGATATGGGTGGCGAGGACTTTGGGGTCGATCTGCTGGAAGATCTCCCGCACGGTGCCGATCTTTGAAATAGTGGCATCGACACTGATAGCCGCCATTTTGCGGGCCTTGGAAGGAATAATGCCTTGCCAGCCAAGCAGGGGCGGTTTGCCAATGAATTCCAGTGGGTAGAAAGTCATCTTGATGGCCAGCCAGTTGGTCGTCCAGCCAATCAGGGCGGCAATGACCGGGATACTGAGGTATTGCCAGAATTCTTGGGTACTTAGCAGGCTTGTCATCCCGTTACTCGCGTGTGATCGTTTTTTTGCTTCCGGAGTCGACAGGGATAATGTTGGTGGCACCCACCTATGTCAATGACTTGCGTGCCGACATGAGACGGCGGCACGGTCGTAGCGGGTCAGCCGCCGATGTCACCCCACAGCCATTGGCACAGTGCCATGGCCGCCACCGGAGCGGTTTCCGTTCTCAGAACTCGGGGGCCGAGCGCAACCGGCAGGAAACCTTCTTTTTCCGCCTGGGCGATTTCCTCGGGGGAAAGGCCGCCCTCGGGGCCAATCATCAGGGCGACGCGTTCGGGGGGAATAATGGACTTCAAAGCATGCTCGGTACGGTGGTGAAGGACAAGGCGCACCTCGCAGTCCCGGCTGTGTTCCAGCCACTCGGAAACGGTCATCACCGGCAGGATCTCGGGCACCCGGGCGCGACCGCATTGCTCGGCGGCGCTGATGGCGACGGATTGCCAGTGGCGCAGGCGCTTGTCTTCCCGGTCGCCCTTGAGTTTTACGTCGCACCTTTCTGTGCTTAGCGGCACGATGCGGGTAACGCCCATTTCCACCGCTTTTTGCACCGCGTAGTCCATGCGGTCACCCTTGGAGAGGGTCTGGCCGAGAACGATTTCCAGGGGGGATTCGGTGGCGTTGGGCAGCGGAGTGCCCACCTGGACTTCCACGTTCTTCTTGCTGGCGCTGGTGATGGTGGCGGGATAGTCGTTGCCATCGCCGTTGAAAAGCAGCAGTTCCTGCCCCGGCTGCATGCGCAATACCCGGCCGACGTGTTGCGCGGCGTTGTCATCAAGTTCTGCGGTGCCGCCCTGGCTGAGGGCGGAATCAGTGTAGATGCGGGGTATGCGCATGGGCTGGTCTCTCAGGTTCCTGGCGGTTGTCGTCAGTCGCGAACCGCGATCTCTATGCCTTCCGTTGCAACCTGGGCCAGGTGGCGAATCTGTTCTTCGGTGATCACGTAAGGCGGCATGAAGTAAACCACATTACCCAGGGGGCGAAGCAAGGCCTGGCGGGTTAAAGCATGCTGGTAAACGCGAATGCCACGGCGTTCCTGCCAGGGAAAGGGCGTTTTCGAGGCTTTATCTTTTACCATTTCCACGGCCAGGGTCATACCGTGCTGGCGGATGT
The DNA here is from genome assembly GCF_002933275.1 of Marinobacter maroccanus. Lineage (GTDB taxonomy): Bacteria > Pseudomonadota > Gammaproteobacteria > Pseudomonadales > Oleiphilaceae > Marinobacter > Marinobacter maroccanus. Next base: position 146,212 of record NZ_PSSX01000006.1, read on the forward strand.
CCCCGACATTGGGGTGGTCCGCCAGGTGGGCAACGGATTCGGCCATGCACGTGGAGAGCGCGCGGTTGCTCTCAATCACATTATCATCCCGGAAGATATCCAGGGTCGCCAAAGCCACGGCGCAGCCGATGGGATTGCCCGTGTAGCTGTGGCTGTGCAGGAACGCCTTGAGGGTTTCGTAGTCGTCGTAAAAGGCGTTGTAGACGTCATCGGTGGTCAATACCACCGACAGTGGCAGGTAGCCGGCGGTGAGCCCCTTGGACAGACACATGAAATCCGGAGTGATGCCCGACTGCTCACAGGCGAACAGGGTGCCGGTGCGGCCAAAACCAACGGCAATCTCATCGGCAATCAGGTGCACGCCATAGCGGTCGCAGGCTTCCCGCAACTTGGTGTGATAAATCGGATGGTGCATCCGCATGCCGCCGGCGCACTGGATCAGCGGTTCCACCACCACGGCGCAGATTTCGTCGTGCTTTTCGGCCAGCAGCTTTTCCATGGCCTCAAACTGGCGCAATGCATAGTCCTCGTCGGTCTCACCCGGCTCCTTGTTGAAGGCGTCCGGGGAGGGCGCTGTCAGCACTTCCATGAGGAGCGGTTGGTAGGTGTCCTTGTAGAGCGAGACATCGCCGAGGGCAAGAGCCCCCAGGGTTTCACCGTGGTAGCTGTTGCTCAGGTTCACGAAGTTTTTCTTGCCCGGTTTGCCGTGATTCTTCCAGTAGTGGAAGCTCATCTTCAGGGCAGCTTCGATGGCCGACGAGCCGTTGTCGGCGTAAAAAACCTTGTTCAGGCCCGGCGGAGTAACTTCGATGAGGCGCTCGGACAGATTGACTACCGGCTCGTGAGTAAAGCCGGCGAGGATAACGTGTTCCAGCTCGCCAATCTGCTTCTGGATAGCTGCGTTTATTCTCGGATTGGCATGGCCGAACAGATTGACCCACCAGGAACTGACGGCATCGATAAAGCGATTGCCTTCAAAGTCTTCCAGCCAGACACCCTCGCCCCGCTTGATAGGCACCAGAGGTACAGCGCCTTCGTGGTCTTTCATCTGGGTGCAGGGGTGCCACACGGACTGGAGGCCACGGGTGACGAGGTCAGCATTGCGCATGATAATTCTCCGTCAGACGGTCTGATTCTGGGTTGTCGCTGTTAACCTGTGCGGATATTACAGTTAACAGCGGATATCGGCCACCCGGATTTCAGGTCGACCCGGCCTGGTATTCCCTGACGTTTCCTACCCCTTGATTCCATCACACTGTGAGATCGAAGGGTTTGGCTGGCAGAGTGCTTCAGTATAAACTGCCGGTTTACAGCCAAAGGGCCAGGATGGCCCGGAAAACGCAAAGGACGCGACATGAGTAAAGCGATTGTTCTGCTCGGAGACCCTGGCTCCGATCACGAAGGCTTCCCGCCCACACCGGTGATTGCCGGTTCCCCCGATGTGTTGATCGATGGCAAGCCCGTTGCCCGGGTAGGCGACCCGCTGGCACCCCATTCCAAACCCAAACACCCGCCCCATCCGCGCACCATCACTGGTGGTTCTGCAACGGTCATGATCAATGGCAAACCGGCGGCGGTGACAGGCGGGGCGATTTCGTGTGGCGGTGTGACGATTGGGTCGGGGTCGGTGGTGATTGGTGATACTCACACGCCGGCGTCATTTTCGGGAGTATCCCCCGTTACCGGAAGAGCAGCAGTATCTTCAGCGACAGTCAGGGAGGATGTTCAGGCAGCGCCCGAGAGAGTGAGCTCCTCAGGCCTTGCTGAATCTATTGCTTCTCCGACTGAGTCACCAGCTGCAACTGCGCCCACAACGACCAGTACCGTAAGCGCAACTCATCATGACGCCAACGACAATCCGGATCTGAGTGAACCCGGATTCCATGTCGTTCGCGAACCAATGAGCCGCAATGAGCTGTTGTCTCAGCTTTATGGTGATGCATCTGCGAAACCTGAAAATTTTGAGCGTCTGAATCCGGGGCTAGGCAACCGAGTTCTTCCTGGGGAAATGATCGTTATTGCAGATCCTGAAGTTCTGGAATGCACGGTCAAAGAAAATGATCTGATGGCAGTGGCTGCACAGGTAAATCAGGAGGTGCGGCAACTGAGCGAGCAGGAGGCTCAGTTCATCGTTGATCATTATGACCTTCTGGAACTGATGACGGCGAATGCGGCGACTGGCATAGGTGCAGGCGCTGCGATGATTGGCCAACAGATCAAGAGCATTAACAAGACACTGCAGGATATTGAGACGCTGTATCAGGATACCTTCAGAAAACATGGCAGGCTGAATGTTCCTGATTTTTATGCGCAACGCCGGGCGCTATTTACGAAACTGGATTTCGCCCTAGGAAAGATGGCGCGAAAAGGCCTTTCGCTCGATGAAAACACCAAGTTGAAGAAGGCTCTGGGGCTTTCAACCAAAGGCACGGTTCACCATTGGAAACAAGCGGGTGTCGGACCGATTCCGGGCTATGGAGCCCACTATTCAAGGGCTGCAGGCGCTGCACGGTTTGTGGAGCATGGCGGGAGATTGGTTGTGGCATTGGATGCCGGGCTGGCTGGGTACAAGATTTACGAGGCGTGTTCGACCGGGCGAGCGAATGAATGCGAGCAAGTGGCCCATGTCGAGTCTGGACGATTTGCGGGTTCTGCCCTGGGTGGTGCTGTGGGAGCTTCAATAGCGCCGGTATTGTGTACAGTGGTTGGCATTGGCACGGGTGGGATAGGCGGTGTGGCCTGCGGAATTATCGCTGCCGGTATCGGTGGTGCGGCAGGCGGAAAAATCATGGGTGATGCAGGGGCCGGTGTAGGCCAATTGGTTTACGAGGTTCGGAGCGATGAGTGACCAACTGACCTATGTGCTGGCCCACATAGGGTACCTTAGTCTTTTTGTTGGTCTTATACCGTTGCTTGTCATCATTACTATTGGGTTCCGCTATGTATCTTTAATAGAAGATCGTGTGGCGACTGAAAGAGGGGGTATTTCAACCGCAAGGTACATTTGGCAAGGAAAGATCATCGGGCGATTGATGAGAAGCAGCAATGTTTTTGCTTATCTGATGTTCCGCGCGATTCCCTATCCGTTTTTCCAGCAACGTGCGTCTTTACTGGGCGATCCGGCCGTGCCATTGCCGCGAAGGTGGCAGGCCTGGGTTATAACGCCAATGCTTCTTATGTATCTGGCTGCTCTGACCACGCTCGTTACGAACCTGATGTTGTCATCTGCAAGTGGAGTTGCGCTGTGATTCGAAAACTCGTTTGCATCCTTGCGCTTACCTTTACAGGCATTGGCTGCTCTTCTGATCACGTAAGCTACCCCTACACCGTCATCGTCTCCGGGGGGCCATCCGGGTGGCCGGTCTGGGCTGAAGAGGTAACTCTGAACGGCGACCGCAGAATACCCGGTGGAGCAATCAGTTACGGGTATAATCAAACGCCTCCAACTGGCGGCCGAATTGTTATGGACCCGGCACCAGTTCCGGAACTGGTCGAAGCCCGCTGGTTTTCGCACAGGGCGCAGAAATTTTACGAGGTCTCGCTACCCATGCCCGAAGCATTCAGTGAGACCGTTGCCGAATGGTTCGAAGATTATCCGACGCCGAAGTATGGGCATTACTTTATCGTTGGCTTCTCAGGCAAAGGCGAAGCTCTGGCGTGGTGGCGTGCATCTTGCCAAGATTGCCAGGGTGATGAAGATTCCGGATTTGCCGCAGCGGTAATTGAGGCATTGCCTGCAGATGCTGCAGAGGGGGATCCCTCTGGCTACGAGGCGCAAGTACAGCATTATATCGACAGAGGAATCATTCCTGGGCCTTCCAGGTAGGTCTTTGAGCTGTCATCGAGGAGAACAAACAGCCGTGTTAATCAACTAAAACGTCTACTTAATAAGCAAGGAAGCTTAAACATGATTATTAAAACCATCCTCAACTTCACCGGCCTCTACGCAGCCTTCCAACTCTGTATCATCACAATTGGAGAGGTATTCAATATCGAAATGAATTCCGGCGTGCAGATCGGGGCCATGATTGGTGCCGCCTATGGTGCAATGGTCGCTTCGGTTTCGGCGTTCGGCAGGGCGCCGACGTTTCATGAGAACTGGATAATGTCCGTCTCTGTGAACCTCAGTGCTATGGTTGTCTCGTTCGTTTCCCTCATCGCCCTGCTGTTCGTTTCAGCCGATGCCCCTGCGATTGGTGATGTCATGCTGGTTATTTCAGAGCTTCCATTGGGGATCCTGATGATCGGCTTTGCGGTTGCCTTTCTCTTGCAGACCCTCGTATGCCTGCTGATTTTTGGCAGGGTGGCGCGGCGGTATCTCATGAAGCTGAATCCGGCCTAACTTTTCGGTGCAGCCAGGTTGTCATATGACAACCTGGCTGTGTATTATTTGCTCAAGGAATGGCAAGAATGCCCCGCAAGAGACATGCGAACAAAGATATTGAAGCGGCGCTGGCCTACGCGGAATTGACTGGCTAACGGAGGTGAAGATCATGAATCGTGAGTACGACTTCACACTTAAATTTTCAGTTCCGCCAGATCTGGCGCAGGACCAGGTAGAGAGCTCATTGTTTCAAGCGGGATGTGATGACGCCATCATCGGCCTCGGTCAAAAGGGCCGGCTTGCTCTGAACTTCACACGCGAAGCGGCTTCAGCAGAACAAGCCATGCTCAGCGCGCTACAGGATGTGCAGCGGGTGCTTCCTGAGGCCCGCCTGGTGGAGGCCGGGCCGGATTTCGTGGGTATTTCCGACATGGCGAGTCTGCTGATGTTTTCCCGCCAGAACATGCGCAAACTCATTCAAACCCATCTGGCCAGTTTTCCACTGCCGGTCCATGAGGGCGCGTCGGCGCTCTGGCATTTGTGCGATGTGTTGGCCTGGTTCTCTGAAACACAGAAGCGAGCCATTCCGGCGGATTTAATGGAGGTGGCCCAAGTAAGCATGGGCGTTAATCTCGTGCGGGAAGCAGGGCGGATTGATCAGCGATTACAGGCGCAGCTAAGACAACAAAGCACTATCGCCTAGCGGTATCCAACAGCGCCAGCATCTCCCGCTGCGGCCAGATCGCGCCTTTGACGCCCTTCACCGTACAGGGCCTGTCTGCCAGCCATGCTCCGGTTCGGTATGGTGCAAGGTCGCTGATCGGGAGCCGGTCATACCAAATTTGATACTCCAGATCCTGCCCCATCCGGTTCATGGTTGCCTGCACAGACCTATCGCATTCCGAGTCGCAAACCAGTTCTGCGAGGGCGCTCTCGGCAGCGTCCATCTGCGCCTCATTCGCGCCGGATTTGAGTAGCGTGTTCAGCAATGCATCCTGAAACCACCAGTCCAGCTCTGCGAAGTCCGGTTTGGTCAGGCAGGTAGCGAGTACCGGAAAGCGGGTGCTGTCGTGAACGAACAACACACAGTTGCGGCGCTGAATGGTGAGCAGGTTGGCGTGCCAGCCGCTCAGCGGGCTTTCAGGCTCGTCATTAGCGGCATATGGGAGCGGCCGCTTGCGCTTGAGGCTGCCGGATGAATGCAGTGGCAGTTTTGCCAGCAGTTTCTTTGTGCAGTGGAGGCGGATCATGGGTTTTTGGCTGTGCCCTGTCTGAGGCCCCGTCATAGCTTCCTTCGATTTGCGATGAAATAAGACGGAGTTTATTTTTCATGGGGTTAGGTCTTACTGAACACGGTCGCGGGATCAGTAGTGAAATAAAATGGAAGGATCTAACCCGTGCTTCCTCAAAACGAGAATAGCGGACTTACCGATGAGAAGGATAGCGTGCCAATACGCCATCGTGCGGTTTATGCCTTATATCGAGACGGGCGAGTTCGCCAACGTCGGTATTTTGCTGTGGGCGCCAAAAACCCGCTACCTGGGCTTTAAACTGCTTCGGAAAAAACATGCCCGTATCACCCAGTTTTTTGAAGAGCTGGACCGGGGGGTGTACCTCAAAACCATGGAGAACCTGGATGCTGAGTTGTGCAGAGTGCAGGGTATGCTCCAAGACCAGATCGCCGAGTTTGGTGACAACGACCGGGAGTATGGATCTCACAAAGGACTTTTTCAGGAGCTGATCCGGCCCCGTGTTATTTCCGGTGAAAGGCCTGGAGCCTGGCCAGATTAATGACTTTCGTGTGGAAGCGTTCGAAGAAACCCTTGCTAATCTGGCGGGCGATGGCATCGAGATAACGCTTCACACTGAAAAGGACAGAATTCTCGAGTTTGCGGGATGGCGCGCCCATTAGCGATTTCGGGCTCTTCGGCTGGCCTGAAAGCACTTGCTGGCTGCCCATCCTGATGAACTTGTAAGTAATTCTTACAGATCGCACCCAGACTGGATTCGCATTTGTCGGTGATGTGAAGCCTGAGCATATAGACAGGCTAGATGGCCTCCTCCACTTGTTTCTCTGCCTCCGGAATCCGAAGTTCGCCGGAGAGGACTTTGGGGAAGAGGGTGTCGCGGAGCTCGGTCAGGGCATCCGTTTGCTCGGAAGTGAGCAGGATTCGCGAATAAATCGCCTCCGCTTGCTCGTTGAACGCTTCCAGTATCCCTTTTCCGGGCACCAGAAACGGAATAGGGCGGAAGTTCTTTTTGCTGATTTCCTGAAACGTACTTCCATTGGCCCGGTCGGTAATCTGGTTCATGTTGGTGTTCGCCCAGCACAGCACAGATAGACCGGCTCATAGTTTCGGTTGGACAGAATGGCAATGATGCCCTGATTGACGGAAACCGGGATGTCGCTGATGACCGGATAGCCAATCGGGACTCTGGAGGACATTAGCACCGTTCCTTGCGGAAGCTCGCCTGACAGAAATTTTCTGGAAGCCAGCGTCGGTCAGGTGTCTCGCTGTATCCATCAACACCAGAGATATCAGTTGCGACATATCTTTTGGGGTGTAGAGCGGATGTACTCCGTTATCCCAGAAATCCGGATTCTTGGTGCTTGGCGTGGCGCTGCCGGTGGTCCTCAACCTCCTCGCCGATAGTGCTGATTAGCCACCCCTCCGGCACCCACCCCATTTCCTCCGTCAGCACAAACCAGTCCGGGAACTGCCGGCGGATGTGATTGGGCAGGGGCTTTCGCTGGTCGCCGAGGGCGGCCAGTTTGCTCTCGTCGATACCCAGGAGGGAGAAGTCGTTGTCCGGCAGGGCGACGCGCAGGGACTTGTCAGTTTTCTCGATGGTGGACAGCGCCGTGTCGATGTGAGGACGATGTCGTCCTGCTTGGGGTGCTTGCGAATATGGCTCCAGCGAGCTTCGGGCGGCAGACAGAACACGTTTTTCATGGTGTAGAAAATCTACCATGTCCACGTAATCGCCCTGGCCTTCGTCAATCAGCTCCTGTTTGCGTACCTCAAACTTGTCGCTGACGAATTTCAGGAATATTAGGCTGAGTAACACGTGTTGGTACTCGGAGGATTCCACCGTGCCGTACTTTGTTGCGGTTTGGCAGGAAGACCTCAAGTTGGCTTTGTTAGGTGAGCCCCTTCTGGTGGAGTTTCCCTGCTATAGTTAACAGCACACATCCGGATTGGGTCCTGATTTTTGCTGTGCAGGCCATCCGCTTTCACGGAATATGGCAAGGAAGCGGAACATGGACTATCGCGCGATTGTTCTGGTAATCAGTTTCTTGTGTGCTTTTGTCTCCCGGGTTTCTTTTGCCCAGGAAGCAGTTGCAGAGCTCAAAGGAAAAGACTTTCAGGAAGTGCTGACGGAAGAAGCGTCCGTTGGTGGCCGGGTTGTGGCCGGTGTTTTGTCTTCGAATGCCAGGGCCGCGCAGGCGCTGTCGCTGTTTTCATCACCGGCACGGGAGAGTGAAGATGTCTGTGTCCGGGTGATCTCCCGTGACGGACTGTACTGGTCCGAAAATACCTTCCGATGGCCGTCCGGTTCGAATGCCGACACGGTTCGCCTTCAAGACCTCTCCAAATATGACCTCAGCCGCTACGCCGAAACGGATCTTTCTGTCCTCGGATACGAGGGCGATTGCAGTGAGGCGCACAGTGGCCCGGTTCTGATCGCGGTCCGGGGGGATAACCCTCGACTGCCGGATTCTCTGGATATTTTTGTCAATTCCGGTCGGTCGGATACCTTTGCTGTGATCACCTCGCCGGATATCGCTGCCAGCACGATTGCATGTCACCTGATCAGGAAAGGGCGCCGAACCGGATACGACACCATTTGCACGGTACCCATTGCTAATACCGGGACCGGAAGTCTGGCCATCCGCATCATGCGCCGACGGTTTGATCGGATGATGCCACCGACGGATCTGGTTGTGCGTTTGCCGGAACGGATGGGTAGGTGACGCGTATGGGAGTCTGCAGTTCCGTAAGAAGGCGTTTTGGCAGATTCCGGTTCCTCTTTGTGATGAGCCTGGAGAGGCAGTCCCGAAAAGTGGCTTTGTTCTTCTCGGCGGGCCTGATCCTGATTTTTCTGGGCCTGTATCTGGATGGACGTGATCGCATATTCACTCTGGATGCGGTAACGGAAACGGCGTCTGTGGTCACCTCGGATGGCGCTTTTTCTGAGTGGCGTGTTGGCGGCGCTAACCTTCATAAAAGTCCGTTTGCGACAAAGGATAGCGCGATACTTCTGCCGGAGAGCGCCTACTTGTTAATTCACCAGGGTACCCGGGTGGATATTCAGCGCCACGGTATTCAGGACGTCAGGCTTACGCTTAGCAGAACTGAAAAATCGGTCGGCAGTATCGTCAGTCCGGATGACGTAGACAGGCTCTTGGGAAATTGGGCGTCGCTGACGGTGTCATCGGACGACCGGCCCTTCGTCTGGCCCTTTCGAGGCACACTTGTGGTCGGGGATGATGTGAGTAGTGGCGTCGACAGCGTTTTGCTTCAGGGAACCGTCAACGTGCTTGAAGAACAATTGGTCCGGGATACTCGCTACAGTGCGGGCACAAGTGAGCTGGATCGGGGGGACAAGGTGGGCTTCTGGAAGCAGCCCGAAGGGGAAAAACACGAGGAAGCGATTGTTGAGGGATTCTTCAGAATTGAGCCCACCAATCAGGAAAGGTTTACTGAGGCTCTGAACGCGATTCAGCTTGTTGCCCATGGTAGTGCCGATCACGTTAAAGTGGAAAGACTGGGCAGTTCCGGCTATCAGATAAGGGCCACAAACTGGGCTCGGTTCCTTTACGACCCGCTGTTATCGTTTTTCGCTGGTCTCGGAGCGCTGTTTTTTGCTGCGATAGAGATCTATTCCAATGTTCGTGAAATTCTCAGGGATGTGGCAAGCCGTGATTAGAACGACAGCTCTGCTCCTCGTCATTCTGTTGCAGGTTATTCGCACGGCAGAGGCGATGCCGCCTCAGGCCTTTGTGACAGCCGGTGAGAACGGACAGGCGGTGCTGATGAGCCGCCTGAATGAATGTTACGCCGTCACCCCCGCGCACGTGATCGGCGATGGCTTTTTCGCCACCCTGGTCGGTGGCAGCAGTGCCCGCCCCAGGGGGGAAGCAGACCTGTTGCAACGCTTTGGCTACGATCTCGCGGTGTTACGTGTGACAGGTGCCATCACGGATAACTGTGACTTTGATCTGGGAGGTTCGTTTTCCCTGGATCGGGCACTCTCAACGGCGGGAAGCGGCCAGATCGTATCAGTAAATTCCGATGGCAGTCTGAGCCGGAGAGAGGTTCGGGTTTCGGATGTGGGTCTTCTGTATCTGAGAGTCAGCCCGGTTGGACCTGAAAATCAACTGTTCAAAGGGCTCAGTGGCAGTCTACTCGCTCTGGATGAAACGCCCGCGGGAATTTTGATGTCGGTGGATCCGCAGACTGGTGAAGGCAAGGTACTGCGGTTTGATCGTTCCGTGGAAACCATCCGGCCATTTTTCGGCCTCAAAACTACTAGCGAGGTTGCGGAGTCCATGTCACCGGAGTCGGAGATAGCTAACCAGGGTAATCTGGCCGAAATCGTTGAGCGTTGGTCAAGCCCGGCAGTGTCTGCAGAATACAGGGTGTCTAATCTGGTTGACGGTGTTGACGCAGGCACTGTCTGGCTGGCCGAACCCGAAGGGTTTCCAATAGAGGTGGTTTTTGCCCTAAAAGGGGATCGGGTGCATGCGATTGATCGGGTGGTGCTGATTGGTAAGGGCGTCACGCCACCGGAGCGGCTGCCCCGGGACGTTGAGCTTCTGGTCAGTTCCCGGGAGAAAGGTGGCTGGATTCCCGTTTTTACAGGAACATATTTCAGCTCAGAAGGCGTCAGGGAACTGGCCTTTGCGCCAGTCCGTGCCCGAAAGGTAATGCTACGAATCTACTCTCACTGGGGTGATGAGACCGGCGTCGGGCTTGCCGGCCTGGTGATTCCCGTCAGGTAATTACTGTAGCCGTGCTGTGGCATTGTAGGTTCCTTCGAAAGCGCCGCTACAGCGAAGTTCTCCAATCAGATTTGCACTGTCGCCAAGGTTAAAGTAGCCCTGACAATAACGAGACTGGAATTCGAGGCCTGTCCCACTTATCTGCCCGTCATATTTGGTGGGCGGATAATCGCCACCAGAGAAGGTGAATCGGCCGGTGTCCTCGTGAAACTCGCCTAGTTTAAAGCTGTAGGAGTTCGCTAACTTTTGCAGAGTGCCTTTTTCGCCTTCTGTTTCCGTTTCGCCGGCTGTTAGTTTGAACGGAAGAACGGTGACGTCTCTGAATTTTCCTTTCAGAGCCAGTGCTCTCATCGCGTCATCGGCGCTATTGAAGCCAATGCCATAGGCCACTTCCTTCATGGCAAGGTCGTCGGATTTCAGCATGACATCCAGAGCTGCGAGTCGGGTACTCTGATCGGGATCATTTAGCAGTGCCCGGAACTGATTGATCCGTTCCTTCCGCGCGTTGATTTCTTTTAAAAGCTCTTCGGCAGATTGAGCCAGGGTGCCAGTGGACAGGGTGAATAAAATCAGTGACGGCAGCAGGTAATGACGGGGTCTGGACCAGCGCATAGACACCTCCATTTGACTATTTATCGCTCATGTAAGAATAGTCGCTGGAGGGAGTCTGTCCAATTCTTGATAAATAAGGCTTTGGGCGATTGGAGCGGGTAAAAGCAGCCCCCGCAAGCGGAGGCTTTCGACGCTGGCTTGGCTCAGTGTGCAAGAACCCGTGAAAGAAACGCCTGGGTGCGCTCGTTCTGCGGGTTGTCGAACACATCGTCCGGTTTACCCTGTTCCACAATCTGGCCTTCGTGAATGTAGATCACGCGGTCGGCCACTTCCCGGGCGAAGCCCATTTCGTGCGTCACGACCATCATGGTCATGCCTTCCTTGGCCAGTTCCCGCATAACATCCAGCACTTCACCGATCATTTCCGGATCAAGGGCTGAGGTTGGCTCGTCGAACAGCATCAGGCGCGGTTCCATGGCCAGGGCCCGGGCGATCGCGACCCTCTGTTGCTGGCCGCCGGACAGCTGGCTGGGGTATTTGTCAGCCTGGTTTCCTATGCCCACACGGTTGAGCAACCGCTCGGCGGTGGCGTTGGCAACGGTTTCCGGGGCATCCTTCACCTTCTGGGGCGCCAGCATGATGTTCCTCTTCACCGTGAGGTGAGGGAACAGGTTGAACTGCTGAAATACCATCCCGACTTCCTTGCGGATTTCAGCCAGAGCTTTCGGGTTGCCGCTCTTGGGCGCGAGCTGCTGGCCGTCCACTTCCAGTGTTCCGGATTCATATTCTTCAAGGCCGTTCACACAGCGAATCAGGGTGGATTTGCCGGAGCCACTGGCGCCGATAATAACCACCACTTCGCCCTGTTCAACAGTAAGGTCGATATCTTTAAGGACATGCAGTTTCCCGAAGTACTTGTTCATGCCCTTCATTTTTACAATCTGAGTCATGGGTAACGTTCCTTCAGACAGAAGCCAGTCCGCGCCGCTCAACGAAGCGGAGAATGATTGACAGGGACAGGGTGATGGCCAGGTAGAGGATTGCCACCACAAAATACACCTCAAATGCGGTAAAGGTGTTGGCGATGTAGATCTGACCCTGGCGGACCAGCTCACCAACGCCAATCACCGAGAACAGCGACGTGTCCTTGATGCTGACAATGGCCTGGTTACCCAGCGGTGGAATCATCCGGCGGAACGCCTGCGGCCAGACAACCGACCAGAAGGTCTGGGTGCGGGAAAGGCCAAGGGAAAGCCCGGCTTCGGTCTGGCCCTTGTCGATGGACTGTACGCCACCGCGGACCACCTCGGATATATAGGCGCCGGAGTTCAGGGCGATGGCCGCGATGCCGGCCGTCAAAGGATCAATGGGACCACCGATCAGGTCGGGGAGGCCGTAGAAGATAAAGAGGACCTGAACCAGAATCGGAGTGCCACGAAAGATTTCGATGTAGGCGGTTGCCGGCCACCGCAGGAACCACTTCTTGTTGATGCTCAGCAGGCCAAAGAAAATGCCCAGAGCAAAACCGATAAGAAGACCGCCGAAGGAAATCAGCAGGGTGTAGGGAATCCCCTTTATCAGAAAAGGGATAGAGTCGATGGCTGCCTGCCAGTCGAACTGAAACTGGAATTCCACAGTGAGAGTCTCCGCAGAGTTTTGGAGTCACGAATTGCCGGGGCAGTGATGCCCCGGCACAGGGAATCAGACCGCTTGGGTCCGGAAGCCCTTACATGCCCTCAGGCATGGGGCCAAACCACTTTTCGTAGATGGTCTTATAGGTACCATCTTCCTTCATCGCGGCGAGGGCGTCGTTAACGTCATCAACCCACTCACTGCCATTCCTGAGGGCGATACCATACTGCTGGCCTTCATACAGCGGACCAACGGTTTTCACCTTGCCTTCACCCTTGGTGCGGGCGAAGTAGCCCACGTTCGGCGCATCGTAGAAGACAGCATCAATGGAGCGGGACATCAGCGCCATGTACATGTCTGAGCTGCCAGGGTAAGGGGTTACGCCGTCATCGGCTTCCAGGTTCTTGACCAGGTAGTCGTAACTGGTGCTACCGATCTTGGTGCCGATTTTCTTGCCTTCGAGGTCGTCGAATTCGCTGACATCGCCGTTGCTCTCGCGAACAAGAATGCGCAGACCTGAATCGTAGTACGGATCTGAGAAGTCGACGATTTGCTCACGCTCCTCAGTAATGGTGATGCCGGCGATGGCAATGTCCACGTTACCGGTTTGCAGGGCAGGGATGATGCCGTTGAAATCCATGGTGTTGAGGTCAATCTCGAAACCGGCACGGTCGGCCACCTCGCGGATGATCTCCATATCGAAACCGATCATCTCACCGGTTTCCTGGTCCATCATTTCAAACGGAACGAAACTGGGGTCGGTGACGACGCGCAGGGTTTCTGCACTGACGGTTCCTGCGGCAACGGTGAGTGCCAGGCTGGCGCTTAGGGTCTTCAGCCACTTCGTGCTCATACATTCTCCTTTTCTTTCTTATGAGGCTCCATTTGCCCGGTAAGGCAAGCCGGACCAATCACTGCTGTTGACTGCGATCTCCGGGGAGCGTTGATGGAACTGCATCACATACACTTTAGACTATTACGCAGATGAGCACAGGAAATCAAATGCTTGGCGGGGAGGCGGCGGCCGGGAGGGCTGTTGGATTACGGTCCTACGGACCTAATCCAACCTACGATGATGGCAGATTGAAAGGGGCTGGTAAGAACCGTAGGTCGGATTAGGCCCGAAGGGCCGTAATCCGACACCAGTACTACATCAGAAAGCAATCTTCTCCCGCTCACTGATGCCCAGGTTCTTCCAGATGCTGATACTGGGCTCTACCTGGTTCAGGGTATAGAAATGCAAGCCTGGAGCACCGGCCTTCAACAGCTTCTCACACATCTCGGTGACCACTTCCTCACCGAACTTGCGGATGGAATCCGTGTCGTCGCCGTAGGCTTCGAGCTGCTTGCGAATCCAGCGGGGAATTTCCGCGCCGCACATGTCCGAGAAACGAACCAGGTTGGAGAAATTGACGATGGGCATGATGCCCGGCACAACCGGGATGGTAACGCCCATTTTCTCCAGCCGGTCGATGAAGTAGAAGTAGCTGTCTGCGTTGAAGAAGTACTGGGTAATGGCGCTGTTGGCACCGGCCTGAACCTTGCGGGCAAAGTTCTTCAGATCTTCTTCGGCATTGCGGGCCTGAGGATGAAACTCAGGGTACGCCGCCACTTCCAGGTTGAAGGTGTCGCCGCTGTGCTCACGGATAAACTCCACCAGCTCGTTGGCGTAGCGCAGCTCACCGGCGGCACCCATACCGGAGGGCATGTCGCCCCGCAGGGCGACAATCCGGTTGATTCCGTGCTCCCGGTACAGATCCAGAAGCTCCCCGATTTCCTGGCGGGTGCCGCCGACGCAGGAAAGATGAGGTGCCGTGGAAATGCCCTGGCTATGCAGGTTGAGCACGGTCTCGATGGTGCGGTCCCGGGTGGAACCACCGGCGCCGAAGGTGACGGAGAAAAAGTCCGGATTCACCTCGGCCAGCTGGTTGCGCACGTTCTGCAGCTTTTCCTTGCCCTGGTCGGTCTTGGGCGGGAAAAACTCAAAGCTGAAACGGCGCTTGAACTGTTTCTGGGATTGCATCTGTTTACCCGATCAGTACTTGTAGCTTTCTGGCTTGTACGGGCCTTCGACCGGTACACCGATGTATTTCGCCTGCTCCGGAGTCATCTTGGTGATCACGCCACCAAAGCCTTCCACCATGGCCCGGGCCACTTCCTCGTCCAGGTGCTTGGGCAGAACCTGAACATATACGCCTTTCTCGCGGGCATCTTCCGGCAGGTCGGCGAACTTGCGCTCGAACAGGTACATCTGAGCCAGAACCTGGTTGGCAAAGGAACCATCCATGATCCGTGACGGGTGACCGGTAGCGTTACCCAGGTTAACCAGGCGGCCTTCGGACAGCAGAATCAGGTGGTCGTTGGTGGCCTTGTCGCGGTAAACCACGTGCACCTGCGGTTTCACCTCGTCCCATTCCCAGTTCTTGCGCATGTAGGCGGTATCGATCTCGTTGTCGAAGTGGCCGATATTGCACACCACGGCACCGCTCTTCAGCGCCTTGAGCATGTGCGCGTCGCACACGTTCATGTTGCCTGTGGTGGTGACCAGCAGATCGGTGTTCTGCAGCAGGTCGCGGTTCACGGCAGCCTCGGTACCGGTGTTCACTCCGTCAATGTACGGAGACACTACTTCAAAACCGTCCATGCACGCCTGCATGGCGCAGATCGGATCGGCCTCGGTCACTTTTACAATCATGCCTTCCTGACGCAGCGAGGCGGCAGAGCCCTTGCCCACGTCGCCGTAACCAATCACCAGCGCTTTCTTGCCGGAAAGCAGGTGGTCGGTAGCGCGCTTGATAGCGTCGTTCAGGCTGTGGCGACAACCATACTTGTTGTCGTTCTTGGACTTGGTGACTGCGTCGTTAACGTTGATCGCCGGCACCTTCAGGGTGCCTTCGCGCAGCATTTCCTGCAGACGATGCACACCCGTGGTCGTCTCTTCGGTGACACCGTGGCAGTTGGCCAGAATCTCCGGATATTTTTCATGGAGCAGGGCGGTCAGGTCGCCGCCGTCATCCAGGATCATGTTCGGTTCCCAGCCATCCACGTCGGCACCGACGGTACGCTCGAGGCACCAGTCGTACTCTTCGTCGGTCTCGCCTTTCCAGGCAAACACGGGAATGCCCTGAGCTGCGATGGCGGCAGCGGCCTGATCCTGGGTAGAGAAGATGTTGCACGATGACCAGCGAACATTGGCGCCCAGTTCCACCAGGGTCTCAATCAGCACGGCAGTCTGGATGGTCATGTGGATACAGCCCATGATGTTGGCGCCTTTCAGCGGCTGCTCGGCTTTGTATTTCTCGCGGAGCTTTATCAGGGCAGGCATTTCGCCTTCAGCGATGTTGATTTCCTTTCGGCCCCAGCCGGCCAGGGAAATATCGCGAACTTTGTAGTCGTCAAAGCTGTTCAGTTTTTCTGCGGGAGTGCTCATGGTGTTCTCCTGTCAGTCAGTTTGGCTTGGGCGTATGCCTGATGACATACGCCCGAAATCGGTTTAGATACCAGCAGCATCCTTGAGAGCCGCGGCGCGATCGGTCTTCTCCCACGGGAAGGCGGTAAAGGTCTTGCCGCCGACCGTCATTTCATAGGGATCGCGGCCGAAGTGTCCGTAGGCTGCGGTCGCCCGGTACATCGGGTGCAGCAGATCGAGCATGTTGGTAATCGCGTAGGGCCGCAGGTCGAAGTTGTCGCGCACCAGTTCAATGATCTTGTCGTCGCTGATCTTGCCGGTGCCGAAAGTGTTCAGGGAGATCGACGTCGGCTGCGCCACACCGATGGCGTAGGACACCTGGATCTCACACTTGTCAGCCAGTCCGGCGGCGACGATGTTCTTGGCAACGTAGCGGCCGGCGTAGGCGGCGGAGCGGTCAACCTTGGATGGATCCTTGCCGGAGAAAGCACCGCCACCGTGGCGTGCCATGCCGCCGTAGGTGTCTACGATTATCTTGCGGCCGGTCAGGCCACAGTCGCCAACGGGCCCACCGATCACGAACTTGCCGGTCGGGTTGATGTGGAACTGGGTGTCCTTGTGCAGCAGCTCGGCTGGCAGGGCGTGCTTGACGATCAGTTCCATCACCGCTTCTTTCAGGTCTTCCTGGGTCACGTCCTCATCGTGCTGGGTAGACAGAACCACCGCGTCGATACCAGCAACCCGGCCGTTTTCGTAGCGGCAGGTCACCTGGCTCTTGGCGTCCGGGCGCAGCCAAGGCAGCAGGCCGCTCTTGCGGGCTTCGGCCTGGCGCTGAACCAGACGATGAGAGAAGGTGATCGGCGCCGGCATCAGCACATCGGTTTCGTTGCTGGCGTAGCCGAACATGAGGCCCTGGTCGCCGGCACCCTGGTCTTCCGGCTTCTGGCGGTCAACGCCCTGGGCGATATCGACGGACTGCTTGCCAATGATGTTGATGATGCCGCAGGTGTCGCCGTCATAACCCACTTTCGAGGAGGTGTAGCCGATGTCCTTGATCACGCCGCGCACCAGGTCTTCCAGATCGACCCAGGCACTGGTGGTGATCTCACCGCCAACGATGGCCACACCGGTTTTTACCATGGTTTCGCAGGCAACCCGGGCATGCGGGTCGTCGGTCAGGATGGCATCCAGCACGGCATCAGAGATCTGGTCTGCCAGTTTGTCCGGATGGCCTTCAGAGACCGATTCGGAAGTGAAGATGTTGTAGTCAGCCATAACACATGCTCCTCTTGTGAGCGATTCAAATTCAGTCCGGTAAGCGACTTTCTTAAAGCGCTTTCCGGTATCCGGTTTGGTGGTCTGTGTAAGGATACGTAAAACTACGTATCCGTATATCAAAATTTGTTGATATTGCGATTCAGGTCGTCAAATCTGGCCGCTGTGTTTCCAGAATTCGCGTACCTGGATCTGAAAACCGTTGCGCAAGCCGATAAACAGCTGTTCTCCGGCAACCAGGCCGGCGTCCGCTGCCCAGGTGGTGAGCTCTTCCGGTTCAAAACCCAGCCAGAGATCACCGCAGTTTGCCTTTGCCCAGTCCTGGTCGTGGCTGCACAGATCGCTGATGACGAAGCAGCCGCCGTTGTTCATCAGCGCCGCGGCATCCAGGAAGATGTCGGCGGGGCTGGGTACGTGGTGCAGAACCATGTTGGCAACCACCAGGTCAAACGCATCGCCCCGGGCCAGCAGGGTGTCGGTAACGCCCTCAATCAGGTCGATGTTGTTCAGCCGTTCATCAATACAGGTACGGGTTGCCTTGGCCAGCATGTCACGGCTGTTATCCAGGGCGACCACATGCCCACAATGCTCGGCCAGCACTGGCAGGAAGGCGCCTTCGCCGGGGCCGATTTCCAGAGCCGCCTGCCACCGGTGTTTGCGGGACCGCTTGCGGATCATTTCCGCCACTGGCTCTGCATAAAGATCAAAGGCAGCGATCAGCTCCTGCTGCTCCCGGAACTGCTCGGCATGGCGAGCAAAGAAGGCCTGGGACTGATCCGCACGCTGGGTGCGGATGGCTTCGATTCGTTCCTGCAGATGCGGCGGTAGAGGCACCCGGTCTACCGCTTCAAATATCTGCCGAATGGTCTGGTCGGTAGGCTTGTCGCTGTCCAGGTGCAGCGGGCGACGATAGAAAATCGCATTGCCCTCACGCTGGGGCTCAAGCAGACCGGCCTTGTTCATCACTTTCAGATGATGGCTCATGCCAGACTGGCGCATATCAAATAGCTGGCTGAGCTCCAGTACCCCGAAGGTATCCCTTCTCAGCACGCGCAAAATCTCCAGACGCAACGGATCCCCGCTTGCTTTGAAGATCGGGGCCAGTGCCTCCACGGAGGACAGGTTATCGGCGTGTGCGTTCATGGATGTCATGGGAGCGAAGTGTAGGGTGCTTCGAGTGGCCAATCAATAGGCATATCAAAAAATTTTGATATAGAGTTATCATTCTTTGAAATCAGGCCCTTTCGGAAATCCACAGGCAAACAATCGTGAAACAGGCGCATGCTGATTTGCCCCGGCACACACTAATCGGCGAAAATACGCGCCTCATTTTGATCGCCCTTTAATCACTACGAATTCTTTTCCTGCAAAACACTGGAGAAACGTCAATGCCGTCTCGTAAAGATCTCGCCAACGCCATTCGCGCGCTGAGCATGGATGCGGTTCAGAAAGCCAAGTCCGGCCACCCGGGTGCGCCCATGGGTATGGCGGATATCGCCGAGGTTCTGTGGAACGATTACCTGAGCCACAACCCGGCCAACCCTCAGTGGGCCAACCGTGACCGCTTCGTGCTGTCCAACGGTCACGGCTCCATGCTGCAGTATTCCCTGCTGCACCTGAGCGGTTACGACGTTTCCATCGACGACATCAAGAATTTCCGTCAGCTGCACTCCAAGACCCCGGGCCATCCCGAATATGGCTACACCCCGGGCATTGAAACCACCACCGGCCCGCTGGGCCAGGGCATTGCCAACGCTGTTGGTTTCGCCATTGCCGAAAAGTCCCTGACGGCGCAGTTCAATCGTCCGGGCCACGAGATTGTTGACCATTACACCTACGCGTTTTTGGGCGATGGCTGCCTGATGGAAGGCATCTCCCACGAAGTGGCATCTCTTGCCGGTACTCTGGGTCTGGGCAAGCTGGTCATGTTCTATGACGACAACGGCATTTCCATTGACGGTGAAGTGGACGGCTGGTTTACCGACAACACCCCGCAGCGTTTCGAGTCCTACGGTTGGCAGGTGATTCCGGCCGTAGATGGCCACGATTCTGATGCCGTCCGCGCTGCCATCGAGGCGGCCCGCGCCAATACCGACCAGCCGACTCTGATCTGCTGCAAGACCATCATCGGCTTTGGCTCCCCGAACAAGCAGGGCAAGGAAAGCTGTCACGGCGCCCCCCTGGGTGACGACGAAATCACCTTGACCCGCGAGCAGTTGGGTTGGCAGCACGGACCGTTCGAAATCCCGGCCGACATTGCCAGTGCCTGGAATGCCCGTGAAAAAGGTGCCGCTGCCCAGTCCGAGTGGGAGCAGAAGTTTGCTGCCTACGAGAAGGCTGAGCCGGAGCTGGCCGCGGAATTCAAACGCCGCATGGCCGGTGACCTGCCTGCCGATTTCGCCGAGAAGGCCCATGCGTACATCCAGGAATGCCAGGACAAAGGCGAGACCGTGGCTTCCCGCAAAGCCTCCCAGAACACCCTGAACGCCTACGGCCCGTTGCTGCCGGAACTGATGGGCGGCTCCGCCGACCTGGCCGGTTCCAACCTGACTATCTGGTCCGACACCAAGGGTCTGACCAAAGAAGACGCAAGCGGCAACTACATCTACTATGGTGTTCGCGAGTTCGGCATGGCCGCCATCATGAACGGTATCGCCCTGCACGGCGGTTTCGTACCCTACGGCGCGACTTTCCTGATCTTCATGGAATACTGCCGCAACGCCGTGCGCATGGCCGCACTGATGAAGCAGCGTTCCATCTTCGTGTTCACCCACGATTCCATTGGCCTGGGCGAAGACGGCCCGACACACCAGCCGATCGAGCAGATGGCCAGCCTGCGCACCACGCCCAACATGAGCATGTGGCGCCCCGCTGACACCGTTGAATCTGCAGTGGCCTGGAAAGCAGCCCTTGAGCGCACCGATGGTCCGACAGCCATGGTGTTCTCCCGTCAGGGCCTGCCGGCCCAGCCCCGCGATGCCCAGCAGCTCTCGGATGTGGCCAAGGGCGCCTACATCCTGTCCGACAGCGAAGGCACACCGGACCTGATCCTGATCGCCACCGGCTCCGAAGTGGCCCTGGCCCAGGACGCTGCCGGCACCCTGCGTGAGCAAGGCAAGAAAGTGCGCGTGGTCTCCATGCCGTCCACCGATGTATTCGATGCCCAGAGCGCCGAGTACAAGCAGCAGGTTCTGCCGCTGGACGTGACCAATCGCATCGCCATCGAAGCCGGCATTGCCGACTATTGGTACAAGTACGTTGGCCTGGATGGTCGCATCATTGGCATGACCACCTTTGGTGAGTCCGCCCCTGCGGGCGAGCTGTTCAAGGAATTCGGCTTCACCGTCGACAACGTCCTGGAAGTGGCTGCCGAGCTGCTGGACGCCTGATGACGGACTCTGCGCCTTTTCGTGTCGCCATCAACGGGTACGGCCGAATCGGCCAGTGCGTGTTGCGTGCGCTCTATGAAAACGGCTTCCGCGACCACCTGCAGGTGGTCGCTATTAATGAGCTGTCGGACATTGACACCATTGCCCACCTGACCCGATACGATTCCACCCATGGCCGGTTCCAGGGTGACATTTCGGTATCGGGCCAGGATCTGATGGTCAATGGCGATGCCATCCGGGTTTTGCGCCATGCTGAGCCGGCAGATCTGCCATGGGGCCTGCTGGACGTGGATCTGGTGCTGGAGTGCTCTGGCGCCTTCTCCGATCGGGCCACAGCGCAAAAACACATTGATGCCGGTGCCAAGCGTTTGCTGTTCTCTCAGCCGGCGGAATCCGACGTGGACCGCACTGTGGTCTATGGCGTCAACCACGCCGACCTCACAGCAGAAGACGCCATTGTTGCCGCGGCCTCCTGCACGACCAACTGCCTGGTGCCGGTGATCAAGGTGCTGGACGAAGCGTTTGGTGTGGAGCAGGGCAGCACCACAACGATCCACGCCGCCATGAACGACCAGCCGGTGATCGACGCCTACCACCACCAGGACCTGCGCCGAACCCGCAGTGCCCTGCACAACATCGTTCCGGTGGAAACTGGCCTCGCCAAAGGTATCGAACGCCTGTTGCCGAATATGGAAGGCCGATTCAGCTCGGTGGCCATGCGGGTGCCGACCATGAACGTCTCGGCCATTGATATGGTAGTGAATGTGGCCAAGGCCACCGACGTGACAGCGGTGAACAACCTGTTAAAAGAGGCCGCCTACGGCCCGTTGAAGAGCATACTCGGCTATACCGACGAACTGCTGGCCAGCTCCGATTTTAACCACGACGCCCATTCCGGCGTAGTGGACGGCGGCCAGACCCGGGTAACCGGGGGCACCATGGTGAAAGTGCTGTGCTGGTTCGATAATGAGTGGGGGTTCGCGAACCGGATGCTCGACGTCAGCCGTAGCTGGCTGACGAAACACAGAACCTGATTGTCGGTTATCGCTGCACTCGAACCGACCTACCGTAGGTCGGATTGAACGCAGTGAAAATCCGACAGTTGGCTGGAAAAGATTGAAAACGGGGTCAGATGAACGCTTTCATCTGACCCCATGTTCATGCAGATATAGGGAAGATTGTTATGGCCATCAAGAAAATGACCGACCTCAACCTCGCCGGCAAGCGAGTGCTGATCCGCGAAGACCTGAACGTGCCGGTCAAGGACGGCAAAGTCTCCAGCGACGCCCGCATCCGCGCGTCACTGCCTACCATCAAGGCCGCTAAAGACGCCGGCGCCAAAGTCATGCTGATGTCCCACCTGGGCCGCCCGGAAGAAGGCGTGTACGACGAAGCTTCCTCCATGAAGCCCGTTGCCGACCACCTGACCAAAGTGCTGGGCCAGGAAGTTCGCCTGATCAAGGACTATCTGGATGGCGTTGAAGTGGCCAATGGCGAAGTCGTCCTGTTCGAAAACGTACGCTTCAACATAGGCGAAAAGAAAGACAATGAAGACCTCGCGAAAAAGTACGCGGCCCTCTGCGACGTCTATGTGATGGACGCCTTCGGCACCGCCCACCGCGCCCAGGCCTCCACCCACGGCGTAGCCAAATTCACCCCCGAAGCCTGCGCCGGCCCGCTGCTAGCGGCCGAACTCGATGCCTTGGGCAAAGCCCTGGATAACCCGGCCAAACCGGTGGTGGCCATTGTTGGTGGCTCCAAAGTCTCCACCAAACTGGACGTGCTCAACGCCCTGGAGAAGGTTTGCGACTCCATCATCGTGGGCGGCGGCATCGCCAACACCTTCCTGGCCGCTGCTGGTCACCCGGTCGGCAAATCCCTGTGCGAACACGACCTGATCGACACCGCCAAAGAAATCGCCAGCCGCGTTGAAATCCCGCTGCCGGTCGACGTGGTTGTTGCCAGCGAATTCGCAGAAACCGCCACCGCAACCACCAAGAATATCGCCGACGTCAGCGACGACGACATGATCCTCGACGTAGGTCCGGAAACCGCCGGCAAGTTTGCCGACGTACTGAAGAACGCCAAAACCATCCTCTGGAACGGCCCGGTTGGCGTTTTCGAATTCGACCAGTTCGGCAACGGCACCAAGGCTCTGGCTGAAGCCATCGCCGAAAGCGACGCCTTCTCCCTCGCCGGCGGTGGTGACACCGTCGCCGCCGTTGACAAGTACGGCGTTGCTGACAAAATCTCCTACATCTCTACCGGTGGTGGTGCCTTCCTCGAGTTCGTCGAAGGCAAAACGCTCCCGGCAGTAGCGGTACTGGAAGAACGCGGCGCGTAACGAGTCACTGAAAGAATCCAACTATCCCCAAAGTCCAAACGAAGGAGACGACCCATGGCCCTGATTTCGATGCGGCAAATGCTGGATCACGCCGCCGAGCATGGTTACGGTGTGCCAGCCTTTAACGTCAACAACCTGGAACAGATGCGCGCCATCATGGAAGCCGCCGACAAAACCGACTCCCCGGTGATTGTCCAGGCCTCCGCCGGTGCCCGTAAATACGCCGGCGCCCCCTTCCTGCGCCACCTGATCCTGGCGGCCATCGAAGAATTCCCGCACATCCCGGTGGTTATGCACCAGGATCATGGCACCAGCCCCTCCGTGTGCCAGCGCTCCATCCAGCTGGGCTTCAGCTCCGTGATGATGGACGGCTCCCTCGGTGAAGATGGTAAAACCCCCACCGACTACGAATACAACGTCGACGTTACCCGTCGCACCGTTGAAATGGCCCACGCCTGTGGTGTTTCCGTAGAAGGTGAGCTGGGCTGCCTGGGTTCCCTGGAAACCGGCCAGGCCGGTGAAGAAGACGGCATCGGTGCCGAAGGCACCCTGGACCACAGCCAGATGCTGACCGACCCGGAGGAAGCGGCGGACTTCGTCAAGAAAACCCATGTGGACGCCCTGGCCATCGCCATCGGCACCAGCCACGGCGCCTACAAGTTTACCCGTCCGCCCACCGGCGACATCCTGGCCATCGACCAGATCAAAGCCATCCACGCCCGCATCCCGGACACCCATCTGGTTATGCACGGCTCCAGCTCCGTACCCCAGGAGTGGCTGAAGATCATCAACGAATACGGTGGTGAGATCCCCGAAACTTACGGCGTACCGGTTGAAGAAATCGTTGAGGGCATCAAGCACGGCGTGCGCAAGGTCAACATCGACACCGACCTGCGTCTGGCCAGCACCGGCGCTGTCCGTCGTTTCCTGGCTGAAAACCCGGCCGAGTTCGACCCGCGCAAATTCCTGAAGGAAACCATGAAGGCCATGACCGAAGTGTGCATTGCACGTTACGAAGCCTTCGGTTGTGCCGGCAACGCCAGCAAGATCAATCCGGTTAACCTTGAGCGCATGTTCGAGCGCTACGCCTCTGGCGAGCTCGACCCCAAGGTCAAGTAAGCTTAAGAGACTGGAACCTGATTGGCCTCCGCATTGCGGGGGCCTTTTTGCTTATGGCGCCAGGCTGCAAGGAAAATAAGCAGCCCGAGGGTTGCTGTAGTAGCCCCGACGTAGCCCGTCGATGACCAGCCGAAACCGGCTGTGATTGCCATGCCCGCCAGCCACGGCCCGAGGGCGTTGGCGACATTGAAGGCGGCATGGTGCGAAGCCGCCGCCAGGTTCTGTGCGCCATGGGCTACATCCATCAGATGGGTCTGAAGTGCCGGGCCCAACGCGCCCATCATGGCTACCAGGAAACAGGCAACCAGCAATACCGGGAGGTTGCCGGTGGTGGAAGGAAAGGCCAGCAGGATGCAGGCGCTCAGCAAAAGAATTACGCCGACTGCCCGAAATCCCAACCGATCGAACAACCAGCCACCGAGCAGATTGCCGGTAAAGCCGCCCAGCCCGAACACTGCCAGGGCCAGGGGAATCCAGTACTCCTCAACCTTTGTTACTTCCAGCAGCGTGGGCGCCAGGTAGCTGAACACGGCGAACATACCGGAAAAGCCGATGGCGCCGATGGCCAGGGCGAACCAGATACCGGCCCGGTTGAAAGCCCGGATTTCGCTGAACGAACCCTTCCGTTGTTCCTGCGGATCCACCGGCAGCACCGAGATCACCATGGTCAGTGTGATCACGGAAATCAGGCCCACGAACATATACACGTAACGCCAGTCCAGCGACTGCCCCATCCAGGCCGCCATGGGGTTGCCCAGCAGCAGCGCCAGAGTCAGACCCATCATGACGCGGCTGACCGCTTTCGCCCGTTGATGGACCGGTACCAGGGACGCCGCCACCAGGCAGGCTACGCCGAAATACGCCCCATGAGGGAGGCCGGCCACGAATCGTGCAATCATGACCCCCGTGTAGTCATCCGCCAGCGCGCTCGCCAGATTACCCACTGCGTAGAAAGCCATCAGCCAGATCAGCAACTGGCGCCTGAAAAAGCGGGCGCCGATCACTGCCAGCAGCGGCGCGCCCACCACAACCCCCAACGCGTAGGCGCTGATCAGGTGTCCCACCTGTGGTTCGGTAACACCGAGATCCTGCGACACATTGGGCATCAGGCCCATGATGGCGAACTCCCCGGTACCGATGGCAAAGCCACCCAGGGCCAATGCGAATTCGATCAGGAAAATCCGGAGTCGTGTGGCTGGTTCGCTGCTCAAAAAGCACTCCCTGAAGCCGGTTGAAAGAGTAAAACCGGCAATTGTCACCTTTCCCGGAACAAGATGCCATACGAATTACCACAGTCGGCACGGCCACAAGTGCCACCGGGTTTGATCTATCGCAACTGGGCATCACCGGGTGCTTGTATTTTCGCTGCCAGCGTCAAATATAGGTATCAGAGATCAATAATTGATCATGCCTGATGATCAGTAACGAGGAGTGCCATGGACTTCAAAGACTATTACGCCGTACTCGGTGTCAGTGAGTCTGCCTCCGCCGAGGAGATTAAAAAGGCTTACCGAAAGCTGGCACGGAAATACCATCCGGATGTCAGCAAGGAAGAGGACGCCGACACCCGATTCAAAGAGGTTGGTGAAGCCTACGAAGTACTGAAAGATCCCGAGAAGCGAGCGGAATACGACCAGCTGCGCAAATACGGCGCGAAGGCGGATGGCTCCTTCGAGCCGCCTCCGGGCTGGCAAAGCGGGGCCGGTTTCGGTGGCGGGGGTTACACCGAGGCCGACGCCCGCCAGTTCAGCGATTTCTTCGAGGAGATCTTCGGTGGTGGCCGCCGGGGCGGTTTTTCCGATGGCTTCGGTGGTGGTTTCCGCCAGAACATGAAACTGCGTGGTGAGGACGTGCACGCCAGGATTGCGCTGTTCCTGGAAGAAGCGTTTCACGGCTGTGAAAAACAGGTGTCTTTCGCGGTCCACGAGGCCGATGAGCATGGCCGGGTAATTCCCCGGCAAAAGACCCTGAAAGTGAAGATCCCGGCCGGCATGCGCGAAGGCCAGCACATCCGCCTCAAAGGCCAGGGCGCGCCAGGTGTAGGCGGTGGTGAGCCGGGAGATCTGTTCATCGAGGTGGAGTTTGCGCCGCATCCACACTTTGCTGTGGAAGGTCGGGATGTTCTGGTAACTGTGCCGATAGCGCCCTGGGAAGCGGCCCTGGGTGCAACGGTGACCATACCGACCGTAGGCTCAAAGGTGAATGTAAAAGTGCCGAAGGGCTCCACCAGTGGCCGGAAGCTTCGGCTCAAGGGCAAGGGCTTCCCGGGCAAACATCCGGGCGATCAGATTGTCATTCTGCAGATCGCCATGCCCGAAAAACACAGCCCGGAAGCCGAGAAGCTCTTCGAGCAACTGGCAGAGGCAGAGAAGAACTTCAATCCACGCAGCAAGCTTCACGTTTAAGCGGGAGAAAGGTATGAGCAAGCAGGATCATATTCTGACGGTAGAGGTGCTCGACCAGGATGGAAGCACCTTCACCCTGCGTGAGATCTGCGAGCGTGGCGAGTGCCATGCCGAGTTCGTGATCAAGCTGGTGGACTACGGGATTATTGCCCCGCTTGAGGACTCACCAGAGGCCCGGCAATGGGAGTTCGATATCGCAGCCCTGAGCCGATTGCGCAAGGCTCAGAGATTACAAAGGGACCTGAAAATGAACCTGCCCGGCCTCGCCATGTCACTCGAGTTGCTCGACGAGGTGGAGGAAATGCGTCGGGAAGTGACCCGTCTCAATCAGCGCATCCGGCAATTGATGGGGGAGTAGACCCTCCCCCGCTTATTTCTTCTCTTCCAGCGCCTGAATCTCGGCGTAGATCTTTTCCGCCTCCTCCATGAGGGTTCCGTGAGTTCTCAGATCGCCATTGCGCTGGGCATCCAGTGCCTTGGCGAGCTTCGCCTCGTATTCCTTCTGCAGTTTTTTCTTCGGATCGCCCTTCAAAAATCCCAGCATAGTAATGAACCTGTTTTGGCTGACTGTTCAGAGATTTACGTTTTCCGCTCCATAAAGTTCACAAAATTTTCATGATCAAAAACTGGACAGCTTCAAAAAATGGGATTAAATTCCCAAATACAAATTGGGAAAAATATCCCAATTAATGATCGGGTGGAAAACGTTGTCGCCCGCCGATGCAATAACAAGCCTGGAGAAGAACGATGAATCGCAAACCTTTAGCAATTGCAGTGAAGTTGGCCATGACCGGGGCTCTGGCCGGTGCCCTTGCCGCTTGTGGTGGCGGTGGCTCCGGAGACACTGCCACTAGTGGCACCTCATCGGGTACCAGTGTTGGGGCGGTATCCGGCTTCGGCAGTGTTTACGTTAACGGCACTCGCTTTGAAACCAATGGTAGCGTTAGCAGTGACGATGGCCTGGAACGCGAAGATCAGCTCGAAAAAGGCATGATCCTCAAGGTTGAGGGCGACTGGGATGACCGTGGCGAAGGCCGGGCCGACAGGGTCAGTTACGACGATACCCTGCGCGGACCGATTTCCGATATGAGCTGGGACGATGTAACCCGCACCGGAAGCCTCACGATGCTGGGCCAGAGCATCTCATTGGACGGCAAAACGGTCTTTCGTGGCGTGACTCCAACGACCTTGGCTGGTAACCCCCAGGGATATCGGGTAAGGGTCAGCGCCTGGCGCCTTGAAGATGGCAGCTTCCGGGCCAGCTTTGTCGGCGCCCGTGCCATCGGCCTGGATTTCGATGACGACAACGAGGTGGAAATTGAAGGCGTTGTCGCCAATCTGGATACAAGCGCCGAGACCTTCACCATCAATGGTTTCCTGATCGATTACACCAGCGCCGTCGGTGATGACGACTTCTCCCTGGATGACCTGGCAGACGGAATCGTGGTGGAAGTGGAAGGCTACCTGAACGGCAATACCCTCATGGCCGAGGAAATCGACGATGAGGATGACCTGTTCGACGATGATGACGACGTCGAAATCTCCGGAAGCGTCTACGACTACGATGCTGTCAGCCGTCAGTTCTCGGTGAATGGGGTCAGAGTCCAGATTAACGGTGGCACCGAGTTCGACGATCTCCGTGAAAGCAGCCTGGCCGATGGCCTGTTTGTGAAAGTGGAAGGGGATTACCGCAACGGCGTCCTGGTGGCTGAAGAGATTGAGGGCCGGGAGTCCGACGCCGAACTGGATGGCCGTATCGAATCCATTAATCTGGCCAACGAATCCATGGTCGTCAGTGGCGTTCGGGTTCAGCTAACCAGCAATACCCTGATTGATGACGACGACGATGATGACGATGACCGTCGCAGTCGTGTCCAGGATATCCAGAGCCTGCAGGTGGGTGACTATCTCGAGATTGAAGGCCGCCAGCGCAGCCGCGAGGGCGGATTTCTCGAAGCCCTCAGCATTGAGCGTGAGGATGACGACGACGATGACGATTTCGAACTCGAGGCACGGGTGAGTGCAATCGGAGCTGATTCCATCACCATCATGAACCTTGAGGTGCTCCGCAATGGCTACAGCCTGTCCGGGGCCCAGGTTGGTGACGAAGTGGAAATCGAGTATCGCCGAACCAGCGGTGGCCAATATGAGCTGACCGACGATGTCGAAGTCGACGATGATAATGACGACAATAACGACGATGATGATTGATCATTGAATTGCCGGTGCGGGCCGGACTGTTGCCGGCCCGCATCCTGGCTTTCGAAGTCGCTATGGGAATACAATCCCAAACATGAAAAAGTCCAACCCCCTGCATCAAGCGCTGTTTCGCATTCTGCGCCCTCTGGCGAGGTTGCTCTTGCGAAACGGCATTCCCTTCGGGGAGTTCTCCGAGCTGGTGAAACGTGCCTACGTGGAAGCCGCCCTGGAGGACTTTACCGACGGCCGGCGAAAGCCCACGGACTCACGGGCTGCGGTTATGACCGGGCTGACCCGCAAGGAAGTGAAGCGCCAACGGGAGATCCTGGCAGGGGAAGATACTGGGCACCGCGATGTACTTCATACCAACCGGGCGTCCCGGGTGGTATCAGGCTGGGTCCACGATGCGGTCTTCCAGGCCAAAGACGGAGAGCCAGCCATGCTGTCATTCGATGGGCCGGGGAGTTTCAGCGAACTGGTCAAGCGATACAGCGGCGATATGCCGCCCCGCGCCGTGCTGGACGAGCTGCTTCGGGTAGGCGTGGTGTCGGTAGACGGTGAATCGGGCCGACTGATACTGCAGCAAAGGGCCTATGTTCCGGCCGGAGACAGTGAGGAAATGCTCCAGATATTCGGCGAGGACGTATCAGATCTCATAGCGACCATTGATCATAATCTGGTCAGTGACGAGTCCGGACAGCCACCGCTGTTCCAGAGAACCCTGACCTACAACAACATTCCTCCGGAAGTGATGGAGCGCTGGCGCAGGCACGCAGCCGCCCAGTCCCAGGCACTGCTGGAACAGCTGGACAAGTGGCTCGGCCCCCATGATCGCGATATATCGGGGCAGAAGTCTGGCAGTGAGTCCGGGGATCCGGTCCGCACCGGCGTGAGCATCTTCTTCTTTGAAGAGCCTGCCGGGAAAGAGCCGAAAGGAGATTGAGTGCCATGAGTCTCACGAGGCAGCCGAACATTATTTGTCGCTGGGAGCCAACGGAGCTTGC
This sequence comes from Marinobacter maroccanus, assembly GCF_002933275.1. Taxonomy (GTDB): domain Bacteria; phylum Pseudomonadota; class Gammaproteobacteria; order Pseudomonadales; family Oleiphilaceae; genus Marinobacter; species Marinobacter maroccanus. Next base: position 175,871 of record NZ_PSSX01000006.1, read on the forward strand.
AAGCACCATACTGTCCCCATCGTCCCGGCAGGTGATTCGTTCCTGGATCAGCTTCAACGAATTCCTCGATGAGCATCATGACCCTGTCATGCTGTTGATGGACAATCACGCGACGAATTCTTTCCGCAATCTGGTGCAAGTGACCAATCCCGATTTTGCCCCCACGGTAGTTCTGAATGAATTGCTCCGTAAGGGTGTGGTCGAACCCCTGGATAGCGGCTACCTGATGCTGAGGCGAAGTGTCTATGCGCCTTCGCAGCCCCGGCTTCCAGGCGATTCCCGAGTTGACCAGGTTTTTGAATCCGAGGACGAGATTCCGCGCAGGCGCTTTAACGATGCTGTCTAACATATACCGGCCAGGAATGCCGGAAAGGGAGAGGAACGAAATGAAACGGCACATCCGCAATCGTGTTATCGGGCTGGCCGCCGGCACAGTGGCCTTCGGGGCGATTTCCGCCTGTGGTGGAGGAGGCGCTGGCGGAGGCCTGGATATTGCCGATGGCGGTATACGGGGCACCGGGTCCAGCGTTGGGCCGGTTTCCGGGTTTGGGAGTGTGTTTGTTAATGGTGTGGAGTTCAGCACCGATGACATTCCGAATCGGGAAGTTGAAAGCAACGATGGCATCACCGCTGAGGGCCTGCTGAGCGAAGGGATGATTCTCAGGGTTGAAGGCGAGTGGCGAGATGATGGCACAGGGACGGCTGAGAAACTCAGTTACGACGATACGCTGCGTGGTCCGGTAGGCCAGGTGACTGCTGATCCGAGTGGCGCCGGTGAATTCGTTACCCTTTCAGTCATGGGGCAGTCAGTGCGGATCGATCGCCAGACGGTGGTGCGCGGTACAACCTACGCCACTCTGCTTGGCGGATCTCAAATTACCGATCATGTCCGAGTCAGCGCCTGGCGTCAGGCCGATGGCTCTTATCGGGCTGGCTACATCCAGATAATCAATCCGGATCTGACCGATATTGAATTGGAGGGCAGCATATCGGCGGTGGATACGGCGATCAATGAGTTCACGATTGGCACGATCACTGTTCAATACGATGAGAACAATGTCAGCTTTGGCTCCGGACTCACAGAGGCAGACCTGGAAACCGCCACCGCGCTGGAGGTTGAGGGGGAACTCAACGGGACCACGCTGGTAGCGGCTACGATCGACCGGGATGACGCCCGACGCTTTAGTCGCAGCAGTGCCGACGATATCGAGTTCACCGCGACAATCGATTCGTCCTACACCTCTTCGGGCGCTGTTGGCACAAGACCGGGTGAGTTTACGATGGGAAGTCTGACAGTTCGGGTGACAGATGAGACCGAACTTGATGACGGCATCACTCTCGACGAGCTCACTGAGGGGCTTCTGATTCAGGTGGAAGGGAAGTTCCTCTCCGATACGGTTGTTGAGGCAGATGAAATCGAACTCCGGGACGGCAATGCGAAAGTTAAAGGTGTGATTTCTTCCTCTGCGGACAACGCCTTCTTCGTCGGCGGTGTTGAAGTTCGGATTTCCTCGACGACAACCTTCACCGTTGAAGACGGCTCTGGTATCTCATTCCAGACCCTTCCCATTGGTACTACCACAGTGGAAGTCGAAGGTGTTGAGAAGGGGCAGGGGGCAGACATCTTCATCGAAGCCTTAAAGGTAGAGGTGGATGACGAATTCGCTGATTTCGATGATCGAGATCAGTATGAGCTGGAAGGGAAGCTTACGAACATTACCTCTAGCTCCATCACGATTCTCGGCGTATCGATAGATGCCGGTCCAACAGCCTATGAGGATAGTTCTCAGAATGAAATTATCGAACGTTTCGATGATGGCGAGCTTCTGATTCTCGAAGTTGAATACTCAGGAACGGGGAACGACTTCACCGCAGACGAAATCGAACTCGAAGAAGACGATGACGATTAACTACAAAACCCGTACATAAATGCGGCCCACGCCGGCCCGGGTTTTGCTATACATACGGACACGCTTCGCAGGGACGCTGTTACCGACTGTGCAGGATGCATGAAGCACACATGCTCGCGGAGTCCGTATGTCACTCAGTTTTATCCGGCGGCTGATCTCAAGCCGCCTTCTCCGACCGGTATTCATCGTTCTGGTGGTCGCCGGTCTGGTTCAGGTTGTGGTCAGCCAGTGGCTGATTTCCAGTCAGGTGGAGCGCCTGGTCAACACGGCGGGGTCTGCCCTTGAGGCCAGCAGCCAACAGGTCAGCGCCTCATTCGGGGATACCCGTGAGGATGTCCGAACCCGCCTGGAGACCATGCGGCAGAAGACCACCGAGGAACTCTCCGCCGAACTCACCCGCCAGCAAACCGCACAACAGGAGCGCGTTGCCGGCAACGTTCGAACCGCTGTCATGGCTGAGGCCCAGGGCCTGGCCGATGTGCTGGCTGCCGTCGCCGCTCCGCTGATCTGGGATCGGGATGTACCCCGCCTGACCGATCTGGTGGAACTGGCCGACGCCCGGGAATCTGTGCTGTTCGCGGTTTACTACGACCAGTACGGTGATCGACTTACCCGCTATGTGGATCGCACCGATGACCGGGTGCGCACCTTAATGGAGCAGGGCGAAGGCCGTGGTGCGGCAAATAAGGTCCTGGATGCGGCAAGTCGTGACCCCAATGTCGTGATCATCACTGCTGATATTGCACCCCAGGGTTCCGCCATAGGCCAGCTGAAACTTGGATTGTCCCTGGAAGGCATCAATCGGGACCTGTCCGCTCTGGAAGAGGAATTCAGTGCCACCATCACCGGCAGCATTGATGCCCTTCGCGACACCCTGGAGGCGGAAACCGATCAGGTGAACCAGCGCCTTCAGCAGCAGCTGGCCGGCATGGATTCCGACACTCGCTCCAGAATCCAGAGCACGGTGGAGGCGCTGAATGCCGAGGCTTCAAGCCTCTCCGCCAACCTCAGTATGCTGGCGATTGGCTCCGTGGTGGTTCTGATTCTATTGGTGGCATTGGTGCTGGGCGGAGGCCTTCTTCCACGAGTGTTCCGTTTGAGCTCGGCGATCTGGGGCATCGCCGATGGCGAGGCCGATCTCACCCGCCGGGTATCCATGAAAGGCAAGGATGAACTCACCGAGATGGCCCAGGGCGTGAACCGCTTTATTGCCCGAATCCAGGAGCTGGTCTCGGAAGTCAAAGAGTCGGCCGAATCGGCCGCCGGCCAGGCCCAGGCTCAGGGCGACATAAGCCGCAGTGCCGTGGCCGCGGTGAATCGCCAGGAGCAGGACGTGGCCGAGGTATCCGGCACCATGGAAGCCATGTCCCGCAGTATTTCCGAGGTGGCGGAAAACATTCAGGACATCGCCGGCTCCGTCAGCAATGTCAGTTCGGAGAGCGAGGCTACAGCGGGCATCTCCCGGGAAGTGCGAAGCCGACTGGATCAGGTGGTTCGTAACGTTGAACAGGCAGTAGAGGCCGTTAATCAGCTGGACCACCAGAGCAAGGAAATCGGATCTGTGCTGTCGGTGATTGGTGCCATTGCAGAGCAGACCAACCTGCTGGCACTGAACGCCGCCATTGAGGCTGCCCGCGCCGGGGAATCCGGACGGGGCTTCGCCGTGGTGGCCGATGAGGTCCGCACTCTGGCAAGCCGAACCCAGGAATCCACCACCGAAATCCAGTCCATCATCGAACGCCTGCAGAAGGGCAGTCGACAGGCGGTCAGCGCTATCGGTGAGGTTTCCGGCCAGGTTGCGGAATCCTCCTCGGAGTTCCGCCGGGCCGATGAACACTTCGATCGGATCAACCAGTTGCTCAGCAGCCTTCAGGATCGTGCCCTGGCGATTTCGTCCGTGGCAGAAGAGCAGGGCCGGCATGCCAGTGAGGTCAGCGTGAGCGTGAGTGATATCGCCGGTTCTTCCCGCCAGACGGTTGAAGCCATTGAGAGCTCCGATGAGGCCAGCGGCCAGATTGCCCGGACACTGACCTCGTTGAAGGATAAAGCCTCACAGTTCCAGGTTTAGGAACCTGAAGATAGCAGGCGCTCCCGGGCGTTTCTGTATTCGTCGGTCAGTCGGTTCACCAGATCCGGGACGGTCAGCACGTCGTGGATCTGGCTGACCCCCTGGCCTGCGGACCACACGGTTTTCCAGGCCTTGGCTTCATCGTCAATGGGCTTCAGTTTTTCCCCGTAGTTGATCTCGCCGGCCTGGTTTAATTTGTCCATCGGGAAGCCGGCCGCTTCCAGGCTCTGGCGCATGAAGCTGGCGGGTACACCAGATACCGCCGGTGTATGAATAATGTCGCCAGACACTGCCTCGATGATCATGTTCCGGTAGGCTTCGTCCGCCTGGGACTCGAACGTGTTGATAAAACGTGTGCCCAGGTAGGCCAGGTCCGCGCCCAGGGCCTGGGCCGCGAGCAGGTCCTCGCCATGGGACAGCCCGCCGGCGAGCAGAATGGTGCCATCAAAGACTTCCCGGATTTCATGCACCAGAACGAACGGGTTGATGGTGCCAGCATGGCCACCGGCACCCGCCGCCACGGCGATGATGCCGTCAACCCCCGCCTCCGCTGCCTTGCGGGCATGCTTTTGGTTGGTCACGTCATGGAACACCACACCGCCGTAGCTGTGCACCGCCTCCACTACCTGGCTGGCGGCGCCCAGGGAGGTAATGATGATGGGGACCTGGTGCTTTACGCACAGCTCCAGATCCGCCTGCCAGCGCGGATTGGTCCGGTGCACGATCAGGTTAACGGCGTAGGGCGCCGTTGTGACATCCGGATTCGTACTTCGAAAGGCTGCCAACTCTTCATTCATCTGGATCAGCCAGTCTTCAAAGCCTTCGCTGGACCGCTGGTTCAAAGCCGGGAAACTGCCAACGATGCCCTGCTTGCAGCAGGCAAGCGCCAGTTCCGGGCCAGAGATCAGGAACATGGGTGCGGCCACCAGAGGCAGTGAGAGGGAGTCTTTCAGGGAAGCGGGCAACGGCATGAGGATTCCTTAATTTTTGTTGGAACTTTTGTAGGATATAAAGGATCTTAGCGTGCCACGCCCGATCTGAAAACGGTCGCGACCTAATTAATTCCGGAAACCAGAAACACAATAAGGAGTCCCTCCATGGGTGAAGCAAAACGTCGCAAGGAAACCGGCGCACCACCTCCCAGAAAAGCAAAGTCCAACAAGCCGCTGTATGCAGGCATTGGTCTGCTGGTTCTGGCCGCCGTGCTTCTCGGTGTCTTTTTCCTGACCGCAGCACCCGAACCGAGCTCTGACGAACTGCCCGTCGCCGCGCCCAATGCCGACGAGTTCCCTGCCCAACTGGACCAGTACGGTGTCTCTGTAGGCCCAGAGAATGCCCCGGTAGTGGTGCGTGAATTTGCCGATTACCAGTGTCCTGCCTGCGGCAGCTTTTCCTCCGCCAGCAAGCAACTGAAGCAGGAATACGTGGACGCAGGCAAAGTTCGCTTCGTCTACTTTGATCTGCCACTGCAGCAGCATCAGAACGCGATGCCAGCCGCCCAGGCAGCCCGCTGCGCCGGGGATCAGGACGCCTACTGGCCCATGCACGATCGCCTGTACGATTCCCAGGCCGAGTGGAGCGGCTCGAACGATCCGGTTGCCACCTTCACCCGTTACGCCGGTGATCTGGGCCTGGAGGAGCGTCGCTTTCGCCGTTGTATGACCACCGAACTGCACCGGGAAGCCGTCGAGCAGAGCCGCCAGGTGGCCATGCAGCTTAGGGTAACCAGCACGCCCACCGTTCTGGTAGATAACATTCGCCTGACCCGGCCGGGCTGGGGTCAACTTTCGGCCGTGGTTGAGCGTGAGCTGGCCAGTGAGGCGGACTGATGCTGCGTAACCCCGCACTTGATCCTGAGCCTGAGTTGGTTAAAATTTGCGCCCTCTCAGGCTCAGGCCTCTGAGACGTTCCAACAGTCCCGAAACCATGCTCCGGATTTACGGTCCGGCCCGCAGGAGAAAATGATGAGCAACAACGTTGTTGTCTGCGCACTGTACAAGTTTGCAGTCCTGAATGATTACAAATCCCTCCGCCAGCCGCTGCTGGACCTGATGCTCGAGAAAGACGTGCACGGCACTTTGCTGCTGGCGCGCGAGGGCATCAACGGCACCATTGCCGGCAGCCGGGAAGGCATTGATGCCGTGAAAGCCTGGATCGCCAGCGACGAGCGGTTCGACGGCATTGATTACAAAGAGTCCTTTGTCGACATCCAGCCGTTTAAACGCACCAAAGTGAAGCTCAAGAAAGAGATCGTCACCATGGGTGTGGACGGTATCGATCCGAAGCGCATTGTTGGCACGTATGTGGATCCTAAAGAGTGGAACGATCTGATTTCCGATCCGGATGTGGTGCTGGTGGACACCCGTAACCAGTACGAAGTTGAAATCGGCACCTTCAAGAATGCCGTCAATCCGGCCACTGATACCTTCCGGGAGTTCCCGGAATACGTGAAACAGAACCTGGATCCCTCGAAGCACAAGAAGGTGGCGATGTTCTGTACCGGCGGCATCCGTTGCGAGAAATCCACCGCGTATCTGAAGGAACAGGGTTTCGAGGAGGTCTATCACCTCAAGGGCGGCATCCTGAAATACCTGGAAGAGGTGCCGGAAGAACAGAGCCTGTGGCACGGAGAGTGCTTTGTGTTTGATGACCGGGTAACGGTCAACCATCGGCTGGAGCGCGGCGATTACGACCAGTGCCATGCCTGCCGCCGACCGATTACCGAGGAAGACAAACAGCGCCCCGAGTATGAACAGGGCGTGAGCTGCCATCAATGTATTGATTCGCTGACCGAAGAGCAGAAAGCCCGGTTTGCCGAGCGTGAACGTCAGATGCGCCTGGCGGAGGAGCGGGGCGAAGCTCACGTGGGCGGAGAAGCCGCGCGCATCATTGCCGAGCGCAAGGCCCGGAAAAAGGCTGAAAGAGAACGTCAGGCCCGGAAAAGCCTGGAAGGTGAACTCGGTGTCAGATGAAAAGTTCATCTGACCCCCTTTTCAGAAAGGAGGCTTCATGGATTTACGACAGGCTGTAGCCATTGCCGCAGTTGCTATCGCGCCCTTTGCAGGTGCGCAGGAAGCAGACAACTGGAAGGGCGAAACCGAACTGGGTGTGTTGATTACCTCTGGCAATACCGAAGAGACCAACATCAAGGGTCGCCTGGGTCTGATCCATGAAGTCGAAACCTGGCGCAACACCGGTGAATTCCGCACCAATTATTCCGAGACAGACAACCAGACCACGGCCGAGAAATATCAGGCCGCGCTGGAGACGGATTACAAGTTCGCCGAGAATCAGTACTGGTTTCTCCGTGGCTCCTACGAGGACGACCGCTTCTCCGGCTACGATTTCGAATCTTCAGTGACTACTGGTTATGGAAACCGGGTCTGGAATTCAGGAGATCGCTCCTTCCTCGATCTCTCAGTCGGTGGCGGTTACCGCTACAACAAACTGGACATGGTGAATGCCCAGGGCGAGGATGCCGAAGAAGAGGCCATCGCCCGTCTGGCAGGCCAGTTTGATTACGCACTGTCGGAAAACTCTCTGTTCCGCCAGAAGCTGAGCACGGAAATCGGCCTGGATGAGAACAACACGGTGACCGAATCGGAAACGTCCCTGCAGGCGAACGTGGTGGGAAATCTCTCCATGAAGGCGGCGTTCCGGATCAAGCATCTGTCGGATCCGCCCGCAGGCTCTGAAGATACCGACACGGAAACCTCGCTCTCGCTTATCTACGGTTTCTGATCGAATTCTCGAACCTGGGGTGAAATGAAAAAGGGGTCAGATGACATTTTCATCTGACCCCGATTTTAGACGTTGTTCCTGAGGCCGAGCTCATCCGGGTAAGGCGTGAGATACTGCTGGGCATGCAGGTAGTCCACCGGTTCCCTGCGCTGAGCCATGCGCAGCAGGGTCATCGGCACTACCAAAGGCACCTCTCCCCGGCGGTAAGCTTCCATCTGTTCCATCAGTACCTTGCGATCTTCATCACCCATGGAATCCCTGAGATAGCCCATCAGGTGCTGCATGGCGTTCATGTGAGAACCCCGGCTCACCTTCTTGCTCATGGCCTCCATGAACAGGTGAATGTAGCGCTCGGCAATGTCTTCAAGTGGTTCGGATTTCAGATCGCCAAGCATGGGGCCGAGCTGGCGGTAAATCTTTTCCGAGTGAGCGAGAAGCTGGAACTTGTGCCGGGTGTGGAACTCGATCAGCGCCTTGGCTGAGCGCTGGTCGCCGGCGACATTCTGCATCCAGTCGTCGTAGGCGAAAACCCGTTCAATGAAGTTTTCCCGGATCATGTCATCATTGAGGCGCCCTTCCTCCTCCACCGGCATCATCGGGTAGGCTTTCAGCAGTGCCTCGGCAAACATGCCCCGGCCATCCCGGCGGATCACGTTGCCATCCTCGTTGTGTACCTTGATCCGCTCCATGCCACAGCTGGGGGACTTTGCCATCAGGATGTAGCCGCGCAGGTTCGCCAGGGTAGGCATGATCTGGTCGATAAAACCCTGCATGGCGTCGGTATGGTCCGCCGCCCCTTTGGTTTCAATCAGGCGCAGGCCATCACTGTACTCGCGCAGGTGGATGGCGGGCCGGGGCACGCCAAGACCGGCTTCCAGCTCCGGGCAGATGGAGCGGAAGTCAAAGTGCTTTGAAAGCACCTGGGTGCAGTAGCGGGAATGTTTATGGCCGCCATCATGGCGAACTTCCTTGCCTAGCAGGCAGGTGCTGATTCCGACGGGGATGCCGCTCACGTTAGTCTCCGATAATTCAGTCGGTCCGATGCCTAAAACTGTCTTTGTGATACGTGAATTCAGTCTAGCCCGATCAGGCCGCCGCGAAAAACCGTAACCCTACCTATTCGGGTTGGCTTGCCGAGCCTTTCCGTTTCTTGGCAAACATGGCCAGGGTAGTGGCGTAAATGGTGCGAACATCACTGGCAAACTGCTCCACGGAATAGTCCCTGGCAAACTCCAGGGCCTGTGAGGAAAGTTTGTCACGCAGTTCGTCGTCTTCCAGCAGCTTTTTGACCTGCGCCCGCCACTGGTCCTGTTTCTCCGGCGTCTTGAAGCCGTTGAACCCGTGCCGGACCACGTCTTCAATACCACTGGAGCGAACCGCTACCACCGGTAAGCCGGCCGCCATGGCCTCCAGGATTACCATGCCCTGGGTTTCAGAGATCGAGGCAAACAGGAAGGCATCACCCAGACGGTACCAGATGGCCATTTCGTCCGGCGGAACGGCGCCGACCAGGGTGAAGTGTTGTTGAAGCCCAAGGTCTTCGATCTTCTTCTGCAGCCGGTCTTTCTGGTGGCCATCGCCGATCATCAGGAACCGGAACGGCACGTCGGTTTCCCGTCTCAAGGCATCAATGGCCTCAATCATGAAGTCGATATTTTTCTCGTTGGAGATTCGGGAAACGCTGACGAATACTTTCTCATTCTTCAACTGCAGCTTCTCCCGCAGTTCCTCGACGTCCTTCTCCTGAACCTCCTGGAATTTGTGGTATTCGATGCCCGTGGGCTGTACGAAAGTCGGTGTTTTTACCCCGATCATGCGCAGGTATTCCTCGGTGGAGTAGGTCGGCACAATCACCCCGTCGCACTTGTTGGCAAAGCGCTTGATCAGGGCGTGGGAGATCAGGTTCCGGAACAGCATGCCCGGCAGTGGCACAAAGTGGGCGTAGTGCTCCAGACGGGTATGGTAGGTATATATGGCCGGTATCCGGAGCGTGCGCGCCACAAACAGTCCCAGCGACCCCAGCCAGAACGGATGATGCAGGTGGATGATATCCGGCTTGAACGCCCGGACCCGCTTGCGGATCCGGCCCAGAAAAATATTGGCCAGCCGGAATTCCCGCTTCTCTCCCATGGCCAGAAGTGAGGGGACCCTCAGCACGTGGGACTCGGTCTCAGACTGGCCCTTGTAACGGGGTGCCACCACAAGCAGTTTGTCGCCCAGCGCCTCCAGACCCAGCCGCAGGCGTTCAATCGAAATCGGCACACCCCCGATAAAGGGCAGGTAGTTATTGGTAAACATGGCTACCCGCATCGGTTTTTCGAGCCAGGGGGCCGGGTCCAGATCGTAGTCCGGGTAATAGTCCTTGCCGATGAAAATGGCGCCGTACAGCTTGATGGCAATGGCCGCAAACACGGCGACGATCAGAATAAAGTTGAGGTAACCGGTGTAGAACAGGGAGTAGATAAAGAACCACAGGCTTTCCAGACGCTTCAGAACCGGGTGCTGGCCCACCTCCAGGCGCTGAAGGCTATGTGTTACCTCGCCATCCGCGTCCACATTCACCCGCACGTAGTGATAGAAACTGGTGTCGTTGTTCATGACCAGGCCACCGCCGCCGCCCGTGGTAACAAACGTGGTGTCTCCTGCCGTCTTTTCCGAATAGAGCGAAAGGTTGGCGGAAAACACCCGGTCAACGTCATGCTCTTCGATGGCCTGGAGCAATGCGTCCCGGAACTCGGGCGGCGCCAGGTAATCTTCCCTCTGGTCGAACGGTGCATTCTCGTCCGGGCGCAGGGGAGGGTGGCCAATGAACAGGATCCTCGCCTTCGAAGTGTCCTGGGCCAGCAGATCCTTCAGCCAGCGGATCTGCCAGCGCCAGGGGGTTTTCCCGGTGCTGTCCAGGAAAATCAGCCGGCTGCTTCCAGCCTCAATGCTGAAGAAGTGAGGGCCGAAATGATCGTAGAAGCGGAAACTGCCAAAGTCCTCATACTCGTGGGCGCCGAAGGTCAGCAGGTAGGGAATCTCCAGATGGCTCAGGGTGCCGTACAGGGCCCGGAACTTGTCTTCGCCGCCGCCACTGACCGCGTTACCGGCCGAAACCAGAAAATCGAGGCCGGAACGGTTCAGTTCCGGAATAATACGGTCTTCGAAAATCCCCACCGAGTTGTTGATGTTGCCCACCACCGCAAAGCTGAACGGCTCTCCGGGTTCAAGCTTCTGATGGATCTGCTCTACCTGTTCGGTATGAACGCCCTCGAAATCCTCCGTGAACAGGTTCAGATAGGTCTTGTAGCCGACCAGCAGCACTACCACCAGCAGGCACAGATAGAACAGAAGCTTGAGTGGGTTGCGGAAAATCATCCTGCCCTCCTGCGATTGGCAACAAGTTCCCTCTGCAGCACCACCAGTCCGATGACCATGCCCAGGTAAATGGTCAACAGGCGCCAGCAGACAATAACCAGTATCAGGTGGTTACCGGAGAGGATATCCCGGAAAAAACTCCCGAAAATACCCTCGGAAATCCCAGAAGCGCCTGGCGTGGGCGAAAAATACATAACGAAGGTGGTGACAACCAGCAGCCCCACCGACACCACATAGTCAACACTGTAGTCCAGGCTGTGCATCAGCAGCGCGGGGAAGCTGAACAGGCTGAGCAGAAAGACCGCAGTGAACAGAATAGATAGCCACACGAACACGGGGGCACCACGCAGGTAATCGCCAAAACTTCGGGAAAGCCGCAGCATCTCCCGGCGCGCCTTGAACTGCCAGCGCCGATGGCGGTGCTCACTGATCAGGTGAAGCCGGCGAGCGGTCCTGAGCAATCGGGTCAATGGGCCGATCAGCCAGCGGGTCCGGAACAGCAACACCAGGAAAAAGCCGAGGTACAGAACAATGAGAACTGCCAGTGCGGTGCCGATGTCGCCGACAATGGAATTGCCGTCCAGAGGCTTGAGTGTAAGCAGGAACACCGGCGTGAGCGAGAAAATGAACAGCACCGCCAGTACCGTTCGAATCGTTGTTGCTGCCGTGGCCCTGCCAACCGGAACGCCATGCTGGCTCAGGAACCAGATCTGAGCGAAACCGCCCCCGGTGGCCATGGGCGTGACGTTGGAGAAAAACAGATTGATAAAGACCAGCCGGAACATCGCCGGCAATGGCAGCCGGTGCCCGAGCGCCCGCAGGGTAAAATACAGCCGAAGACCATCCGAGATGAAATAAACCAGCAACAGGCCGGCCACCGATAACAGGGTTCCCGGGGCGATCAGCCTGGCATCGAAAGTAAGGGTGCGCTCGGCAAACAGATCGTAAACGGCATACAGCCCGGCAGCGGTAAGCGCCACAAACAACAGACTGAACATCGCCAGCCTTTTTCCCGAGGCGCGCTTCGAATAGTTGATGTCCGTAGAGTGAGTCATGGGCTGCCCGTCAGAGTGAGACGGGCAGTTTACAGCGTAGGGTGTGGTGGGTGTCCAGTGTCCGGCTAGTGGCCATACACCATCATGGTGGTGTTGGTAATGGCAAAGTCCGTGAACTGAACGCTACCAATGCTGGTGCCGCCCATCTTGAAGACCGGCATATCAATATCCGCCCGGAACTCAACCTCATGCACCGAAAGCCCTTCGTTGCCTGAGGCAGAACTGGTGCCCCGTGACAGTTTTGCAGTGGCACTTGCCATACCGAAATGCCCCAGCGTGTCATCGCCCCGCCGGTTATGAATCTGCAGGCCCTCAATACCGACTGCGGCAAAGTTGAACAGCAGAATCACATCCGCTGCATCCCAGTTGAGGCTACCGTTGGTAATCTCGAAATGGGTATCCAGCTGCAGTTCAGAGCCAGACACCTCGTTGCCGTTGGCCAGAGTGCTAGTATCACTGCCCCCGTTACGGATCACCAGATCCGTCGGCCCGATGTGCCCTTGCAGCAGGATATTCGAGAACAGCGTCGCCGAGCCCTCGCTGCCCGAAGTGGTCACACTGTCCACCGCCAGCTCAAAATCCACCGCCTGCAGATAATCATCCAGGCTGCTCGGATCGCCATAATCCGTCGCACCCAGATGCATCACCAGATCACCGCTATTGAACTGCTTGCCAAAAGAGCCCGCGACGGAATACTTCGCCAGAGCATCGGCCACATCCGGGTCATTCTGGTCCAACAACCCCGCCTGTGCCCGCCGGGCAATCTCCGAAAACCCGTGCTCCAGCACCTCCCCATCGCCGGCAATATCGATCGTCAGCTTCATGTTATCCAGCACCGTATCGTTCTGCCCGGACAACCTCAGCCCATTCACATTCAACGAACCCTCATCAATCCAACTGAACCGATCAATGCTGAGTTTGGTCTCCAGCTCAATCGTTACCCCCGCCTGCCCGGTTACACCCGATAGCGCCCCATCATCCAACGGCCTGAACTCCGCCAACGCCGGTATTGGCAGCGAGAGGGCGAGCACCCAAAGCGAGAGCGTGGAAGATGTGGTGTTTCGACGACAGGCAAGTGACTGAGTCATGGTGGCCCCAAAAGTCTGGTTTATTGTTTTCAGCAGAGAGCGTTAAACACTCCCCGGGCCGCAGGGGGACAGCACAACCAATGCAGCAAAAACTTTGATTTGTTACAGACTGTTACGATAGGCGGGAGAGGGAGAAAGATCTGTGAGGCCTGTCACAGGGAAGCCACTGAAGAGGATGGGGCAAAGCGGGCGGGAGGTCCTCCCAAAACTGTGCGGAGCCATGGATGGCGGAGCCAAGCGTACAAGGATGTATTCACAGCGTGTTTTGGGAGGACCTCCCGCCCGATTTGCATGCACCAAAAGTTGAAAGGCGAAACTTGGACTAGGAAGCCAAAGCTTGCTGAATGAGAGATTTCTGGTGCTCCGCAAACTCCCGAATCAACGCCTGCGCCTTATCCGAATCCCGCGCCAGAACCGCCTGCGGCAGATTGGCAAAAAACTCACTGGTCTGCGCCAGGCCCCGCCGATACCGATCAGCGCTCAGGTAATAAGCCCGACTGACCGCCGGCTTGAAATTCGACAAAGCCTCCGTGAGATAAGGATTCCCCACCACCTCACAGCAGGCATCCATCACATTGAAACTCGCCTCAACCACCCCCGAAATGTCGCTGGACGAATCCTTTATCCGTTCAACAACATTACTGACCGCCCCCAGCATCCGCTGCTTATCGCTCTCCTGCCAGCGCTCACAGAGCCGCACCGCCATCATCATCAGCAAATGCATATACACATCGTAAAGTTCGGAAGCATGGGCCGCGTCCAGCCGGGTGGCTGAAGCACCCTTGCGGGGCGTGATCTCCACCAGATGCCAGCGCTCCAGGGTATACAGCGCTTCCTTGACCGAGGCACGGCTCACCTTCAGCTCGCCAGCCAGGGTGGCCTCCTGAATCCGCTCACCGGGGCGAATCTGCCCGGTCATGATCCGCTCTGCCAGGTAATTGGCAATCTGCTCGGCCAGAGTGTTGGGCACCTGAAAATCCATAAAGGCTCTCTGAACAGGTCGTAAAAACCGGTCGGCTGCTGCGGTGATCCGGCCGGCATGGGAGTGTGTGCGCATGAGTTTATCACAGCCTCTGAGTCTGACAGTCACAACGCCTTGATCCGCCGAGGGTTCCTGACAATTGTCAAAAAACTCCCCTCACGAAGTTGACGACTGATGCATTGTAGGACAATAATGCAGAAAATAACAGGTGATCAGAGTTTCACCAACACGCATTCGATGGAGAAAGCCCAATGAGCACAACGCAGTTATCGGTAGATCGCGAAGCCACCCGCCGGCGGATCTTGCTGACCCTGAAGAAGTACAGCTACCTGATAGCCATGGTCCCCCTGGCGTTACCGCCCCTGCTGCTGGCCGCAGGCCTCGCAACCGATCTGGTAAACCTATTCTCCTGGGGCGTACCGGTCTTTGTGTTCGGGATCATCCCGGTGCTGGACATGCTGCTGGGCAAGGATTCCCTGAACCCGGACGAAGAAACCGACGTGCCACGAATGGTCGGCGAGCGGTTTTATAAAGCCATCACGCTTGGCTGGGTCGCCGGCTTCGCGGCCTTGCTGGTCTGGAGCATGCTGGAGCTGGCTTCCGGCACATTCAGTCTGGTGGGAAGTATTGGCTGGATCGTCTCCATCGGCATCGTCGGCGGCCTCGGCATCAACGTCGCCCACGAACTCATCCACAAAGACGAAAAACTCGAAACCCGGGCTGGCGGCTTCCTGCTGTCACTGGTCTGCTACGCTGGCTTCAAAGTCGAACACCTGCGCGGCCACCATGTGCACGTATCCACCCCCGAAGACGCCTCATCGTCCCGTTACAACCAGTCCCTCTACAACTTCCTGCCCCAGGCCTACGCGCGCAACTTCCTCAACGCCTGGAAACTGGAAGCCGAACGCCTGCAGCGCAAAGGCCACAAAGCCCTCAACTGGCGCAACGAACTGATCTGGTGGTACAGCATCAGCGCCCTGGTACTGGCCGCCTTCACCGTTGCATTCGGCTGGCTAGGCGCCGTCTTCTTCCTGGGCCAGAGCTTCATCGCCTTCACCCTGCTGGAAATCGTCAACTACCTCGAACACTACGGCCTGCACCGGAGAAAACTCGACAACGGCCGCTACGAACGCACCGGCCCCGAACACAGCTGGAACAGCAACTACTTCCTCACCAACGTTTTCCTGTTCCACCTCCAACGCCACAGCGACCACCACGCCTGGGCCAAGAGACGCTACCAGATCCTCCGCCACCACGAAGTGGCTCCCCAGCTACCGGCCGGCTACTCCGCAATGATCGTACTGGCAATGGTCCCCCCACTCTGGCGACGGGTAATGAATTCAAGGGTGGAGGCTTATTACAAAGGCGAAGAGCACCAGTTGGCAGGATAAAAAGAAATTGCCTTCCCTCTTTTCCATGGTGCCGGCAACAAAGTGAGCCGGCAGGGGTGTGAGGGGGCTATTTCTGCAGGGAAACGACTGTCTGAGCAAAGCGAGTTCGGCTTCCCGGAAGAAATAGCCCCCTCATGGCCCTGCCAGCCCCCAAGCCCCGGTCGGCAACGGAAGGCCCCAAACCCCAGTTCGGCCTGAACCTATAGGCCACAGCAGCTTCAGAGCGTCTCTGAAGAAAAGCCGGCGAAAACCGGCCCTCAAGACCCCGCAGGTTAGTCTCTGGCCCCGGGGTCTTTTTTCATGCCCTTGAAATCCCCCTGAAACGCACACAGGTATAATGTCTGAATCCTGCGCAAAAAAGGGAAAACCAAAATGCCCAAGCATTTCGAACAGGCCCCCGGCCTACACGAAGACCCCGTTCCCGAAACCGAAGGCTACGTATTCAACCAGACCATGATGCGCATCAAAGAACCCGAGCGCTCCATGGACTTCTACACCCGAGTGATGGGCATGCGCCTGGTGCGCAAACTGGACTTCCCCGAAATGAAGTTCACCCTGTATTTCCTGGGTTACCTGGACGATCGACAGGCCGGCCTCGTGCCCCATGACGACGCCCACCGCACCACCTTTACCTTCGGCCGCGAAGCCATGCTTGAGCTGACCCATAACTGGGGCACCGAAGACGACAACGACTTTGGTTATCACAATGGCAACGACGAGCCCCAGGGCTTTGGCCACATCGGCGTAGCGGTACCAGACGTCTATGCCGCCTGTGACCGCCTGGAAAAACTCGGTGTGGAATTCGTGAAAAAGCCGGACGACGGCAAAATGAAAGGCCTGGCCTTCATCAAAGACCCGGACGGCTACTGGATCGAAATCCTGCAGCCAGACATGCTCGAGAAACAGCGTAAGGAAGACTGATCCTCCTTACTCCGCAGCGGCCTCCTGGCCGGCTGCGGGTTTACGGCCGTAGCGGGAGGCCACAATCACCGCTGCGGTCAGAATCAAGGCCCCGGCAATACCAATCGGCCCCAGAATCTCCTCCAGAAACACCCAGGCCAGCAGTGCCACAAACAGCGGTTCCAGAGTCACGATGATGCTGGAAAGCGTGGCCGGTGTCGTTTTCATGCCAGTGAAAAAGCACACATAACCGATGCAGGTGGGCACCACACCAACATAGACCACCATCAGCCAGTGTCTGAACTCCAGACTCTCCAGCCCCTCGAATCCGCCACTCAGGGCCACGACCGGCAACAGAATCAACGCCGCCGTAAAGAAACAGATAAACGCCGTGGTAAACACCGGTGTGCCAGCGGAGCTGTAGCGGCTGGTGAGCGTGAAACCGGTATACACACAGGCGGCCAGTAACGCCACCAGAATGCCGGCCAGTCGAAGGGTGCCGCTGGTGTCCATATCACTGAGAACCAGCATCCCCGTGCCCAAAATGGCAGCAATCAGGGACAGAACCGTAAGCAGGCCGGGTTTCTCGCCCAGTAAGGGCGCCGCAAGAATGGCCACCAGCACGGGAGGCAGACAGAGCGCGATCAGGGTGGCAATGCCGGCACCAGTCAGGTCCACGGCGAGTAGATAGCTGCCCTGGTAGAACGCCTGGAACAGCCCCAGCGCCGCAAGCGGAAGCAGGGCTTTGGGTGAGATGCTTCGCAGTGAACTCCCGGGCACCCTGGCGCCCGGGTTGGCACGCTCAAGTCGCGCCTGCTCCCGCCGCATTAGCAGCCAGAAAAACGGCAAAGCCACCGCCAGCCTCAGGAAGGCCAACGCAATGGCCTGAAGCTCGGTACCGGTAAACAGAAATTTCGCAACAATGCCCGTGGTCGCCCATAGCAGGGCAGCCAGGGCGATCATCAGGGCGCCTTGGATCATTCAATCATCAACACAATCAGCTCTTTGGGACCGTGAACACCGTAAGCCAGGGTTTGCTCGATGTCGGCGGTTTTGGAAGGGCCAGAGATTAGCAGGGCATTGGTCGGCATGCCAGCGGCCCAGTTCTGGGCCTGCATGGCTTCATGGAAGGTTGTGTAGAGTTCCGAGGCCTTGAGTACGGCGATGTGTACCGGCGGCACCAGGCTCATAAGCCTTGGCTCATCATCGTTCGGCCACAGGATCAGCGAACCGGTCTCGGCAATACCGCCGCGGGTAGAAGTAATGCTGGCGTCCACCTCGTTGAACAGGTGGGCCTGCCAGCTCTCGATCGGCTCGTCGTAGATCAGCAGCTCCGGCAGATCGTCACGGCCAGCATCGCGAAGGGCCCGGCCGATTTCGTGCTGCTGCGGAATCAGCAGATTCCTGGCACCGCGGGTGTTCAGCACCTCGGCCAGGCGATCCATCCACATGTCTTCGGTGCAGTGATGCACCTCGCCGTGGACTGATTCGATCATCTTCTCGAACCGCTCTATACGCTCTTTTGTCGACCAGTTATCCCGAACCAGAACCGAGAAGTCACACTCCGGCACCGTCAGTTCGCCGCCGGTACGATTGCGCAGACGCTGAAGAATCGTTTCCCGGGAACTCATTGGCCACGCTCCTTCATCCGCTGGTGCAGGGTTTTGGCGGCCAGTTTGGGGGCCGTGCGGTAATCGGTCCAGGCGCCGGCTTTCGAGGGCTGCAAGGCCCTGAATTTGCTGGCGGCACCGGTGCCGAAGCGGTAGATGCCGGGGCTGGCATGCATCCAGGCCCAGCCCTTCCAGATCATCGCTTCCATGGAACTTCGCTTGGCGCCATGGCCACGGACCTTGGCCGGGTGCAGTTTGTCACCATCCACCGATTCCTGGCGCAGCCGCACCAACAAGTCGGGTATGGGAATCTTCACCGGGCAGACCTCGCCACAGGCACCACACAGGCTGGAGGCGCTGGGCAGATGCCGGCCCTCGTCCAGGCCAATCAGGTGCGGCATCAGAATCTTGCCGATGGGGCCCGGATAGGTGGTGCCATAGGCATGGCCGCCCACCCGTGTGTACACCGGGCAGTGGTTCATACAGGCGCCGCAGCGGATGCAGCGCAGGGTGTCCAGCAGTTCGTCATCCTGGTAGATGGATGAGCGGCCGTTATCCACCAGCACCAGGTGAACCTCTTCCGGCCCGTCCAGTTCCTCGGCTTTGCGCGGACCGGAGATCATGTTGAAGTAGGTGGTAATGTGCTGGCCGGTGGCAGAGCGGGTCAGCAGCGCGAGCAGGGCAGAGACATCCTCCATGCTCGGTACCACCTTCTCGATGCCGGTAACGGCAATGTGGCACTTGGGCACCGTCGTGGTCATCCGGCCGTTACCTTCGTTTTCCACCAGACACAGCGTGCCGGTTTCCGCCACCGCAAAGTTAACCCCGGACACCCCCACATCAGCGTTCATGAACTTTTCACGCAGTTGCTGGCGGGCACTGGCGGTGAGGTATTCCACGTCGTTGGAGAGATCGGTGCCGGTTTTGTCATGCAATAACTGGGAGATCTCGCCGGTGTTCTTGTGAATCGCGGGCATGATGATGTGCGATGGCGTTTCATCCGCCAGCTGCACAATGTACTCGCCCAGGTCCGATTCCAGGGCTTCGATGCCCTGTTCCTCCAGGTAATGGTTAAGCTCCATTTCCTCGGAGACCATGGACTTGCCCTTGATCACCGTCTTGGCATCCCGGGCCTTGCAGATATCCCTTACGATCCGGCAGGCCTCGTCGCCGTCCACCGCCCAGTGCACCCTGATGCCGTTCTCGGTCAGCTTCTTTTCAAGCTGCTCCAGCAGGTCCGGTAAATTGGCGAGGGCCCGCAGGCGCACATTGGCGCCCAGATCCCGCAGGGTTTCCAGGTCCCAGCCCTCGAACGCCGTTTTGCGTTTGGACATCAGCCCGTCCATGGCGCTGCGGAAGTTCTTGCGGATCTTGGGGTTATGAATGGCCGCCTGAGCCCGCGGGTGAAACTCTTTTACATCGATATGATGGCCAGTGTGCTCGGCTGTCTCGCTCATGACTGCTGCCCCTCTTTGCCCTGGGTTCTCGCCCACAGGAAACTGAGAATGTGCTGGCCTGAAACCGGCTTCTGGTTCTTCTCGGCGTAGCCGGCAATGTTCATCAGGCAACCGCAATCGGTGGTGACAAATTCTTTGGCGCCGGTGTCCACAAGGGTGTCCACCTTCTCACTGACCATGGCTCCGGAAATCTCCGGGTGGCGAACCGCAAAGGTACCGCCAAAGCCGCAACACTCCTCCGGCCGGATCTGTTCTACCAGATTCACGTTCTTCAACTGGCCAAGGAGCTTCGGCCCCACCTCGGCCACGCCCATTTCACGGCGGGCGGAGCAGGAGGTGTGCATGGCCACCGTGGTGGGCTCGCCCAGGTCTTCCAGCTTGATATGGCAGACGTTAAGCAGAAAATCCGTCAGCTCCCAGACCCGGCCGGCCACCTCGGCGGCTTTCACTTCGTCCGGCGTGTCTTTGAACAGGTCCGGGTAGTGCTTGCGCATCATCCCGCCGCAGGAGCCAGACGGCACTACAATGGGCCAGTCGCCGGGGAAAAGATCGAGCTGGGCTTTGGCCACCGAGCGGGCCTGGTCATGGTAGCCGGAGGTGTAGGCCGGTTGGCCGCAGCAGGTCTGGTCTTGCGGAAACAGCACCTCAATGCCTTCGCGCTCCAGCAGCTCCACTCCGGCGATGCCCGCATCCGGGTAGAACATGTCCACCAGACAGGTGCCATAGAAATAGACTTTCGCAGGTTTGGACGGATAAACCTTGATCGGATCAACCATGTGCGGACGCTCAACGGTTTTTGAATTGTTATCCAGCAATAATAGGGTGGCGGGCGCGGTGTTGCCAGACGACTTTATGGGCAGCCGCAAATAGAAGGCGGGGAATGATGCAGGAACGGGAAGGGCAGCGGCAGCGAGCCACTGCCCGGGGTATTACTTCACGGTCAGGCGCGCGGCGTTCTTCTCAATGGTGCGCTCGCCGATTCCTTTCACGTTTGCCAGGTCTGCGGTTACCGCAAACGGACCGTTGGCTTCGCGATAGGCAACAATAGCTTCCGCCTTGCTCTGGCCAATGCCGTTAAGGCTGGCGAGGGTAGCCACATCGGCTGTGTTGATATTGATGGCGGCTTCCTGGGCATAAGCAAAACCGGTAACCAGGCTGAACAGCAGAACGAGTGTTGCGAAAAGCGGTGTGCGTTTCATAGATACGAGCTCCTGAAGCTGTGTTGCGTTTTTTTGGTTTTGTGCCAGGGCGCAAAGCAGCAGAAGCGAAATGTAAGAAGAGAGCAGAAATGTCTGTGGGGATGGGGAGTGCACGGACGGGACCACAATCCTTGTGATCCCCGATTCCGTGGCTGACCCCTGCCTGATCCTTCAGGCGTGCGACTCATCCTGAGCGCGTCTTCCCTGTATTCATCCCTGTAAGCCCTGATCCTTTGGGCAACTCCTGAGCCGCAGAGGACTCTTCCCTGGAGTTCTCATCCTTGAGCCAACGTTCCTTGCTGGCTTGTCATCCCTGACACTGACCATTCTACTGGGGATCGAATTCCTACCTATCGGAGAATCGCTCCGGGGTTTGTGCGATATGTCTTACAGATTTGTAAGCATTTCGGCGGCGGCGAAAATGAACGCGAGTTCAGTATTTACGCGCCTTGGGAGGCAATTTGTTGCCCGCTGCGATGGGCTTCAGCGGCCTCGCGAATCCGTTCCATGGTGATTTCGCGAACCGCCTTCTGGCTGGCCCGGATATGGCGGGTCAACCGATCCGCCGCCTCGCTGGCCATGCCGCTCCGGAGCGCTTCCAGAATTGCGGCGTGCTCCACATAGGTGGCGTCCACGCGGTCTTCCCGGGTAAAGTCCAGGCGCCGGATAATCCGGAGCCGGTCGGTGATCTCCCGGTGAATCCGTGTCATCTCCCGGTTGCCGGCGGCGGCCACCAGGTCGCAATGAAAACTCTCATCCAGCGCCCGAACCGTGCTGCCCACCGCCCGCTCGGAGGGATGGTCCGGGTTCCAGATGGCGGTCAGCATGCGGATTGCCGAGGGTTCCTCATCCAGACCACAGATCTTGTGCATCGCCGCCCGCTCCAGGGTAATCCGCAGGTCGTACAGCTCCTCCACCTGCCGGAAATCAAACGGCTTCACCTGCCAGCCACTGCGGAACAACACCTCCACGTAGCCTTCCCGTTGCAATCGGTAAAGGGCCTCCCGAACCGGCGTGCGGCTGGCTTTCAGGCGCGTGCCTACATCGCCCTCGCTGAACTTGTCACCAGGGATCAGGCGGAACTCAAAGATGTCGTCCTTCAGGGCTTCGTAAACCCTGTCTGCCATAGACTCTTTTCTTTTGGTGTTTGTTGCCATGTTCTTTCCCTTATTTGCGGGAGGCCTCTTGGTTTGGTGATTGACCGCTGGGCAGTCTGGTGGGGTGCGGGTTTCAAAAGACGCCGTGAACCCATCCCTGGGGGCTTGATCGCAGCATCCATGCTGCTCACACTTTTGAAACCCGCACCCCACCAGCCGTCCCGACTCCCTTCGCATGCCAGAAACCAATACCGGCATTTTGACAAATTTCTTTTGAAATCTCGGAAATATGCCGCCGGTCAGGCAAACAAACCACCTTTCTTTCCCTCAAACCGCCGACTCCCTTGTCCAAAAGCCGGTGGGGGCAGGTGTGTCACAGACTGTGAGCAGCATGGATGCTGCGATCAAGCCTACATGGACGTATTTACGGCGTGTCTGTGACACACCTGCCCCCATCGGCTCCACACCCAAGCAAGCGGCCAGAAGAGGCCAAGCTCCCAAACCTAAACCTTGATGCTCAACAAAGGCTCCCCGGGAGTAACAGCCTTACCGGGCTCCACATGCATGGCACTGATCTCCCCGGCCTGGGTTGCGTTTATCTCGAATTCCATTTTCATCGCCTCCACGATCACTAGCGGATCACCTTCGGCCACGGTATCACCGGGCTTCACCAGGCACTTCCAGATGTTGCCGGCGATCTCGGCACTCACCAGCTCGCCGAATTTCGCCAGGTCGGATACGTCCGCTTTCGGCGGGGCCTTGGCCAGTTTATCCAGTTCCTCGGCTTCGCTGTCTTTCCACAGGGCCACTTCTTTAGCATAGGCCGCCTGCTGCAGTTCGCGGAATTCGGCGATGGAGTCGGCGTTGGCGTCCAGGAAGGCCTGGTGGGATTTCAGGTCGAAGGTTTCTTCCTC
Source organism: Marinobacter maroccanus (assembly GCF_002933275.1). Lineage (GTDB taxonomy): Bacteria > Pseudomonadota > Gammaproteobacteria > Pseudomonadales > Oleiphilaceae > Marinobacter > Marinobacter maroccanus. The sequence continues at coordinate 198,643 of NZ_PSSX01000006.1, forward strand.
GATTTTCACAGTCAGCTGGCCTGCCCGGAACTGGTCGCGCATTTCGTCCAGTTCGGCTTCGGTCACCGGGTAGTAGCACACCTGGTCGAAGAACCGTAGCAGCCAGGGGGCGCCTTCGGCGAACTGTGGGTTCTTCAGGTACTTGTTCCAGATCGGAAGGGTGCGGCCCACCAACTGGTAGCCGCCGGGGGAGTCCATGCCGTAGATGCACATGTACACGCCACCGATGCCCACGGTGCCCTCTGCGGTGTAGGTACGGGCCGGGTTGTATTTGGAGGTGAGCATTCGGTGCCGTGGGTCCAGGGGTACGGCGCAGGGGGCGCCGAGGTAGACGTCGCCCAGGCCTAGCACCAGATAGCGGGCCGAGAACAGGATGTCGCGGACGGCCTCGCGGCTGGGCAGGCCGTTGATGCGTTGCATGAAGTCGACGTTGTTGGGTAGCCAGGGAGCGGTGTCGCGTACGGACTGGCGGTATTTGTCCACCGCTTCCAGAGTGGCGCTGTCTTCGAAGGCCATGGGCAGGTGAATCACCCGGCTGCGGACTTTCAGTTCATCCGTGGCTGGCAGGGTAGCCTCCAAGTCCAGCAGGTACTCCATCAGCGCCGCCTGGGGCAGGATGCGGGCGTCGTATCGCAACTGCAGGGAGCGCACGCCGGGCGAGAGTTCCAGCAGGCCGTTGGGTTGCACGTCGGCGATGGCTTCCATCAGGGCGTGGATGCGGAGGCGGAAGCCCAGGTCCATCACGTTGGGGCCGTATTCCAGCAGGATATACTGGTCGCCGGCCTGGCGGTAGGTGACCTCCGGGCGGCCGTCGGTTTCTTCCAGGTGGGCCAGGATGGTTGCCGAAAGCCCGTTCTCTGGTGCCAGGTCCGGCTTCACCAGGTCCTCCATCGGCGGCGCCATCAGGCTCTTGATAGCCAGTTCCTGGCGTTCGGACAGTGCCACGGCGGTGTCGTTATCAATGGCCACGAAGCGGATGGTATCGCCGGGTTTCACCTGGCCGACTTTCCAAAGCTCCGCCTTGGCGATGGTTACCGGGCACACAAAGCCGCCCAGGCTGGGGCCGTCCTTGGTGAGGATCACGGGCATGTCGCCGGTGAAGTTGATGGAGCCGATGGCGTATTCGCAGTCGTGGATGTTTGACGGGTGCAGCCCCGCTTCGCCGCCATCGGCCCGGGTGAACTCCGGCTTGGGTCCGTTCAGGCGGATGCCCAGGCGGTTGGAGTTGTAGTGTACTTCCCAGTCCTGTTCGAAGAACTTCTCGATGGACTTTTCGGTGAAGAAATCCGGTGCACCATGGGGACCATAGAGCACACCGATTTCCCAGTGGTCCGGATAGCCCGGGATCAGGTCCGGGTCCGCCGGGGCGGGATCGTGTGTCGGTGCCGTGGTGGTGCAGGCCGGCAGGTTGATCTGGCTGATGCCGAGCATGTCGCCGGGGCGCAAAGGCCTGCCACCGTGGCCGCCGAACTGGCCGAGGGCGAAGGTGGAGCGGCTGCCCAGGTAGACCGGCACATCAAAGCCACCGCGCACGGCGAGGTAGGTGCGACAGCCCTTGATGGCCTTGCCCACCGTCAGAACCTGGCCGGCTTTCACGGTGATGGGTTTCCAGAATTCCACCGGTTTGTCATCCAGGGTGGCCTCGGTAAGCGCACCGGTCAGGGCGACGACTGAGTCCTTGTGGAACTTCAGGCTGGGGCCGATCAGGGTGGCTTCCAGGCCGGCGGCCTCGCTGTGATTGCCGACGATTCGATTGGCAATCCGGAAGGCGTAGTCGTCCATGGGGCCGCTGGGCGGCACGCCGATGTTCCAGTAGCCCACGCGGCCCGGGTAGTCCTGCACCGTGGTGTAGGTGCCGGGCTTGACCACTTCCGCCACCGAGGGTTTGAACTCGAAGCTCTCCAGTGCCCGGGTGGAGACAATGCCATCGGCAAAGCTCTGCTGGGCCACCACCTGGCGCAGGTAATCCAGGTTGGTGGCAATGCCCATCAGCCGGGTTTCTGCCAGGGCGGCTTTCAGTTTGGTCAGGGCGTCGTGCCGGTCTTTGCCGTGCACAATCAGCTTGGCAATCATCGGGTCGTAGTGGGCGGACACTTCGCTGCCGTTTTCCACCCAGGTGTCCACCCGCACATCGTCTTCCGGCCAGTGCACGTCGGTCAGTTCACCGGGGGAGGGCTGGAAATCCTTCAGGGGATCCTCGGCGTAGATGCGCACTTCCATGGACGCGCCGTTCAGTTCCGGCTCGAAACCGGCCAGGTCCGGGCTTTCGCCGGCGGCGATCTTCAGCATCCATTCGATCAGGTCCAGACCGGTGACAGACTCGGTCACCGGGTGCTCAACCTGTAAGCGGGTATTCACTTCCAGGAAGTAGAACTCGTCCCGGTCGGCGTCGTAGATGTATTCCACGGTGCCGGCGGAGCGGTAATTCACCGACTGCCCGAGGGAGACGGCGGCATCCAGCATCTTCTGGCGGGTGGCGGCCGGCAGGTTCGGCGCCGGGGTTTCCTCCACCACTTTCTGGTTCCGGCGCTGCAGGGAGCAATCCCGTTCGCCAAGGGCAACCACATTGCCTGCGCCGTCACCGAACATCTGAACTTCCACATGGCGGGCCCGGGCGATGAAGCGCTCCAGGAACACACCGCTGTCGTTAAAGAAGCTCTGGCCCTGGCGGCGCACGGTTTCAAAGGCGTCCCGCAGTTCGCTTTCGCTGTTGCAGCGGGTCAGGCCGATACCACCACCGCCGGCGGTGCTTTTCAGCATCACCGGGTAGCCCAGCCGGTCGGCGGTTTGCAGGGCTTCGTCCGGGCTTTCCAGCAGGCCGCTGCCGGGCGCCAGGGGCACACCGGCGGCTTCCGCCAGTTCCCGGGCCCGGTGCTTCAGGCCGAACTCTCGCATCTGGTCGGGCGTGGGGCCGATAAAGGCAATGCCATCGGCCTCACAGGCCTCGGCAAAGTCGGCGTTTTCGGAGAGAAAGCCATACCCCGGAATTATCGCCTCGGCGCCGGTGTGCTTGGCGGCCGACAGGATCTGGGCCTTGTCGAGGTAGGTTTCGCTGGCGCCGTTACCGGTCAGGGCGACGGATTCATCGGCCAGGGTGACATGCAGGCTATGGCGATCCTGGTGGGAATAGACAGCAACACTGCCAACGCCCATGGCCTTGAGGGTGCGAATGGTTCGGACCGCGATTTCGCCTCGGTTGGCGATCAGTACTTTCGAGAACATTGTCTGGAATCTCCTGTGAACCCGGGGTCAGAAGAAAGCCTTCTTCTGACCCCTTTTTTAAATCGTGAACTTGGGGTCAGGTGAAGATTTCATCTGACCCCGTTTTCATCTGACCCCGATCAGGAATTGATAAACGCGCGCCAGCCGCCGAATTCGGTGACATCCCGGGCGCCGTCGAAGCCGTAGCCTTCACAGATAAAACCGTTTACCCAGCGGCCATCGGCCAGCTCCACATTGCCGATGCCCAGGGGCGCCGGAATCAGATCCACAAAGGAGCCGAAGGCCGAGGCGGGCATTTCCCACACTTCCACGATGATCTGTTCACCTTCTCCTGCGGCTACCCGTTTCAGGCCGGGTTTTGGCGGTGTGGTGTTGGGCAGGGCGTAAAGCCGGTAATTGGCGGAGGTGGTGGTTTGCTCCAGCAGCACCGAGAAGCGCTCGGTGAGCTGGGTGTTCAGGGGCATGCCGCTGAGATGAGCGCCAACCACCGCCACTCGAACCGTGGGGGTTGAAATGGCCGCGCCCGGGGTTTCTTCCGGGCGGACTTTATCGGTGGCGCCCAGGGGCGTCGGGTGGGCGTTGAGCCACTGGCAGGCCAGGTGCTGCAGTTCGGTGTCTTTCCAGGCGCCGCTGATCAGGGTTACGCCGAAGGGCAGGCCGTCGTCCCGGAAGCCTGCGGGAATGGCCAGGGCGCTCATGTCTGCCAGGTTTACGAAATTGGTGTAGGTGCCCAGCTGGCTGTTGAGGGTAACCGGGTCGGCGTTGACCGCTTCAATGGTGGGTGCGGTAGGCGCAGTGGGCACCAGCAAGGCATCCACATCGGCCAGCAGCTCATCAATCTGGCGCTGCAGCTCTTCCTTGCGGTACTGGGCCTTGAAGGTGTCCGTGGCACTGAACTTGTTGGCGTTGCTGATAATGCCTTTGACCACCGGGTTCATATCATCGGCGTGGCTGGTCATGAACGCTTCCACGGCGGCGTGGCGCTCGGCCACCCAGGGGCCTTCGTAGAGCAGCGCCGCCAGTTCCAGCATGGGGCTGAAATCCATGGGAACCAGCTCCACATCCAGCCCGCGCCACAGGCTGATGGCGGTGTTCCAGGCCGCCTCCGACTGCTGGTCACCGAACCACTGCGGATGTTCCGGAATGGCGAGCCGTCTGATCGGGCCGGGTCGACGAAGGGCGGGGCCGTCCAGGGGTAGGGCGTAAGGCGCCTTGCGGGAGAAGGCATCACCGGCGTCGAAACCGGTCATCACACCCGATACCAGCCCGGCATCGTTAACGGTAAGCGCAAAGATGGAGACGCAATCCAGTGAACGACAGGCCGGCACCACGCCCCGAATACTGAACTGGCCTTTGGTGGGCTTCAGCCCCACCAGGTTATTCAGCCCGGCTGGGACCCGGCCGGAGCCGGCGGTGTCGGTGCCCAGGGCAAACGGCACCAGGCCCCGGGCCACCACGGAAGCCGAGCCGGAACTGGAACCGCCGCTGACCACCTCCGGCTTGAAGCTGTTGGGCACGGCGCCGTAGGGCGAGCGGGTACCCACCAGGCCGGTGGCAAACTGGTCCAGGTTGGTCTTGCCGATCACTACCGCGCCGGCGGCCTTCAGGCGGGCGATGGTGGTGGCGTCTTGTTCCGGGGTATAGGCGAAAGCCGGGCAGGCAGCGGTGGTTTCGAGGCCCTTCGCATCAATATTGTCTTTTGCCGCGAACGGAACGCCATAGAGCGGCAGCGCGGCCTTGTCGCCGCCGGCGGCTTCCAGGGTCTGTTCCAGTTCTGCCAGGGCATTGGCCAGGCCGTCGCCATCCAGCAGGGAAATCCAGGCCACGTCTTTGCCATCCAGGCCGGTCAGCAGCTCGCCCAGCAGCGCCGCCGGCGTTGCACCTTCTCTATAGGCGCTTTGCCAGTCCTTGATGGTCCATCCGAGAGTTGAAGGCATTGCTCGTCCTCATGTGCGTTATCAACTTGTATACATGTGGAATGGCAATGCCTGTGCCATTTGCGAAAAATTCTTAATAATTCAATAAAAACAGTTGGTTAATGATTTCCGCTCCAGAAGTGCCACGGCGCAGCGCGCCCAAGGCCGGTGCGGGCGCACCAAAACTGAACGATAAAACAGGGGTTTGGCGGGGTGTTGATGGCTCCCTGGTAGCTCAGGTTCGGCTTGTATACTAGATAACTATTTGTTTTCGCTGGATATACATGGAATGTGGAACAGCAGATGCAGTGGCTCCTGTGCGTTTCATGACGAACTGCACTCTCAAACCCAAGACCGAACCCAAGACCCAACTCAAGAAAAGGACGCACAACATGAGCCTCAAAAAACACGTGAAACTGGGCCTCTCTGCACTCGCACTTTCCATCTCTTTCAATTCCGTAGCCGCGGAAGATCCCATCAAGGTGGGCATTCTGCACAGCCTCTCCGGCACCATGGCCATCAGTGAAACCGTTCTGAAAGACACCGTTGAAATGCTGATCGAGCAACAGAACGCCAAGGGCGGTGTACTGGGTCGCCAGATGGAAGCGGTTGTTGTGGACCCGGCTTCCAACTGGCCGCTGTTCGCCGAGAAAGCCCGGGAGCTTCTGGCCCAGGAAAAGGTCGACGTGATCTTCGGTAACTGGACCTCGGTTTCCCGTAAATCCGTACTGCCGGTGGTGGAAGAGCTGAACGGCCTTCTGTTTTACCCGGTTCAGTACGAGGGTGAGGAATCCTCCGAAAACGTCTTCTACACCGGCGCTGCGCCCAACCAGCAGGCGATCCCTGCGGTTAACTACCTGATGAATGAAATTGGCGTGGAGCGCTGGGTACTGGCGGGCACCGATTACGTTTACCCGCGCACCACCAACAAGATCCTTGAGACCTACCTGATGGACATGGGTGTGGCCAAGGAAGACATCATGATCAACTACACGCCTTTCGGTCACTCCGACTGGCAGAACATCGTCTCTGACATCAAGCGCTTCGGTTCCGCCGGTAAGAAGACCGCCGTGGTTTCCACCATCAACGGTGACGCCAACGTGCCCTTCTACCGTGAACTGGGTAACCAGGGCATCGCTGCCTCCGATATCCCGGTGGTTGCTTTCTCCGTGGGTGAGCAGGAACTCTCCGGTATCGATACCGCCCCGCTGGTTGGCCACCTGGCCGCCTGGAACTACTTCATGAGCGTGGATAACGACGCCAACTACGACTTCATCGACCAGTGGATCGAGCACACTGGCAACGAGCAAGCGGTAACCAACGACCCGATGGAAGCCCACTACATCGGCTTCAACATGTACGTGGAAGCGGTCAAGAAAGCCGGCACCACCGACGTGGACGCGGTGAAAGACGCCATCATCGGTGTAACCGTACCCAACCTCACTGGTGGCTACGCCGCCATGATGCCCAACCACCACATTACCAAGCCGGTATTGATTGGCGAGATCCAGGACAACGGCCAGTTCTCCGTGGTCTGGGAGACCCCGTCTCTGGTTGCTGGCGATGCCTGGTCTGACTACCTGCCGGGCTCACGGGACATGATCGCCGACTGGCGCAAGCCCATGTTCTGCGGAACCTTCAACACGGCAACCGGCACCTGTGGTGCGTCTGCCGGCGAAATGGCGGCTGCTGACGAATAAGGCACAGCAACCGACATCGCAATACAGGCAACCCGGGGGTAGCGATGCTGCCTCCGGTTGCCACCCCGCACCACGCTTTCAACAGACAGGACACACTCATGAGCATCTGCCGATCGCTCACATTGCTGCTTATCGCCCTGGTTTGCCTGTTGTCGCTGCCGGCAACGGCGCAGGAAAACGACCCCGGCAAGGCTCTGCTGATCAACCTGGCAGAAGCGCCTGCGAGCAAAGTAGAAGAGGCGGTGAACGCCATCGTCAGCAGCGGCGATGAAAGAGCCAGGGGCTGGCTCGAAGCCTACGGAAACAACCGCCTTAGCCGGGTAAAAGACACCGGGCAGGTGGTACTGGTACTGAATAACCGGGGCAGGGATTGGGAAATCGCCGATCCGCTGACCGGAGAGAACATGGGTGAAATGTCCCGCCGAGAGCTGGACAGAGTCGCCATCAACAACACCATTCGGGGTCAGCTTGAAGGCATACTCGCCATGCTGGACCTGAACGCGCCCGATCCGAAAGTGCGTGAAGCCTCCGCACAGGACATGATGGGTAAAGTGGACGCCTCACTGGTCGAACCGCTGGAAGCGCAGCTGGTCCAGGAAGACAACGCCGGCGTGCGTGACCGGATTGCACTCGCCCTGGCCATCTACCGGGTGGGCGAAGGCAACGTGGAGGCGGTGGACGTGCTTGCCGGAAGCCTGCACCCCCGCGCCCGCGCCGCCCTGAACGAAGCGGCCCGCAGCGATAACCAGGAACTGGCGGCAAGCGCCACCAGAGCCCTGGAAAGCATCGAACAGAAACTCAAACTGAACCGCGCCGCCGAGACCCTGTATTTCGGTCTTTCCCTGGGTTCGGTTCTGGTGCTCGCCGCCATCGGCCTGGCCATCACCTTTGGTGTGATGGGCGTGATCAACATGGCCCACGGCGAGCTGATCATGCTGGGTGCCTACACCACCTGGGGCATGCAGCAGCTTTTCCCCGGCCAGCCTGGCCTGGCCCTGATTCTCTCGATTCCCGCCGGCTTTATGGTGGCCGCCACCGCCGGCATCATCATCGAGCGCAGCGTGATCCAGTACCTCAAGGGCCGTCCGCTGGAGACTCTGCTCGCTACCTTCGGTATCAGCCTGATCCTGCAGCAGCTGGTACGCACCGTGATCTCTCCCCAGAACCGCACCGTGGTGACCCCGGAGTGGATGAGCGGCTCCCTGGTGATCAACGACGCGCTCTCGCTCACACTCAACCGCCTCTACGTGTTGGCCTTTGCCTTGATTGTCTTTGCCGGCCTGATGCTGATCATGCGCAAGACCCGCCTGGGTCTGGAAGTGCGCGCCGTTACCCAGAACCGCGCCATGGCCCGTTCCATGGGCATCCGCGCCACCCGGGTAGACATCATGACCTTTGCCCTGGGCTCCGGCGTCGCCGGCCTGGCCGGTGTGGCCCTTTCCCAGCTCACCAACGTGGGCCCGAACCTGGGCCAGAACTACATCATCGACTCGTTCATGGTGGTGGTGTTCGGTGGCGTGGGTAACCTCTGGGGCACCCTTATTGCCGGGCTCTCCCTGGGTACCATCAACCAGCTGCTCGAACCCTGGGCCGGTGCCGTACTCGCCAAGATCATCGTGCTGGTGTTCATCATCCTGTTTATCCAGAAACGGCCGAAGGGATTGTTCCCTCAAAAGGGCCGCGCAGCAGAAGGCTAAGTTATGTGGCTAACAAGACCCCTGCGTGAGCGATCCACGCAACTGTTTCTTGGTGTACTGTTCGCGGCCCTCGTGGCGGTGACCTTCCTGCACCTGTTCATGCCCCAGGACAGCGCCCTGCACGTGAGTGCTTTTACTGTCACCCTGCTGGGCAAATACCTGTGTTACGCCCTGCTGGCGGTGGCGGTGGACCTGGTGTGGGGTTACCTAGGTATCCTCAGCCTGGGCCATGGCGCCTTCTTTGCGCTCGGTGGCTACGCCATGGGCATGTACCTGATGCGCCAGATTGGCGACCGGGGCGTGTATGGCGACCCGGTGCTGCCGGACTTCATGGTGTTCATGAACTGGCAGGAGCTGCCCTGGTTCTGGCACGGGTTCGACATGGCCTGGTTTGCCTTCATCATGGTGCTGCTGGCCCCGGGCCTGCTGGCGCTGGTGTTCGGCTTCCTGGCCTTCCGCTCGCGGGTAACCGGGGTGTACCTCTCCATCATCACCCAGGCGCTCACCTTTGCCCTGATGCTCGCCTTCTTCCGCAACGAGATGGGCTTTGGAGGTAACAACGGCCTCACCGACTTCAAGGACATTCTCGGCTTCAACCTGCGCACCGACGCCACCCGCCTCGGGCTGTTCATCGCCACCGGCATTGCCCTGGCCATTGGCTACGTGATCTGCCGGGGCATTGTGACCAGCAAGCTCGGGCGGGTGAGCGTGGCCTGCCGGGATGCCGAGGCCCGTACCCGCTTCCTGGGTTACCGGGTGGAGCGGGTGCAGCTGTTCGTGTTTGTGGTCTCCGCCATGCTGGCGGGTGTGGCCGGGGCCCTGTACGTGCCTCAGGTAGGCATCATCAATCCCAGTGAATTCTCGCCGCTGTTCTCCATCGAGATCGTGGTGTGGGTGGCCCTCGGTGGCCGGGCAACGCTTTACGGCGCGGTGATTGGTGCCATCCTGGTGAACTACGCCAAAACCGTGTTCACCGGCATCATGCCGGATGCCTGGCTATTCGCCCTCGGCGGCCTGTTTGTGCTGGTGACCGTGTTCCTGCCCAAGGGCATTGCCGGGCTGCTGCAGAAACGCCGCAAAGCCAAAACCGATAACGACACACCCACCGGGCAGGAGGCCACCGCATGAGCATTTTTCAGGAACTGGCCGACCGCGAGCATGTATTCGAGTTTCTGACCCAGGTGCAATCGCCGGTGGACGTGCGCCACGGCCCCATCCTGTACCTGGAAGACGTGAACGTGAGCTTTGACGGCTTCAAGGCCATCAACAACCTCAACCTCACCATCGACGACGGCGAGCTGCGCTGCATCATCGGCCCCAACGGCGCGGGTAAAACCACCATGATGGACATCATCACCGGTAAAACCCGGCCAGACACCGGCTCGGTATGGTTCGGCAGCCGCCACAACCTGCTCACCATGAACGAGCCGGACATCGCCAGCCTGGGCATCGGCCGCAAGTTCCAGAAACCCACGGTGTTCGAAGCCCTCACCTTGTTCGAAAACCTGGAACTGGCCATGGCGGCGGACAAGCGCGTATTCCCCACGCTCACCGCCATTATGAAACCCGAATTCCGGGACCGCATCGACGAAGTGCTGGAAATGATCGGCCTGAAAGACCTGCGGGACCGCCTCGCCGGCATCCTCTCCCACGGCCAGAAACAATGGCTGGAAATCGGCATGCTGCTGATGCAGAAACCCCGGCTGTTGCTGGTGGACGAGCCGGTCGCCGGCATGACCGAACAGGAAATGGAACGCACCGCCGAACTGCTCACCAGCCTGGCCGGCAAACAGTCGGTTGTGGTGGTGGAACACGACATGGGCTTCGTGCGCTCCATCGCTCGCAAAGTGACCGTGCTGCACCAGGGCAGCGTGCTGGCCGAAGGCACCATGGACCAGGTCTCCAACGACCCGGAAGTGATCAAGGTTTACCTAGGGGAGGAGGCGTAATGCTGAAGATCCAGAAGCTCAATCAGTTCTACGGCGAAAGCCACACCCTCTGGGATCTGGACCTGGACGTACCCCAGGGCAAGTGCACCTGCGTGATGGGCCGCAACGGCGTGGGCAAAACCACCCTGATGAAATGCATCATGGGCGAGGAAACCACCAAGAGCGGCATCATTGAATTTGCGCAGGATGTGGAACTCACCAAAAAGAAAGTGGAAGACCGCTCACGCCTGGGCATTGGCTACGTGCCCCAGGGAAGGCAGATATTCCCGCTGCTGACCGTGGAAGAAAACCTCCGCACGGGGCTGGCCGTGCGCAGGGACGGTAGCAAGAAGATACCGGAGCGGGTGTATGAGCTGTTTCCGGTGCTGAAGGAAATGCGACACCGCAGAGGCGGCGACCTCTCTGGCGGGCAGCAACAGCAGCTGGCAATTGGGCGAGCATTGGTGATTGAACCCAGGCTGCTGATTCTGGATGAGCCGGGGGAGGGGATTCAGCCGAATATTGTGGCGCAGATTGGGGAGGTTATTCGTCGGCTGATCGAAGAAGACGGACTGACGGTGCTGCTGGTTGAGCAGAAGTTGCCGTTTGCCCGCAAATACGCCGACCGCTTTGCCATACTCGACCGCGGTCGCCGGGTGGCGGAAGACGAAATTGCCGGCCTTACCGATGAACTCATCAAGAAGCATCTGACGGTATAAAGATCTTCGAGCGCATAGAACCTGCCATCGCTTCGACGCAAGTCAGCGTCCATTTGCCCTGAGTGTCCACACCCGGCCCGATGGCAGAAACACCGCTACCGGGATCTGGAGCTGGTTGAATCCGACGGAGACAACCTCTCCGCCACCTTCATCCCGGAACTGAGCGACCTCACCTTGTACGTGATCGACGTCTCCGCCGGCGACAAGATCCCTCGCAAAGGCGGCCCCAGGATCACCAAATTCGACCTGATGATCATCAACAAGATCGACATTGTCAAACAGGTGCACGCATCCCCGGATGTGATGGAGCGGGACAGCAAGAAAGTGCGTTGTGAGCGGCCCTTCGTGTTCACCCAGCTGTCCGACAGGGTAAGGCTGAAGACGATTATCAATTTCATTTTGGAGTGGGGCATGTTACCGAAGCGCAGGCCTGAAAAATTGCCTGATCAGGCAGTTTTGGTTTTAACCGATAAAGGGGAAATAGACATGAAAATGACTCAAAAATCAGTGCCAATGTGGGGCTTCTAGTGGCCTCGACAAGCGTGCTAGCGCATTCCGGGCGAGGATATTGGCGATGGGCTGCACGTTGAGGATTTGTTTGTAGCGGGAATTATTGGTGCGATTTTCATGATCTCCTGGAAGAAGGTTAGGGGGCGTCGCTGAGGATTGCGCAAAGGGCCTCAACTCATCACTGTAAAAGTGTAGGCTTTACGGGAAACCGTGTGGCTTTTTTTCGTTGAAAATGTCGATTTTTGTAAGCAAAACAAGCGTGAACAGTTCAAATGGTCTACTGTATTTGACGTTCGTTATGAGAGCCCAAATGTGTAGGCCTAATGCGCGATTAGTGTCGCCGTGCTGGCAAAACTGTTAATTTAATTTCAATCTTTCATGGCAATTGCATTGCTGAGTATGTTTTTGAGTTGTCTCTGCTCCAGGGCGCCATCGGATGAATTAATTTTAAAGGCTCCAGTTATTTTTGCCACGGAAGGAAGCAGGATGCAGTGATGCGAAAACACGACAGATGCCGATCTTTGAGGCCAATAAGATAAGATTAGTGATTTTTAAGATCTGGGGAACAGAATGAAAGAAGAAGAGAAGCGTATTATAAGGGAAAAGATCGCCCCAAAATTGAAATTTGGAGAACTTGCTCTTTTTTTAGGTGCAGGTTTTAGTGTAGGCGCGAGATCAGTAGATGGCGGCGGGATCCCATCTACACCCGATCTAATTAGTAAAATATTTAATAAGCTAGGAAAGCCCGATTTGGCAAAGGAGAGCGGATTGCCAGATACGTTCTCTTTTGCTAGTAAAAAAATGCCAGATTTCAATAATTTTTTAAAAGATACGTTTATGTGTGCCGAGCCATTTTCATGGCATGAGGATGTATTTAAGTATTGGTGGCGGGTGGTTTTTACGACAAACATTGATGATATTCCTGAGGTTTGTGAAGAGAGGAAAAAGCAACCAAAAATTTATCCTAACTATAGAATATTTAACTATAAAGATAGAGAGCCGGTTGATGTATTTATTGTAAGGCCAAGTGTAGTGCATCTTCACGGATATGTAAGAAGGATTGACGAAGGTGTGGTTTTTGATAACGTACAATATGCAGATTATACAGTAAGTAGTCCGGATTGGTTGCGAAAGGCGGCATTAAATATTCAGAAAGGCGACTGCTTATTCGTTGGATCTAGGTTTGAAGAAAGGGATATCGAGGCAGCGCTTAGGGAAAGGCAAATGTTTGACAGTGAGGGCGTGTCAGATAGTTGGATCGTTTTACGGTCGGTAAATGAAGTGGCGCGCGAGAACTATTTGGAGCGCGGAATCTACCCGATAGAAGCGACTGCAGAGGAGTTCTTTGAGTATTTGTTTCGGCAGGTAAAAACGGTCTCTCCTGAAAAGTTTATAAAAATGAAGGCGCCATTTTTACAGGATACAAATAGAACAGAGTCTTCATCTTGGTTTTATCAGAATTTTGACCATGTCGGTAAATCATTGTCTAAATCAAAACTAGAAAAAGGCGTAGAATCGTTTTTTTATGATGGTGATGTTCCTGATTGGTATTACATCGCTAACGAGGTTCCGGCCAAACTTTCATTTTGCAATAATTTGGTGGATATTCTCCACGATTTCCATAAGTCTGAAGCTAAAATTTGTGTTGTCCCAGTAATAGGTCCGATTGGTTGTGGGAAAACGACTGCGTGTATGTTGGCTATTGCATCGATTTCGAGTTTCGAGCAAAACAGTTACTCTCATTCGGGTTTAGATGGTATCGACATAGAACATACGTGGAATATTCTTAAAAATGCGAAAGGTGCGTTTTATATATTTGTCGATGCTTCATCTGAACACTTCTATGCTGTAAATGAATTAGCGAAAAGGGTTAAGGAGAGGCAAGTTGGGTGTCGAGTTTGCTTTATTCTTGAGGAACGGTCGCTTCCTTACGACAAAAACATCAGGCATCTTTCAGAAATCGGCGATACAGATATTAGGCAGGTTTCTATAGAATCACTAACTGAAAACGATGCAAAATTACTTTTGAGAAAAGCCGAATCTCTGGGTGTAAAGTTTGAGAAACTTAAAGGTCTAAATATAGAGAAATCGGCGAGAAAGCTGATAAGTTTTGATCAGGGATATAAGGGAGATTTGCTCGCAACACTCCACGATCTATCTTCTAGTCAGGCATTTGAGGACAAAATAAATTACGAGTACATCGAGATTCAGGATGATCTCGATAGAGATATTTATATAACAATTTCTCTTGTTTCGGCAGCGAGACTGCAGTTGCCCATAACCTATATTTCCGCGGCTCATGAGGTTGGTATCCCGGCTATTGTGAAAAAATTAAGAAATAACCTTAAAGGGAAGGTCTACTTAAATAACAATAGGGATTCTGTATTGTCTAGAGGGCACTCTATATCCCAGTATCAACTTAAGTCGGTATTTCCAAAAGAAAGGGTTAAAAATTCGATACTCTTGCTTTTAAAGGTCGTTTCTTCTAAGTTTGAGATTTCTGATATTAAAAGGCACCCTATTAGTTATAGGGTATATAAATCTTTGATATCGTACAGGTATCTTTGCTTTGATATTTTCAGTTTGAAAAACGATGAAGAAATGATTCACGAAATATATTCTGAGGCTCAGAAGTTCTATGCCCATGATGGTGTTTTCTGGCTTCAATACGGGAGATTTCTAGAACTTATAGGTCAGATTGATCAAGCTGTGCATTGTTTTAGAAAAGGTTTAACGCTTTACGAGGGGTCATTTCAAATATCTCATGCCCTTGGCCAAACGTTGTTGAAAAGATATGTATCCGATGGACTTGTAAATGCAGAGGACAAAGAAGAAGGGATTCAGATACTAGATGTTGAGATAAACTATAGAGGAACTCAAGATCCATTTCCATTCTCAGCTATGCTTCGTGGCCTTTTGGATATCCTAAAAGTAAATAAACATGATGAGGAATTACATAAATCCTTCACGAACTATGCGAATGATGCGATTAGGTATCATCCTAAGGAAAGCCGAATTAGGGAGATTGTTAAAGAGTATACCTCCCTGCGAGAGAGCATCTAGAAAACAAGTGGTAAAGCTATATGTCAAATGTAGTTTGTAAAAAATACTGTCCCGGTTTTCCAGCCAAGTCGGAGCCCGAAGTGATCAAGCCGAGTTGTTATCGCAGAAAACCGGGACAGAATTATTTATTCTTCTGGCAACCAGTAATCAGATAGTTTGACGGTCAGAGGTACGCCTCAGGATCCATCCTTTGGTGCAAGACTCGAAGAATGATAATGGACGGATTGTGCGTATCTTCTCCCACCCTAAGATAAAACTGATGGGATGAAGCTTTGCCTTCCTTTGCAAGCGGATAGGTAGCGATCCCGGTCCGAATTTCTGACCTAATCAGGTATCCCGTTTCTTCCTGATGGCTTGCTCCGAACGCTTAGAAAGGTAAGTAGCGAACTCGTCACCCGTGAATGTTCTGGTTCTGCCAGCCTCCAGGTCTTCCTGGCCCGCATCGATGGCGGCTCTCAGGTCATTCATTTTCGTGACGTAGCGGGACTCGGCTTCCTCGACCATTCTCAGGCCGGCTCGAAGTACTTCGCTGGCATTTTGATAACGGCCCGAGGCAACCAGGTGATCGACTACTTGGGATTGATGGTCCGTGAGTACTATGTTTCTCGTCGCCATGAGGGTGATCCTGTCAGCATTGCATTGGCATAATATGCCAATGCATCGGTTTCCTGTCTAGGAGGAAACCAATAACCGGGACCAATAACCATTAACCATAACCTTAACCATAACCGGGACAGATTTATTTTCCCGATTTATTTTCCCTCCCTGGAGGCAGGTTCCGCGGCCTTTTCCGGAAAGATATCCTCGCCGCCGGCAATACCGGTCAGCTCGGACACCCAGCCAATGCCGGTGATCATGGGGTCACCCCATTCTTCGAAATACACGCGTGGTCGGCTGTGTTTAGGCTTTTCCTTCCGGGCTTTCTCTGGCCGCACTATACCTTGTAATTCCTCTCGCGGGTCATGCCTCGAGATCCGAACGGTTAACGGGAGCCACACATTGTTTTACCGTGTAGTTAGATGAATGCGATGCAAACAAGGGAGAGGGAGATGACGGCACCAGGTGATCAGCTTCGCGTGTTCTACGATGGCGCCTGCCCGAGCTGTGTCAAGGATCGCAGGCTCTATGAGCGACTCGCGGGCAGGACCGGCGAATCGGTGGAGTGGGTGGATATCACCGGCCGTGATGAGGAGTTGAAAGAATGTGGTATAGACCCGCAAGCAGCGCTTCAGGAGCTCCATGTGGAGGATGGCCAGGGCAACATCCACCGGGAACTGGATGCCTATATCCTGTTGATGTCGCGGGTCTGGCTGCTGAAACCGTTTGCCTGGCTGATTGGTTTGCCGGTGATTCGGCCAGCGCTGGCGAAGCTTTACCACAAATGGGTGAGCGAGCGGCTGGAGAGAACCGGGCGCATGCCGGATTCAAAGGAAACGCAGAGAAGCATCGAAGCGCGCAAGGCCGAGGTTGAAGCTGAGGAAAGCGCGGAGGACAGATAGACGTGGTAGGGGGCTCGGAAACCGGAAAACCGGGACAGATCCATTATTGCGGTTATTTGGGTAAGCTGGCCCGCTTTTCCGAAGACATTCTCTTTTCCCACTCAGCTTCCTCTCCCGGCGCTGGCAAATTTGATATTGAAGCAATGAGCTATCCTGAGACTCTCGACCCTCAAGCATGCGAGCCAAACAATGATCGAAACGCCCCAGGAATTTCAGAGCGATGGTACAACCTGTCGCGGTGTTCTCTATACGCCGGATGCCGACAGTAAAGGTTTACCGTGTGTCGTCATGGCCCATGGTTTTGGGCTGACTCATGCCAGTGGTCTGGCACCGTTCAAAGAAGCTTTCTGCAATGCGGGTTACGCGGTCTTTGCCTTTGACTACCGCCATTTCGGTGACAGTGATGGCCAGCCACGGCAGACGCTGAGCCCTTGGAAGGAAGTGGCAGATTGGCTGGCGGCACTGAATTTTGCGCGGCAGCTCGATCGTATTGATGGCAGCCGCATTTGCCTGTGGGGAACGTCGTTTTCCGGCGGGCTTGTGATTGCGGCTGCGGCAAAGGATGGAAACGTGCAATGCACCATCTCCCAATGCCCGATGATGGATGGTCTGGCGTCTTTACTGGGGGTTGTCGGTTACGCCGGCCTCATGCAGGCGATGCGCCTGACCTGGCACGGAACGGTTGACTGGCTTCGTCGTGGGCTGGGGATGTCTCCCCGGTATATTGCGTCGGCCGGCCGCCCCGGCGAGTTGGGCATGATGACGGCTGAGGACTGCCAGGAGGGGTATGTTCCCTTGCTGGCCGATAACGCATCGAATTACGTCGCAGCGGGCGTGAGTTATGCCATTCCTCTTTTCCGGCCCATCCGGTTGGCCAGCAAAGTCGCCTGCCCGGCACTGGTGTTGATTTGCGACCACGATACCGTCGCCCCGGCGAGTTCTGCGGTCAAAGCGGCCCAGAGAATGCCGAACGCGGAAGTGAAGCACTATCCGGTGGGTCATTTTGATGTCTATCGTGGCGAAGCTCTGGATCAGTCCATCGAAGATCAGTTGGATTTCCTATCCCGGTTTTTCAAACAAATCGGAGCCCGAAGTGATTAATCCCAGTTGTTACAGTTGCCGAAAAAGATTTGAGCCGTCTGAGCTCCGGGTCTCTTACTCGAAAAACTACTGTGAGCACTGCGGTGTTGGGCTGTTTGGTGAGGATTATTTCAGTTTCAACGCCAAGCCCGCCCCAACTATCCGAAAGAACCTGGCTGTCCATTTTGCAGTGCTTCTTTTCGGGGTTGCTGGCTTGTTGTTATGGCTTTTGACTGGCTGGTGAAGTGAAAACCGGGACAGATCTATTTTTAGCCCTACACTTCCAGACAACAGTTATCTTCTCAACTGTCAGAGTGGGAGAGTCACAATGCAGGACTACGAACTCTATTACTGGGGCCTGACGTCTGAAAACAACAGAAGTGGACCTGGAGTCCTCTATGAAAACCGCCCAACGCCGCGGCAGTTCTCTTTCCAGCCCTGATTTTGCGCGCCTGCAGGGTGTCTGGCGTTCCCAGGGTTACGGCACTGTGTTGCTGATCGAGGAAGATTGGTACACCCTTTTTGAAGAAACCAGCATCAGCTGCCTGAAGATTCATGCGGGCAGTATTGAAGAACTTGGCCACTATTACGAAGACTTGGCGGTATCCCCTGGTGGCCAGGCGTTCAGTGCCCATCGGGTAACTGGAGTAGCACGTATCAGCTTCCGTCGCCTGAATGGATTGCCCGCCAGTGTCACTGAAAGTCACAGGCACCGGGCAAAGGATCCGCAATACAACTTTGACGTTTTCTGGCGAACCTTTCACGAGCAATACGCCCTGTTTGAACTCAAGGGTGTGGCCTGGGACCGGGCACATCATGACTATCTTCCCCAGATTAACGCGAACACATCACAGGAAGCGCTCTTTGCCATCATGGTTGCGATGCTACGGCCCCTGAAGGATGGCCATATTCGTCTGCATTCACCCTGGGGTAATTACAGCGCAGGTGCCCAGCCGGCGCTCTTCAGGCGGCTGACACAGGAACTTGAAGACGCCAATGATGACCGGGAGCTCGCCAGCTACCTGGGCGATCTCAAAGAGTCGGCGCGTGACGTGATCCATGAGGATTATCTCGCAAGCGCCGTTAGCCATGGCGGCAACCGGCTGGTGGAGTGGGGGCGCCTTAATGACCTCATCGGTTACCTGAACATCCGGGCCATGGCCGGGCAAAGCGGCAAGTCAGGCAAACCGGCTGCGGATCTCAGTGCGGTCGATAGTGTGATGAAGAGGGTGCTGGCAGATGTTGGCGAGCTCCCCAATCTGGTGATCGATCTTCGCAATAATGGTGGGGGGTACGATGGTGTCGCACTGCGCTTTGCAGCGTACCTGATGAATCGCAAACGGCTGGCTTTCACCAAGTCAGCCCGTCATGGCAATGGATTCACCGGAAAGCAGTCTGTCCATATCACGCCTGTCAATGAGACTTACCAGGGCAACCTGTTTGTGCTGACCAGCGAGCTAACGGCCAGTGCCGCAGAAATCTTCGTGCTCTCATTGCTGCAACATCCCCGTCTCACTCTTATTGGCGAGCCTACCCAGGGCATCCTTTCCGACACGCTCGAGCGCCATCTGCCAAATGGCTGGCACCTGACCTTGTCCAATGAAATCTACCGGGCCTACGACGGTGAGATTTACGAAGATGTCGGCATCCCGCCACACATCCGTCTCAAGTACCTTGGCCGAAAAGGGCGCGAGGAAGGCAAAGACCCGATGCTGGAGCGGGTAATTAAGCTGGTCGGCGGTTGAGGGTCGAAGTATTAATCACGAGGTTGGCGTTTTGAGGAAAACCGGGACAGATTGGTGAAATAGATCTGTCCCGGTTTTCTGTCAGAGCCGATTGCCGGTGCGAACCTCGAGCAACTCAAATGTCAGTTCTCCCGTGGCGCTGTATTTCCGAAAGGCGCCGTCCTGCTTCATGATGGTCATGCATCGCAGGCGTCCTTTGTCCTGGGCCATGGATAGGCAAACCGAATCCTGGTCAGTGATACCGTAATAGCCAGTACCGGACCAGCCGCCGCCGACCAGCTCGCCCGCGATCACGTTATCCGTGCCGTAATGGAAATTGAAAACCTTTTCGCCTGCTTTGGCCGTCACTGTGTTACCCACCACCAGCGCCTCGATTTCCTCCGAGCTCAGTTGCACTGCTCCATGATCAATGGCCGCCTGCTGCTCCGAGTCTGCCACTGCCAGGCTCGTCATCAGCAGATAAGCCGGCATCGCGGTGAACAGTAGGGTTGCCTTCATCTTTAGGTTCGTCATGGTTTGTTTCCCTCTTTAACTGTCGGGAGAGCGCCATCCCGCTCTGCCTGGTAATCGCTACGCCGTCAGGATGGAACAGACTTCAGCGAGTATTATTCCCCGCAGAAGAGGGCGGTGCTTGAGGAATATCTGAGGAATATCTGAATAAATCTGCGGATGATGGGCGTTTACAGCATCCTGAGAGAGAGGCCATGTTTTATTAGAGGCAAAGTTTCCGTGGGTGTAAATTTGAGGAGTGATATCTCAACAGAACGGCGGCAGTCTGATTAACCAGAGGACAGGAACATGGAAGGGCAGGAAAGGAAGGGTCTGCCTGATAAGGTCTACAGGTTTGGCGATTATCTACTGGATTGCAATCGTGATGGGCTCTCACGCAATGGCGAAAAGCTGCACCTCGAACCTCAGGTCCTGTTTTTGCTTTGCTACCTCGTGGAGCATCGTGACCGGGTTGTTTCCAAGGGCGAGCTAATCGAAACGATCTGGCAGGGGAGGGTCATTTCCGACGCGGCACTCAACACGTGCATCCGCTCTGTCCGGCGTGCCCTGGGGGATGACAGCGGCAGCCAGCATTATCTTAAAACCTATCCAAAACGCGGATTCCGTTTCATTGGCCCGGTTAACGGGAGCGGACAATCTGAGGCGGCCAATAACGCTCCGGTCGATGGGCTTTCAGGCGCATCTCGAGCAGACGACAGCCGAAACCACCGGGCAATCGGTGCTGCTGTGCTCTTGCTGCTGTTTTTGTTTGCCGGACTCGCCTGGTGGGCCTGGCCTGACCATAATGATGACGCCGCGCTGGCACTGCCAGGAAAGCCATCCGTTGCCGTGCTTAAATTTGCCAATCTGAGCGACGATCCAGACCAGGTTTATTTTGTTGATGGCCTGGTTGAGGATCTGATCACAAGCATTTCCCTCAATCGGGAGCTGTTTGTGATTTCACCGTACTCCACCTTTCGCTATGCCGCAGGAGATGTGGATATGGATAGGATTGGGCGCGAGTTGGGTGTGGTCTATATTGTGCGGGGCAGTGTTCGGCGGACAGACAATCGCGTGCGTATCAGTGCTGAGCTTATTCATGCCCCAACCGGTGCAACAGTCTGGTCAGAACGGTTTGATCGAGAGTTGGTAAATATTTTTGCCCTTCAGGATGAAATCAGTCGCGCCATTGCCGGGCGCCTGGCCCCGGAAATTGTCACGGCGCAGGCCGAGGAAAGCAGGCGTATACCCACCAGTAGCCTGCACGCCTGGGACCTCTATCTTCAGGCAAAGGCTTTGCAGGCAACTTTTACTGAAGAGAACCAGGAAGAGGCTATTCGCCTGGCTGGCCTTGCGATCCAGCGGGATCCGGAATTCGCCGCACCTCGAGCATTGATCGCAAAGGCCAAGGGTATTCAGTTTTTCCATGGGTGGACCACAGACCTGGAGCGGACGTTGGCGGAAGCGGTCCAAAACGGCCGTGCGGCGATTCGCCTGGATGGCAAGGACCCGGCCGGGTTTGCTGCGCTGGGTTACGTTTTCAGGCTTACCGGCGATGAAACACGTGCGCTCGGCCATCTGGAAAGGGCAAAGCAGCTTAATCCTAACGATGCCAGCATACGCCTTGAACTGGCTCATACTCTGGACTGGTTTCGTCACCAGGATCGGGCACTTGCAGAAATCGAGGAGGCCATCCGCCTTAGCCCTCGTGACCCCAGGCTGGAAATGATGTTCTTCTATCACGCTCACATCCTCTTCCACCTGGGCGATTATTCAGGCTCCCTGGCCGCGACTGACAGGATGGCAGGGGCTCTTACCAATGATACCTGGCGTACGTTCTACCATTTGATTCGCGCCGCAAATTTTGCCTCTATGGATCGCAAAAATGAGGCGAAGATGGAGGTGCAAAGTGCACAGGCAATTGCTCCCCAGCTGTCCATCGCTTCCATGAGAAAAAGATTTGAAGGCGGACATAATCATCCGGAAAATCGCAGGGTCTGGCTGGAAGCCCTGCGCAAAGCGGGGGTGCCGGTGAACTAAGCCTGTGAAAACCGGGACAGTGAAAACCGGGACAGAACTATTTTCCAGTCCACAGAACGGTCTCCTTGCTCAGCTGCAAGGAGACGCTTACGCCAAGACAGAGCAGGGTGATTGTGCCCGGCTTTCCTAGATTCTCCCCGCCAACGCCTGTATCCGTTCGATTGAGCCGCGTTCCGTTTCCGGGGCCATCTCCAGCAGTCGACGGGACCACTGCTCGGCGGATTCGGTATCGCCAGTCAGATCGGCCGCGCGTGCCGCTCCCTCCAGGGTGTTATACCGGTTCGGCCAGGTTTGATCGGACTGCTCATAAGCGGCGAGGGCCTGGGCCGGTCGATCCAGGGCGACTAGCAGATCGCCAAGCGCCTCGTACGGCGGGAGAAGGGCGCCGGGGGTGACCGGGTGCTTCTCGACACTGGCTTCCAGCTCCCCGGCGGAACGCATCAGTTCGATGGCACGGTCTGGTTCACCCTCGGCTTTCGCAATCCAGCCGGCAAGGATCCTACGATCCACCTCGATGTAGGTCGAGAAACGCTGATCGGCCGCGGACCGGGCGGCTTCCGCCAGAGACTCCAGGCGCTGTTCGGCCTCGCGAGCGGCCTCCAGATCACCGGTGTGGACGGCTCCAAGCCCATGTGCAAACCAGCTCAGCGCCTCAGGCCAGGCGAACTTGTCCCATCTGATGTAGTTGACAGCGCGAGGTGTAATGGCGGCGGCTGCCTCCCAATCCCGTGCCTCTACGGCCAACCTTGCAGGGATGGACGCCAGGTGGAATGCGCCCGGGAAATTTGCCTGGTGTGGTCCGTTGGCCCGGGCCGATTCCCAAACACTGCGTGCAGCGCTGTCTTCACCCCGCTGAAGGTGGCCATAGACCAGATAATCAAGGGCATGAACGTAGTGGAACGACGTGGCGTCATCCACCTTGTGATCGACCGCCACGTTCGCGGACTGCTGATTCCAGTCAATCGTCCGGGGCCAGTCACCAAGCCGCACATAAATGTGAGATGGCATGTGCAAGGCATGGGGAACGCTGGGCGCTATCCCGGAATAGGAGTCCACGATTGATGTGGCGTTGGAAGCGCGGCCATCGGCGTCCGTAGCGTGTATGGAATAATGCACTGCCCCGGGATGGGTCGGTTCGGTCTCCCAAACCGCACGCAGCACCTCTTCTGCTTCGTTGTGGAGTGCTTTGCGGTCTTCGGCGGACAGTGCCAGCGTCAGGCGGGACAAGGCATAGAGGGTTGCGACGTTAGGGTCATCCGGGAAGGCTTGATAGGCCTGCTCCATACCCTCAATCCAGCCGGCTAGCCGCTCCCGGACCTGGTCGGTATCCGGCTCGAAGAATGCAGCGGTAGCGTCTATCAGCAGGCGTTCACGCTCACTGTCGGCAGAGTTACGGGCTTGCTGGACCGCCTGGCGACCCCGGGAAATATCCTCGGCACTCGGTGTGGTGCCCCACAATGGCTGGAACAGCGACGTGGCTAAACCCCAATGCGCCATGGCACAGTCGGGATCGGCCTGAATAATGGCGTTGAATTCGGCGCGGGCCTGGGTGTACATCATGTGATGCATCATGCCCAGTGCGTGATCGACGTCAGCGCGCACACTCTCATGACAGTCGGCCTGCAAATTGACGGTACCGATGCCATCTGCGGCGCTATGGAGGTGACCATCATTCGTGGTGTCCTGATGCGCCGATGCGGGAGGAACAAAGCTTATAGTGACGGCAAGTGCCAAGCGAGAGATTGTATTCATGACATGACTCCATTTGGACCGTGTTACTGGTGGAGCCGGCATGTTTACTGCGGTCAGAGTCTGAATGCGAATTGCCAGTTACTGGCCCTGCATGCGCAGCTTACAGCTTTCAATCTACTCCTATCGTGGCTGCTTTGCGAGCTAACAGCCGACGTCGTGAAAAAACGGAAAACCGGGAATGACCTATTTCTCGGAGGATATAACAACATAGAATGGGCGAATGGTATCGACTGTGTGTTTAGGTGGCACCCGGATAACAAGCCCAGAGCTCCTCAGAGGTAACCTTGGCGATAAAAAAGGTTCATCGCGCTTTACCGGGAAACGCTGCTTTTATCTTTAGGAAGAAGTAATCGTTGTCCCGGTAGCCATAAGCCATCCGCTTGATCACCTTGATCTTGTTGTTCATTCCCTCCAG
>NZ_PSSX01000051.1 GCF_002933275.1 Marinobacter maroccanus
CTGACAAACCCTCGCCATTAAGGCGGGGGTTTGTTGTAATTGGGGCATCGACTTTTCAGAGGCTGCCCCATGCTCAAAGAGCCGTCCCCGCAACAACACGAACTCGAGATGGTCAGTCTCGAANCGCTGGTCCCCGACAACCACCTTCTTCGCAAAATTGATCAGTACATCGATTTCGAATTCATCCGTGACCGGGTTCGGCACTTGTACTGCTCGAACAATGGCCGGCCGGCACTGGATCCGGTGGTGCTGTTCAAGATGCTGTTTCTAGGCTATCTGTTCGGCATTCGCAGCGAGCGGCAGTTGGTGCGGGAGATACAGGTCAACGTGGCGTATCGNTGGTTCTTGCGCTTNAACCTGACCGACAAGATTCCGGATGCCTCCACCCTGAGNCAGAACCGCCGGCGGCGGTTCCAGGACAGCAGCATCTATCAGGANATCTTNGATGAGATCGTGCTTCAGGCGATGGGCTATGAC
>NZ_PSSX01000052.1 GCF_002933275.1 Marinobacter maroccanus
ATGTCTGGGGCGTTGGACTGGATGCGGGCTATTACACCGCCGGCATCTGTAAGGGGCTGGAAGACCGNGGCCTCTACGGGGTGATGGGCTACCGGCGACCGAACAAGCCCAAGGGCTACCTCCCCAAACGCGCCTTCACCTACGATCCCGAGACCAACAGCTATCGCTGCCCGCAAGGTCAGCAACTGATCTACGCCACCACCAACCGTCTGGGCTACCGGGAGTACAAATCCAACCCGGCTCACTGCAAAGACTGCCCGCTACTGGGTCAGTGCACCCGCAGCGCCAACCACGTCAAAGTGCTTACCCGGCATNTCTGGCAGGACAGCAAAGACCGAACNGACAGTTACCGGTTAACGCCATGGGGCAAGGCGCTCTACAAACGACGGCAGGAAACCGTGGAGCGATCGTTCGCCGATGCCAAGCAGTTACATGGTCATCGTTACGCTCGCTTGCGAGGGCTC
>NZ_PSSX01000053.1 GCF_002933275.1 Marinobacter maroccanus
TTGTGATGATCTTGATTGTCCGGAGACCGCCGGGATCGGGCAGAGCCCGACTTTAATTCAGCGCGGCTTCGCCGCCACATCGTTGCTGAATGCTGACCAGGCCCCTGCCCTGTCGTGAGATCCCGACCGCCCATCAACCGCACCCGTCGAAGCAGACGCCGGGGCGAGCCTTGCAAGGTGGAACGCAGCGCAGCGAGTAGACCTTGCAAGGCTCGTCNTGGTGGCTGAGGGTGCAACAAGGTTGATGGGGGGTCGGGATCGATCTGCGGGAAGCACTTCACCCCGCTTTGAGAGCGTGTGGCACAGCCACTCGCTCCTGGAGGATCGTCCTAACAGTCGCGAAGCGTCTGTTGATCCGACTTCGGGGGCCCCGCGATCAGCGGGGATCCTTTACCGGCCGGAGGTCGGAAGCGCGAGGGATATGGAGGGCGTCAGTCCCGCCACCGGCGGGATGAGCGAA
>NZ_PSSX01000054.1 GCF_002933275.1 Marinobacter maroccanus
GAAGCCCTTGGGCTTACCNTCCCGGACCATATAGCCACTGTCCGGATCGGTACGGCTGATTTTGGTGTCTTTGGTCTTGGCTGGCTGCTCGGACAGCTTCGTTTTCAAAGGCTTTTTACCCTGNGCTTTGCGATCGCCTTCGATGGCATCTTCCAGGCTGTCCAGGTAGGCCNCCACCTTCTCCTCNGCCTGNTTCAGATCGTACTTGTTCTTGTTGGCNTTNGCCTTGAGGTGCGTGCTGTCGGTATAAAGCACTTCGNCACCCACCANGTCATAGCCCATCGCCTGAAGCACGATCTCATCNAAGATNTCCTGATAGATGCTGCTGTCCTGGAACCGCCGCCGGCGNTTCTGNCTCAGGGTGGAGGCATCCGGAATCTTGTCNGTCAGGTTGAAGCGCAAGAACCAGCGATACGCCACGTTGACCTGTATC
>NZ_PSSX01000055.1 GCF_002933275.1 Marinobacter maroccanus
TGACAGCCGCCCCTATCTTGATCGACTGGATCGTCAATGTGAGCGCTTTGGCTTCGATGTCTGGGGCGTTGGACTGGATGCGGGCTATTACACCGCCGGCATCTGTAAGGGGCTGGAAGACCGGGGCCTCTACGGGGTGATGGGCTACCGGCGACCGAACAAGCCCAAGGGCTACCTCCCCAAACGCGCCTTCACCTACGATCCTGAGACCAACAGCTATCGCTGCCCCCAGGGGCAACAACTGATCTACGCCACCACCAACCGNNTGGGCTACNGGGAGTACAAATCCAACCCGGCTCACTGCAAAGACTGTCCGCTGCTGAGTCAATGCACCCGCAGCGCCAACCACGTCAAAGTGCTTACCCGGCATGTCTGGCAGGACAGCAAAGACCGAACGGACAGTTACCGGTTAACGCCATGGGGCAA
>NZ_PSSX01000007.1 GCF_002933275.1 Marinobacter maroccanus
GAGGATTAGCATTCATAGGGACGGCGGTGGATTGGTTAATTTTGTTGTTTTGGCGAACTCAAAACTAACCGGTTTTACCGCCGTCTCCTACTTTTTCACGCTAACCTGCGATGAACCTTTTTTATGGATGGTTGGCGCATAACTCCAGCCTGTGCTTTACTTGAGAAACGCAATCAATATGTATAAAAAAGCAACAGGAGCCGTTGGTTTGAATGACCTGATGTCGGCAGCTCCGGGGCTGCTGGACGATCTTTACGAAAACACAACCAGGCCTGAACACTGGCCGTTGTTCCTTGAAAAGATCGCCCACCTTTTCCACGCCGACACTGCAACGCTTCGGCTCACAGACCTGAATGATCCGGTTATTCATCACTCCTTCTCCACCGGATTCAACCAGACCATCAACGAATTTTACGAGTCCGAAGGTGTTGTACGCGATACCTTCCGGGAGGCCCTAGCGAGCAGTCCGCTTGGCAAAGCAATCGAAAGCACGGCTGTTATCTCGGACCGGGAATTCGAGAATTCGACACATTACCAGACGGTTTTCCGCCCCAACGGCAACTTCTACGCCATGGGTGCCCAGTTTGAGCGACAGAACGGCCAGGCACTGCACATCGGCATCCACCGCCCCAGACGACGGGGCCACTTCTGCCGGCATGAGCTGAACGCACTGGAACTGT
Source organism: Marinobacter maroccanus (assembly GCF_002933275.1). Lineage (GTDB taxonomy): Bacteria > Pseudomonadota > Gammaproteobacteria > Pseudomonadales > Oleiphilaceae > Marinobacter > Marinobacter maroccanus. The sequence goes on from NZ_PSSX01000007.1 coordinate 681, forward strand.
TCAGCCCCCACCTCCGAAGGGTCACCCGCCTGTCCCACCTGTTTGCCGATCTAAATCAGGCCCTGGACGACGCTCACCATGCGCTGGACCAATTGCCTTTCGGGGTCTGGCACATGGACGCAAACCTGCGCATTCGCTGGATGAACAGTACGGCAGAGGAAGCCCTCGCCGCCCACACTTACGGATTGGGTGTTCGCAGCAACCGGCTCAGAGCATTCTCCGGATCTGGCTCAGGTTCTCTGCCGACGATGGCTGGCAGACTGATTGAGAACCTGTCTCTGATTGAAACCCTCAAGCTCGGAGAAACGGGCGCCTGCCTGGTCATGATGCAGTCCCGCAGATCGGGGAGCGAATTCCATATCGGCCGCTCCGTTGCACAGGGGATACTTTGCTTTCTTCTGGACCCGGGGCGACCAGCTCGCCTGAATCAAAGCCAATTGGCGATCATGTACCAGCTCACACCGGCCGAGTGTCGGTTGGCAACGCTTCTGGTGAGCGGCCTGGATGTCAACGAGGCGAGCGCTCTGCTCCAGATTTCCCGACACACCGGCAGAACACAGCTCAAATCCATCATGCGCAAGACCGGCGTTCGACGTCAGGCCAGCCTGCAGCGAATACTGTTACTTTGCGCCGACACGCTAAGATCCCCTGATGACTGATGCTTCAAGAAACCTGAATCTTCGACTGCCAGACGGTCGTAATCTGAGTTTTTCAGATATCGGTACCGGAGAGAACGGCACCTGGATCCACTGCCATGGAATTCCCGGTTCCCGTAACGAACTGCTTCACCTAGAGAACACGCTCATTGATTCGGGAGTAAGGGTCATTGTTGCGGATCGCCCAGGTTATGGACAGTCCACCCCCTGCCCTGGTTATGGCTTCTCACACCATTCCGATGACCTGAGGCAACTGGCTGATCACCTGCAACTGGAGAAATTCGGAATATCCGGTTTCTCCGGGGGAGGCGTATTCGCCATGGCGGCCGCCCATGATCTTGGCAACCGAATCGAGCAACTGGTTATCGCTGCGACGCCCGCGGTTCCTTTGATGGAAAATCCCTACGCGTATGCCTCTGAGCTCACCGCAAGTACCTGGCGGGCGGCGCTGGTGGATCGCCAAACGCTGGCAAAAGAACTGGAGGCCCTTACTGGTTCTGTGGATGAGTTATCGCAGGCGCTCATAGGAGCTGCAGGCGATCAGGAAGAGCACTACCTGTCGTCAAACTCTGTTCGTCCTGGATTTATGCAGAGCCTTTGCGCTGCGTTGGAACAGGGCTCGATCACAGCAGCCGATGCGCTTGCCAGAGATTCGTTTTTGATAGCTTATTCGTGGCCTTTTGCGCCTGAGGACATACAACTGCCAGTGCGGGTAATTCATGGCTCGGGGGACAGACTCGTGCATACAGACCACCAGATCACGTTGTGCGGCAACTTACCGGACAGCTCCTCCGAGATAATCAGTGGCGCTCACTACGGTACTCTTTCAGCTATCTGGGGCTGATGTGCGCCTGGGGCCAGCAGCAAAGGTTTGGCTCAATAATTGTAAGAAAGCCCCAGACTGACCGCGCGCACGCTGGACCACTCGAGCGCATCTGCGGATACCATGGCCTGCCATTTTCCTCGGGTCAGTTCCAACTGGATGGAATCCAGTTCTGGCCAGTAGCTTGCCAATATCCGGGTACCATCCGCCAGCGCCCGTCCGAAGCCGGCGCCATATAGCCCATAGCCGAACTGATACTGAGCGTGTACTACTGTGAGCCAGGAGCCCTCTTGCCATTGGGCCGTACCATAAAATCTGGGATCCAGATCCTGATAAAAAGTATCCCGATACCCCTCCGTGCCAGATATCGTTGGGGCAAATACAGCGTAGCCATCGTCATCGAAGGACTTATTGTCGGTGTTTGCCTGTGCTAGCGTGAAGGGCGCGTCCTTCCATCTAATCCGTGAGAAAAGATCCTCGGCCCGGAAGTTCAAATCGAGCTTTTCCATGGGTTGCCAACTGGCAGCAATATCAAAAGCCCAACCGATGCCACTGGCTTTCTCTACATCCGGTCGATCAAAGATCACGTCCCGGTAGTAGACGTAGTCAACGTCTGCGCTGAAGTCATAGTCATTCTCGGCGGCCGCCACAAACTCCCCATCAAGAGTGCCGCTCATCAAATGACGGGTTTTGAACACAGAAATGCCGCCGGAAATTGTCCAGGATTCCTCATTATGCCGATAGCCAGATCGAATGCCGGACCCCGAAAAACCGTTGACGCGCAGAGCAACGGGAATCCGTTCGCCTTCGTTTAGCGGCTCCTTGCGAGCAATACGTCCATAAAAGCTCACGGCCTCCGAATTCATCCTCAGATCCGCCAGCGCACGGGTGAAAACCGAAACCTCGATTCCTTGCTCCCGAAACCCGGCCTCCGCATGGCTGATCGCCCATTGGCGGCTACCTGAATCGAATTCACTGCCCCAGTCGCTCAATGTAGTTTTGATTGGCTCCGGCTCGCTTACCAGTTGGGTCTCGAACCTGCCAAACATCTCCACGGCCAGCGCTGTATTGGCATTAACACTCGCTATAACGAAAAAAAAGGCGGGGCCGAAGCCCCACCTTTCTTTCCGGTTTCCCGGTACTTTCATCAGAACAATGTCTCGAACACGGTTTCTTCGCCGTTCGGGTAGGTGATTACAGGAATGCCGTTTCGCAGCTCCACATCACCGATGTCCTCACCGTTAACGAAGACATTACCTGTCAGACTCTGAACACCGCTGGCCGTTTCCGAGCCAACCGCTTCAAGACGGAATCCTTGCGGGTTCCAGAATGCCAGGCTGACTGCCGGGTTTTCAGCGTTCAGCTCATCGGTGCTGACCTTGAGGCTGTAGCTGCCGCCATCCCAGCTGACGTTCGCGAGTACGCTACCACCGTTCAGAGTTGAACGAGTCAGGGTAACCACAGCCGTCGCTTTTGGCATATCAACCAGAGAAACACCTGCTGCAATGTTGAACGACAGGTTTACAAAGTTGTTGGCAGTTTCCAGGTCGGGGAAGGCAATGTCTGCATTAACCTCAGCAAGATCAGACGTGCTGCTACCGTATACCGACACATATTCTACTTGTGACTGTCCAGCAACGGTCGCGCCAACGGCGGTTTCTAGTTTGCCCAGGATCAGTTGATCAAGAGCGGCATTTTCGGCGTCATCCAAAACATTGCAGTTGTCGCCATAAGTATCGAGCTCGCTGTTATACCAACCGGAGTAGGCCACTCGCTCACCAAAAACGTCAGTTCCCGACTCGAAGTCATAACAGGAGCTGTATGAATAAATATCAAACCAGAAGTCCTGAGCGGTTTCATCATACTCAACAAACTGCGCCACCTCCGCACGATCCACCTCAAAATCAAACGCCGCAGTTGTGTCGTTATAGTCGAGGTAGGTGAACAGGTTGAAGCGCTGAGCACTGCTGCTGTTCAGGGACGTAGAGAGATTAAAAGTACGTCCGGAAGTGGCCGTAAAATCACCTGACAGAGCAAAGGATTCCGGAGAGAACGGCTCATCCAGAGCGCTGAAGCTGGAGCCTGTCATGTTTACAGCCTTCACAGAGATCTCGCCGTTGAAGCTGGCTGCTTCTGGGTTGGCAAGAGCAATGGAACCGTTCAGGGCAATGGCACTGAATTTTTCCAGCACCGCATCGGCCGTAACCTCGCCTGCAATCGTTTCGGATAACTCCAGGTTGGCAACCAGATCCAGCACCGCCCGCTCAAAACCGGTGCCATCACCAATCGTACCGCTGACAGTGACATTGTTTTGTGCAAGCAGTGACAGAACCTTCTCGGCATCGTAGGTCAGCTCCAGATCGTCCTGAGCAAGGCTGGTGCCGATAACCAGGTCAAACTCGCGGGTCTCTCCACCAGTCTGGGAAACACTACCAGTGGCCGTAGCCTTGAGGCCGGATTCTGTGTCCTCAAAAACGAGGGTGGCGTCCATGGTACCGCTGGCAGTTGGATCTTCTTCATCAGTCCAGTCCTGCTGGGCTGTGAATGGCTCGCCGCTTTCCAAAGCGTTCAGTAGTGCCGCCCGTCCTTCGGTACCGGCCAGCTGTTGAGAGAAGGCATCCAGCACCTTGCTTACCAGATCGCCGGTAACGCCGGCCTGGGCGAATATGTCACGGACGGTTTCCACATCCGCATCCAGTCCAACGGAAACAGGTGATGTTTCATCTTGCAGAGCGGCGGCAGTCTCATCAATAGAGCCGGCCCAGCTGCGGAACTGGGTCACGAACGCCTGGAAGGCGGCAATCTTGTCTGCTTGCGTGGCACCCTCATCAAGGTCCAGATCCTCGTCATAGCTGGTATCGAGGCTATCTCCGGCAGCATCGAGCTGAGCGGTCTGGTTATTCAGGGATTCCTGAGCTTCGTCATCCAGGCCCTCTGTTGTCTCGACCACTGTTTTTACAGCTGAAGATAGGCTTGTCGCTGTGAAAGTATCTTCGCTATTGATTGATCCGTCATTGAGGGCCTCGGAGAAGCTGTCCAACGACGCAGAAACACCTTCACTTCCGCCTGCGAAGACCAACTCAGCAACGGCCGCGTTCATCACGGCCGCCTGAGCTTCAGCGGCACTGGCGCCCGCCAGATCGTTCACATCACGAGCCACGGTGTTTTCGATATCGAAGCCCGCCACCTGACTGACTTCCGCTTTGGCCTGTCTGGCTGCATCAGAAACACTCTTGCCGCCAGCAATGAGGGTCTTTGCACGCTTGGCTGCCATGGTTGACCAGGCGGTTACCGGTACACTTACGACACTGCCGGGCGCGCTTGCCTTACCGATCGCGTTAAGCTTGAAGTCTTCCGGCAACTGAACGTCGGCGCCTTTGGGTACAGTCCCACAGTCTGAGGCATCACAAACCATGCGGGTTTCAGAGCTCACGGTTATTTCGATCTCAACGAGCCCACCCTCGTAGTTATCATTAAGCTCAATACGGTATTGGCCTTTACTGTCTGTTGTAGTTGTGCCAACCGGTGCTTCCAATCGCTCACCGGAGTCATCCAGTTCATAAGCAGTGACAACAGCATTTTTCATCACACCTTTAACTGCAGAACCAGATACAACAGAGGTATCACCTCCAGGAGGGGTGCCAGCTGACGGTGACGATGAACCGCCTCCACCGCAACCGGTTACAACCAGGCCTGAGGAAACTGCAACAGCAAGCGCTAACCTTTTGAACTTATCCAAAGCGTCTCTCCTTGAGATCCTTATTTTATGACGGTCGGCTCCGACATAATTAACATCCAGCAATGTCGCGAACCGTCAAAGAGGCTAGTCTAAGGAAAAACCATTCGGTAGGTAGGGTCTTGCTCACAAAACGAGCAAGGCGCTGAATCAGCCTGGAAAATATTGTTTTTATTGGTTTTTTAGAGAACACCTGCAATGTAAAACATTATAAAAGATTATCTTATATGTGACTTTTCGAACTAAATAGACCTCAGTACCTCCAACCGATCTATTTCTTCGGCACAAACCCCTCCGGCTTGTCTTTCAGCCATTCAACAAACGTCCGCAATTCCTCCAGCTCCAGCAGCTTTTCCCGAGTGTTGTAATACAGCCCCAGGTCCGGTTCCGATCGGGCTTTATGAATTGCGTTATGACAGGGTCGGCACACCCAGAGCGTTCGGGTGATCAGGTCTTCTTTGGTGAACAATTTCTGGAAGCGTTTTTTGCGGTGCAGGTGTTTGGGTATCAGGTGGTGCCGGGTAAGTTTGGTAACCGGGCGTTCGCAGAGTTCACAGTTGTCGGGTTGAGGTGGGAGTTTGAGCATTGCGGAAATACCAGTCGGGTTTCGCCTTTGGCTCCACCCGACCTACGTTGTGTTTGGCTAACACCAAACGATCAGTGCATCAGGGTATAGAGCTTCCGGCGATAGGTCCGAACATCCGGGTTGTTGTTGCCCAGCTTGTCGAACAGCTCAATCAGCGTTGTCTTGGCCACTTCGTCCTTGTATTTGCTGTCTACCCGCATCAGGCGGATCAGCAGGTCCATGGCCTCGGCGTTATTTTCCTGTAATACGTGATGAAGTGCCAACTGGTGCAGTGCGTTCGGGTCTTTCGGATCCTGCTCCAGGGCCATCTCAAGATCCTTGATCGGTGGCAACTCGGCAGACTGCTTGAGAAACTTGATCCGGGCCGCCAGCTGCTTGGCCTGGTGCTGCATCTTCTCTTCCGGCGGCAGGCTATCGAGCACCTGTTCAGCCGTTTCCAGATCGCCCATTTCTGCCTTCAGCTGGGCCAGATCGATCAGGACCTTCAGGTTTTCCGGATCCTCCTGATTCATCTGGGACAGGATGGCCAGCGCTCCCTCGACATCCCCCTCTTCCCAGATTCGGTGAGCCTTTTCGTAAGGATCCTCCTTCGGCGCTTCCACGTGCTTGTCGAGAACCTTGCGGATCTCGCTCTCCGGCAGAGCGCCGTTGAAGCCATCCACGGCCTGGCCGTTCTTCACCAGGATGATTGTGGGCAGGCTGCGCACGCCAAGGCTCGAGGTAAGCTGATCCTGCTCGTCGGCGTTCACCTTGGCCAGCATGAACGCGCCCTGGTAATCCTCGGCCAGTTTTTCCAGCAGAGGGGTCAACTGTTTGCAGGGAGCACACCACTCGGCCCAGACATCCACCAGAATGGGCGTGCTGGCAGAAGCTTCCATAACCTTCTGCTGGAAGTTTTCCATGGTGGCATCAAATATATAGGGAGAGTTGCTCATGCAGGGCACCTGAAAAAGTCGAATGAATCGTTCGGAGTTGTCAGAGACATGGGGCCAACTCCCGGAAATTCAAGCGCCAACGGTGCCAACCCAACTCCTTGAAATCACCGTATCTGCCGTTACATAGCTAGTAAGCAACGCTCCGGGACAACCACTCAGCAGCCCGTCCCGGGCGGATTCACAACCTTTCCGGATGGATGCTCGCGGCATGAATGATGACACGCAAAACGATTCACTTGAGGAATTCGAAGAGGACGTGACCGAATACATCGGCAAGGACGAGCACAGCAAAAGCCTCGCCCTGCCCCAGCAGATGATGCCCCGGCGCATGTATGTGCTGCCGGTTTCAAACCGACCTTTCTTTCCGGCTCAGGTTCAGCCGGTCGTGGTAAACCAGAATCCGTGGCAGGAAACCCTGAAACGGGTCGGCGAGACCGATCACAAGGTCATGGGCATCTGCTTTGTGGAAGAACAGGAAACCGAAGATGGCACCCCTGCCAGTGAACAGCTTGAGACGGTGGGCTGCGCCGTGCGTGTGCATCATGCCCAGAACGACAGTGGCAAGGTCCAGTTCATTGCCCAAGGGCTTCAGCGCTTCCGGATTGTCCAGTGGCTGCGCCGCAAGCCGCCTTATCTGGTGGAAGTTGAGTACCCGGTGGAACCGGAAGAAGACGCAGACGAGCTCAAGGCCTACACCCTGGCCATTATCAGCGCGATCAAGGAGCTGCTGCGCACCAACCCCCTCTATGGCGAAGAGGTAAAGCAATACCTTTCCCGGTTCGGACCGGACGACAGCTCACCGCTGGCTGATTTCGGCGCCTCGATGACCAGCGCACCGGGCAACGAGCTGCAGGATGTGCTCAACACCATTCCCCTGCTCCGCCGCATGGAGAAGGTCCTGCTGCTGATGCGCAAGGAACAGGAAGTTGCCCGGCTGCAGTCGGAAATCAGCGAAGAGGTTAACGCCAAGGTGCAGAAGCATCAGCGCGAGTTCTTTCTGAAGGAACAACTCAAGGTCATTCAGCGCGAGCTGGGCATGGCCAAGGACGACAAGACCGCAGATGTGGAGCGTTTCCAGCAACGCATGGCGGAGCTCAACCCGCCCGAGGCGGTTAAGGAGCGCTTCAACGATGAAATCGAAAAACTGCAGGTGCTGGAACAGGGCTCGCCGGAATATGGCGTCACCCGTAATTATCTTGACTGGCTGACCCAGGTTCCCTGGGGCGTTCACTCGGAAGACCACTTCGATCTGGCCGAAGCCCGCCGGATTCTCGACCGCGATCACGACGGCCTGGACGATGTGAAAGATCGCATCATCGAGTTTTTGGCTGAAGGTACCTTCAAGGGCGAGGTCAGCGGTTCGATCCTCCTGCTGGTGGGCCCGCCCGGCGTTGGCAAGACGTCGATTGGCCATTCCGTGGCGGATGCACTGGGCCGGAAATTCTACCGCTTCAGTGTTGGTGGCATGCGGGATGAAGCGGAAATCAAGGGCCATCGGCGCACCTACATCGGCGCCATGCCCGGCAAGTTTGTGCAGGCGCTGAAAGATTCAAAAGTGGCGAACCCGGTCATCATGCTGGATGAAATCGACAAGATCGGTGCGTCCTTTCAGGGCGATCCGGCTTCCGCTCTGCTGGAAACCCTGGATCCGGAACAGAACCGTGACTTCCTGGACCACTACCTGGACGTGCGCATGGACCTTTCCAAGGTTCTGTTCATCTGCACCGCCAACCAACTGGACACGATTCCGCGGCCCCTTCTGGATCGCATGGATGTGATTCGCCTGTCCGGTTACATCGCGGAAGAGAAACTGGCGATCGCCAAGCACTATCTGCTGCCCAGGCTGCTGAAGCGGGCCGGGCTGCTGAAAAAGCAACTCAACATCACCGACGCCGCCATCAAGCAGGTTATTGAGGGCTATGCCCGCGAAGCTGGCGTGCGTAGCCTGGAGAAGCTACTGCACAAGATTATGCGCAAGGGCATCGTGAAGCTGCTGGAAAACCCGGACCAGCCGGTGAAGGTGGGTGTTTCGGATCTGCAGAGTTATCTGGGACAGCCTTCGTTCAAAAAAGAGAAATCCCTAAAAGGCACCGGTGTCGTAACCGGCCTGGCCTGGACCGCCATGGGCGGAGCCACCCTGAGCATTGAGGCATCCAGAATCCACAGCTCTCAACGCGGCTTCAAACTGACCGGCCAGTTGGGGGATGTGATGAAGGAGTCTGCCGAAATCGCCTACAGCTATGTGTCCTCGAACCTCAAACGCTATAAAGGGGACCCGACTTTCTTTGACAAATCCTTCGTGCATCTGCACGTACCCGAAGGCGCTACGCCCAAGGACGGCCCCAGCGCCGGTGTCACCATGGCTACTGCGTTGCTGTCCATCGCACGCGGCGAAGCGCCGCAGCAGAATATCGCCATGACAGGAGAGCTTACGCTGACCGGACAGGTGCTGCCGGTGGGCGGTATCCGAGAGAAGGTCATTGCAGCGCGCCGGCAAAAAATCAGCAACCTGATCCTGCCGGAAGCGAACCGTGGTGATTATGAGGAACTGCCGGAGTACCTGAAGGAAGGCCTGGTGGTGAACTTTGCCAAGCATTACAGCGATGTGTTCCAGGTGTGCTTCGGGAACAAGCCCAGGAAGGGGTCTTCGGTGCATTAATTGTGTGGGTTTGTCGGCTTACGCTTTGCTGAGCCGACTTACGGGCTTCGGTACATAAATCGTGCGGGCTTGTCGGATTACGCTTTGCTAATCCGACCTACGAATTCGAGACGTCTGATTTGTAGGTCTAATCCGACGATTGCCATAGCTGATTTGTAGGTCGGATGATAGCTGATTTGTAGGTCGGATTAGACCCTCCGGGTCGTAATCCGACACCACTGTTCAGGCCTTTTCTTTCCAGCCATCGTCCTTCAGAACCGACCCCACGGTCAGCACCGGCGACGCATCAATATCATCGGCATCCATCATGTTGGCCACCCGCTGCAGAGAGGCCAATATCATGGTCTGCTCCCATTCCGCCAGACTCTGGAACTTCTTGATGAAATCCTCCTGCAACGGATTGGGCGCCCGGGCCAGCAGATCCGCCCCCTCTTCGGTCAGATGAGCATGCACTTTCCGCTTGTCCTGAGTGCTGCGCACCCGGTATACCAGATTCCGGTGCTCCAGGCGGTCCAGAATCGTCGTTACCGTCGCCTGGCTGAGACTGACCTTGTCGGCAATGGTGCCGATGGTCACTTCGCCAAGATCCCGAATCGTTCTCATGATCAGCAACTGCGGCCCGGTCAGCCCGGCATGCTTGCTCAGCCGCTTTGAGTGAAGGTCTGTTGCCCGGATGACACGTCTTAAAGCCACCAGCACATCTTCATAACTGTTCACAGCAATACTCCGATTCGGCATTGGCAATTTATTTATACCCCTAACTATTAGAGGTCTTTGTACCGCGAATTGCAAGTCAGGAAGATTCACGGCATTTTTTCGGCCAGCCACTATGCTATGGTCACACCTCTATTTCTTTTCGACAGACAGACGGACGGACCGCGCCCGATGATCAAGTTTTTCCTGCCTTTTCTTTTCATGACGACATTCGCCGGCACCCTCTACGGTCAGGATAAGCTGGGACCCGAGAAAGAGCTCACCGCGGAAGACCTGGAAGAGAGCATCAAGACTCTGGAAGAGCCCATGTACACGCCCTTTGTGGAGCTGTATCTGCTGGAGGAAAGCAAGGCGCTTCGCAAGGAGATGCAGAACACACGGGCAGAACTGATCGAAAAGGTGGTAGACAAGGAGTTGTCTGTTGCCGACAAAACCATGTCCTATGCCACCGATACCGTGACCTACTTCTTCTACCTGATAGCGGGCGCCACATCGATTCTCGTGGTTATCGGCTGGAACTCCATCCGGGATATGCGGAACCAGCTCACCAGCCTGGCGGAAAAGCGGGTTAACGAACTGGTGATTGAATACGAGAAGCGACTCGAATTCATCGAAGAGCAGCTAAAGCAAAAATCCGACATTATCCACCAGAACCAGGCCGAGATTGAGCGCACCAACGAAGTGCATTCGCTGTGGCTCAAAGCCAGCCAGGAAACCTCACAGCAGAACAAGATTTCCGCCTACGATCAGATTCTGGATCTTCGCCCGGATGATGTGGAGGCTTTGAGCTACAAGGCTGACGCCGTTCTGGAAATGCAGGAACCGCTCTGGGCCATCAGTCTTTGTCAGCGGGCCCTGAAACTTGCACCGGATAATGGCCACGCGCACTATCAGCTGGCATGCGCCTATGCGGAAATTGGCCGCTGGGACGACGCAGTCAGCACCTTGAAGAAAGCTATTGAAATTTCGGAGGCATACCGCGACGATGCTTCCGTAGACGTGAGTTTTGACCAGCTACGTGAACATGAGAGCTTCCGGGCGCTGGTCTCACAGGATGAAGAAGACGGCACGGATGCGTGACACCGCTCAGAGCGGCACGGGAATTGCCTTTGCAGACAGGCCCGTGTTCCGGAGCAAACACCTGCCCATTCGCTTGACAAGCAGTGAGGTGTGGTGTTTGTTTAACCCTCTGAGAACACAAGAATAACCCTGAAATAAAACAGGACAGACTCAATGAGAACTTCAGTAAAACAACTCGTAACTGCTGTTAGTACTTCCGTAGCCCTGATGGGCGCCGGCCACGCCGCTGCAGAAATCCAGATCGGTATTGCCGGCCCCATGACAGGCCCCGTTGCCCAGTACGGTGACATGCAATTCTCTGGTGCCCGCATGGCGATCGAGCAGATCAACGCCAACGGCGGTGTTATGGGGGAAGAGCTGGTTGCCGTGGAATACGATGACGTGTGTGATCCGAAGCAGGCCGTTACCGTTGCCAACAGTCTGGTCAACGACGGCGTACGCTTCGTGATCGGCCACCTGTGTTCCAGCTCCACCCAGCCCGCATCTGACATTTACGAAGATGAAGGCATTCTGATGGTGACCCCGGCCTCCACCAGCCCGGAAATCACCGAGCGTGGCTATGAGCTGGTATTCCGTACCATTGGCCTGGACAGCATGCAGGGTCCGGTTGCAGGCAACTACATTGCCTCCCAGAACCCGGAGCGCGTGGCCATTGTTCACGACAAGCAGCAGTACGGTGAAGGCATTGCCACGGCGGTTCGTGACACCCTGAAAGATGCGGGCGTGGAAATCGCCATGTTCGAAGGTATCACTGCCGGCGACAAGGACTTCTCCTCGCTGGTCACCAAACTCAAGCAGGCCGATGTGGACTACGTCTATTATGGCGGTTACCACCCGGAACTGGGTCTGATCCTTCGCCAGGCGCGCTCAGCTGATCTGGATGCCCGTTTCATGGGCCCCGAGGGCGTGGGTAACAAGGACATCAACACCATCGCCGGCGAAGCCGCCGAAGGCCTCCTGGTAACCCTGCCACCGGCGTTCGACCAGAAAGCCGAAAACCAGGCGCTGGTTAAGGCGTTCGAAGAGAAAGGCGAGGATCCCTCCGGTCCGTTCGTTCTGACCTCCTACACTGCCGTACAACTGGTTGCCGAAGGCATTGAAGCGGCTGGCTCCACCGACCCGTTTGATGTTGCTGCCGCCCTGCGCGAAGGCACCTTCCAGACTCCGATCGGCACCGTTGAGTACGACAAGGCCGGCGACATGAAGTCGTTCGAGTTTGTTGTGTACGAATGGCATTCAGATGGAAGCAAAACTCCGGTAAACTGAGCCAAAATCGTTAACAAACGGTAATCATGAGAGCACCTTCTCACCGCGATCCGGGAGAAGGTGTTTTTCTAGGCTCCTGTTGATCCTCCCCCACCTCCTGCCCGGATATCCCGGGCATGGGGTGTGGAAGCGGAGGGAGCAGGCTTTCGGAGTCCCATAACAATGCAAGACCTCCTGTATTTCTCGCAACAGCTCATAAACGGGCTGACGATCGGGAGCACCTATGCCCTGATCGCCATCGGCTACACGATGGTTTACGGCATCATTGGCATGATCAACTTTGCCCATGGTGAAATCTACATGATCGGTGCCTACACCGCGCTGATTGCCATTACCGGCCTCGCTGCCCTGGGCATTGCCTGGCTGCCCCTGATACTGATCGTCGCCCTGCTCTGCGCCATGATCGTCTCCAGTTCCATGGGCTGGGCAGTGGAACGGGTGGCCTACAGGCCTGTGCGGGGGCGTCATCGCCTGATCCCGCTGATCTCCGCCATCGGTATGTCCATCTTTCTCCAGAACTACGTTCACCTGGCACAGGGCTCCCGGAACATCGGTTTCCCGGCGCTGATCGACGGCGGTTTCAACTTCGGTTCCGGTGACGGCTTCCAGATGTCTCTGTCCTATATGCAGATCACCATCTTCATCACCACACTGATCTGTATGACAGCCCTGTCCCTGTTCATATCACGCTCGCGGACTGGTCGTGCCTGCCGTGCGGTGTCACAGGACCTGGGCATGGCCAGCCTGCTTGGCATCGATACCAACCGCATCATTTCAGCGACCTTCGTAATCGGTGCAGCACTGGCGGCGGTTGCCGGCCTGCTCCTGGGCATGTACTACGGCTCGGTTGACCCTCTGTTCGGCTTCATTGCCGGCCTGAAAGCCTTTACCGCAGCAGTACTTGGCGGCATTGGCAGCATCCCTGGCGCAATGTTGGGCGGTCTGATACTGGGTGTGGCAGAGAGCATGACCTCCGGCTACCTCAGCGGTGAATACAAGGACGTGATCTCGTTCAGCCTGCTGATTCTGATTCTGCTGTTCAAACCCACCGGCCTGCTCGGCAAACCGGAGGTTGAGAAGATCTGATGGCTGCTTACAACTTCAGACACGCGCTCTTTTGCGCGATCATTACACTGATCATTTCCTACCCGATCATCGGCTTCAACCTTGAAGCCCAGGGCATCAAGGTGACCCTGACCGGGGCCGATGCCAGCACCCTTACCATGGTGTTGCTCGCTGCGGTGATCGTATTCCTGTTCCAGTTGTTCAGGGAAAATATCCTGGGCGCACTGCGAAGCATTCCAAGCCCCCTTCCTGAGGCCAAGAAAGAGCCGATGGCAGAAAACCGGCGGGCCAAAATCGAATCCTGGGTACTGACCGGGATCGTGGTTCTGGCTCTTTTCTGGCCGTTTTTTGTATCCCGTGGTTCGGTTGACCTGGCGACCCTCGTGCTGATTTACATCATGCTGGCCCTGGGCCTGAACGTGGTGGTTGGCCTGGCCGGGCTGCTCGATCTGGGTTACGTGGCGTTCTATGCCGTTGGCGCGTATACCTTTGCACTGCTTTCCCAGTACACAGGTATCTCGTTCTGGCTGGCACTGCCCATCGGCGCGCTGCTCGCCGCTCTGTTCGGTCTTGTTCTCGGCTTCCCGGTACTCAGGCTAAGAGGGGATTATCTGGCCATCGTCACCCTGGGTTTCGGCGAGATCATCCGGATCTTGCTGAATAACTGGACAACCCTGACCGGCGGCCCCAACGGCATTGGGGGCATTCCGGATCCGACCCTGTTCGGCATGGAATTTGGTCGTCGGGTGAAGGAAGAAGGCAACACCTCGTTCCACGAAACCTTCGGTATCGCTTACAGCGGTGAGCACAAGGTTATCTTCCTGTACCTGATTGCCCTGGTTCTGGCGGTGTTCACAGCCCTGGTTATCCGTCGTTTCATGCGGATGCCGGTGGGCCGTGCCTGGGAAGCGCTGCGGGAAGATGAGATCGCTGCCCGCTCCCTGGGGCTGAGCCGCACCGCAGTGAAGCTGTCCGCCTTTACCATCGGCGCATTCTTTGCCGGTTTTGCTGGCACCGTGTTCGCCTCCAAACAGGGCTTTATCAGCCCCGAATCGTTTGTCTTCCTGGAATCCGCCATCATCCTGGCCATCGTGGTACTCGGCGGCATGGGTTCGCAGATCGGTGTGGTACTGGCGGCGATCGCCGTCACCATCCTGCCCGAGCTGGCCCGTGAATTCTCCGAGTACCGGATGCTGATTTTCGGCGCCGCCATGGTGCTGATGATGGTCTGGCGTCCGCAGGGCCTGATGCCCATGCGCCGCATTCACATTGAACTGAAAAAGCAGGAGTGACAGACGATGCTTGAAGTACAGAATCTGTCCATGCGCTTTGGCGGCCTGCTGGCGGTAGACGAAGTGTCTCTGGACGTTCAGGAACACGAGATTGTGTCCATCATCGGCCCCAACGGGGCCGGCAAAACCACCGTATTCAATTGCATGAGTGGTTTTTATAAGCCCACCGGAGGCAAGATCCTGTTCGAGGGGAAAGAGGTTCAGGGTAAACCTGATTACAAGATCTCCCGATTAGGGATGGTGCGCACCTTCCAGCATGTGCGGCTGTTCAGCCAGATGACGGTGGTGGAAAACCTGCTGGTGGCTCAACACCGTCACCTGAACACCAACCTGATTTCTGGCCTGATCAAAACCCCCAGTTACCGGACCAAAGAGCAGAAATCCCTGGATCGGGCCGCTTACTGGCTGGATCGGGTAGGCCTGCTGGATCTGGCTAACCGGGAAGCAGGCAACCTCGCCTATGGCCAGCAACGGCGTCTGGAGATTGCCCGCTGCATGGTGACCGAGCCCAAGCTGTTAATGCTCGACGAGCCAGCGGCCGGTCTCAACCCGGCGGAAACCAAGGAACTCAACCAGCTGATTATCAGCCTGAAAGAGGACTACAACGTTTCCGTGGTGCTGATTGAGCACGACATGAGCCTGGTAATGGATATTTCCGACCGCATCAACGTCATCAACCAGGGACGCCCCCTGGCCAGTGGCACACCGGAAGAAATCCGCCAGAACGACGACGTGATCAAAGCCTATCTGGGCGAGGCCTGAGGTAACCACATGCTAGTACTAGAAGATGTCCATACCCATTACGGCAAGATCGAGGCCTTGCACGGGGTGTCTGTCGAGGTCAAAAAGGGTGAGATCGTCTCGCTGATCGGCGCCAACGGCGCCGGTAAAACCACTCTGCTGATGACCGTGTGCGGTAATCCCCGGGCCAGTTCAGGACGCATTTTCCTGGAGGGCCGGGAGATCACCAATGAATCCACGGCCCAGATCATGCGCTCCGGCATCTCCATTGTTCCGGAAGGGCGTCGGGTGTTCTCCGGCCTGACAGTTGAGGAAAACCTCCACATGGGTGGTTTCTTCAACACCAAGGCCGAAATCCGCAAGAGCCAGCAGCACGTCTACGAGCTCTTCCCGCGCCTGAAGGAACGCGAGCACCAGCGTGCCGGCACCATGTCCGGCGGCGAGCAGCAAATGCTGGCCATCGGGCGGGCACTGATGAGCAGGCCAGAGATGATCATCCTCGATGAGCCATCCCTGGGCCTGGCACCGCTGATCATCAAGCAGATCTTCGAGATCATCGGTCAGCTTCGCGAGGAAGGTATCACCGTGTTCCTGGTGGAGCAGAACGCTCACCAGGCGCTGAACCTGGCCGACCGGGGCTACGTGCTGGAAACCGGCAAGATTCGCCTGCACGACACCGGCAAGAATCTGCTGGAAAACCCGGATGTCCAGAACGCCTACCTGGGCGGTTAATCAAAACCTCCTGAAAGCAAGCTCAAAACCGGTGCGTGGCAACATGCACCGGTTTTTTTTGTGGGCCGAATCAATTACTCACCAATCTTTAAACTTGCGTTGGCTGGAGATCAACTATACTCAAATCAACGGTCAACCTGTCTCCACAAGACCAGTCAGGGCCGTTTTCGCAATGCTGCTCCACGTCAGGGGCAGCATTGTGTATTGCGACGACAGCTTTAAACCACAGAAAGGAGTGGATAATGAAAAAACTGATCGCAGGTGCAATTCTTCTTGGTGCCTCTTCTATGGCCTTTGCCCAACCGGGCTGCGGGGTAGGCGCCATGATCTGGAAAGGACAGTCCGGCATTGCCCCCCATGTACTGGCTGCAACCACCAACGGGACCTTTGGTAACCAGACCTTCGGTATGACCACAGGCACCCTGGGCTGCCAGACCAACCAGTCCGTTCAGTCCATGGCCATGTACATGGACAGCAACATCGACAAGGTCGCCCGGGACATGTCGCGCGGTTCCGGCGAGAACCTGGACACTCTGGCAGTACTTCTGGGTGTTGACGAAGCGGATCGCGATGCCTTCCGGAAAGTCCTGCAGGATAACTTTGCCACCATTTTCCCGAGCTCTGACACCACCTCCGGCGAAGCGGTCGATGCCATCGTCGCGCTGCTGGAGAAAAACGAGTCTCTCAGCAAGTACGTAGCAGCCTGATACTGACTCATTGAATGGACTTCTCATGCGCCAGGGACGGCGCATTGTTCCATCCTCCATTCCGTTCAACCCCGGATACAGTAAACACCCATGGGCAACATGCTTCGCATTGGGCCAGCGCTGATCTGGCTGGCAGCCAGCCTGCCAACCCAGGCTAATACGCCTGAAAACACATCCGAACTCCATCTCGATCCTGCCTGGCTCACACTTATCCATTATCAGCCCGACAGGTTTGGCGAGGGATATACCAGCCAGGCCGACGATCCGGCCTTTTTTCTCAGCGAAGACGGCAAGCACTCGCCACAGGCGGAGCTGGAAGCAACCCTTGAAGCCATCCAGAAGCCCGGCGACGGCGATGCACACGCCCGCTGCCGTTTCCCGGCCCGGGAAACCTGGCTCAGCCAGCAACTCGATCTGTCGCTACCGGAAATCGAGTGCCCCGGCTATCAGGAATGGTCAGAAACATTGAACACCGAGACGGTAACCCTGGTGTTTGCCGCCTCATACCTGAACAGCCCCTCTTCGATGTTCGGGCATACGTTTTTGCGCCTGGACCCACCCCAGGACGACGAAGAAACCAACCTGCTGCTGGCCAACACGATTTCCTATGCTGCCGATGCGGCGGCCCACGACAGTGAACTGCTGTTTGCCTACAAGGGCATTTTCGGGGGCTATCCCGGCATAACGACTGTTCAGCCCTACTATGAAAAAATACGGCTGTACTCGGACATCGAGCATCGCGACCTGTGGGAGTACAAACTGAACCTCACACAGGACGAGGTGGACCTGATGATCGCCCACGCCTGGGAGATCAGAGATCGCAATTTCGACTATTACTTCTTCGACGAAAACTGCGCTTACCGCCTGCTGGCACTGATAGACATCGCGCGCCCGGGAACGGACCTGCTGGGAGAAGTAAGCACTCACGCCATCCCGTCGGACACGGTACGCTGGGTAGTGGACAAGGATCTGGTCAGCGACGTGTATTACCGGCCTTCGGCCGCCACCTCCGTGGCCTACAGTCTCTCTACCCTGCCCGACGATCATCAGACCCTCGCGGCGGCGATCGCCAACGGTTATGTAGATGCCGATGCCAATGAGGTGAGCACACTGCCAGCCGAGCAGCGGGCCCATGTTCTGGACGCCACCTACGATTACGTTCGCTACAAGAGCGAGGCCGACGGCTGGCCCCGGGAAATCGCGGCGCCACTTTCCCATGACCTGTTGAGAGAACGAAGCCAGATAAGCAACGTTGCTCCACCAGAGGAACCGCCCGAGCCTGTTGTCAGAGACGACCAGGGCCACGACACCTTCAGACTGAGTCTTGGGGCTGGCCAGCAGGAACACCGGGAATTCACCCAGGTGACCCTGCGCCCGGCCTACCACGACGTCCTCGATCCGCCCGCCGGCTATCGCACCGGCGCCCAGCTACAGTTCCTCCGACTCGACGCGCGCCTTTATACAGACAACAACGAGCTTCAACTGGAACAGCTCACCGGTGTGGAAATCCGCTCGTTAAGCCCCCGGAATGCCTTTTTCTCGCCGCTGTCCTGGCAGGTAGGCTTTGGTGGTCGCCGAACCGACACCGGCACCGACCGGGTCCTGACGCCCTACCTCGAGGGGGGTGCCGGTGGCAGCTGGCTCCTGGGCCACCAGACCCAGGTTTTTGCCATCGCCACCGCCGATCTGGAAATCGACGACGACCTGCGTCGAGGCTACGATGCGGCTCCAGGCGCGGATATCGGCCTGCTCCACCAGAACAACCAGTTCAGCCTGCTTGCCGGCGCCAAAACCAAGGCCTGGATTGTCAGCAGCCAGCACCGGCAGGACCAGCTCTACGCCAGAGCAAACTGGCACATCGGCCGGGAATTCAGCCTGTTCGCTGAGTTCACCCGGGAAGATCACTACGACAGGTACCAGAGCACATGGCACGCCGGACTTCACGCCTACTTCTGACCGTCGCCAACGCCCGGATGCCCGGGCTTCTGGCTGCACTTCTGCTGCTGTCCGGTTGCAGCAGCGTCTTTTTCTACCCGGATCGGGTGACTTACATCACCCCGGACCGTCTGAACCTTGAATATGACGACATATACATCGACACCGCAGACGACGAAACCCTCCACGGCTGGTGGCTTCCTGCAGAAGCCCCTGAGAACAACGCAAGGGGCACTGTCTACTTCCTCCATGGCAACGCCCAGAACATCAGCAGTCATATCCTAAACGTGGCCTGGCTGCCAGAAAGAGGCTATAACGTCTTCACCATCGACTACCGGGGTTACGGCAGATCCACCGGCGACCCGGACATCGAAGGCGCCCTGCACGACGTGGAAACTGGCCTGCGCTGGCTGGTTGGGAAGCCAGAAGTGAGTGAACGACCGCTGTACATCCTGGGCCAGAGCCTTGGCGGTGGACTAGGAATCGCCCTGGCCAGTGAATGGACTCAGAGGGAAGAGGATCCCCGGCTGAACGGAGTCATCCTGGACGGCACGTTCTCAGGCTTTCGCAAAATCGCTCGGGAGAAGCTGGGGGAATTCTGGCTTACCTGGCCGTTGCAGATTCCGCTGAGCTGGACGATTCCTGAGGACTACGAGGGCGTGGATCATATTCCCAGCATCAGCCCGGTGCCCGTAATGGTGATTCACAGCGTTCGGGATGGGATTATTCCGTTTCATCATGGGGAGGCCCTGTACGAAGCTGCGGAGGGGCCCAAGGAGTTTTTGCAGACAGATACGCCGCATGGGGCGACGTTTGTAATTCCCGGGTATCGGAAGGAAATGATTCGGTTTATGTCGCAATAAAAAACCCGCCAATCCAGAGGACAGGCGGGTTTTTCTTTGTCGGATTACGCCTTTGGCTAATCCGACCTACCGTTCAGGGAAAGTTCCCTCAGGCAGAGAAATCGGTCGGCTGGTCGCCTTCCTTGATTTCCTTCATGGACAGCTTCACGCGACCACGGTTGTCCACATCCAGCACCTTCACCAGAACTTCCTGACCTTCGCTCAGCTCGTCAGTCACGTTCTCGATGCGGCGATCAGAGATCTGGGAAATGTGCACCAGACCATCCTTGCCGGGCAGGATGTTAACGAAGGCACCGAAGTCCACAATGCGCTCAACGCGGCCTTTGTAGATAGCACCTACTTCGATCTCAGCCGTGATTTCCTTGACCCGGTTCACCGCCGCCTGGGCAGCTTCCTGGTTGTCAGCGTAGATCTTCACGTTGCCGTCATCATCCAGATCGATGGAAGCACCGGTTTCGTCACAGATCGCACGGATAACAGAACCGCCCTTACCGATAACGTCGCGGATCTTCTCCGGGTTGATCTTGATGGTGGTGATGCTCGGAGCACGGGCAGACAGCTCGGCACGTGGGGTAGAGATAACCTTGTTCATCTCGCCCAGGATGTGCAGACGCGCTGCGTGTGCCTGCTCAAGGGCAAGCTCCATGATCTCGTCGGTGATGCCGTTGATCTTGATATCCATCTGCAGGGCCGTTACGCCCTCCTGGGTACCGGCAACCTTGAAGTCCATGTCACCCAGGTGGTCTTCGTCACCCAGGATGTCAGTCAGAACCGCGAACTTGTCGCCTTCCTTGACCAGACCCATGGCGATACCGGCAACCGGTGCCTTGATGGGCACACCCGCGTCCATCAGTGCCAGGCTGGAACCACAGACCGAAGCCATGGAGCTGGAACCGTTGGATTCGGTGATCTCGGAAACCGCACGGATGGCATACGGGAACTCTTCCAGGGTCGGCATAACCGCCAGAACACCGCGCTTGGCCAGGCGCCCGTGACCAACTTCGCGGCGGCCCGGGGTGCCCACACGACCAGCTTCACCTACGGAGTACGGAGGGAAGTTGTAGTGGAACAGGAACGGATCCTTGCGCTCGCCTTCCAGGGCATCAATGATCTGCACATCGCGGGAGGTACCCAGCGTGGTGGTCACGATGGCCTGGGTCTCGCCACGGGTGAAAAGGGCGGAACCGTGAACGCTGGGCAGAACGCCCACTTCGATTTCGATCGGACGAACAGTCTTGTTGTCACGACCGTCGATCCGGGGCTTGCCATCAATAACCTGCTGGCGAACCACGCTCTTCTCGATCTTGCCGAAGTACTTTTTAACTTCGTCTTCGGAAGGCTGGCCTTCCTCTTCACCGGCCAGTTTTTCAACGGCAGCGGCTTTCACCTCACCCAGGCGCTCGTAACGGGCCATCTTGTCGCGGATGCCGTAGGCTTCCTCGATAGCATCGGCAAAGTCGGCCTTGATGGCGTTCAGCAGCTCGGTGTTCTCGGTCGCTGGCTGCCACTCCCAACGGGGCTTGCCAATTTCCGCTGCGAATTCCTTGATGGCGGCAACCGCAGTCTGCATTTCCTGGTGGCCATAGAGAACGCCACCCAGCATCTGGTCTTCGGTCAGGCCCTTGGCTTCGGACTCAACCATCAGAACTGCGTCTTCGGTGCCGGCAACAACCATGTCCAGCAGTGAGGTTTGCAGCTCTTCAAAGGTCGGGTTCAGGAAGTAACCGCGCTCGTTGGTGTAACCCACACGGGACGCACCGATGGGGCCATCGAACGGAATACCGGAGATGGACAATGCGGCAGAAGCGGCCAGCATCGCGGCGATATCCGGATCCTGGTTCTTGCTGGAGGACATAACCGTGGTGATGACCTGAACTTCGTTCATGAACCCGTTCGGGAACAGCGGACGAATCGGGCGGTCGATCAGACGGGAGGTAAGGGTTTCCTTCTCGGAAGGACGACCTTCGCGCTTGAAGAAGCCACCGGGGATTTTGCCCACGGCGTAGGTCTTCTCGAAGTAATTCACGGTCAGCGGGAAGAACGGCTGGCCGGGCTTCGCTTCTTTGGCGCCAACAACGGTACCGAGAACGGAGATATCATCTACGGTTACCAGTACGGAACCGGTTGCCTGACGGGCAATACGGCCGGTTTCCAGAGTGACGGTCTTGCCGCCAAGCTCGAATGATTTCTTGAAAGGTTTCAGATCCACAAAAAACTCCTGGTCTATCTGTTCCAGATTGATTCGTTTCGGGCGCCCCTGCGCTCGAAACCATAGTTCTGCAGATGATTTGCTGTGGTCTGAAGAGCAACCCGTCTGAAAGCTAACAGGCTGTTGCAAAACCCCGGTTGGAAGGGCGGCATTCCAGAGGCCGCCGGGCCCGGGCTTTTCAACAACCTGCTATCAATTTCGGCTTTCCATTACGACAGGGATTCCTTCGATAACACAGACAATCCAACTGCAGTGAGAGACAAGCACAACCGCCAGGCCCTTTACAGAGCCTGCCGGTTGACGGCTGCCACCAAAAATACCGGCGCAGCCCTCAGGTCGTAAAGACCCGGATCAGCGACGCAGACCCAGACGCTGGATGAGCTCCAGGTAACGGTCGGCGTTCTTGCGCTTGAGGTAGTCCAGCAGCTTACGACGCTGGTTTACCATCCGGATCAGGCCGCGGCGGGAATGGTGATCCTGCTTGTTGGCCTTGAAGTGATCCTGCAGCTTGTTGATGTTGGCGCTCAGCAGTGCCACCTGAACTTCAGGGGAACCGGTATCGCCATCACCTTGCTGAAAATCCTGAACGATCTGTGCTTTCTCGTTGGCAGAAAGTGCCATAACTCACCTCATTGTTTGCGATGCTTTTGAATACGGCCGAACCGCGCATCTCTACAGCCCGGCTAGACAGCGGCGCGCCTAACGCTTTCCGCTGCTCTTCACCAGTCGGCGAGGGACCAGATTGGTCTGCTCGCCTTCCGGGAATGCTTCTGCCAGCCCCACGAAGCTTTCGTTAGCGCTCTCATTTGCATAGAGACGCACGAAGCCTTCATAGGCCCGGCCCGGTATTCTAACCGGTTGTCCGTTCAAGATCGATACCAGCGCCTGCCCCGCCAGACGGTGCTCGGGGAACATGGACAGTGCCGCATCCGGTGCCACGAGCAGGCCATCGAGGCTTTCACCCCGCTCACGCATCGCCTCGAGATCACTCACTGCATGGGCATTGGTCAGGGTAAACCCCGAGGCCATGGTGCGGCGCAATGCCGTTACATGGGCACCGCAACCCAGGGCTTCGCCAATATCCTCAACGAGTGAGCGAATGTACGTACCCTTGGTGCAGCTGACAGCGATATCCAGCTCATTCTCACGAATGTCCAGAAGAGTCAGTTCATAGATGGTGACCGGTCGGGCCGGGCGCTCCACCTCGATACCTTCGCGGGCATATTCGTAGAGCGGACGCCCCTTGTGCTTGAGCGCCGAATACATGGAAGGAACCTGCTGGATATCGCCCCGGAAACGGTCCAGAACCGGCTCCAGCACATCAGAGGTCAGACCTGCGGGTACCGGTTTCTCACCAAAAACGGCGCCTTCACTGTCACCGGTTTCGGTCTGAATTCCGAGCCGGGCGGTGGCAATGTAGGCCTTATCGCTGTCGAGCATCATCTGGGAGAACTTGGTGGCCTCACCGAAACACAGAGGCAACACCCCGGTAGCCAGGGGATCGAGGGCGCCGGTGTGGCCAGCCTTGGCGGCTCCGAACAGGCGCTTGACCTGCTGCAGAATGCCGTTGGAGGTGACTCCGGCGGGCTTGTCGATAACCAGGATGCCGTTAACGTCACGGCCTTTGCGTCTACGGCTCAAGCGTTACGCTCCGGATCGTCCTGATCGTCGTCACCATTGCGGTCCACAGCCGGCTTGTCTCCAACCGCTTCGCGAATGAGGCTATCCATCTTGCGACTGTAGCCCTGCAAAGTATCAAAGTGAAACCGCAACTGGGGCACAACCCTCAGCTTCATTGCGCGCCCAACCTGACCGCGCAGAAAGCCTGAGGCCTTGTTGAGCACCGAAATCGATTCCTTGACCTCCGGAGACTCCTCCGTCAGTTCCTCGGTGGAAAGCAGGGACACATAGATATCAGCGTAGCCAAGGTCACGACTGACCTTGACCGCGTTTACCGTGACCATGCCCACCCGCGGGTCTTTCACTTCCCGCTGGATGAGCTGGGCCAGTTCCCGTTGCATCTGATCGCCGATGCGATCAATACGACTGAACTCTCTCGGCATCAGGCCCCCGTGGACTCAAGCTTGCGCTCGACCCGGACGCGATCGAAGACCTCGATCTGGTCACCGACTTTCACGTCGTAACCCTTAACGCCAATACCGCACTCCATGCCGTTACGGACTTCAGGCACGTCGTCCTTGAAGCGACGCAGGGATTCCAGCTCGCCTTCAAAGATAACCACGTTATCCCGCAGAACCCGGATCGGCTTGTTACGGTACACGGTACCTTCAGTAACCATACAACCGGCTACCTGACCAAACTTCGGCGAACGGAACACATCGCGAACATCGGCGATACCAACAATGTCTTCGCGGAACTCCGGAGCCAGCATGCCGGTCAGGGCCGCTTTCACATCATCAATCAGGTTATAGATGATGCTGTAGTAGCGCAGATCCAGACCTTCCTGTTCAACCAGGCGCTTGGAGGCACTGTCGGCACGCACGTTAAAGCCGAAGATAACCGCACTGGTGGCCATGGCCAGGCTGACGTCGGTCTCAGCAATACCACCGACACCAGAAGATACGATCTTGACCTGGACTTCCTCGTTACCGAGGTCCTGCAGGGCCTTGGTAATGGCTTCCAGAGAACCACGAACGTCGGTTTTGAGCACGACATTGAGGGTTTTGACCTCGTCCTTGCCCATGTTCTCGAACAGGTTCTCAAGCTTGGCCGCCTGCTGGCGCTGGAGACGCTGCTCCCGCTCCCGGCTCTGACGGAATTCGGCCAGCTCTTTGGCCTTCTTCTCGTCGGCAACTGCAAAGAATTCGTCACCGGCGTCTGGTGTACCATTCAGACCGAGAATCTCGACCGGAATCGACGGGCCAGCTTCTTTGGCCTGCTTGCCAGCTTCGTCAGTCATCGCCCGGACCTTACCAAAATAGGCTCCGGCAACAACCATATCACCCTGGCGCAGGGTACCGTTCTGAACCAGAACGGTCGCTACGGAGCCGCGTCCGCGCTCGAGGCTGGATTCCACGACCACACCCTTGGCCGGTGCATCCGTAGATGCCTCAAGTTCGAGGATTTCGGACTGCAGCAAGACGGCTTCAAGCAGCGCGTCGATGCCGTCACCGGTGTGAGCGGAAACGGGTACGAACTGAACGTCCCCGCCCCAGTCTTCCGGAACAACTTCCAGAGCAGCCAGCTCACTCTTGATCCGATCAGGGTCCGCCCCTTCTTTGTCCATCTTGTTGATGGCAACAACGATCGGCACACCGGCGGAACGGGCGTGCTGCACCGCTTCCTTGGTCTGCGGCATCACGCCATCATCGGCGGCGACGACCAGAATAACGATGTCAGTGCACTGGGCACCGCGGGCACGCATGGCAGTAAAGGCCGCGTGCCCCGGGGTATCCAGGAAGGACACCATGCCGTGATCCGTTTCTACGTGGTAAGCACCA
The DNA here is from genome assembly GCF_002933275.1 of Marinobacter maroccanus. GTDB lineage: Bacteria > Pseudomonadota > Gammaproteobacteria > Pseudomonadales > Oleiphilaceae > Marinobacter > Marinobacter maroccanus. The sequence continues at coordinate 26,141 of NZ_PSSX01000007.1, forward strand.
ATGTGCTGGGTAATACCGCCAGACTCACCCGAGGCCACCTTGGTACGACGGATATAGTCGAGAAGGGAGGTCTTACCGTGGTCAACGTGACCCATCACGCTCACAACCGGAGCACGCTTGGTTTTCTCGCCACCTTCGAAGGAGAATTCGCTCAGAACCTCTTCCTCGAATGCATCTTCGCTTACCGTCTTGGCTTTATGACCCAGCTCCTCGGTCACCAGAACCGCTGTTTCCTGGTCCAGTGCCTGGTTGATGGTGGCCATGACGCCCATGCCCATCAGGGTCTTGATGACATCAGCCGACTTGACCGCCATACGCTGGGCAAGGTCGCCGACAGAAATCGTTTCCGGAATCTCTACTTCTCTGACCATTGGTTTGGTCGGCCTCTCGAAAGCATGACGCTTCTCTTTGGGTTTCTTTTTCGCACGCAGCGGCTTACGCAGCGTGGTCTCTTCCTCATCCTCGGAGATAACCAGCGGCTCTTCCACCGGACGACTGCGAGGACCACGATGGCCAGCCTGCTTTTTCTTCGGCTTGCCCTCTTCAATCTCGTCGCCGCGCTCGCGAACTTTTTCTTTCTTTTTCTTCGGCTTCCGATCCTTGCCTTCACCCTCGGGCGGCGGCATCGGCATGTCTTCCGGAGCGGGAACCGGCTCGGGCTCAGGCTCTTTCTTCGGCTCGACCTTCTCTGCCTGCTCCGACTGCTCTGATGTCGCTGCCTCTGCGGACTTCTCTGCCTCCGGCTGCGCTGCCTGCTCGGACGCTACCTTTGGCGCCTCGTCCACCGGTGCTTGCTCCGGCTGCTGCTCCGCTACCGGCTCTTCCGGCTTCGGCGCTTCAGCCTCAGGCTGCAATTCAGCACGTTTGATGTAGGTACGGCGCTTGCGAACCTCAACATTGACGGTCTTTGCCTTGCCGGCCTTAAGCGTGGTGGTGGTCTTACGCTTCAGGGTAATCTTGCGCGGTTCGGCGTCGGCCTCACCGTGGGTCTTTCTCAAATAGGCCAGCAACTGCTGCTTCTCATCGCTGGAGACAGAATCATTTTCGGAGCGGGCTTTCAGGCCAGCCTCCACAATCTGCTTCAGCAAACGATCCACGGGAGCGCCTACATCTTCGGCCAGTTGTTTTACCGTTACTTCAGCCATACTGGTCCTCCTCCCGAATTAAGCCTGGTCTTCAAACCAGGGGGCACGTGCAGTCATGATAAGCTGACCAGCACGCTCTTCATCCATACCTTCAATCTCGAGCAGATCGCCAACCGACTGCTCTGCCAGATCTTCCATGGTGCGCACACCCATGCCGGCCAACTTGAAGGCCAGGCTACGGTCCATGCCGTCCATTCCCAGAAGATCCTCTGCCGGCTCAGCACCCTCGAGCGCTTCCTCGCTTGCCAGGGCCTGGTTCAGCAGAACGTCCTTGGCACGACGGCGCAGCTCGGTGACAGTTTCTTCGTCAAAGCCTTCGATCGCCAGCATCTCTTCCATCGGCACATAGGCCACCTCTTCAATCGAGGTAAACCCTTCCTCAATCAGCACGCCGGCAAACTCCTCATCAACGTCCAGATTGCCAGTGAAATGCTCGACAAGCCGGCTGTATTCCTGCTCCTGACGCTCACCGGCTTCTTCCTCGGTCATCACGTTCAGGGTCCAGCCTGTCAGATCCGTGGCCAGGCGAACGTTCTGGCCGTTGCGGCCGATTGCCTGCGCCAGGTTATCTTCCGCCACAGCCACTTCCATGGTGTGCCGGTCTTCATCCATAACGATAGACGCCACTTCTGCAGGCGCCATGGCATTGATCACCAGTTGGGCCGGGTTGTCGTCCCACAGCACGATATCAACACGCTCACCGCCCAGCTCATTGGACACGGCCTGAACCCGGGAGCCACGCATGCCAACACAGGCGCCAACGGGGTCGATACGGCGATCGTTGGTCTTCACCGCAATCTTGGCCCGGGAGCCGGGATCACGGGCAGCGCCACGGATCTCGATCAGATCTTCAGCAATCTCCGGCACCTCGATGCGGAACAGCTCGATCAGCATTTGCGAAGAGGTGCGGCTGAGAATCAACTGAGGACCACGATGATCGGTACGAATCTCCAGCAGCAGCGAACGAACCCGGTCACCCATGCGGAACGTCTCGCGCGGGATCAGGAATTCGCGTGGCAGCAGGGCCTCGGCATTGGCACCCAGATCAACAATGACATTGTCCCGAGTCACTTTCTTGACGGTACCCGAAACCAGCTCACCAACGCGGTCGCGGTAACTGTCCACGATCTTGGTACGCTCTGCTTCACGAACCTTCTGGAAGATGATCTGCTTGGCAGCCTGAGCGCCGATACGGCCAAAGGCTTCGGATTCGATTTTCTCCTCGTGGATATCGCCAGGCTTCAGGGCCGGGTCGATTTCTTCCGCTTCCTGCAGGGTGAGCTCAGTGCCCAGCGCAGGAACGGCATCGTTATCCACCACCAGCCAACGACGGAAGGTTTCGTATTCGCCGGTTTTCCGGTCGATTGAGACTCGGATATCCGCCTCTTCGTCTTCAAAGCGCTTTTTGGCAGCGGTGGCCAGTGCCAGCTCGATAGCTTCAAAGATCACATCCTTCTCGACACCTTTCTCGTTCGAGACGGATTCAACCACCAGCAAGATCTCTTTACTCATTGGATTGCCCTGCCCTTAAAATCAACTGTGCGTCCACGGACTTTATTCAAATCGTTCACTCAAATACCGGCACGATGTGGGCTTTTTCAATGCTGTCGAATGGCAGCAGATACTCGTGATCATCAACGACCACAACCACATCATCACCTTCCACGCCTTTGATCAGCCCCTGAAACTTCCGGCGCCCCTCAAATGCCATCCGGAGACGAATCTGAACCTGGTGACCAACAAAGGCCTCGTATTGCTCAAGACGAAACAGCGGGCGATCCATCCCCGGGGATGAGACCTCAAGCGTGTATTCGGTCTGGATGGGATCTTCCACATCCATCACACCGCTGATCTGACGACTGACTTTTTCACAGTCGTCGATGCCGATGCCGTTCTCGGCATCGTCAATAAACACCCGTAACAGGGAATGATGGCCCTGCGAGCGGAATTCAATGCCCCAGAACTCATACCCCAGGCCTTCCACTACGGGCTGAAGAATGTCTTCCAGTTGCTTAAGCTTGGCTGACAAGTTGCGCCTTCTCCGTTATCAATTTACCGGCCCCAAAAACAAAAAAAGGGCTGTTTTATCAGCCCTTTTTATGCACCAGGGCCCGTTGCGCCAGGCCCCTTAATCAAAAAGCCCCGAACAATGGGGCCTTTTGTTGCAAGAACTCGCAGGAAGCAAACCGGTGTACCGCTTCCTGCTGACAGACACCTGGCCTGCCAGAAACCCGCCAGCACCACGCGGCAGGTCCCAATATCCGCCGGAGTATAGAGACGCCAGGCAGACTGGTCAAGGACTGACCAAAAAAAACGGCCTGGAAAATCCAAGCCGTTTTTCTTCTATTATGGTGCCCGGGGCCGGACTCGAACCGGCACGGCTTTCGCCACTACCCCCTCAAGATAGCGTGTCTACCAGTTTCACCACCCGGGCAACATTCTTACTCGAGTTCAGGGAGATCAGACTCCCCACCCTCGGTTTCGCTGGCGGCGCCTTCACCATTGTTAGCAGCGCTATCAGCCGGGGCAGCACTTCTGGACTCCTGAACAACAGGAATACCCGCTTCCCCAGCCACTTCGGCACGCTGCTTGGCAAAAATCGCCAGCGAGAAACTTGTTACAAAAAAGACCACTGCGAGCAGGGTCGTAAAGCGGGTCAGAAAGCTGCCGCTACCCTGGCTACCAAAAACTGTCTGGGAAGCGCCACCACCAAAGGCGGCACCAGCATCAGCGCCTTTGCCCTGCTGGATCAGCACCAGACCCACCAGCGCCACCGCGATCACCACGTGCACAACGACTACCAGTGTCTCTACCCAATCCATAACGACTCTCGCGAACCTTTAAATTCAGGTACTCGCCGGAACACTCCGGCAAATACTTACAAAATCTTCTGCTATGAGCGACGCTCCGCCGATCAAACCGCCGTCAATATCCGGCTCGGCAAAAAGAGCGGCTGCATTATCCGCTTTTACGCTGCCCCCGTAAAGCAGGGATATTTCATTGGCCGGCGCACCCATCTCTGAAAGCACCTGGCGGATCGACCCATGCATCGCCTGGGCGTCTTTCGCCGTAGCGGTTTTACCGGTGCCGATTGCCCAGACCGGCTCGTAGGCAACAATCACACGCTGCCACTGGCCTTCTGCGACCTTCGCCAGCCCTGCCCTTACCTGGGAGGCGACAACCGCTTCGGCTTTACCTGCCTCACGCTCTTCCAGAGTCTCACCGACACAAACAACCGCTTGAAGCCCGGCAGCAATGATGCGTTCAACCTTTTCGGCAACCACGTCGTCTGTCTCACCAAAGAGCTGGCGACGCTCGGAGTGCCCGACCAGGGCATACTGACACCCCTGATCCAGCGCCATGTCCGCAGCAATCTCGCCGGTGTAGGCACCAGAAGCCCACTGCCCTACGTTCTGAACACCGACTGACAGGCTATCACCTGCGCTTGCGACTACATCTCCGACATAAATTGCGGGAGGAATAATAACAACCTCGACGCCATTATCAAGAGAGGCCGCCTGGGATCGCACATCGCTTACCAGCGCTTGTGCCAGGTCTTTCGACCCGTTCATTTTCCAGTTTCCGGCTACGATCTTTCGACGCATAACAGTTCCCGAACGTGAGGGAGGGCGAACTATACAGCACTCCCTCCCCGCAGACAACCGCCTGAAAACACAAAATTAAGCGGTGGATTTCTCCACAACTTTTGCCAGCTCCTGGACCACTCGCAAAATTTCGTTAGCGTCCTGGCCTTCCGCCATCACCCGGATCAACGGCTCGGTTCCGGAGGCTCTGAGCAGAATCCGCCCGGAGCCACCCAGCTCCGTTTCGGCTTTGCGAACGGCGGCTACGATATCGTCACGACTGAACGGATCAAAGCGCTGCTCCACCCGAACATTGATCATTTTCTGGGGCAGCTTGCTCATACCCTTGCGAAGGTCGGCAAGCGTTTTGCCGGATTTCCAGACAGCAAGCAGGACCTGCAGCGCCGAGACAATGCCGTCGCCAGTACTGGTGCAGTCGCGTATGACCATATGGCCAGAGCCTTCGCCACCCAACACCCAATTGTTGGCCAGCAGCCGCTCCATGACGTAGCGATCGCCGACTTTGGCACGTTCGAATTCGATTCCGATTTCATTCAGCGCCAGCTCAACCCCGAGATTGGTCATCAACGTACCGACAACACCGCCCTTGAGACGGTCTTCGGCGAATCGCTGAGACGCGATTACGTAGAGCAGCTCGTCGCCATCCACTTCGGAGCCGTCCCGATCTACCATCAGCACACGGTCACCATCACCGTCAAAGGCAATGCCAAGATCTGCGCCCTGCTCTTTCACCGCCGCTTTAAGGGCGTCGAGGTGAGTTGAGCCTACGTTCAGGTTGATGTTCAGGCCATCGGGATCCGCGCCGATCACAGAAACCCTGGCGCCAAGCTCGCGAAACACCTTGGGCGCCACGTGGTAGGTCGCCCCATGGGCACAATCCAATACGATGTTCATGCCATCGAGGGTAAATTCGTTGGGAACGGTGCTTTTGCAGAATTCCACATACCGGCCGGGGGCATCGTCCACGCGGGAGGCCTTGCCCAGCTCGGTTGGCCCACAGACTTCAATCGGCTTGTCCAGCCAGCGTTCAATCTCTGCTTCAAGGGCATCGTCCAGCTTGGTGCCGGCCGACGAGAAAAACTTGATACCGTTATCATGATGGGGGTTGTGGGAAGCACTGATCACGATACCTGCCGAGGCGCGAAAAGTGCGGGTCAGGTAGGCGATCGCGGGGGTCGGCATCGGCCCGAGCAGCTTTACATCAACTCCCGCCGCAGCCAGACCGGCCTCCAGGGCGGATTCGAACATATAACCGGAAAGCCGGGTATCCTTGCCAATCAGCACGCTGTTGCGCTGGCCATCCCGCTTGAAGGCCTGACCGGCGGCCCAGCCCAGCTTGAGCATGAATTCCGGCGTTATCGGAAACTCGCCCACGCGCCCGCGAATACCGTCCGTACCAAAGTACTTTCTCTCGGACATTAACCTGCCTCCTTCACTGCCGCCACCACACGGACGGCATCTACTGTTTCCCTGACATCGTGCACGCGAATAATGCTGGCACCCTTCATGGCGGCTATTGTCGCGGCCGCAAGGCTTGCAGGCAACCTTTCATTCACGTCCCGACCAGTGATATGGCCCAGCATGGACTTCCTGGAAACGCCAACCAGCAGGGGATGCCCCAGGATATGCATCTGCTCAAGGGAGGCCAGCAACTGCAGGTTATGCTCGAGGCTTTTACCGAACCCGAAGCCGGGATCAAGCAGAATGTTTTCAGGGCGAATACCGGCGAACTCCGCAACACGAATGCGCTCGGCCAGGAAGGCACTGACTTCCCGACGCACGTTCCGGTACTCCGGCCGGTCCTGCATGGTATCCGGCTCTCCCTGGATGTGCATGATGCACACTGGCAGCCCCGCCAGGGCGACCGCCTCCGGCGCGCCTTCCCGCTGCAGCGCCCGAACATCATTAATCAGGCCAGCCCCAAGCTTTGCGGTCTCCGCCATAACTTCCGGCGCGCTGGTGTCTACCGAAATCACAGCATCGAGCTCGCTGGCGGCAGCCTCGACCACCGGGCAAACCCGGTCAAGCTCCTCCTGGACAGACACCGGTGTCGCACCCGGCCTGGTAGATTCGCCACCGATGTCGATAAAGGTGGCACCATCGGCAACCATCTGTCTGGCCCGGACGAGGGCCGCATCCGGCCGGTTAAACTGGCCGCCATCGGAAAACGAATCCGGTGTTACATTCAGAACGCCCATCACGTGGCAGCGGGACATATCCAGTTCCCGCCCGGCAAAACTCATCTTCATGGCAAACCTTGTTCACAATGACAAAAACAAACGCCGCCCGGAATGCGGGCGGCGCAGGGAACTACACTATTTTTCTGACCTGAGGTCGCTAGCCGTCAGTGCTCTCCGGCCGGTCGGCCGACACCGGGATGACGACCATCATCAGATGCCTTTGGCTCCGGCGAAGCTTCAGGCTCGTCGGCCTTGACGCCTCCAGCGGGGCCACTACCACCCCAACCTTTGGGCGGGCGAGGTTCGCGACCTTCCATGATGTCATCGATCTGGTAGCGGTCGATGGTTTCGTATTTCATCAATGCTTCCGCCATCAGGTCGAGCTTATCCCGGTTGTCGATCAGAATCTGCTTGGCTTTCTCATAGCAGCTGTCGATGATGTTCCGGACTTCCTCATCAATACGCTGGGCAGTTTCCGGTGAGTACACCGTCTGGGACTGACCCGCAGACCGGCCAAGGAACGGCTCTTCGCTGTCGGTATCATATTGCAGAGGCCCAAGCTTCTCGGACAGACCCCAGCGAGTCACCATGTTCCGCGCCAGACTGGTCGCACGCTCGATGTCATTGGAGGCACCGGTGGTGACACCGTCAAAACCAAGCGTCAGCTCTTCGGCAATCCGGCCACCAAACAGGCTGCAGATCGAGCTGATCAGGAAGCGCTTGCTGTGGCTGTACTTGTCCTCTTCCGGGAGGAACATGGTGACACCCAGAGCGCGACCGCGCGGGATAATGCTCACCTTGTAAACCGGGTCGTGTTCCGGCATCAGCCGCCCAACAATGGCGTGGCCAGACTCATGGTAAGCTGTGTTCCGCTTTTCCTTCTCGCTCATGACCATGGACTTGCGCTCAGCGCCCATCATGATCTTGTCTTTGGCGAGCTCGAACTCCTCCATTGACACCAGACGCTGGTTGCGACGGGCCGCGAACAGAGCTGCCTCGTTTACCAGGTTGGCGAGATCCGCACCGGAGAACCCGGGCGTTCCGCGAGCAATCAGCACCGGCTCAACACCATCAGCCAGAGGCACTTTCTTCATGTGCACCTTCAGGATCTGCTCACGACCAATGATGTCAGGCAGACCAACCACAACCTGGCGGTCAAAACGGCCCGGGCGCAACAGGGCGGGATCAAGCACGTCCGGACGGTTGGTCGCGGCGATAACAATGACGCCTTCGTTGCCTTCAAAACCGTCCATCTCAACCAGCAACTGGTTCAGGGTCTGCTCACGCTCGTCGTGGCCTCCGCCCATACCGGCACCACGATGGCGACCGACAGCATCAATCTCGTCGATGAAGATGATGCACGGACTCTGCTTCTTGGCCTGCTCGAACATATCGCGAACACGGGAAGCACCCACGCCCACGAACATTTCAACGAAGTCGGAACCGGAGATCGAGAAGAACGGCACCTTGGCTTCGCCGGCAATAGCCTTGGCGAGCAGGGTTTTACCGGTACCCGGCTGACCCACCATCAGGACACCCTTGGGAATACTGCCACCAAGACGCTGGAATTTGCTGGGATCCCGCAGGAAATCCACCAGCTCTTTCACGTCTTCCTTGGCTTCATCAACGCCAGCCACATCACCAAAGGTGGTCTTGATCTGGTCCTCACTCATCAGGCGCGCTTTACTCTTGCCGAACGACATGGGGCCTTTGCCGCCACCGCCGCCCTGCATCTGACGCATGAAAAACACAAACAGAGCGATGATGATCAGTATCGGGAACGCGGCCACCAGTAACTGTGTCCACAGGCTCTGGCGCTCAGGCTCCTTACCGATAACCTCAACGTTGTTCGCGAGAAGATCGTCCATCAGCTTGTTGTCAGACACCTGCGGACGAACTGTCTGGAACTGGGAGCCGTCACCACGGGTACCCTGAACCTGTAATCCATCAATTGTGACCTGACGGACCTGCCCTTGCTGGACCATCTCCACAAACTGGGAATAGTTGACTTGTTGGCCGGTGGTGGTAGGAGAAAAGTTCTGAAACACCATCAGCAGCACGGCGGCTATAATTAGCCAGAGAACCAGATTTTTTGCCATATCGTTCAAGGATCATCACCTGTGAATTGAAGGGTAAGCCTTTCGCAAAGCACCCTTTACTGACACCTTACACCAATTGTACGCCCGTCCACCAGAAACGGCCCATCCGTATCGGCCACATGAGGCACGCAGTTTCTTCGGTGAAAAGTAGCCCTAACCTTCATATTGGGCGCCATATCTGAAATTACAACAGCAACCCCGGATACAACCCGCTTCCTCGGACATTTTGACCCATCGCCTGCGGGTTGGTTCCTTCAGCGTGCTGCAACCGCGCTGATACGTGTTAACGGCCATTTTTACAACACAACGATCTGTTACAATCTCTTGATTATACGTTCGTGTCAGCACTTTCGCCGCTGACCTTTTGTTAATTGCACCGATAAAGAGATTACATCATGAGTTTTTCACCGGAACAGCGCCGGGAATACCGGGCCATTGCCCACAACCTCAAGCCCGTTATCATCGTTGGCGACAAAGGCCTGTCCGAGGGACTCCAGGAAGAACTGGAGCGCGCACTGAACGATCACGAACTGATCAAGATCAAGGTGGCGAGCCAGGACCGCGAGGCAAGGCAGGAAGCCATCACAGCCCTGTGCGAATCCTCTGGCGCTGAGCTGGTTCAGACCATCGGCAAGATCGCCGTTATTCTGCGTCGGGCCAAAAAACCCAACCCCAAGCTCTCCAATCTGTTGCGCCATAAGCACTGACCCGACGTCTGGGTCAGCAGGAACAAAAAAGCCGGCTGGGGAAACCCGAGCCGGCTTTTTCTCACCTGAGCAAGGGGTCAGATGAACGCTTTCAACTGACCCCGACTTCACCTCACACGTATTCGACCTGCTCGATCTCATATTCCACGGTACCGGAAGGCACGCGAATCGCGACCACATCGCCTTCGCTCTTGCCCACCAGCGCCCGGGCAATGGGAGAGGAAATCGACAGCTTGCCTGCCTTGATATCCGCCTCATCCTCGCCAACGATCTTGTAGATCACCTGCTCATCGGTGTCCATGTTGAGCAGATGCACCGTGGTACCGAAAATCACCTTGCCGGTATTCTCCATGGTGGTTACATCGATAACCTGAGCGCCGGAGAGCTTGCTTTCGATCTCCTGAATACGGCCTTCGATGAAGCTCTGCTGTTCACGGGCGGCATGGTATTCGGCGTTCTCTTTCAGATCGCCGTGCTCACGGGCGTCGGCAATTGCCGCAATCACCCGTGGACGGTCTTGGGACTTCAGCTTCTGAAGCTCCTCGCGGAGGCGGGTTTCCCCCTCCTTTGTCATCGGTACTCTGTCAGCCATAGTCTCACTTTCCTGCGTGAAGATCCTGGAGGCGGCGTACAGTGCGCTCCGGGCCGAATTTGATGGCCCGGCAGAAGGCTTCGCCGCCCGCCAGGGTTGTTGTATAGGTTACCTTGGTCTGCAATGCCGACTGACGGATCTGGGCCGAGTCGGAAATCGCCTTGCGACCCTCAGTGGTATTGATGATCAGCTGAACCTGACCGTTCTTGATGGCATCCACAATGTGCGGACGGCCTTCACGGACCTTGTTCACCCGATCAACCTCGATCCCGGCCTCTTTCAGGGCCTTGGCGGTGCCGGTGGTGGCCACAAGCTTGAAGCCGGCCTCAACCAGATCACGGGCCACTTTCGCGGCGCCGGGCTTGTCGACATCCCGCACCGACATGAACGCAGTCCCCTTGGCCGGCAGACGCTCGCCAATAGCCAATGCGGCTTTGGCAAAAGCCTCGTCAAAGCTGTCACCCAGGCCCATGACCTCGCCGGTGGACTTCATTTCCGGCCCCAGGATCGGATCCACCGCCGGGAACTTGTTGAACGGGAACACCGACTCCTTCACCGCGTAGTAGCGCGGGATGATTTCCTGGGTGAACTCCAGCTCTTTCAGGGTCTTGCCAGCCATTACCCGGGCGGCGACCTTGGCCAGGGACACACCGATGGCCTTGGACACGAACGGCACGGTCCGGGACGCCCGCGGGTTCACTTCGATCACGTAGATCTCGCCATCCTGCCAGGCCAGCTGCACGTTCATCAGGCCGACCACATCCAGCTCGATGGCCATCTTCTTGACGGCATCGCGCATTTCGTCCTGAACCTGCTGGGACAGGGTGTACGGCGGCAGTGAACAGGCGGAGTCACCGGAGTGAACGCCGGCCTGCTCAATGTGCTGCATAATGCCGCCAATCACCACGTCGGTGCCGTCGGAGATCGCATCGATGTCCACCTCAATGGCGGCATTCAGGAAGTGGTCCAGCAGCACCGGGCTGTCGTTGGAGACCAGCACCGCGTTGCGCATGTAGCGCACCAGCTCTTCCTCGTCATAGACGATTTCCATGGCCCGGCCGCCCAGCACGTAGGACGGGCGAACCACCAGCGGGTAGCCAATTTCCCGGGCTGCCAGGATGCCTTCCTCGTGGCTGCGCACGGTGGCGTTTTCCGGCTGTTTCAGGCCCAGGCGGGTGATCATCTGCTGGAACCGTTCCCGGTCCTCGGCGCGGTCGATGGCGTCCGGGCTGGTGCCGATAATCGGCACGCCGGCCGCTTCCAGGCCACGGGCCAGTTTCAGCGGGGTCTGGCCGCCGTACTGGACGATGACGCCCTTGGGCTTCTCAACGTGAATGATTTCCAGTACGTCTTCCAGGGTGATCGGCTCAAAGTACAACCGGTCGGAGGTGTCGTAGTCGGTGGACACGGTCTCCGGGTTGCAGTTGATCATGATGGTTTCATAGCCGTCTTCACGCATGGCCAGGGCCGCGTGCACACAGCAGTAATCGAATTCGATGCCCTGCCCGATCCGGTTCGGGCCGCCACCGATCACCACGATCTTGTCGCGGTCGCTGGCATCCGACTCGCACTCTTCCTCATAGGTGGAGTACATGTAGGCGGTGTCGGAGGCAAACTCGGCGGCGCAGGTATCCACGCGCTTGTAGACCGGGCGGATGCCCAGGTCGTGGCGCAACTTGCGCAGGCTCACCTCGGAGATGCCCAGCAGCTTGGCCAGGCGGGCGTCGGAGAAGCCCTTGCGCTTGAGGCGGAACAGGGTGGCCTGGTCAATGTCGGCCTTGCCGGCACTCTTCAGCGCCTGCTCTTCCCTGATCAGGTCCTCGATCTGCACCAGGTACCAGGGATCCACGTGGGTATGCTCGTGCAGGTCGCCCACACTCATGCCAGCCCGGAAGGCGTCGCCGATGTACCAGATGCGGTCGGCACCGGGCACGTTCAGTTCGCGGGTCAGGGTTTCCCGGGAATTCTCGGAATCCAGATCTTCGAGTTTCTCATCAAAGCCTTCGGAGCCCACTTCCAGCCCGCGCAGGGCTTTCTGCAGGGATTCCTGGAAGGTCCGACCGATGGCCATGACCTCACCCACAGATTTCATCTGGGTGGTCAGGCGGGCGTCGGCCTGGGGGAATTTCTCGAAGGTGAACCGGGGAATCTTGGTGACCACGTAATCGATGGACGGCTCGAACGAGGCCGGGGTCACGCCGCCGGTGATTTCGTTGCGCAGCTCATCCAGGGTGTAGCCTACCGCCAGCTTGGCCGCGACCTTGGCGATCGGGAAACCGGTGGCCTTGGACGCCAGCGCCGAGGAACGGGACACCCGCGGGTTCATTTCGATCACCACCATGCGCCCGGTGTCCGGATTAATCCCGAACTGGACGTTGGAGCCGCCGGTTTCCACACCGATCTCACGCAGGACCGCCAGGGAGGCGTTCCGCATGATCTGGTATTCCTTGTCGGTGAGGGTCTGGGCCGGTGCCACGGTGATCGAATCACCGGTGTGCACGCCCATGGCGTCGAAGTTCTCGATGGCACAGACGATGATGCAGTTGTCGTTCTTGTCGCGAACGACCTCCATCTCGTACTCTTTCCAGCCGATCAGGGATTCGTCGATCAGCAGCTCGTTGGTCGGGGACAGGTCCAGACCACGGGTACAGATTTCCTCGAATTCGTCGCGATTGTAGGCAATACCGCCGCCGGAGCCGCCCATGGTGAACGACGGACGAATGATGCACGGGAAGCCGATGTCGTCAGCCACTTTCCAGGCTTCTTCCATGGAGTGGGCGATGGTGGCCCGGGGGCATTCCAGGCCGATCTTCTTCATGGCCTTGTCGAAGCGGTCCCGGTCTTCGGCTTTATCGATGGTGTCGGCGTTGGCGCCGATCATTTCCACGCCGTGCTTTTCCAGGATGCCGTGGCGCTCCAGATCCAGGGCGCAGTTCAGTGCGGTCTGACCACCCATGGTCGGCAGCAGGGCGTCCGGCTGCTCTTTCTCGATGATCTTTTCGACGGTCTTCCAGGTAATCGGCTCGATGTAGGTGGCATCGGCCATCACCGGGTCGGTCATGATGGTTGCCGGGTTGGAGTTAACCAGAATAACCCGGTAACCCTCTTCGCGCAGCGCCTTGCAGGCCTGGGCTCCGGAGTAATCAAACTCGCACGCCTGCCCGATCACAATGGGGCCCGCGCCCAGGATCAGGATGCTTTGGATGTCGGTACGTTTTGGCATGTCTTGGTAAACCTGTCAGCAACTTTTGAATTCTGGCAGCGCAACGCGCGGCGCCCGTGAGCTTTCCGTGGCGATCGGTCTCAGGCCGATCGCGCCTCCATCAGGCGGATAAACTCGTCAAACAGCGGGGCCACGTCATGGGGGCCGGGGCTGGCTTCCGGGTGGCCCTGGAAGCTGTAGGCCGGCTTGTCGGTCCGGCGAATGCCCTGCAGGGTGCCGTCAAACAGGGACTTGTGAGTCGCCTCGACATTGGCCGGCAGTGTTGCCTCATCTACGGCAAACCCGTGGTTCTGGCTGGTAATCATTACCGTACCCCTGGCGATATCCTGCACCGGATGGTTGGCACCGTGGTGGCCGTGCCCCATCTTCATGGTCTTGGCGCCGCTGGCCAGCGCCAGCAACTGGTGTCCCAGGCAAATACCAAACACCGGGATCTCGGTTTCCAGCACTTCCTTGATGGCGGTGATGGCATAATCACAGGGCTCGGGATCGCCCGGGCCATTGGACAGGAACACACCGTCCGGCTTCATAGCCAGCACCTCGGAGGCCGGAGTCTGCGCAGGCACCACTGTGATGTCGCAGCCGCGGGAGGCGAGCATGCGCAGGATGTTCAGCTTCACGCCGTAATCCCAGGCAACCACCTTGAACCGGGACTCTTCACGCTCACCGTAACCCTCGCCCAGGGTCCACTCGGTTTCACTCCAGGACCAGATCTTCTCGGAGGTTACTTCTTTCGCCAGATCCATGCCCTTGAGGCCGGGGAAGGCTTTGGCCAGCTCCAGCGCCCGCTCGGCGGTGGCATTCTCGCCCGCCACGATGGCACCGTTCTGGGAGCCTTTGTCCCGGAGGATGCGAGTCAGGCGGCGGGTATCAATGTCGGCGATCCCAACAATGTTGTTGCTTCGCAGGTAGTCGTCCAGGCTTCCCTTGCTGCGCCAGCTGCTGGCCAGCAGCGGCAGATCACGGATGATCAGGCCGGCAGCCTGGATGCGGTCTGACTCAACGTCTTCTTCGTTCACACCGGTGTTGCCGATATGCGGGTAAGTCAGGGTAACGATCTGGCGGGAATAGGACGGATCTGTCAGGATTTCGTGGTAGCCGGTCATGGCGGTGTTGAACACCACTTCACCGCTGGTTTCTCCGTCAGCGCCGATGGCTGTGCCGTAGAACAGGCTTCCGTCTGCGAGTGCAAGGATTGCTGGTGTGCTCAAGGCTTGTATCCTCATCGAGTGGCGTATCGGTTCGTCACGAACAGGAACGCAAGCGCAAATTCAGGTTGCAAAAAAGCGAGACGGAGTCTTAACTCGGTCCCGCTTTTTCAGAAACTTGGTGCAAAGGTACGCTTGGTGCAGTCAAACCGCCTTATTGTAAAAAATATGGCGCTTTGTGTCCATGGAAAATGTCTTCGCAAGACTGGGACCGAGACACCGGCGGGCGCTTGGGATTCCTTTCCCGGGAACCGCTACAAGCACCCCTTCGGGGTCCAGCCAGCAATCACAGATTGCTGTCGTTCGGCTGTCGCATGAAGCTTCGCTTCACATACGCTCTGCCTTACCCATGTGCGCTTGTTTCGGGCCATCCCTGGCCCTCTACATTCCCGGCAAAGGAATCCCAATCCCCCACCTCGGAGAATGCCCTCAAGCAGGTAGGTCGGATTAGAGGCGCCAGCCTCGTAATCCGACAAACAGACTTCACTTCAGATCCAGCACATCCTGCATATCATAAAGCCCGGCCGACTTATCCTTCAGCCACAACGCCGCCCGCATGGCACCCTTGGCAAAAGTCATCCGGCTGCTGGCCTTATGGGTCACCTCGATGCGCTCGCCCTCGGTGGCGAACAACACGGTGTGATCACCAACCACGTCACCCGCTCGAATGGTCTCAAAACCGATTTCCTTGCGGGTGCGCTCGCCGGTGAAGCCTTCACGGCCATAGACGGCACACTCTTTCAGATCCCGGCCGAGGGCATCAGCAACCACTTCGCCCATGCGCAGCGCCGTACCAGAAGGAGCATCTTTCTTGTGGCGATGATGGGCTTCGATGATTTCCACATCGTAGTCGTCACCCAGGGTTGCGGCGGCGGTGCGCAGCAGGTTGAGGACAACGTTGACGCCCACGCTCATGTTGGGTGCGAACACCACTGGCGTGGCTTCGGCGGCCAGGGCCAGTTGCTGCTTTTCGGCATCGGACATGCCGGTGGTACCGATCACGAGCATCTTGCCGTTGGCCTTGCAAAACTCGGCATTTTCCAGGGTCAGGTCCGGGAAGGTGAAGTCGATGAGCACATCAAAATCATCCTTCACATCGGCCAGGCTGCCGGCCATTTTGACGCCGGTTTTGCCGATCCCGGTCATTTCGCCGGCATCGGCGCCGATCAGACTACTGCCCGGCTCGACAACGGCGGCACCCAGCTCCAGGCCTTCGGTGCCGTCAACGGCTTCGATCAGGACTTTCCCCATGCGCCCGGCGGCGCCGATGATTGCTACCCTCATGCTCGCGTTCCTTTTTCGGGCCGATCAGAATTTCATTTCGTCGAAGAAGCTTTTGACACCTTCAAACCAGGAGCTCTTCTTCGGGCCATGCTCTGTGCCGTTACTGGCATCCAGGGTTTTCTGGAACTCTTCCAGCAATTCTTTCTGGCGCTTGGTCAGGTTCACCGGTGTTTCCACAATCACGCGGCACAGCAGGTCACCGGCCGGGCCACCACGAACCGGGCTGACGCCCTTGTTGCGCAGCCGGAATAGCTTGCCGGTCTGGGTTTCCGGTGGAATCTTCAGCTTCACCCGGCCATCCAGTGTCGGCACCTCGAGCTCTCCACCCAGGGAGGCATCAACGATGCTGATAGGCACTTCACAATAGAGATTGCGACCGTCTCGGGTAAAGATGGAGTGCTCGCGCACGGCGATCTGCACATACAGGTCCCCGGAGGGCCCGCCATCGATGCCCATCTCACCTTCACCGGAGAGGCGAATGCGGTCGCCGGTGTCCACACCCGGCGGCACTTTGACCGACAGCGTTTTCTCTTCCTGAACCCGACCCTGGCCATGACAGCCCTTGCAGGGGTTCTTGATGATCTGGCCGGAGCCTCGACAGGTCGGACACGCCTGCTGCACGGTAAAGAAGCCCTGCTGCATGCGCACCTGCCCCATACCTTTACAGGTACCGCAGGTTTCCGGGCGAGAGCCTTTTTCAGCGCCACTACCATCGCACACTTCACACTCGCGATGGCCCGGGATCTGGATCTGGACCGTCTTGCCCTTTACGGCCTCTTCCAGATCAAGTTCCAGGGTGTAACGAAGATCGGCACCGCGGGTATTGCGCCCACGACCACCGCCACCACCAAAAATGTCACCAAAAACATCGCCGAAGATATCGGAGAAGCTGGCACCGCCGCCTCCGAATCCGCCACCACCGGCCTGACCGTCTACGCCGGCGTGACCAAACTGGTCATAGGCAGCCCGCTTGGACGGCTCTGCCAGTACTTCGTAGGCTTCGCTGGCCTCTTTGAACTTGTTCTCGGCTTCGGCGTCGTCCGGGTTACGGTCGGGGTGATACTTCATCGCGAGCTTTCGATAGGCTCGCTTGATTTCCTTCTCGTCCGCGTCCCGGGAAATCCCGAGAATCTCGTAATAATCGCGCTTGGCCATGCTTTTAAAACCCTGTTTTTAAACGCGGAAAACGCGGGGAATTCCCCGCGTTTTCCAACTGCCTGATGTACGTCAGATTTATCGCTTGTCGTCGTCTTTGACTTCTTCGAACTCAGCATCGACGGCGTCGTCAGACTGCTGGCCCTGGGCTTCTTCCTGCCCACCGGCCTGTTGGGCATGATCCGCCTGATCTGCATACATCTTCTGGGCCAGCTCGGAAGAGACTTCAGTCAGCTTCTGAGTCTTGGCTTCGATGTCTTCCTTGTTGGAACCTTCCAGAGCTTCTTCCAGCTCTTTAATGGAAGCTTCGATGGACTCTTTCTCGCTGTCGCTGACCTTGTCACCGGCGTCCTTCAGGGTTTTGCGAACGGCGTGGACCATTGCATCACCCTGGTTGCGGACCTGGACAAGCTCTTCGAACTTGCGATCTTCCTCGGCATTGGCCTCGGCGTCCTGAACCATCTTCTCGATCTCGTCATCATTCAGACCAGAAGAGGCCTTGATCACGATCGACTGCTCTTTACCGGTCGCCTTGTCCTTCGCGGATACGTTCAGGATACCGTTGGCGTCGATGTCGAAGGTCACTTCGATCTGAGGCACACCGCGCGCTGCCGGCGGGATGTCGGCCAGGTCGAATCGACCCAGAGACTTGTTCTGGTTCGCTTGCTTGCGCTCACCCTGCACCACGTGAATGGTTACGGCGGTCTGGTTGTCATCCGCAGTGGAGAAGGTCTGCGACTTCTTGGTCGGAATCGTGGTGTTCTTATCGATCAGCGGAGTTGCCACACCGCCCATGGTCTCAATACCCAGGGTCAGCGGGGTTACGTCCAGCAGAAGAACGTCTTTCACGTCGCCAGACAGAACGGCCGCCTGGATTGCAGCGCCCATGGCCACAGCTTCGTCCGGGTTGACGTCCTTGCGCGCTTCTTTGCCGAAGAACTCTTTAACCTTTTCCTGCACCAGCGGCATGCGGGTCTGACCACCGACCAGGATAACCTCATCGACTTCGCTGGCCTTCATGCCGGCGTCTTGCAGGGCAACCTTACACGGCTCGAGACTGCGCTGAACCAGCTCCTCAACAAGAGACTCCAGCTTGGCGCGGGTCAGCTTAACGTTCATGTGCTTAGGACCGGACGCGTCTGCAGTGATGTACGGCAGGTTGACGTCGGTCTGCTGGCTGCTGGAAAGCTCAATCTTGGCCTTCTCACCAGCTTCCTTCAGACGCTGCATCGCAAGGGAATCGCCACGCAGGTCGATGCCGCTGTCTTTCTTGAACTGGTCTGCCAGGTACTCGATGATCTTCAGGTCGAAGTCTTCACCACCGAGGAAGGTGTCACCGTTGGTGGCCAGAACCTCGAACTGATGCTCGCCGTCTACATCGGCAATTTCGATGATGGACAGGTCAAAGGTACCACCGCCCAGATCGTATACAGCCACGGTGCGGTCGCCGCTCTTCTTGTCCAGGCCGTAAGCCAGGGCCGCCGCAGTCGGCTCGTTGATGATCCGCTTCACTTCCAGCCCGGCGATCTTGCCTGCGTCCTTGGTGGCCTGACGCTGGCTGTCGTTGAAGTAGGCCGGCACGGTGATAACCGCTTCGGTCACTTTCTCGCCAAGATAATCTTCGGCTGTCTTTTTCATCTTCTTGATGATTTCCGCAGAAACCTGCGGGGGAGCCATCTTCTCTCCCTTCACTTCAACCCAGGCGTCGCCGTTGTCCGCCTTGGCGATCTTGTAAGGCACCATCTTGATGTCTTTCTGAACCACGTCGTCCTCAAAACGACGACCGATCAGACGCTTGATGGCGTAAAGGGTGTTATTCGGGTTGGTTACTGCCTGGCGCTTGGCTGACTGGCCAACCAGGGTCTCACCATCGTCTGTATAGGCGATGATGGACGGGGTGGTGCGATCACCCTCGGCGTTTTCAATTACCTTGACCTTGTCGCCATCCATGATGGCTACACAAGAGTTGGTGGTTCCCAGGTCGATACCGATAATCTTGCTCATTGAATCACTCCAATTCTTCTGAATGCTTTCCCGGAGGCCAATTTCCCCCGCTTTCGCTATTTACTGGCTATATTGGCGCTTTAATCGGCTTTTCAAGCCTGCTCATCAATTTTTGGTGCATCTTCTGCCTTGGCGACCACCACCATGGCCGGCCGCACCACGCGGCCATTCAGCAGATACCCTTTCTGCACCACGGCGACCACGCTGTTCGGCTCTGCATCCGGCGCCGGCACCATCGACATGGCTTCGTGATGCTGGGGATCGAACGGTTCGCCCACCGGGTTGATCTGCTCAACATTGAATTTCTTCAGACTGGACATGAACAGGCTAAGGGTCATTTCAACGCCTTCACGGATGGAGGCAACCGCATCGCCCGAGTCCTCATGACCTTCAGTGCTCTCGACTGCCTTTTCCAGACTGTCAGCAACCGGCAGCAGCTCCTTGACGAACTTTTCCAGAGCGAACTTGTGGGCTTTCTCCACATCAATCTCCGCTCGACGGCGCACATTCTGCATCTCCGCCTGAGAGCGCAACATCTGCTCCTGGAATTCCTGAACCTGAGCCTGGAGCGCTTCCACTTCGGAGGCTTCGCTGTCGCCAGCCTCTCCTTCAGCAGACTGGGCTTCCTCTTTCGCAGCCTCGAGGGCTTCGTTCAGTTCCTCGTGCTCGTTCCGGTTCTCGTCAGTGCTCATGGTTACTCCTGCTTGATCTAAAGCGGCCCGCTGTCAGTGGCCGATTAAACATGGGCTCCGGCCCCGGCGAGCCGGAAAATGTCGTTGCGAACGGATATGGGGCCCGCTCTTCAGGTTTCAACCACCAATGCCTGCAATCCTGAAGAAAATCCCCTCCGCGGGTTTGCAAACAACAAAAACCCTGTATATATTCACAGTCACTGTATACATCCACAGTGTTTTGCCGGTTTCAGGAAAAACGCGGAGGTTATCTGCATGCTGACTCAACTTACGGTTTCCAATTACGCCATCGCCGAACGGGTGGAACTCCAGTTCAGCAAGGGCATGACCGCACTGACCGGCGAGACCGGCGCCGGCAAATCCATTGTGCTGGACGCCCTTGGACTGGCCATGGGTGGTCGCGCAGATGCCGGCGCCGTCCGCCATGGCGCCAAGCGTGCCGACATTACAGCCACCTTTGACGTATCCGACATTCCCGAGGCCAGCAACTGGCTGGCAGAGCATGAGCTGGATGACGAAAGCGACTGCATTCTGCGTCGGGTGATCAGCAAGGATGGCCGCTCCCGCGCCTACATTAATGGCCAGCCCTGCCCGCTGAATCATTTGAAGGAACTCGGCGGGGTATTGATGGATATTCACAGCCAGCACCAGCATCAATCCCTGTTGCGCAAGGAAACCCACCGCAAGCTGGTGGATGAGTTTGCCGGCGTTGAGACCCTGGCCGCCGACACCCGCGAAGCCTGGAAAACCTGGAACCAGATCCGCCAACGGCTGACCGAGCGCCAGCAGAATGCGGATGAAGCAGAGGCCAAGCTGCAACTCCTGCGTTACCAGGTGGAAGAGCTGGACCGCCTGGCACTGGAAAACGGCGAACAGGAACAACTGGAACAGGAACAGGCCCAACTGAGCCAGGCCGACACGGTTCTGCACAACAGCCACCAGGCAGCCCTGCTTTGCACGGAAGATGAAACCAGCGCGGCTGATCTCGTTCGTCAGGCACTGCAACAACTGGAACAGCTTCCCGTGGACGTACCTGCACTGGCCGACACCATACAGATGTTGAACGAAGCCCAGATCCAGATCAGCGAGGCCGGCGACAACCTGCGTCACTTTGTCGAAGACTACGAGGCCGACCCGGCACGTCTGGCGGACGTGGAAGAACGGCTCAGCGCCATTTACCAGATGGCCCGCAAACACCGGATCACGCCGGAGGAATTACCGGAACTTCATCAGCGCCTGAGCGTCGAGCTGGCCGAACTGGACGGCGGCGAGGGCAGCCTGGAGCAACTGGAGGCTGAGCTGGAAAGCCAACGGGCACGATTCGATGAACTGGCCGGCAAGCTTTCGGAGGCCCGCGCCACGGCCGCTGCCGAGCTGGACCAACGGGTCGCAGCCGAGCTTGCCCAGTTG
The DNA here is from genome assembly GCF_002933275.1 of Marinobacter maroccanus. GTDB lineage: Bacteria > Pseudomonadota > Gammaproteobacteria > Pseudomonadales > Oleiphilaceae > Marinobacter > Marinobacter maroccanus. Next base: position 47,445 of record NZ_PSSX01000007.1, read on the forward strand.
AGCATGCCCAACATGCAGTTCATTACCCACCTGAATCGGAGCAGTGGCCAGGAGCCGGCACCCCACGGCCTGGAAGAGATTGAATTTCTGGTCAGCGCCAACCCGGGGCAGCCGGCGCGGCCACTGGCCAAAGTCGCCTCCGGCGGCGAATTGTCGCGGATCAGTCTTGCCATTCAGGTAGTGGTTGCCCAGACCTCAACCACGCCCACCCTGGTCTTCGATGAAGTGGACGTCGGCATTGGCGGGGGCACGGCCGAAGTGGTTGGCCGGCTACTCCGGACTCTTGGCAGCAACGGGCAGGTACTTTGCGTGACCCACCTGCCGCAAGTGGCAGCCCAGTGTCACCAGCATTTATTTGTCAGCAAGTTTACCGAACAGGATGCCACCTTCTCGAAAATCGAGACGCTGGATGATCAGGGCAGAATCAGTGAAGTGGCGAGAATGCTGGGAGGCGTGGACATGACCGAACACACGATCGCACACGCCCGGGAGATGTTTTCTAAGGGGCAGGCAACCCATCACTGAGCCGCGAGCAATTTTCCACTACCCCTCTCGATCCTGAGAGCTGTTGGGGCGGGCCAAAACCCGCCCCTTTTTTCATCAGACTGACTGAGTCAGGCTCAGGACTTGATGGGCTTTACGTACAGAATCAGGCTGTGATCAACGATTTCGTAGCCATGCTCTTCAGCAATTTTCTTCTGGCGCTCTTCAATGACTTCGTCAACGAACTCGATTACCTCACCAGTCTGAGTGCAGACCATGTGGTCGTGGTGATCGTCGCCAGCCATCTCGAACACGGCATGGCCGCCTTCAAAGTTGTGCCGAAGAACCAGCCCCGCCGCCTCAAACTGGGTCAGCACCCGGTAGACTGTTGCCAGCCCCACGTCATCGCCTTGCTCCAGAAGCTTCTTGTACACATCTTCGGCACTGAGGTGATGCTCCTCCGCTGTCTCCAGGATATTGAAGATCTTCACTCGCGGCAGAGTCACTTTCAGACCGACTTTTCGTAATTCGGCGTTTTCGGATGACATGTTACTATTCACTCTTTGGTGTGCCTCACGGCTTCCGGTATGATGAAGCCGCCATTGAACGGTTAACCCGTGTCACACCTGCCTCTGGCAGGCGATTTCAAGATAGAGGATTTCCCCCGGCGATGCAAAAGCTCACAGCTCTCATTCTCACTTTCGTTCTATCCGGTTGCGTTTTCCCGGGCGTCTACAAAATCAACGTCCAGCAGGGAAACATCGTTACCGATGAGGAGCTGACGCAGCTGACCGAAGGCATGCCTCGCAGCCAGGTGCACGCCGTTATGGGAACACCCCTCATGCTCAACCCGGTTGACCCCTCCCGCGAATACTATGTGTATACGTTCCAGAGAGAGGGCGGAGACATCCAGGAACAACGAATTATCGTTTACTACGAAGGCGACCAGTACGCCTACTACGAGGCCCAGCTGCTGGAAGAAACCCCGGCCTACTGAGCCTGGCCTTTCTTCTTCGCCCGGTTCAATCGCGCCTGCTTGGGATCGATCTTGAGCGGGCGATACAGCTCCACCCGGTCGCCTTCGCGAAGTTCGTGCGCCGCCGGGTCTTTGATGACCTTTCCGAACACGCCCATATCAATGGTGTCGGGATCAATTTCCGGAAAAATATCAGTGATTCCGGATAGCTTGGCAGCCTCCAGAGCCGTGGTTCCCTCCGGCACGTTCACCGGCACAATTTCCTGCCGGTCGGGTCTGGCATAGGCCACTTCCACCTGCATTATGCGCCCTCCTTCCGGTAAAGCTCATCAGCACGGCGACAGAAAGCATCCACCATGGTATTGGCGGCCTGGCTGAAAACGGGCCCGAACGTCATCCTTGAAAGCGATCCGGAGAACTCGAACTCCAGGGTCAGAATCACCTTGCAGGCGTTCTCGTCCAGGGATTTGAAATGCCAGCGGCCCGTCAGGTTGCGGAAAGGGCCGTCCACCAGATTCATCTCGATCGCCTCGGGCATCAGCAACTGATTGCGGGTCGTCAGTTTGTGGCGCACTCCGCCCTTGGCAATTTCCAGGGACGCCGTGACCTGCTCCGGCTGACGCTCGTGAATCTCCGCGCCCGCACACCAGGGCAAAAACTCCGGGTAACGGGCAATATCGTTTACCAGGTGAAACATGCGCTCGGCGGAGTGCATAACCAAAGCTGTTTTATCAATCTGATGGGGCATTGGAACCGGTTGTCCTGCTTGCAAACACGCTGTGAAAAAGTTGCGGACTTCTGGGAAGGAAGACAGCCTCAATCACACGCTATCATAAAGGATATCGTTCTGTTTTGGGGCTTTTTCGCCTGACTTACCACCACTTTCCTCCATCGCCGGCGACTTCTGGTCTGACGCGGGCGCCGTCCCGTCAGACTCGGCGGCTTCCCCCTCGGAGTCGGCAGGCGTAGCGGCAAAGGACCGATCGTTCGGTGGCACTTCACCGCCTTCCGAAAGCATGGCAGCGGGCTGCTCGCACCAGGCAGCAACGTTGCCGTTGCTACACAGGTTGGCCAATGAAAAGGCCGTGTACTGGATCCCTATCCATGCAACGACGATGGGCAGAACCAGGCGCATCACCCAGAACCAGATACCGGCGAACAGCCTTGGTGCAGCGCCCAGCATGGTACCGGAAAGATGCCTGGTCAGGCACCAGCCCGTAAACAGCGCGATCAGGATGGCCACAAGGGGAATCAGCAGGCCGCCGGTGACCAGTTCCAGCCAGCGAAACAGGGTAGCACCGCCAACCCGCTGTTCGGCCCATACATTAAATGACAGCAGAGAGGCGAGACCCGCCAGCCATACCGCCAGGCCAATGAGCAGCACCGACAGACTTCTGGGCGCGCCGGTCCACTCCCGAAACCAGCCAACAATTGGCTCGAGCACATTCAGCGACGTGGTCCAGACGATCAGCACCACCAACAAAAAGACCGCCGCAATCACAAACTGGCTTGCCGGCAACTGGGCCAGTGTAATAGGCATGGAGACGAACAGCAGGCTGAAGCCCCGCTCACCGTCAAAGCTGTTGCCGTCGGTCGCAATCGCGAAAATCATCAGGCCCGCGAGGATGGCAACCAGGGTATCCATCAGCACCACCGCCAGAATCGAGCGCTTCAGACGGGTGTGGGGCGTGGTGTAGGAACCCAATATGGCCCAGACACCCATACCGAGGCCGAGGGTAAAGAAAGCATGGAACAGGGCCGCCTTCAGACTCTCCCAGGAAAGATCCTCTGGATGCATCGCCAGAATATGGTTGATGGCACCATCGATCCGCCCGTGCCAGGCGGCCAGGGCAAAAAGCACAAGCATCAGCACCAGGGCGCCCGGTACCACCACCCGCAGGGCCCGCTCCAGCCCTTTCACCACGCCCTGCGCCGAGACCCAGAGCACCAGCAGCAGAAAAAAGACATGCCAACCCATGAAAACCCGGTATTCCCTGGGGTCTGACACCAGGCCCGCCAGAATGCCGGTTGCCTCGGGCTCGCCAGCACCGGAAAAGCGGCCAAGCGCACCGAAAAAGACGTAGGCCAGGGCGACAGCACCGAACACTGCAGTGAATGAGAGCACCAGAAAGGCGGCCAGTATGCTGAGCCGTCCAACCGCCATCCAGGCACGGGACTGCTTGGCACTGCGGATCAGCCCATCCATGGCCAGGACAATTCCATGTCGGGCATAGCAACCTATGGCCGCTTCGGTCACCATCAGCGGCAGAGTAACCAGCAGCAGGCAGGCAAGGTAAAGCAGGATGAACATGCCACCACCATGCAGACTGGCCAGATAAGGGAACTGCCACAGGTTGGCAAGACCCACGGTAGCGCCCACCGCGGCCCAGAAGAAGGTTGATTTTCGGGTAAAGGACCCGATATGTGTCTGATACGGCGTAGGCATTCGCGTCCCTGAGGCCACTGAGCAGGTCGGGGAGAAGGTCTGGGCCAGTATTGTAGCTGAAGGATCCCTCCGCGCACGAACCAGAAGCAGCCACAACGCTGATTTCGTGACCGCTCTGGCACTGTTGGGCTACAATGCGCCTTTTTCCGGCTGCAGCAAGGCCGGTCCGTTCATTCGTCCGACCCCGGATTCATTGATTCATGAGCAAGAAAAAACCCGGAACGCCGAGCAACACCATTGCGCTGAACAAGAAGGCGAAGCACGAGTACCACATTGAGGAACGCTTTGAAGCGGGCCTCGCCCTGCTGGGCTGGGAAGTGAAATCCCTCCGTGCGGGCAAGGCCCAACTGGTGGACGCCTATGTGCTGCTCAAGGACGGCGAAGCCTGGTTGCTCGGCTCTCACATCACCCCGCTGATTGCGGCGTCCACCCACGTGATCGCAGACCCCACGCGCACGCGCAAGCTCCTGCTCCACGCCAAGGAGATTGCCAAGATCGTTGGCAAGGTGAACCAGGCCGGTTACACCTGCATTCCGTTGGCGCTGTACTGGAAAAACAACAAGGTAAAGTGCGAAATTGCCCTGGTGAAAGGCAAGAAGCTGTTCGACAAGCGCGCCACCGAGAAAGAGCGCGACTGGAACCGCCAGAAGCAGCGCATCCTGCGCGAAGCCAACGTTTAATCCTGCCCGCCGAGAATTAACAAATACCTGACGCCGGTCATGGCCGGCGTCGACGGGTATGTCGCATACTCACTCTCTTTGTTCAGAATTCCAACAGGCCTATACTCGGGAACTCCGGTGCAGGGCAAAGGGAGCCGCTTATGTCACCCAAACAGATACCAATGTCTGCCGTGGACCGCGCGTGGCTGCGCATGGATTCGCCCCAGAACCCCATGATGATCTGTGGAGTGTGGACGCTGGAAAAACCGGTTTCGATGAGCCGCCTCAGGCACACGCTTGAGGAGCGGTTTCTCTGTTTTGACCGGTTCCGGCAACGGGTCCTAGACACCGGAGACCGCGCCTACTGGCAGGACGATCCCCTGTTCGATCTGGACAATCACCTGCACCGCATCGCCCTGCCAGGCAAGGCCGACAAGGCGGAGCTCCAGAAGCTGGTCAGCGACATGAACAGCACCTCACTGGATTTCCGGCAGCCGCTCTGGCAAATGCATTACATCGACAATTACGGCGACGGTGGCGCACTGCTGATCCGCATTCACCATTGCATTGCCGATGGCATTTCACTGGTGCGCGTGATGCTGTCACTCACCGATAAAACGCCGGAACCCAGGCTGGGCAAAGTGGCCCGCAAGCGTCGCTCCAAACCCCGCCAGAGATCGGCTATCCAGAACTTCCTGCACCGCGCCGTAGACAGCGCGCAAACGGCGACCAATCAGGCAAGACTGTTCATTCAATCTGTTCGTGAAGAGCCCAACTACCCCCTGAAACTGGCAACCACCGCCAGCGGCGTAGCCTTCGACCTGCTCAAGCTTGGTCTGGCCCCTGTAGAGCCCAAAACCGGATTGAAGGAACCGCTATCCGGACGCAAGCAGGTGGCCTGGGCCGATCCTCTCGATCTTGCCGACGTGAAAGCCTGCGCCAAGGCCCTCGGCGGCACCATCAACGATGCCCTGCTCTGCACGGTCACCGGGGCCTTACAACGGCATTTTGCAGCCCATAAGGAGACAATCCCCGAGTGCGGAATTCGCGTGGCCGTGCCATTCAACCTGCGACCACTGGATCAACCCATAGAAACCCTCGGTAACAAGTTCGGCCTGGTCCTGGTCACGCTGCCGGTGGAAGTGATGGACCCGCTGATGTGTTTCCGGCAGGTGCAGGAGAACATGAACCGCCTCAAGCGATCCTATCAGGCCCAGGTTACCTACAGCCTGCTTGATATCTTCGGCCGGGGCCCCGATGTTATTGAACGGCGGGCGCTGGATCTGCTCAGCAACAAGGCCTCCGCCGTGCTGACCAACGTGCCGGGCCCGAAAGAGCCCCTGTACCTGGCGGGCAGCAAGCTGACCCAGCCCATGTTCTGGGTGCCCCAGAGCGGCACCATCGGAATCGGGATGAGCATCCTCAGTTACGCCGGCACCGTGCAATTCGGCATTACCGTGGACAAGGCCATTCACGCCGACCCGGATGCCGTGATGGGCTACTTCCGGGAAAGCTTCGAGGCCCTGAGCCACGCGGCTCTGGCAGGCCGGCACGGGGCCATTGAACGCAAGGCCAGTTAGGGCTGTAAGTACATCTACAACCCTGTAAGCACAAAACTGCAACAAACAAACCTTGAAGTCCGGCAAACCGGACACATATACTGGAGGTAAGGGGACGACATGGCTTCGACGCTGGTGGCGAACCCTTGAGTGCATGTCGAGATGGCAGCCAATCTCGTTAATCCAAAGCTGCAACGCAATAGTCGCAAACGACGAAAACTACGCACTAGCAGCGTAAGCTGCTAGTCGTCCTGACCGGGTCGCCCGTAGCCCGGAAGCAACATCTCAGGACGTCATCGCTTACGGGATGCTCCGTTACCCAGAGTTCACTGGCTAACGGCTAAGATTTAAAGAACTCGGTTCTTGCACCCTGGCTCTCGGGTCGCTTGAACTTAAATCAATAGAGAGACGCTAAACATGTAGACCTCAAGGCTGAGTACTGGCGGACGCGGGTTCAATTCCCGCCGTCTCCACCAATCAACCGAAAAGCCCCTGATTTCAGGGGCTTTTTTCGTTATACCCCCTCCAAAACCTGGCCGAACGTCAACGAATCGCCAACGGGCATGTGCCCGTATCTGTCTGCGCCTCTGCCAGCCCAAACCCTCCGGGATCGCAAACATACCGATTCACAATGGCCGCAAACGTCCCGTCGTCCAGCATTGCTCGGAGCGCAACATCAAAATCTGCCACAAACCCGGAACTAACCGTTGCTTTGGAGAAAACGAAGTACGCCGGCTTATTGGAGACTACCAGTGAGCTGGGCGTAATCGTGCCGGACAGTCCCAGTTCCTGTATCTCGTACAAGCCGGTTAGCCTGCTGGCAACCACGCCATCGATGCGATTACGGGCCAGCATTTTCCAGAGTGACTCCCGGCGGGAGAGATACTGAATGTTTTGTTCGAAGTCGGGATTCTGAACAAGGGCGCTGTATTCGTCGCTATAAGTCACGCTAATCTGGGCGCCTAGCCTGAAATCTGATTCCAGCAGCTCTCTCAACCCGCTTAAGTCGAACCTGGCCTCGTCAGTCCGCCGAACAAACAAGATATTGGGGGATACCAGGCCAACCACTTTCGAGTAGTGGCCATACTGTTCGCGCTCGGGGGTCTGATAGGCGCCGGAGAGCATGTCCACCCGCCCGTCACGCAGTTCCCGGAGCGCCCTCGCCCATGGCAGTTTTTCGAAGGAAAGGTTGCAACCAAGGCGCGCCATGGCTTCACGAACCAGATCGGCATCCATACCAACCACTTCATCTTCCTCGGCCATGAAATAAGGCGGATCATCATCCCAGCGCAAGGTGATGTCGCAGTCGCCATAGGTTGGTGCCGCAAAACAGAGAACGGACGCCAAGACCAAAGCAGATTTACAAAAAACTGGTCCAAATAAGCGCGGGGGCAACAACTGTGAGAACGGGAATCCGTTACTCTTGCCTGTATACATCTTTGGTGCCGCTGAGGGAGGAAACTCTGTTCAATATAGACCAATAAGTCCCTGGCTCAAAACCTCTGCAAAACCAGATCAGTGCTAACCCTTCCGTCATCTTGTGGTCATGCACTCTTTACTCAAGCAAGGTAGTGTCTGGGAAATACGAACTAAAAGGGGCCTCACGCAACACCATGAACCAGCCAGACGACCCGGCCAGCCTGACAGAACTTCTGGAACGCCTCCGCTCGAATACCGCGGGACAGGCTCAGGTGTCTGTGGGTGATGTACTGGAAGCCGTGGGTGAGCGCTCATTCGGGCCGATCGTTCTGATCGCCGGCGTTATTACCCTGGCGCCGCTGATCGGGGATATTCCCGGGGTACCCACCCTGCTCGGCCTGATGGTGTTACTCACTCTGGGACAACTCGTTCTCCAGCGACACTCGATCTGGATTCCGTCAAAGCTGGCGCGCCGGAACATTGAGAGAGAAAACCTTGCCAGGGGACTGGACTGGATGGCCAAGCCCGCCCGTTTTATGGATCGCTGGACCAGACAACGGCTACTCTGGCTGGTTCGCGGGCCGGGGCAGTACGTTATCTCCATTATCTGCATGGCCGTAGCCGCTGCCATGCCACTGATGGAGGTAATTCCATTCAGCGCCAACGGTGCCGGAATCGCCCTGATGGCCTTTGGCCTGGCCATTGTGGCTCGGGATGGCCTGCTCGCCCTGGTGGCAATCCTGGCGACCGGTGGTACAGCCTGGTTCGTTTTAAACAATTTGCCCTGGTGACACCCGGCACTCACGGACTCTGTCACCATTTGAAACAATCCTTCTGAATCCCCGTTCACGGTAAAGCTGCTACTATTGCTACATACCCCTGGCTTGCGGGCTGAACAGCGCCCGGCAAACAGCCTGTTGAACCAACTTCTTGAAAAAGCTCCTGCTTCAGGGGCTTTTGCAGTTGAAAGGACCCGGTTATATGTCCAGCAAAACGAAGCAGACCCAGAAACTTTTGCTGTTCCGGCTTTCCGGCGAGCGTCTGTTCGGAATCGGTACCCTGAAGATCCGGGAAATCCTGCCTTTCATGCGGCTGACCAAGCTGCCCCACAGCCATCATGCGGTCATCGGCACAGCCACCTTCCGGGGTTCCGCCGTTCCTGTTATTGATATGGCCGCGGCCGTGGGCTACCCACCACTGACCCGGGAAGAACAGGAAAAAGCCTCAATTATTGTCACGGATATCCAGCGCCAGGAGATCGGTTTTCTGGTGCGCAGCGTTCAGCAGATTATCGAAACCGATTGGAAGGAAGTAATGCCGCCGCCCAAGGCCCTGGGCAACAAGGCCTTTATCACCGGCCTGCTGGACGTGGAGGGCGATATTATCCAGTTGCTGGATGTCGAATTGCTGCTGGCCAAGGTGTACCCGGAATCCCTGAACACCCAGGAGGTGGTTCTCACGGATGTTCAGAGCGAGACGCTCAAGGCCCTGAACATTCTCATGGTGGACGATTCCCAGGTGGCCCGGAAGCAGCTCTCGGACGTGCTGGACAGCAAGGACATTCCCTACCAGGTAACGTCCAATGGCGATGATGCCCTGCAGATCCTGCTGCGGGACCACGAACTGGGCCGGCCCACGGATATCCTGGTCAGCGATATCGAGATGCCGGGACTGGATGGTTATGAGCTGGCGTTCAATGTGCGTGACAATTCAGCGCTGAAGCAGCCCTACATCATCCTGCATACGTCACTGAACAGTGAGATGAGCCTGAGCTATGCCAATCAGGTAGGTGCCAACGAGGCCCTGACCAAGTTCGATGCCGAAGAGCTGCTTCAGGCCATGTTGAGGGGGGCAGAGCAGGCCCGTTAAGGCCTGAGCTGTTCAATGAACTCGTCTGCGTCGGCGCGCATCTCAGCCAGCTTCTGCTGCCACTCGTCGCGGTGACGGTTCAGGGTGTCCTCGCTCAGGCGGGTGAAGCGTTCGCCGGTTTCCGCCACGGTGCGGCTGGCGTTGGCGAGGGATTCCATGGTCGGGTCGCTCAGCTCATCGGCCTGGCGATCCAGATCCCGGGCAGCCTGTTCCAGGATCACCCGGTCCTTCTCCGGCGTCGGCTCATTATCTTTCAGGGCTTCTTCCACCGAGCGCTCAAGCTCCCGCATGGCTTCCTGAAGCTTTTTACCGAACTCGTCCATGGCGCTCTCTGCCTGCCGCCCCATTTCCTCAGAGTAGGCTTCCAGGTCCCGAGCCAACTGCTCCATTTGCTGCTCAAACTCGTCGGACGATGAGGAAAAGCGGGCGCTGAGCTCTTCCCCCAGTCGGCTGAGCTCACCCATGATGCTGTTGAACGGTGAGGGATTGAGGATGGCCTCGCCAGTGCGGTTGTAATCCACCAGCCATTGCTCCTGGAAGCGCACGAGGTAAGTGACCAGCTCCAGCCGCTCGCCTTCGGTACCCGCCTCGGCGGGCAGGCGGGTGACGATGGTGGCCTCACGGTCTTCGATGATCACCCGACCGAACGATGGCACAGTATCTGTCCAGCTTCGCTGGTAACCGTCGAACGCGGCGGTATCCGCCAGGGTAGAGTACTCCATGACGTCGTCGGCATCGTTCTCGGCCATGGCCTGCCAGAAGGCCGCCGCCACTTCCTGGGGTGTCTCGGGGTTGCTGCAACCGGCGAGCAGGGTCAGTGTCAGGGCGGCGATCAGGCCACGGGTAAGGAAACGGATCATTGCTGTGCTACCTCGGGTTCAACATCCGCTGAGCATGATACACCCCTTACAGCCTGCAGGTCAGTTCCGCCAGCTCCTCATCAAACACCCGGCGGTTTTCACTGTAATCCACCGGCACCTCGACCAGGTGGACACCGCCCTCTGCCAGGGCGTGCTCCAGTGTTGGCCGCAGGTCTTCGGTGCGGGTCACCCGGTGCCCCTTGGCACCATAGGATTCGGCGTAGGTGACAAAATCCGGATTACGATAATCCAGCCCGAAATCGGTGTAACCCTCTTGCCCCTGCTTCCACTTGATCATGCCGTAGGCACTGTCGTTGATAATCAGCACCACCAGGTTCAGGTTCAGGCGTACCGCGGTCTCAAGTTCCTGGCTGTTCATCATGAAGCCGCCATCGCCGCACACCGCCATCACCTTGAGATCCGGATACAGCATGGAGGCCATCATTCCACTGGGCAGGCCGGCGCCCATGGACGCCAGGGCGTTGTCGAGAAGCACGGTGTTATTGTCGTAGGCGGGGTAATTGCGGGCAAACCAGAGTTTGTACATGCCGTTATCCAGGGTGATGATCCCGTCCTCCGGCATCACCTGGCGCACATCATGAACAATACGCTGGGGAATCACCGGGAAACGGTCATCCTCGGCCCGCTCCTGCAGGTGGGCGTCCACCGCCTCTTTCACTTCCATCAGGCGAGTGAAGTCGTGGTTGGCGCATTGACCACAGTTCTCGGCCATGTATTCCACGCTGTTGGCGATATCCCCCACCACCTCGTGCTGGGGAAAATACACCGGGTCCACGTCGGCAGCACTGAAGTTCACATGAATGACCTTCTTGCCGCCGGGGGTCATGAAGAAAGGTGGCTTTTCCACCACATCGTGGCCGACATTGATCACCAGATCGGCCCGATCTATTGCGCAGTGCACGAAATCCCCGGCCGACAGGGCGGCGTTGCCCAGATAACGGGGGTGCCGCTCATCCACCACGCCCTTGCCCATCTGGGTGGTAAAGAACGGGATGCCGGTGACATTCACCAGGTGCAACAGCGCCTGGGACACCCGCTTCCGGTTGGCGCCGGCACCAATCATGATCAACGGATGCCGGGCTTCGCGAAGCATCTCGCAGGCCATCTCCAGGCTTTTCGGACTGGCCGAGGGACGGCGAGCATCGCTGGGTTTGAAGATATGGGTGTCGGATTCAGGCACTTCGTCGGCAATGTCTTCCGGCAGCTCCAGATGCACAGCACCCGGGCGCTCCTCGGAAGCAAGACGGAAAGCTTCCCGAACCTTGGCAGGTATGGTGTTGGCATTGGTGATCTGCCGGGTGTACTTGGTGAGCGGACGCATCAGATCCACCACATCCAGGATCTGGAACAACCCCTGCTTGGAGGATTTGATGGGCTTCTGGCCCGAGATCATCATCATGGGCATACCGCCCAACTGGGCGTAGGCGGCTGCGGTTACGAAGTTGGTGGCACCTGGCCCCAACGTGGAAAGACACACACCCACCCGGCCGGTCAGGCGTCCATAGGTGGCGGCCATAAACCCGGCAGCCTGTTCATGGCGGTTCAGTACCAGCTTGATGCTGGAGGTCCTCAGGGCTTCGAGGAAGGCGAGATTCTCCTCACCGGGCACCGCGAAAATGTATTCAACGCCTTCGTTTTCCAGCGCCCGGATAAACAACTCTGCCCCGTTACGGGCCGGGGAGTGTTCGTTGGCCATGGCCTTCCTCTTGATCTGTGGGTCCCGGGTAATCGGCAGGCTCCGGGATCAATCGGTTCTGGGCGGCTCCGCCTGAAGGGCTTCTGCCGGCAGGCGATCCTGACCCCAGCTGCGATACACACCTTCTGTTACGCGCCGGAGAGCGTCTTCGTTCACTTCCGCAGGCTCTCCCCGTTCCAGGGGATCATAGTGGAAGATGTACAGCCGCGATGTGAACTGCTCGAACGGCAGCGACGACTCGCCAAAACGCTCGCCGTAGCCGGAGGTGCTTACCTTCACGCCGTCGCCCCAGTTCTGGCCGCTGTCGTTGTTCGGGTTAAAGAAATAAACCCTCATTTCACCGTCCGGATCCAGCGCCGCCCGGAGAATGGTGATGGCGTGCCAGCCGATAAAGCGGGCGGCACTGTCGGTAACCGCAATGCCCGCAGGCTGCGGGTGAATCAACGGTTGATTGCCGTTGTAATAGGGATGATAGCTGGCGTAAAAGTGCCGGATAAAGCCTTCAAGATCGTGCAGCTTGCCGGTGCTCACGTCCACGTTGATGGCAAACCCCCGGCCGGCGGACCAGCCATGGAATTCCGGATTCACCCATTTATGGGGATCACCCTCGCGGCCGACACATAACCGGCCCATCTCCACATAAATGCGGTCAAGATGCGGCACCACCACCAGCGAAACCGGATCAAGATCCAGGGTCACCTCGGAAGCGACACCACCGACACTCCGGGCCGACGACACCGGCTGGCCTTCAAAGTGCATTACGATCTCATTGTCCCGGGCGGCCCAGGCTACCATCTGCAACAGATAATCCGGGTCATTGTAAGCCCACATGGACAAGGCACGGGCCGACTGGCACGTGGGGTTATTGCCCTGACCCACACCCATCGGCTGCCCCAGCATGTTCAGCACACCCTGGATCAGCCAGGCACCAGGCTGGGGCTGGTAGCCATAGGCCAGCTCGAGGCGTTCCCGAGCGTGGGGGCAAAGCGACAGATGGGCCTGACGCCAGAGCGCCGGCGCAACGGGTGGTTGATAGAGAATACCTCGCTCCAGCAGCAGCGCCAGGCCATAAATGCCCTGGGCCGTTTCCGGATAGATGCCTTCCTCGATCAACGTGTGCACCAGCTCCCGGTAACACAGCAGGCAATCCCGGCCGGTACTGGACAGACCCAATGCCTCGCTGAGCAGGGTGTCCTGGTCTGCCAGAATGAACCGTATGAACGAGGCGTGGTAGGGCGAGACCAGGCCGGTATCGTGCATGGAACGCGCAAAACCGGTGGCTTCGTTCTGAAGGGCCTGGGCATCCATGGTTTCCAGTCGTTGCTGGTATACCACGGTTCCGGGGTCTTCACTGCAGGCCCGGGTGGGGCCATACAGGCTTGAGATCAGTCGATCGGCACCGCGACCCGCGCTGCCCAGATCGGCTTGTGGATCAGCCCGGCAAAGCGCTATCTGGGTGATCATCTTGCGCACGTCCGATACCTGGATCGGTCGCTGCTCAAGGATCCGCCAGATTTCCTCGATCAGACTGTCAATGACATGTTCGTAGCCAATGTGGTGCGCCACGTACTGAACGACAGCCTGACTGATCAGCGCGAGCTTGCCCTGCTCCCGCTCGGCTTCGCCGGTCATACCAAACAACAGGCCCAGGTTAATGGCGAGCACCTGGGTCAGGTAGTGATGTGCCTGTTCAGCCGATACAGACGGATGCAGGTAGTGGCCCCGGGCCACGGCCAGCAACCTCAGTTCACTGAAAGCCTCGATGACGACGGTATCGGCATTCTGGCTCTGCAGCGAATAGGTTGTCAGCGTGGGGAGCAGGATACCGGGTTCGGCCCAGTCGGTACCGGCGAAAACACCCGCCAGCTCAAGTCGCTCGGCGCGCTCCTCGATAATCCGGCAACCGTCTGGCTGCAGCAGGACCCTGCGGGAAATATCCAGCACGCGTGGAAGTTTGCCGGCCCTGGCGAAGGACCGGCTCTCTTCCATGGCCTGGATTGCATCATCCAGCCGTTGAACCAGCTTGTCGAAATTCACAACTGGCGTTGCGCTGCCCGGTTGGTGATCGTTCAAACGATAATCCTCAGGGCCTGGCACCAAACCCGTTTGTTGTTAATGCTTCTCCTGATTATACATAGAAATCGAGGTCTTCCTGATGTTTCAGGAGGTCCCGCATGACGTAAGGGTCGTCACCGAAGAAATACACCAGACCCCAGTGGGTACCGAAAGCAGTCCGTTTGGTGACCGTTTCTTCCAGCGGCGGTGTCAGCTCGTGAGACTCGAAATACTCGTGGTTTTCGGTCTCCTCCGGGATCTCTAGCTTGCTGACAACCCGGCGACGCGGATAGACGCCGAAGCAACCGGCGTAACCCTTGGCATCCACCACTTCCGTCGGGAAGAAAGCCTTGATTTCCTCGTCCGTGGTTTTCGGGTCAAAGGCCAGAATCATGCCCTGGTAGGCGTTAAAGCCATAGGCACGCTCAAGCAGCTCGAACACCTTGAAGCCGGGCGGACGATAGGCCACCTCGCCAAAGTACATGGTGCGGTCGCTGGTCACGAAGTATTCCGGGTGAATAAACCCGAATTCGATATCAAAGGTCTTGATCAGCTTCTCGATTTCGCCCCGAATCTGATCACGGTACTTCTCAAGGTCGGGCGTCGCCGGGACAAACACGGAATAACCCAGAGTCACATACTCGGAAATATTCAGGAAGGCGATCTTGCCATTGTGGATCCAGGCTTCGACTGCAAACTCCCAGCCGTCCAGGTGCGATTCCATCAGTACCGGAAATTCTTCTTCCGGGATGGTATCGACTTCGTCAGGAGTACGTATAACCCGGTGCCCCAGGCACCCGGCCTTGTCAAACGCCTTGAGGTGGATCGGGTCATTGGGGTCGCCATCCAGCTTGAGCAACGTCTGGTTCACCCGCTTGAGGAACCGGATAACATCGCCCTTATCGTGGGCTTCCTCAAAAATACCCACGCGGATGCCACCGAGCTGGGCACGACGCTTCATCAGCGCCTTGTCACGCAACAACATCGCCTGACCAAACAGACGAGGCTTGTCCATCAACACCGAGTTGATGGCACCGGCCCACTCCACAGTCTCCTCAAACAACGGAATGGCAACATCAACGCCCATCTCCTTGAGGGTCTGGGAAATCTCCACAGAGCGGTCATTCAAGCGCTCGAAATTCCAGGGAACATAGGGAATGTCATGCTCTTCGCAGTAGGCTTCCGCCCAATCCGGTGCCACGACAACGTACCGACGATCGAACTTGTCGGCCGCTTCAACCGCATTCAGGCTCCAGCCCAACAGCGCGATATACCCTTTCTCAGGATTGTACTTTTGCTCACTCACAGACTCTCTCCTTTCATAAGGGTTGTCTTATAACCCTACGCATAAGCTGTAAAATCGCAAATCTTGCGAGCTTCTGAAACGCGAAAGGCACTGCGATTACTGGACTTTACCCCAGTAATCGCAGTGCCTTTCG
Organism: Marinobacter maroccanus; assembly: GCF_002933275.1. Taxonomy (GTDB): domain Bacteria; phylum Pseudomonadota; class Gammaproteobacteria; order Pseudomonadales; family Oleiphilaceae; genus Marinobacter; species Marinobacter maroccanus. The sequence goes on from NZ_PSSX01000007.1 coordinate 62,927, forward strand.
GTTTCTTAGACCGTTTGGGAATATCAGCCCAATTGCAGGGTCGACAGGGTCCTCTCGCGAACCTTGGTCAGTAGTGCTTCGTCTTCGACAAGGGATTGGCCGTAGGATGGCACCAGCTCCTTCATGCGCTCCTGCCACTCCGGAGTCTTGATCTTCTCCGGGAAGCATCGCTCGATGACGTTGATCATGGCATTGGCTGCAGTGGAGGCTCCGGGAGAGGCGCCAAGCAGTGCCGCCAGAGTTCCGTCCTTGGCCGCCACGATTTCAGTGCCGAACTCGAGCTTGCCACCGCCGCCATCAACCTGCTTGATGATCTGCACACGCTGGCCGGCCATACGCAGCTGCCAGTCTTCTTCCATGGCGTCCGGGAAGAAGTTGCGCAGCGATGCCACCCGGTCACTGTGGGACTGGAACACTTCGCCGATCAGGTAGCGAGTCAGGTCCATGTTGCTCTTGCTCACCGAGAGCATCGGCTTGAGGTTGGTGGATTTCACCGAACCCAACAGGTCAAAGATGGAACCCTGCTTCAGGAAGCGCGTGGTGAAACCGGCGAAGGGACCAAACAGCAGGGCCGGCTCGCCGTTAATGATCCGGGTATCCAGGTGCGGAACCGACATGGGCGGCGCGCCGATCGGCGCCTTGCCGTACACCTTGGAATTGTGCTGCTGAACGATATCCGGCTTGCCACAAACCAGCCACTGACCGCTGACCGGGAAGCCACCGTAGCCGCGGGCTTCCTCGATCCCGGACTTTTGCAGCAGCGGCAGCGCACCACCGCCAGCCCCTAGGAACACGAAGCCCGCCTCCAGCTTGGTCAGCTCTCCGGTTTTCTGATTCTTGACGCGGACTTTCCAGCGGCCGTTGTCCCGCTGATCGATATAGTGAACCGGTGAGCTGAGCATCAGCTCAAAATTCGGCTGGGTTTCCAGCCAGCTCACCATGCTGCGGGTCAGGGAACCGAAATCCACATCCGAACCGTGCTTGATCCGGGTGGCGGCAACACGCTGCATCGGATCCCGGTTATTGACGATCAGGGGCATCCATTCTTCGAGATCCTTCGGGGACTCGGTGTATTCCATATCACGGAACAGATGGTGGGCGCTCAGGCGCTCGTACCGGCGTTTGAGAAAGGCCACATCTTTCTCACCCCAGACAAAGCTCTGGTGCGGCGTGCGGTTAATAAAGGTGGATGGCTCCGGCAGAATACCCTGCTCCACCAGGTAGGACCAGAGCTGCAGGGAAACCTCGAACTGGGCGTTGATCTGCAGGGCACGATCAATGGTCACATCGCCATCGTCGGTTTCGGGAGTGTAGTTAAGCTCACAGTACCCGGCGTGCCCGGTACCTGCGTTATTCCATCCGTCTGTGCTCTCATGGGCAACGTGGTCGAGACGCTCCACCATGACGATGTCCAGGGACGGATCAAGCTGCCTGAGCATCATGCCGAGAGTGGCGCTCATGACGCCACCGCCGACCAGCACTACGTCTGCCTGTCTAACGGCCATTGGTTTTCACCCTAGCTAGTGTTGAGCCTTTTTGCCCCCTCACGATCAGCAAGGAGGCCTGTCGAAAGCCGGTCGGGCGCGAGGTAAACGGCGCCGCCGTCTGCTTCCGGTCTGAATGTGCGCGCAATTATCCCGATTTTCGGCGGGATAATAAATTGCGATTGTCAATCGTTGCGTCTTTACCAGGCTTTTGCCGGTTTCAGTTGCCCATACGTGCACTTACGAACAGTGGTTTGCTGCGGGTCAAAGGTCTAAAATCCGCCCGCATGATCTGTCTGGCCGGCTTCGGCCTCTACTCTGACAAACCAGGACGGGATTTCCCCAATGTCTGCCCTTGATGCGTTTCTGATTATTCTCGCGGTTCTGGCGCTGTTGGGCGTCATATTTGAAGAGGTCATCCACATCAACAAGGCCAAGGTAACGCTGTTCTTTGGCACCATGAGCTGGATTTTGCTCTTTTTGTTCAGTGATAACGCTGATGAAACGTCTGCCATTTCCGCCGGCCTGTCCGAGAGCATTGCCGAAATCGCGGGATTGTGGCTGTTTCTCGTCGCAGCCATGACATTCGTCGCTTACCTGAACAAGAAGGGTATGATCGAAAACGTGATTTACCTGATCATGCCGAAACAGGTGAGCGAGCGGCGGCTACTGTTCCTGACCGGTCTTTTCTGCTTCATTTTCTCGTCTTTGGCAGACAATATCACCGCCACTTTAGTCTCATGCTCACTGATTCTGTCACTGGATCTGGAGCTGAAAAAGCGCATCCAGTTCGTTACGCTCGTTGTCTTTGCGGTCAATTCAGGAGGCGTTTCCCTGATCACCGGAGACGTCACCACCCTGATGATTTTCCTCGCGGACAAGGTGGAAATACTGACTCTGCTCACCCTGGCGATCCCGGCCTCGATTACGGTTTTCATCCTCGCCGTCTTCCTCTCACGGGGGCTGACAGGCACCGTGACACTTCGTTCCAACACCACCCCGGTGCGACGGGTGGATGCGATCATCAGCGGACTGTTTTTGTTAACAATCCTGAGCACCATTGCCGGCAACGCCCTGTTCGGAATTCCACCGGTTCTGACCTTTCTGTTCGGCCTGTCCATCATGTTCCTGGTGTCGCGATTCATGAGCGACGACTCTGATCTGGACCCGATTCTCGAATACATCCGTATCATCGAGTTTGAAACCCTGCTGTTCTTTCTGGGAATCCTGCTGCTCGTGGGCATGCTCAAGGAGATTCACGCACTGGATTCTCTGGTGGCCATCTACGACATCCTGCCTCCGCTCTACGCCAATTACCTGATGGGTATCTTCTCGGCTGTGGTCGATAACGTTCCGCTGACGGCAGCACTGCTGAAGGCTGGAATCGATATGAGCCCCGGCGAATGGATGGGGCTCACCTACGCGGTGGGCGTGGGCGGATCACTGCTGGTGATCGGTTCAGCCGCCGGCATCGTGGCAATGAGCAAGATCCCGGGGCTGACCTTTGCGGCCTATATGCGGTATCTTGCACACCTTCTAGCGGCCTACACCCTGGGCTATGCCGGGGTTTTCATGCTCGGACGTTTTATTAACTGAGGTCTATCTATGCTAATGGCATTTGGCGCAATCATCGCCGGCCTGGTACTGCTGGTCTGGAGTGCCGACAAGTTTGTGGAGGGCGCCGCGGCGACCGCCAAACATCTGGGCATGCCCACCCTTCTGATCGGCATGGTGATTATCGGTTTCGGCACCTCGGCACCGGAACTGGCCGTTTCTGCCATGGCTGCGGCCGACGGCAACCCCGGGCTCGCCCTGGGTAACGGCTATGGCTCCAACATTACCAACATTGCGCTTGTGGTCGGCCTGACAGCCGTCATCGCACCAATCGCAGTGCACTCCCAGATCATCCACAAAGAACTGCCCCTTCTGGTGGTGTTGACCCTGATTGCCGGGTCCCAACTGATCGATGGAGAGCTGTCTCGCCTTGACGGCTGGGTGCTACTTGCCGTGTTCGCGGCTGTCATGGGCTGGTCAATCTATCAGGGCCTGAAAGGCAAGACGGACCCCCTGGCCGGCGATGCCGATGCCGAGATCATCGCGCATCCCATGCCCCTCAAAACCGCTGTTATCTGGCTGGTGATAGGCCTGATTCTGCTGATTGTCAGCTCCCGCATGCTGGTGTGGGGGGCGGTCACCATTGCCCAGAGCCTCGGCGTCAGCGATCTGGTCATCGGCCTGACCATCGTTGCCATCGGCACCTCCCTGCCGGAGCTCGCCTCGGCCCTGGCGGCGGTTAAAAAGAACGAGCACGACCTGATTCTGGGTAACATTCTCGGGTCAGGCATCTTCAATACCCTGGCCGTGGTGGGCCTTGCGGCCGTTATTGAACCGCTGGCAGTGGATCCGGAAGTGCTCTATCGGGACTGGACACTGATGCTGGCGCTAACGGTGGGCCTGTTCCTGATGGGCTTTGGCCTTACCGGATGGCGCAAACTGGTGAGCCGGGTGGATGGCGGCATCCTGGTACTGGTGTACGTTGCCTATACCGGTTATCTGTTGTCCACGGTGGTAGCCGCCGGCGCCGCCTGACCTGCCGTATCTGGGTGAGGCCGGCGCTAACCGGCTTCACCATCCCCTAACAGCCCGGTCAGCCTTGAGCGTACCTCGGCCATCACCTCATCCAGGTCGGCTTTGGTCTTGCCCACCGTTTCCAGCGGCTCGCCAACCCGGACGTCCACCGGCTGTCCCAGGTTGATTTGCCAGGTCCGGGCCGGCAATACCCGATGAATGCCGCGCACGGCCACCGGCACAATTACCGCCTCGGTATCCAGCGCCAGGTGGAAACAGCCTTTCTTGAACGGCAACAGCTTGCCATCCGGTGACCGGGTCCCTTCGGGCGCGGCCCAGAGCACGATTCCGCTTTCCATCATCGCCCGGGCCTTGTCCAGGTCCCTGACCGCACGTTGCCGATTGGAACGGTCCACGGAGGGAAATTCCGCTGCTCGCATGGCCTGCCCCAGCAGCGGAATACTGAACAATTCTTTTTTCGCCAGCATGCGGATGGAGCCCGGCAACGAAACAAAGGTGACCGGGATGTCATAGTGGCTGGCATGGGTGCACATGATGATGTAGCGACGGCCATCGGTGAAATCCGGCACATGCCCGCGCACGGTCAGGTTGGCACGAACCAGCCGTAACAGCGACGCAGACCACTCACGACAATATTGATCAACAATGGGCCGGTTCAACCTTCCGAACAACGCCCTCAGCAAAACCAGCAGGGAAAAGAGTGCTGTCAGCCCGACACTGCCCAGAACCACACCCGCCCGCCGAAGAAGCGTCGCCGACTCCGTTAGCGGATTCATCTTCAATCGAATCATCACAGCTACCCTTTTCTGTTTCCCGGGTTAGTTCCCGGTCTTGCAGGGGATTTCAGTAGCGGCGAATTATAGCGATTGAAAAACCCATTGGATAACGCACAAAAGTATTGATTAATTTTTGATCATTACCTATAAGATATAAGGATATAACCATACTGAATTGAAAGAGCAGTCCCACCGTCCGACGACAACCCTAAAAAGGAGACGGATCATGAAACAGGAAACAGCTCTGATGCGAGGCCCGAATGACCCGGGCCTTCAGAACCCTTCCCGGCGCACCCTGCTGCTTGGCAGTGCTGGCGCCATGGCGGCGGTAAGCGTGCTGGGGTTTACCCCTCTTGCCAAGGCCGATGAACCGAAATCACTGCCGGATTACGCCGCCTGGAAAGAACGCAACGCCCTGATCGTTCACAGTACCAACACCATGGAAACCCAGCGGGGCGCCATCGGCAACGGTGTGATTACCGCGAGCGACCGGCTGTTTGTGCGCAATAACCTGCCCGCGCCACCCGCCTCGGTCACCGACAACCCGGATGTCTGGGAGGTGCGGATCGAAGGCGTGAAGAACCCCCGAACCCTGACTGTCGGAGACCTGAAACAGATGGGGGTCACCACCGTCGCCTCCGTGCTGCAGTGCTCCGGGAACGGACGCGCGTTCTTTCCTCACGGAGCCAGTGGTACCCAATGGTCAGTGGGCGCGGCCGGATGCGTGATGTGGACGGGCGTGCCGCTTGCCGACGTGGTGGAAGCGCTTGGCGGGCCGGTTGATGGCGCCAGGTATATCACCGCCACCGGTGGCGAGTCCCTGCCTGATGGTATCGACCCCAAGACCATCATCGTGGAACGTTCGGTTCCAACCAAAGCACTGAAAACCGCATTACTGGCCTGGGAAATGAACGATGAGCCGCTCACCCATACCCATGGTGGGCCCCTGCGCATGGTTGTCCCCGGCTATTACGGCGTTAATAACGTCAAATACGTCAAGAATCTCGCCTTCACCGAGAATCAGACTGACGCCAAGATCCAGGCCTCTGGCTATCGGGTTCGCGATGTTGGCGTCAAAGGCTCTCCAGACCAACCCTCCATGTGGGAAATGAACGTTAAATCCTGGGTGACCGCTCCCCTGGAAAGCGGTCCCAAAGGCCGTAACATGATCTACGGCGTGGCCTTCGGTGGCACCGTTGCGCTGGAAAAGGTCGACGTTTCAGTGGATGGCGGCAAAACCTGGAAGCAGGCTCGGTTCCTGGGACCGGACCTGGGCCCCAATGCCTGGAGGCCTTTCGTGCTGGCAGCAGATTTACCCGCGGGAGAGTACCGGATAGTCAGCCGGGCGACCGACATGCAGGGCAACACCCAGCCTGAAGGCCGGATCGAGAATGAACGCGGCTACGGCCACAATGGCTGGAGCGACCACGGAGTTACGGTTGCCATCAGTTGATCATTGGCGGAGCCGACCCGGGAACATGGCGGCTCCGACCTTTGCGGAAAGCAATGATATGAGAAAAACTGCAGTACTGGGCACCCTAGCCCTGATCGGACTGTCGCCCCTGACCATGGCCAGCGACCTCGACAAAGGAAAACAGGTATTCACTCAGGACGCACAACCCTCCTGCACCATATGCCATACGCTGGCGGACGCCGGTTCCGCTGGTGCCGTCGGCCCGGACCTGGATGAACTCAAGCCCACCAGGGAACAGGTAGTCAACGCCGTAACCAGCGGGGTTGGTATCATGCCGGCATTCAATGAGTCATTGTCTGAGGAACAGATTCAGGCGGTGGCACGCTATGTCGCCACTGTAACAGGCGGCAATAAATAGAATCGGGGGCCCTGCGGCCCCCTCTTTCAGCTCAGGCTTTTTCCTGAAACACCATGGCAACCGAATTCAGGCAGTAGCGCTGCCCGGTCGGCGGCGGGCCATCGGGAAAGACATGGCCGAGGTGGCTGTCGCAACGGGGACAGCGTATTTCGGTGCGGGTCATACCCAGGCTGGTGTCTTCGATATACCGGATATGTTCCGGATCAAAAGGCTGGAAGAAGCTGGGCCAGCCGGTCCCCGAATCAAACTTCGAGTCCGAGCTGAACAGGGGCAGATCGCAGAGCCGGCAGTAGTAAACACCGGCTTTCTTGTTATCCAGCAGGGTTCCGCAGAACGGATGCTCGGTGCCATGGTCGAGCAGCACACGCCGCTCCTCCGATGTCAGATCCGCAGCTTTCTCCTCAACCTGTGCTTCATTCAGTGGTGTCAGGTCATAACCTGCAGCGGACACTCCCATAGTCTGCCTCCTCAGGCGGTGCTGCCTGTATCGTTGTCTGTAAATTCCGGCTTCAGGCGATCAGGATAACTGTCTACGAGTTTTTCCATTTTCGGTGCAGCCACGGCCATGATGTATGGCTGATAGGGGTTCCGGGCGGCAAAGTTCTGGTGGTATTCCTCCGCCGGGTAAAACGCTTCCAGCGGTTCCAGCGTGGTCACGATCAGGTCCGGGTAAACCTCGGCCTGATTGAGCTGCTGGATGTAGGCCTCGGCCACCCGCCGCTGTTCCGCCGTCTCGTAAAATACGGCCGAGCGATACTGGGTGCCCCGGTCATTGCCCTGGCGATTCAACTGGGTGGGATCGTGAGCGACCGAGAAGAACACTTTGAGCAACTCGCCAAAACTTACCTTGGCCGGATCATAGTGGACATCCACCACTTCGGCGTGACCGGTGGTACCCGAGCACACGGCCTCGTAATTGGCGGAACTGGCGTGACCACCGGCGTAACCGGATTTGACGCTGATAACGCCATCAATTGCCAGGAAAACCGCCTCTACACACCAGAAGCAGCCGCCCGCCAATACAACCCGTTGTTCACCCCCGGCCGCGGGCAGATCCTGGTCGGGATCGGGGAAACGGCTGCGGGGAACGTTGAGACCCGGGATACTGCATGATGTCGTCATGGTGACCTCTGCGTTCAAGTTATCTGCGTGTAATGGCTCGATTGTGGCTGGAAACCCGCAGATTTGCCAACCCGCATGCCCGCTTGTTTGAGCGGGCTTATATGTACGCTGATCAGGACAGCAGGATCACCCCGCCCAGCGCACTCAGCGGCGCCAGGAGCCAGAACGGGACCCGCCATACGGCGAGGCACAGCCAAAGAATCAATACCAGCCCCAGATCCACTGGGCCATGGACCGCCGAGGTCCAGACCGGATCGTAGAGCGCCGCCAGTAGCAGCCCTACCACCCCCGCATTGACACCCGCCAGTGCCGACCGGGCCCGGCGATGTTCCCGAAGCCAGCTCCATAATGGAAGACCGGCGAATACCAGCAGGGTTCCTGGCAGGAATACGGCCAGTACGGCGATCACACCCCCGAGAGCACCGGCCTGGGAACCGCCCAGAAATCCTGAGAAAGAAAACAGCGGCCCCGGCATGGCCTGGGCAACGCCATACCCCGCCAGGAAGGTGTCCGCCGGCATGGCACCGGAGGCCACGAAGCCTTCCTGCAGCCAGGGCAGCACAACATGCCCGCCGCCAAACACCAGGGCACCGGCCCGGTACATTTCAGCAGCGATCCAGCCAGGGCTGCCTGTTGCCTGAGGCAGGAACGAAACCAGCAACAGGATCCCAAAGGCCACGGCAAAAAGCACAGGTTTCCGGGATTGCAGCGGCACACGCAGCGGTTCAGATGCCGCACTGTTTCCTAACTCCAGAAAGGAGCCGACAGCTCCGGCAATGGCCAGGGCCAGTATTTGCATCCAGGTTTCGCCCATCACCAGCAGGCTCACGGCAACCAGCAACGCCATAGCGATTCGGGGCCGGTCGGGGCAAAGGGTTCGCCCCATCTGCCAGACAGCCTGGGCCACCACCGCCACAACAAACAGCTTGAGGCCGTGTATCCAGCCGCCGCTGCCTGCCTCGGGCCAGGCGCTCAATCCCAGCGCAAAGCAGATCATGATCAGCGCTGACGGCAGGGTGAACCCCAGCCACGCCGCAAAGGCGCCAGTGTAATGGCCGCGCAGGAAGCCGATGGTAAGGCCCACCTGGCTGGAAGCCGGCCCGGGCAGCAACTGGCACAGGGCCACGACTTCCCCGTAGGCACTGTCTGAGAGCCACTGCCGACGCTTCACAAATTCATCGTGAAAAAAGCCGAGGTGCGCTGCCGGGCCACCAAAAGAAGTCAGCCCGAGCCGGAAGAACAAAAGGAAAATCTGCCAGGCGGACAGCTTCTCAACGCCTTCGTTTTCAGTCATAAGCACTCTGATTCTGTTCGTTGTCCGTCCGATCGACATTGTGTCATCAAACATGAACATTGTGTCGTTTTGGTTGCATACCTTCGAGCGGCAACCATAATGACAGACAGGGTTTGCCACTTTGCACATCGGCCATGCCCGGCTCGGCATACAAAGGAAGAAAAATGACGGCAAGGGCTCGCACACCGGAAAACCAGGATGAACTCCTGGAATACCGCCTGAGCCTGCGGCTCGGCCCTGTTCACGCCCGCCAGAGGCTTGGCATTGAACGGGAAGCTGAAGCGAAGGTATTCGGGCAGGATCATAGCTCCTTCCATCTGGAAAACTGGGCCACGGCGCCCGGCTTTATCCGTACCTGCCTACGTATGGTCGGCCTGTGGGGCCGCGGCCAGACCAACAGCCTACGTCTGAACACCGTGCATAATCGGTTCAACCTACCGGGCCTCCCGGAAGCCTTTGAGGGCTTTCGCATCCTGCACCTGACCGACCTGCACGTGGACATGGACGAGGCGAACCTGCAGGCGGTGCTGCGCCAGATCGAACCATTAGACTATGACCTGTGCGTGTTGACCGGCGATTACCGGAAACTGACCTGGGGCCCGATCGAAGGCGCCCTGGACGGTATGGCACGACTGCGGGATGGCATAAAAGGCAAACCGTATGCCGTGCTCGGCAACCACGACAGCGTTCGCATGGTGCCGGCACTGGAAGACCTGGGTTACCAGCTGTTGATGAACGAAATGGCGCCCATTGAGCGCGATGGTCAGGTCCTCTACCTGGCGGGCGTAGACGATGCCCACTTCTTCAAGGTCCACAATCTGCACCAGGCCGGAGACAAGATCCCTGCCGGTGGCACCAGCATCCTGCTCAGCCATACGCCGGAGATCTGGCGCGAGGCCGCCCATGCCGGCTATGACGTCTTTCTCTGCGGCCACACACACGGCGGGCAGATCTGCCTGCCCGGTGGCATACCAGTGACTCTGGACTCTGACTGCCCGCGAACCCTCGGACGAGGCTACTGGCGAATGAACGGCATGCAGGGCTACACCTCGCCCGGCTCGGGCACGTCCGTGGTCAACGTTCGGCTGAACTGCCCGCCGGAAGTGACCCTTCACACCCTGACCCGGGGGCCGGATTAATGAGGCTGCCGACGAATTCCAAGACGGTAGAGTAGCGGTGAGCCAAAAATGTTGGACAGGGTAAAAAGCACCACCACAACCAGCACCACCCATAGACTCACCGGCAGCCACCACATCGCCAGCAGCATGGGCAGCAATGCTTCCGGAATCTGATCCAGCCCGACGGCCCGGGCACTTGAAGCCATCCCCAGCCGACGCTTGATAAAACTACTCAGTATATCTCCCGCCAGCCCCAGCAGCCCGAAAAGAAGTCCGAAAACGAACCCCAGCCCGGTCACCAGGGCAAACAGGGCGCAGACCAGTGCGCCGGATACAACACCCCGCCAGGTTTTACTTTCACCGAATAAAGGACGGCCATCGGACCACAGTCGCCCGCCATCAACCGGCGCCGCCCAACGGTTCTTCAACAAGCCGGCGGCAACCACCGGCGTACCGTTGGCCAGCACCAGCATCACAAACAGCTCCAGGATGATCAGCAAGCGTTTGCGCCCCTCTGAAACGCCCGATCAGGCGATACCGCCCCGGGTGAGCTTGAGCGGATCCATCAGTTCCTCAAGTCGTTCGCGGCTGAGGCCGCTGCGCTCCTCCGCCACATCAATGACCGGACGCCCCGTTTTGTAGGCCTCCTTGGCGATGTCCGCCGCCAGGCTGTAGCCGATTTCCGGATTCAACGCTGTGACCAGCACCGGATTCCGACCCACGCCGGCGTTCAGGTTGTCGGCATTGACCGTGAAATCCTTGATCGCCTTGTCCGCCAGCATGATGGCCGCGTTGGCGAGCAAATCAGTCATATCCAGCAGGTTGCCGCCCACCAGGGGAAGCATCACGTTGAGCTGGAAATTGCCGGACTGGCCGGCGATGGCGACCGCGCTGTCCAGCCCCATTACCTGGGCACCGACCATGGCAACGGACTCCGGGATCACAGGATTGACCTTGCCGGGCATGATACTGCTTCCGGGCTGCAATGCCGGCAGGCTGATTTCAGCCAGGCCGTGAATCGGGCCGCTGTTCATCCAGCGCAGATCGTTGGCGATCTTGGTAAGAACAATGGCCACACCCCGCAGTTGAGCGGAGAGCGCAACTGGCGCATCGACCGCGCTCTGACCGGTAAACTTGTGCTCAAGAGACGTGAACGGATAGCCCGTATTGGCGCGCAGGAACTTGACGAACTGGCCGGAAAACTCCGGCAGCGCATTGATCCCGGTGCCCACGGCCGTTCCGCCCTGGGGCACCGCCAGCAGTTCATCAGCGGCGGCTTCCACCCGTTTATCAACGGCCAGTAGCTGCTCCCGCCAGGTTTTCAGTTCCTGGCCCAGCGTCACCGGCATGGCATCCATCAGATGAGTACGGCCGGTTTTTACCTGGCTCGAAAACGCAGCCTCCTGTTCGTACAGCACTCCACAGAGATGGGACAACGCCGGCAGCAGCTTTTCCTTGGCCGCAATCAGGGCGCTGACATGGATGGCTGTGGGGATCACGTCATTGGAGCTCTGGCTCATGTTCACGTGATCGTTCGGGTGCACCTCAAAGCCCGCGTTGCGGGCGATGCTGGCGATCACCTCGTTCACATTCATGTTGGTGCTGGTTCCGGAGCCGGTCTGGTAACGGTCCACCGGGAACTGATCCGCATAATTGCCCTTCACGATGTCCTCACAGGCCTGGGCAATCGCGTCCCGCAGATCGTTATCGAGCAGGCCCAGGCTGGTATTGGCTTCCGCAGCCGCTCGCTTGATCTGGGCGACCGCGGCAATAAACGCCTGGGGCATCGGCTGGCCACTGACCGGGAAATTCTCCACGGCGCGCTGGGTTTGCGCGCCCCAGAGCGCATCAGCAGGTACCTGGACGTCTCCGAGGCTGTCGGTTTCCGTTCTGAATTCGCTCATATTCCCTCCTGTCCGTCCATTTGCTCTGTGGGCTTTGTGGCGTGTACGCCCGAGGCCCGGCCATGGCTCAGCCGCCGCCCTGGGATCTGAGCCGAACATGGTCGCAGATGCCCGTAATCTGTTCAAAATTCAGGATCAGGGTATGAACCGTGTTGGTATAGGTATCGTGCAGGTGGAATTTGTAGCGGTGCTGTTTTTCACCCTGCAGAAAAGCGTCGTATTCGCGGACCAGTTCACGCACATCGCCCCCGGAATCCTTACTCCAGGTGGCATTGAAGGGGCCCAGTACAGCGCCACCCGCGAGGCAGATGGTGACTTCGTGATTCGTCAGACCGTTTTCAGGAACTGTCATGGTTATCTCCCTTTTGATAGACCTGTGATAAGTGTAGTCGTTCCTGAATTCGAAACAGTCCAGAGTGCCAAGGCGGTCACAGAACAACGCTCCCACCATCAGGAAGAACCCATTTGTAGGAAATTCCTACACCCATGTTCCTTTGCTATTGCTAATCTCTTGCCAACCCCATCAGCAGGAACCCTGGAAACCATGGCAACCAGCGGAGCGGCGGAGATCCTTCTCCGCTATGACAAAACCCAGGAACGGCAGCATTTCGAAACCCTGTTTGGCAACGATTTTGCCGTTCAGGCATTCGCCTCGGACCAGGCAGCCCTTGACCACCTTGCCTCGACCTCCACACCACCTGCCGCCATCGTACTGGTTCCGAACCGGCCTGAGCATCACCTTCAATCGTTGCTGCTGGCAAAAGCCCGGGACCAACATCCCGGGATTCTGAAGATACTCATAGGCGATGCCATTGCCCTGAACCTGCTGGTGACACTGCTGGACGATCAACTGATTGATCGCTGTTTTGAACACCCCGTCAATCTCGATGTTGTCCGGTCGCACGTGCTGGCAGCCGCGCTCACCCGTGAAGAACCATCACCCTTTCCGGAGATCGGGCAGGCCCTGGAGGGCTCCAAACCAGCGGTTCTGATTGTGGATGACGAACCAACCGCCACACGTTATCTGTCGAGGCAGCTGGAGCACATGCAGACCGAGTTCCGCGTGCTGAGTGCCGCCAGTGCCGAAGAGGCACTGCTAACCCTGCGAGATGACAGCAATGTTGCCGTCGTGATGACCGACCAGAGAATGCCCGGAATGCATGGCAAGGAGTTGCTGGACGAGCTCCGTCAGTCGCATCCGACCATTGTCCGCATTCTCACGTCGGCCTGGGGCGAAGTGGATGTAGCAATGGATGCGGTAAATGAAGGTCGGATCTTCCGGTACCAGAAAAAGCCCTGGCACGCAGGCGACCTGCAGATACTGTTCCGCAAGGCCCTTGCCCATCATCGCGCCCTGGTTGCAGCGCGGGACAGTTCCCGCTCGATGGCCGAGCAACAGTTCGCGGAACTTCGCCAGCAGCGACGTGCCCGCCTGCTCGAACACCTGTCAGAGAGGGTGGACGGCTATACCGGCGAACCGATAACCGCCGATTTTCTGGACGCCCTTGCAAGGATCCGCACCCTGCCCGCCCAACCGCCCCACCTGCGCGCGAGCCGGGAAACGGCACTGGAACATGAGCTGGTGCGGGACTTTGTCGGATTAGTTTGCCGACAACTGGACACTCTGGAGCCAGCCCCGATGCCCGCCATCCTGGACCGGCAAGCCTTCGAACAGGCTCTGGCGGACCCATGGGAGAACCCGGCAGCCACGAGCGAAACACAGACACCCCTGACGGCACTTTGCCAGTCGCTGGCAACGCTTCTGAACGCTTCGGGGCTGAAGCGCTCGGCTCTGGACATCACTCAGGCCGGGGGCCACCTCACCGTCGCCAACGCCAGTGCGCTCCACATCTACAGCCACCTGCTGGCGCCCATCACCCGACTCTCCCGACCGCTACTGGAGCAGCAGAGCGCCCTGCTGATGCTCTTCGTAAGCACCCGCCTGCTTGCTGGCGACATCGATGTGACCGGGGGCGACCAGAGCCTTCGGTTCAGCCTGCGGCTGCCGGCCGGGACAGACTGATGGTGGCAGGCCAGCGCAGGCTCAGGCTGTACGTCACCATGGGGCAGCGACTGCTCCGTGACAGTGTGCTGTTCCAGATCCTGCTGCACGAGGAGGTCGAACTGGTCGGGGAATCGGAGACCGGAGTCGATACCCTGAACCGTCTTCAGGCTGCAACACCCACGGTACTGCTGATTGAAGAAAATCTTCAGGACAACGACGGCTTGACCATCGCCGAGCATGCACTGACCGTGAATCCCTCGTTGTCGGTGCTGCTGATTTCGGACACGCCGGTCAGTAGCGGACGGATGGCGATCTATCTGGAAGCCGGCATCAAGGCCGTGGTGTCCAAAGACCAGCCGATACAGGAGTTGATCAAGACCCTGTTCTACATTCGAAACGGACAAGTCTATGTCGGTAACTGGCAAAAGGAACCAGCACCGGCAGGCATGCTCGCCTACCAGGGCCTGTCCGGACGGGAACGGGAAGTGGCACAGCTGATGGCCAGCCGGCTCCCGGTGCGGGACATTGCCGGCAGACTTGGCGTGTCCTGCAAAACGGTGCATTCCTACAAGGACCGGATTTTCGTCAAGCTGGGCTTTGAGCGCCTGCCCGAGCTGATACTCTTCATGCAACGACACCAACACGGAGCCGCCGAGTGAAACTGCTTTCCGGCATGGATCAGATCCGCCAGCTGCCCGCCTACCGCCAGCGGCGGTTCGAACGCTTCTACCACACCCAGTATCGGTACCGCGTGCTGCCTCTGTTCGCCGATGTTTACCTGGCGATTGCCTTCATCGGTACCCTGCTGTTTCTGGGCGGTCTGGCGCTGAACCCTGATGCACCGGACGTATTCGGCATCTACCTGATTTACACCGCGATCCTGAGCGGCCTGATCGTCGCCCACCGGTTCACCCGCCTGCGCCGGGCCGCACCGATGATTGTCTACCTGGTGTTTTTCAACATGGCAGCGTTCAGCTACCTGGGGTACATGACCACAGGCGCCTCCCTTGCCCCCATCGTGGGGCTGTTCTTTTTCATCAGCTCCGTGGGCATCATTACCCTGTCCCTGTTACACACCAGTTTGATTATCCTGATCAACCTGACGCTGCTGGTGCTGGCCACATTCGTGGCGGTCGACAGCCATCAGGTGACCGAAACCCTGATCGGCATTCTGACCAACTGGCTGATCCTCATGTGCCTGGTGGTCGCGCCGCTGTCGGCCTGGTTCCTGTCACAGTTCCTGCGCAACCTGCTGGCACTTCAATTCCTGCTGCGCGACCGAAACCGCCAGCTGTCCCGTACTCTGGAAACCCTGAAACTAACGGAAGAAAGACTGGCCCAGGAACAGAAACAGCAAGCCCTGAGCCATATGGCCAAGGGACTGTTGCACGAAATCATGAACCCGCTGAACTGTGCCAGCCAGGCGGTGGAGTTTGCCGGTTCGGTAAACCGGGATCCCGAGTTGACAGATGCCCTGGCCGACGCCAGTACGCACCAGCAACGCATTGCCGATATCGTCTCTGACCTGATCGAGTTCTCCCGTCCGGTACCGGAACATCATCTGGAAACGGCAGACCTTGGCAAACTGGTGAACACCGCCACCCGTTTCTGCCAGCATCAGCTCAGGGGCGTGGAACTTCAGATTGATATTCCGGAAGGAACCACCCTTCCCTGCTACCCCTCCGCGCTGACCCAGGTGTTCGTCAACCTGCTGCTCAATGGCGTCTCTGCCGTCAGCAAAAACCAGGGGCCCGGCAAAATCGAGATAACCGCCGAAAACACTGAAGATGCCCATCGGATCCTGATCCGGGACAACGGCCAGGGCATCGCGCCGGACGATATCAAGCGCCTCACTGATCCGTTCTATT
This sequence comes from Marinobacter maroccanus, assembly GCF_002933275.1. Lineage (GTDB taxonomy): Bacteria > Pseudomonadota > Gammaproteobacteria > Pseudomonadales > Oleiphilaceae > Marinobacter > Marinobacter maroccanus. Next base: position 78,919 of record NZ_PSSX01000007.1, read on the forward strand.
CCACCAGCGATACGCCGGACAACCTGGGGCTGGGCCTGAGCATCTGCCAGACCATCATGCGACATCACAAGGGCAACATGTCGATTACCAGCGAGCCCGGCCAGTGGACACAGGTCACCCTCACGCTACCTAGAACCGCAGCATCGCACGCAGGGTAAAGGCGTCTCCGTCGGGGTTGGCCATCAGGGTGTTACCGCGAATATCCGGCATCAGGTAATTCAGACGCAGCTGGAACAGCTCGCCCAGATACCAGGCAAGACCCAGCAGCGTCACACTCGCCTCGGCGCCCAGGTTCCTGTCTCTCAGGTCCACAGCGCTGTGCCGGGCGACCAGTTCCAGGGCGCCCGCCCGGTGCCGGGGCTCTATCCGGTCAAACTCACCCCGGCTGTAATAGCGCTGGTCGTCTGTCAGGAACACACCGGCCTGAAGGTAAGCGCCACCGAACCGCCAGCGTGACCCGTCGGTCCGCCGCACGTTCTGAGCCATGGCTTCCGCCACGAGGGTCAGGCGATTATAAAGCCAGGCGGCTTCAAGGCCTGCCAGCCAGGCATCACGGGCTTCGAATCGTGGGCTGCGGATGACATTGTCGGCGCTGAACACTTCCCCTTCATCCTTGATCTGGAAACGGCTGTCGCCGAGGTCACGATAAGAGGCAGCAGCACCCAAGTGCAGGGTCTGGCTCTCTGAACGGATGGGGGCACGGGTCAGTCTCGCGGTTATGGCGTGAGTGGAGCCGCCATCAGGCTCATCGGTAAACAGGCCCAGTGACCAGGTGCCGCGTTTGCGGTATTGCCCTGCCATCACTCCGGTGGAACGACCCGGTGCGAACGCCGAGGTTACCAGCGAACGCTCGCTGGTGTTCAGGCTGGTGTAGCTGGCGAGGCGCTCCAGGCCGAAAGGCTCCTTGAAGCGCCCAATCTGGGCCTCGAAACGGCTCCTACCGTCATAGAGAAGATAAGCATCGCCCAGATCCAGCTCTTTCTTGTCGCCTTCGATCTTGTAGCTTGCGTCCAGCTCTGCCTCCCAGCGTTCTCCCCAGGCCAGTTCCAGTTCAAGCTTCGCATTTCGCAATACGCCCCGGGTTGTGCTGCGCTCGCCATCTTCGTCATAAAACGCGCCGTAATGGTCGACACCGGCGGCAACATAACCCCTCAGTTCAGCTTCCAGCGGTGACGCCAGAACGAGCAGTGGCTGCAGCGTAAACGCCAGTGTCAGACCGATAACCAGCAATGCCCATCTCAGCTCAGCGAACATGATCGGCCTCCTGGCGAAAATGCATGCGCAGCATGGCGGTGTCCCTCAGATAACTGACAGACACCACGTCCACCCGGAACACATCCAGACCGGTGCGCTCACGAAGGTCCGCAATGAGCAGCTCCCGGCGGTCCCGGTGGACGTTCTCGATCTTTTCGTACTCCACCTCCCTCTCGCTGTGCCGTGGCAAAAGCACACGGGTTTCCAGCACCAGCGCCAGAACAATCACCAGCATATTCAGGAACACCAGTTCCAGATGGTGCATGGTGCCAACCGCCGCCAGCAGTGCCATGGCAATGACCAGAAACAGGTAGGTCATTTCCTTTATGCCCAGGGCCTCGGTTCGGTACCGGAGCATCGAGAAAACGGCGAACAGCCCGAAGGCAAAGCCCATGGTGACGGTGACCGAATGCAGCAATGCGGTCACGAGGAAAACGCCGACGCCGAACAAAATGAACGAGGCGGCATTCTCCCGGTGACGGGAAAAGGCGTAGTAGCAACGAATCAGCACAAACACCGACGCGGTATTGATCAAAAGCCGGATCACAAAATGGAAATCAACTGCAGATTCCATGGAGTCTCCTTAACAGCGGTTTAAAGCGATTGGTTTTGCATTCGTGGCCGAACAGCAAACTGGTGCCGATGCAGTATTTGCTGAACTGCACGGGCCGGCAGCCAAGCTGACCAAGACGTTCAAGCAGGGGGGAATGTGGAATCTTGCGATCGTACTTGACCTCAAAAACGACAACATCGGGCAGGCACAAACCGTTTCGACGGTCGGGTGAGTGAAAACCCAGCCCCGTATCCACCGTAATGCGCTCTGTCCCCACTGGGCTCATGAGGGTCATCCGGCGGTAGCCGACAAAAAGAGCCGGCAGCATCCCTGCCACCGGTCGGCCTAACTGCTCCTCAAGAAAAGGGATCAACCGGTTGTTCGCAACCGTCTGCGACGTCAGCGGCAACCGGTTCTTGATGGTTCTCTCCCGATTGCTCTTCTTCTTGACCTCCAGGTAGCTGCCCCCGGTTTCGCGGTAGTGCCGGACGCGGAGCTTGAAGCGGTTCAACTTGCCGTTGTGGTGATCCAGATAAAGCTGGCGACCCGGTGTATCAAAATACAGAGTGTCGTAGGTGAACCGCCGGTTCCCGTCGATCTCCAGAATGGAGTAGTGGTGCTCCAATCCGCGTAGGCAGGCATCCAGCAGGTGGGCCGGCACCAGAAACTTGGTGTCGACCCGGTTCATCAGACGGGCCTGCATCTGCTCGTCCAGGCAATGCCCGCGGAATGCCTCCGGCGGGCTGGCAACGGCCATGTTCATTGGATGGCCGAATCGTATTCCAGGGTGGCATCGAGGGTCAGTTCCACGTCACCTTCACTGGCGCCGGTGCCTGCTCGGCTGATGGTAATACTGCCCTGGGCACCCAGGGCCAGGGTGCGTACATCCCCGGGCTGGCTCTCGTCCACTGCAAACAGCAGAGCGTTGGAGGCGAAGCCGTGGAACTGGTGTGTACCGGGCACGTAATCGGATGCCTCAATAAACAGTTGCAGTACATAGGGGGTGAAGTTGTCATTGGTGTCCGCACCAATCAGCAGCAGGCTGATCACCGCCGGCTTCGATTCGCGATCGACCGAGTAAACCAGGCTGTCCACCTCAAAAGCGGCAAAGGTAAGGCTCGCGTTCACCGCCCGACCTCCGGGAAGCGTAAAGCGGAAGGCTCCAGTGTCGGCTCCGTCCTCGGACTTGATGGAGCCGGTCAGGCTGGTTGTCGCCGGGGCACTGCAGTCAGGCTCCGTATCAGCAAGCCGGTAAACGTTCCCGGAGGGCGTTTCTTCGGCAATGGCCTGTTCAATGACGGTCCTGCGTGCAGGCCGGAAATCGTCATCGCCGGCCTCGCCGCGACCACCGATGAAAGCTTTCAGGCTGGCAGTCGCCTCGGCACTGGTTCCGGTGAGGTCACTGATCCGCTCCACTTCCGCCAACAACGCGGCTTCGTCCCATTGGGTGGCCAGCAGGTTCTCAAGCTCGGCCACATAACGCGCCCGGTATTCGGGAATGTTGAACAGCCGGTCCGCCAGCGAGAAGTTGCGATAAAGCACGCCTGTCAGCGGCTTGAGAGGATGTGCCCCGCGGAACGCGGTATCGGGGCCCCAGGGAATGAAATGAAACAGGCCGTCCCCGGGGTTCCGGTAGATGTGGAAGTTGTTGGCATTACCAGAGGCAGAATCCCAGGCGCCCAATAGCGTTTCCACCGCCCAGAATCGGATAAATTCACCCACATCCACCAGCTGCGGCAACACGTTCACCATCTGTTCATCGGGCAACGCCAGCGCATCGGTAACCGCTTGCAGGTCGGTCCGGTCGTTTGCTTTTTCGTTGGTCTTCTTCTCGAAACGCCGGCTCAGCCAGGTGCCGAAATCCGCCGTCTGGGCCTCATATTGATTACCATCATCATCCCCGAACGCCCGCGCCAGGAACGGCTTCTTGATCGGCTCGACATTGGTAAACACACCCAGATCCTGGCCATTGACCGACACCCTGGCGTAATTGCATTTCGGCGCCGCGATTCCGGCCTGCCGGAACTGGTCGTAGGCCAGACACTGTCGGGCATTGGATGGGTCCTGGCGATTATTGTTCAGGGTCATCCGGGTCATATTCTGGTACGTGCGACCGGGCCACAGATCGTCAAAGTCCAGCTTGAGAGAGGGAATACTGGGGCTCAGGGAACCCATGTAGCCTTTCTTGCGCACGACCACCCGGTCCATGCGGGCACCGTCGATGGTGACACTGGCGGTGAACTCCGTGTATTCGAACTCGGGCACACATTCCCGATCAGTGCTGGCCAGGGTTCGGGCTTCGGATTGCAGTTGGCTGAACTCGGCAGGATTCATGGTGACCGACACATCAATCAGCCGCTCGGGATCATAGAGCTCGGCATCACCACCGATATTCACGGGCTCCGCCGGGGGCTCGAAATCAGAAGGGTCTGAAACCTCGGCGTCACCGCCCCCGCCACCACAACCGGCCAAGAGCACAGCGCCAATCATTGCCAGCCACCAACGGCCGAATCCACTGCCGGTTTTCCGGCCAATCGTTGTTGTTTTCATCTGTTACTCCCTCAGATGTTGTGAAACCTGCCGGTATCGGAGACCGGTTGAGGGAGTATTTCGCGAAGCGCTTCAGAGTGTATGTAAGAAGGTCTTACATGGCTGGCGAGGGGGTGTCACGCAGAGGCAGAAGTCAGCAGGCTGGTCATCAGGGCCCTGAGACGGTTTGGTTTCACCGGCTTGTTCAGGATTGGCAGGTATTGGGCGCGCAGTATCTTGCGGGTGTCGTCACTGCGATCTGCAGTAATGATGGCGGCAGGAATATCCTTGCCAAGGTGGCGGCGCACCCCGTGCACCGCATCGTAGCCGGTTCGTTCATTGTTCAGGTGATAATCCGCCAGGATGATGGCCGGTATCTGGCCGGTTTGCTCCAGAGCCTCTACGGCCTCTGCCTTGCTGGCGGCTGTGAGCACTTCACAGCCCCAACGCTCCAGCAGCAACTGCATGCTCTCCAGCACCGCCGGCTCGTTGTCGATCACCAGTACCGGCACGCCGTCAAAACCATCGGCAAAGTTCTGCAGCGAATCTGCCCGGGCCAGATCCGGCCTGGCCTGAGCAGGTTCCAGTGGCAGGGTCAGTACGAACCGGGAGCCACGACCGGGCCGTGATGACACATCAATGTCGTACCCCAGCACCCGGACCATACGTTCCACGATGGCCAGTCCCAGGCCCACGCCCTGGCGGCCGCCGGTGCCCTGGGGCAACAGCTGATGAAACTCGGTGAAAATGTCCCGGAGTTTGTCTTCCTCAATGCCAACACCGGTGTCCCAGACTTCAATCCGCAGCCGGTCACCTCTCGACCTCAGGGCCATCACCACGCCGCCTTTGCGAGTGTAGCGGAAGGCATTGCTGAGCAGATTGCGAAGGATACGGGTCAGCATGCGCTGATCTGTCCGGACCGTCGCTGGTATGGTGCGAACCCGGAAGCCCAGGCCGGCATTGGCGGCAACGGCCTCGAACTCCTCCCCGAGGGATCTAGCGAGGGCGGCCACATCGGTGTACACCAGGTCCGGTTTCATGGCCTGCTGATCGAGCTTGGAGATATCCAGCAGGTCCGCCAGCAGGTCCTCGGCGCCCTCCAGAGCCCGATGCACCTGGTGCACCATGCGGGTTTCCTGCTCGGGCAGCGTGCTGTCCTGCAGCGCGGAAATCATCAGCCGCGCGGCGTTCAGGGGCTGGAGCAGATCATGGCTGGCTGCAGCAAGGTACTTGTCCTTGCTGCGATTGGCCTCTTTAGCAGCCTCCATGGCAATGACCAGCTCACGTTCGACTTTTTCCCGCTCCTCAATCTGGTAGCGCAGGCCCACGTTGGCATTCTGAAGCGCCTCGGTGCGCTCTTCCACGCGCCGCTCGAGAGTGGCGTTCAACTGCTCCAGTTTCTGCCGGGCCAACACCCGTTCCGTGATGTCGGCCACGAAGGCTTCCACCACTTCCGGACCAAGGTCCGGGCGCCGCAACAGGGTGACAGCAACGTGAACCGGTGTGCGGTCGGCCCGCTGGAAACGGGTTTCCCGCGCGCTCAGACTGCCCTCGTTGAGCAGCTCCTGACGTATGGCATCGAATTCGCTGGAACTACAGAACAGCTGCTCACGGAGCCGGATGACCTTTTCGGTCAGCGCTTCGGGGCTTTCATAACCGCAGATCCTCGCCATGGCTGGATTGCAGGCCAGAAAACCGCCGCGCAGGTTGGCCTGGAAGATGCCGTGCAGGGCGTTCTCGAACAGCCACTTGTAGCGGTTGCGTTCCTGCTCCAGCTCATCAATCCGTTCCTGCAGAGCGGGGTAATAGTTCTTGCGGACGGACTGGCTGCCCAGCCCGAGAAGATCGCCAATTCCGTAGCTACTGTCCTGTTCGCCTTCCTTGAATTCAGAGGGCTTCTTCATAGACAACCTGGACATCCCGCAGCGACGACTTCCGGGGGTTAGTGAGAATGCAGGGGTCCTGCAGGGCAAAGCCGGACAAGTGGGGTATGTCGGATACCGAAACACCAAGCTCGGCCAGCCGTGCTTCAAGCCCAACCCGACGCTTGAGCTCCACAATTCGGTTCATCAGACGCTTTTTGATTTCCGGTTTGGCCATACCACGGGTGTCAATATCCATGGCCTCGGCGACCCGGCGGAAACGGTCTTCGGCAGACTGGAAGTTGTAAGCCACCACGTGCTCCAGCAGCAAGGCGTTGCAGAGGCCATGGGGCAAATCCAGAAACCCGCCGAGGCTGTGGGACATAGCGTGCACCGCACCGAGAATGGCATTGGAGAACGCCAGCCCTGCCTGCATGGAGGCCAGCATGATCTGCTCGCGAAGGTAGGGGTCTGCGGTGTTGTCCACCAGCGGTTCCAGATTCCGGTTGATCAGCCGGATTGCTTCAAGCGCATGGGTGTCCGTCAGAGGGCCACTGCCCGTGGACACGTAAGCCTCGATGGCGTGCACCAGGGCATCGACCCCGGTGCAGGCGGTGAGGTAGGCGTCCATGGTCTCGGTAACTTCCGGATCGATCAGGGACACATCCGGCACCACGGCCTTGCTGATGATCGAAAACTTGAAACGACGGTTGGGGTCGGAAATGATCGCGAACTGGGACACATCCGCAGAGGTGCCGGCCGTGGTCGGAATCAGGATCAGGGGTGGTGACGGGTTGGTAATCGTGTCGACGCCCTCGAACTCCAGGATGCTGCGGCCATGAGTGGCGACGATACCGATGCCCTTGGCGCAGTCCATGGGGCTGCCGCCACCGATGGCGACAATGACATCACATTCACTGGATTTGTAGAGCTCGGCACCGGTCTTCACCTCTTCCACCTTGGGATTGGGTGAAACACCGGTATAAATGGTCGAGCGGATACCCGCATCGGTCAGCAGTGTCACGATCTCGTTGACCCAACCGGCAGCAGCCACACCTGGATCGGACACGAGAAAGACATGCCGGGCACCGAAATTACTCGCGAAGTTGGCCACAGACTTCCGGGAGCCGGCACCAAACACAATTTCCGGTGACACGAACTTTCGCAAGCTGGATATATCGTGGCTCATCAGACTACACTCGACCGCTTGTTGTTATAGGAATAGCCGAGAGTTTAACTCAAGTTCGCCGCCTGTTCATTGGCCTTTTGGCTATGCTTTCGGTAAAAACTGAACGTCCATTCGAGCATGCCGGCCTGATTGGACTGGCGACGAAAACCATGCCCCTCATCTTCAAACCAGTGCAGCTCCGGCGCCCTGCCCGCGGCCTTCATGGCATCAATCATGGCCCGGGTCTGTTCCGGCACCACCACCTTGTCCTGCCCGCCCTGGAAAAAGATCATGGGCGCGGTAATCCGATCGGCGTGATACAGCGGCGTTCGATCCCGCCAACGATCCAGGTGCTCCCCGGGTGCGCCCAAAAGCCAATCCAGATAACCGGATTCAAAGCGATGGGTCATGGCCCGCAATCGAAGTGGATCGGTCACACCAAACATGCTCGCACCGGCGGTGAAACGCCGGCTCCGTATCATTGCCATCAGAGCGGTATATCCCCCGGAACTACGGCCCTGGATGAACACTCTTTGTCCGTCTGCCAAACCAAAAGAGGCCAGGTGATCGGCGGCCCGCTCCATATCTTCCACATCCACCTCGCCCCATCGGCCCTCCAGGGCAAGCCGGAACGCACGACCGAAGCCACTACTGCCTCGATAGTTGATTTCGGCAACGGCAAAGCCCCGCTGGCACCAGTACTGAACCTGGGGATTGAACACCGGATAGGCCGCCGAAGTAGGTCCTCCGTGGGCAATCAGAATCAGTGGAGGAACGTCTGGCGTGGCCAGTTTTGGAGTGTAGAAAAAGCCATGGATCGAGGCTTGACCGGATTGAAGACCCGGAATCTCGATATCAAGGGGCAGTGCAGCACGGGCCCCTGGCATGGCCTCTTCGCCACCGGCAATGGTCCGGACCTCACCGGTCTCGAGATCAACCATGATGACGGCGTCCAGACGGCTGGCAGCTCGGCCGATGCAGTAGAGGTAGCCGCCTGAGGCCTGCAGGCACCGGAAATCGCCGAAGTCCCTGGCAACCCGGATTTCTTCGCCGGTTTTCCCGGATCTGAGCCAGAGTTCGCCCGTGCCGTTGCAGTATCGAACCCGGGCCCACCCGCCACGGCCTGTCGGGCAATGGTGGGATTCGCCCAGTTGCCAGGGCGCGTTGGCATGATCCCGGGCCGGTGAATCAGTGGCGTGCCAACCGCCCTCGTCCCTAATGTCGATACGCCAGGGCTGCCACCAACCCTCGTGATCTGACAGAACCCAGAGCTGACTGTCATCGAACACCGGCTGCTGTACCGAAGCCTCAGAAGGTGTTGGCCATTCCCGGCATTGATCCAACAGCCCATCTTCAGAAAGATTTGCGGTCCACAGGCGGGTGCGCAGCCACGGCATATCCGGCAGCTGCCAGCTGGTCCAGGCAACCTTTCTGCCGTCAGCCGAAATCGCCGGAGCGCTGTAAAAATCCTGGCCGGCGTGAAGGACTGTCCGATCCCCCTGCATGGAGACAGCGACCAGCTGCTGCTGACCTTCCGCTTCCCGCACCGCGAGCACCCGATTGCGAGACGGGTCAGCGACCAACCCACCGTAGAACGCCTTTTTATCATCGGTGAGGTTGAGGCTCTCGCCGCCGGCCAGACTGACAAACCGTATCTGTTGATCCTCACCAACCACGAACACGCCGCTGTCGCCAGCTGCCACGGCGCCGCCACCGTAGCCGTTTACCCGGCTGCGGATGCCAAGATCCTGCGGACCCAGACGAGCCGGCCCGTGATCAGTCAGGTGCCAGAGGGTATTGCAGCCGCGCGCCGGATCCGTCTCCAGCCAGAACACACCGGCCGGGGACACCGTCAGCTCCCCGCGCTGGATGTGGGCCGAGCAGGCTTCATAGGCACTCAGCACCGTTTTGTCGTGGTGATGGCCGCCCAGTGCAGAATCAATGACCGGGTTATTAACCCCGGAAGAAAAGCCGTGAATTGTCCGCATTTCGATAAACCAGTTCAGTCAGGCCGGCCGTGGCGTGATCGGCAGCTTTCCGCGCTGCCAGGATTCGATCATGATACGACGATTTGCTGCATACTGGATCTGCGTTATCGGCATTGCCGGTCAAAAGATAGGCCTGACAGCGGCAGCCACCAAAGTCTTTTTCCTTCTCATCGCAGGAGCGGCAAGGCTCCGGCATCCAGCTATCCCCCCGGTAATGATTGAACCCCGGGCTGTCGAACCAGATGCTTTGGAGATCCATGTCTCGGACATTGGGGAAGTCGATGGGTAGCAAGCGGGCACTGTGGCACGGCAGTGCGGTACCGTCCGGCGCGACTGTCAGGAACAGATTGCCCCAGCCATTCATGCAGGCTTTCGGGCGCTCTTCGTAGTAATCCGGCGTCACGAAGATCAGCTTCATAGCCGAGCCGGATTGCTGCAGCCGTTCGCGGTACTGGTTCACTTCCTGTTCCGCCCGCACCAGCTGGGCTTTGGAGGGCATCAATCCTTCCCTGTTTTCGAACGCCCAGCCGTAATACTGGCAGGTGGCCAGCTCGACGTAGTCCGCGCCCAGGCGCTCACACAGGGACATGATGTCGTTCATCTGGTGGATGTTGTGACGGTGGATCACGAAGTTGAGCACCATCGGGTAGCCGGCTTCCTTGACCGCCCGGGCCATGGCCAGCTTCTGGTCAAAGGCTTTGCGGGAGCCGGCCACGGCGTTGTTCAGCTCCGGGTCAGACGCCTGGAAGCTGACCTGAATGTGGTCCAGCCCCGCCTCGGCAAAGGCATCCACTTTCGCCTCGGTCAGCCCCAGGCCGGAGGTGATCAGGTTGGTGTAATAACCGAGGTGGCGGGCTTCGGCAATCAGCTCCGCCAGGTCCTGTCGCACCAGGGGTTCGCCCCCGGAGAAGCCCAGCTGGGCCGCGCCCATTTTCCGGCCCTTCCGGAGCACACTCACCCACTCCTCGGTGGTCAGCTCCTTCTCGGTCTGGGCAAAGTCCAGCGGATTGGAGCAGTAGGGACACTGCAGCGGGCAGCGGTAGGTGAGTTCCGCCAGCAGCCACAAGGGCGGCCCGGCGTTATGGGGGTTGGCCGGCTTGATCGGATCGGCAGTCTCGGTGCGGCTCATGACAGTTCAATCCAGTGTTGTTGCCGGGCGTCCTGCAGGAATTCGCTCACGTCCTTGCCCAGCGGGCCGGCGTCCGGGAACTGCTGTTCCAGACTGGTGACGATATCCGCCACACTGCGCTGGCCGTCCACTTCATTGAGAATGGCACCGGCACTGCCGTTGAGCTTCACCATGCCTTCCGGATAAAGCAGCACATAACTTTCCTGTGCTGGCTCCCACTGGAACCGGAACCCCCGACGAAAACGCGGTACTTCATGCATACTCACCTCCATTACAACCCCCGGTGCCAGACCTGTTCATCGGTCACGGTGTGATAGGGCGGGGTGCGGTGGCCGTAGGCCATGGTCATTGCATCCAGCATGGTCCAGAGGATATCCAGCTTGAACTGCAGGATCTCCAGGGCCCGGGACTGCTGGGCATCGGTGGTGAAGTGGTCCAGGGTAATGGTCAGGCCATGTTCCACATCCCTTCTGGCTTCCGACAGGCGCTTGCGGAAGTAGCTGTAGCCGCTCTCTTCAATCCAGGGATAGTGGGCCGGCCAGCTGTCCAGTCGGGACTGGTGGATTTCCGGGGCAAACAGTTCGGTCAGGGAGGAGCAGGCCGCCTCTTGCCAGGTCGCCCGGCGGGCAAAGTTCAGATAGGCGTCGACCGCAAAGCGGACACCCGGCAAAACATGGCGCTGGTCAATCACCTCTTCCCGGCTCAGGCCCACGGCTTCGGCGAGGGACAGCCAGGCTTCTATGCCGCCGACGTCGCCGTCGTGGCCATCGTGATCCAGAATCCGCTGCAACCAGAGCCGGCGCACACCGGCATCCGGGCAGTTGGCCATGATGGCGGAGTCTTTCTGGGGAATCCTGATCTGGTAGTAATAGCGGTTGGCCACCCAGCCGCGAATCTGTTCGGGCGTGCACTGCCCTCCGTACATGGCTTTATGGTACGGGTGGTGGATGTGGTAGTACTGGCCCTTGGCCCGCAGGGCCTGCTCGAAATCCGTCCGGTTCATCGCGGTGTTGGCTTTGGCGTTCATGGCTGCCCCGACAGGTCGATGTGCATTCCATCCCAGGACACCTCGATGCCGTGGCGGGTCAGTTCCGCCCGCTCCGGGGAGTCTTCGTTCAGGATCGGGTTGGTGTTGTTGATATGGATAAGAATCTTGCGCTGGGCCGGCATGGTATCGAGCACCTCAATCATGCCGCCGGGGCCGCTCTGGGCCAGATGCCCCATGGCCTGGCCGGTCTTGGTGCCCACTTCCTGGCGGATCATCTCGTCGTCGTGCCAGACGGTCCCGTCCACCATCAGCACGTCGGCCAGGCGCATCCAGCCGAGAATACGGTCGTCCGGCTCACCCAGGCCCGGGGCATAGAGCACGGTTTGACCGGTGCGGGTGTCTTTCAGGAAAAGGCCAATGTTATCGCCCGGGTGCGGGTTGTCCCGGCGCGGTGAATACGGGGGTGCGTTGCTCAGCAGCGGAATGGCGGTCAGCTCGATGGACGGTGCGCAGGGAATGGTAAAGGGCGCCTGCTCGGACGCCTCAATGCGTCGCCAGTTCAGGCCACCGTTCCAGTGCTCAAGCATGGTGAACAGCGGAAAACCACCGCTGAGGTCTTCATGCACCTGTTCGGTACACCAGACGTCCATCGGCAACCCCTCGCGCAGGGACAATAAACCGGTGGTGTGGTCCACCTGGCTATCCATCAGCACGATGGCATCAATGCCGGTATCGCGCAGAGCCCGGGCCGGCTGCATCGCTTCGAAAGAAGCCAGCTGGGCACGAATGTCGGGGGACGCGTTGAACAGAATCCAGTGCTCGCCGTCTTCACTGATGGCAATGGAAGACTGGGTGCGGGCCCGGGCGTTCAGGGTGCCCTTGCGGAAGCCGTCGCAGTTGGCGCAGTTACAGTTCCACTGGGGAAAGCCACCGCCGGCGGCGGAGCCCAGAACGTGAATCAACATGGTGGGTCACTCCACAAGCAAAACGGCCAGCTCGAGGCTGGCCGCTTCAGCACTCAGCGATTGGCGAAGTACATGGTGACTTCGAAACCGATGCGGAGATCTTCGTAGGCTGGTTTGGTCCACATAATGCTCACCTCTATTGTCATGATTGTTAGCGCATTGCGGGTGAATCAACGACATTGCCGATAACCCAGTTCCCATCCTATCGGCCGGGGCAAGGGGCCAATATGGTACTTTGGAACTGTTTTGGTGCCTCCCTAGGTCGCAAAAACCAGCTGCAGACTGGCGCCCTAGTCTGAAACGAAAAAAGGCCCTGGGAAGGGCCAAAAGAGAGTGACAGAAAAACCCGAACTCTCGTCAGAGAGTCGCCCCGGCCAGACACCGGGGGATGAAGGTGCACGTCCACTGTGCTGACTCACAGGCGGGCCCGTGTGGGAGGCCCGCTTACCGCTCACAGATTCAGAAGAAACCCAGCGGGTTGGTGTCGTAGCTCACCAGCATGCACTTGGTCTGCTGGTAGTGCTCGAGCGCCATCTTGTGGGTTTCACGGCCGACGCCAGACTTCTTGTAACCACCGAAGGCAGCATGAGCCGGGTAAGCGTGGTAGCAGTTCATCCACACCCGACCGGCCTGGATGTTGCGGCCCATCCGGTAGGCGAGGTTGGTGTCACGGGTCCATACGCCGGCACCCAGACCAAACTCGGTGTCGTTGGCGATGGCCAGGGCCTCTTCCTCGGTCTTGAAGGTGGTAACACCCACAACCGGCCCGAAGATTTCTTCCTGGAACACGCGCATCTTGTTGTCGCCCTTGAACAGGGTGGGCTGGATGTAGAAGCCATTGTTGAACTCTTCATCCAGATGCTCGCGGTCGCCGCCAGTCAGCACCACAGCGCCCTCTTCCTTACCAATGGCCAGGTAGGACATGATTTTGTCGAACTGTTCTTTTGACGCCTGGGCACCTACCTGAACATCGGTGTCCAGCGGGTTGCCACGCTTGATCGACTTGGTGCGCTGAACCACCTTCTGCATGAACTCTTCGAACATGTCTTCCTGAACCAGTGCCCGTGACGGACAGGTGCAGACTTCGCCCTGGTTGAAGAACGCCAGCACCAGACCTTCCACGCACTTGTCGATGAATTCCGGCTCGGCCTTCATCACGTCGGAGAAGTAGATGTTCGGGGATTTACCACCCAGCTCCACTGTGGAGGGGATGATATTTTCAGCCGCGCACTTGAGGATGTGGGAGCCAACCGGGGTGGAGCCGGTAAAGGCAATCTTGGCAATACGCTTGCTGGTGGCCAGGGCTTGGCCAGCCTCAATGCCATAACCGTTCACGATGTTCAGTACGCCCGGCGGCAACAGGTCGCCAATGATTTCCATCAGTACCAGAATGCTGGCAGGGGTTTGCTCCGCAGGCTTCAACACGGTGCAGTTACCGGCGGCCAGACAGGGGCCCAGTTTCCAGGCCGCCATCAGAATCGGGAAGTTCCAGGGAATAATCTGACCAACCACGCCCAGCGGCTCGTGGAAATGGTATGCCACGGTATTGTGGTCGATCTCGCCCATGTGGCCTTCCTGGGCACGAAGACAACCCGCGAAGTAGCGGAAGTGATCAGCCGCGAGGGGAATGTCGGCGTTCAGGGTTTCGCGCACGGCCTTGCCGTTGTCCCAGGTTTCCGCAACTGCGAGTTTCTCGAGGTTGGCCTCGATACGATCCGCAATTTTCAGCAGGATGTTGGAACGCTCGGTGGGTGAGGTTTTGCCCCACGCTGGTGCCGCCTTGTGCGCTGCATCCAGAGCCAGGTCAATATCTTCGGCACTGGAGCGCGGAATTTCACAGATCACATTGCCAGTCACCGGTGTGATGTTCTCGAAATACTGGCCTTTTACCGGGGCAACCCACTCGCCACCGATGTAGTTCTCGTAACGGGATTTGAAAGAAACGACGGAGCCATCCTTTCCTGGTTGTGCGTAGATCATGATCTCGACCTCTTGTTGTGTTTGTCGCAGGGCAACGCGGCCTTTCGCGTTTACCCATTCAATGTAGACCTCAATTTCGAATCATTGAATGATGCGATGGAGGCGAAAAACTCATCCCTTGGTAGTAGATGGCTCGAAGGCCATGCCACCATTGGCGCGGCTCCGAAATCACTCTCCGAAAAAAAATGCACAGGAAAGGCACTGTTCGATGCACAAAAACAGTGCGCTCGCCCAGGCAAGAAGCAGACCTGTCAGACACCTCAAATCCCACCACAATAAAAACAGTAACTTAGCGATTGGCATGGACTCTGCAGAGTATCCACTACGCAGCGAGACGTTGGTTACTGAAACCACAATCAAAGCGCCACAATCTGACCAATGGTCAACTAGGGTTCCGGTCTGCCAACAGTGAAGGCAGACGCCTGGTCCGAGAGTTGACGACCTTTTCCAAGGTTACACGGCGGGACAAAAGCCCGGGAGGATCGCTCAGTTACTGACGCCTCTCGCTTTTTAATTGCCTAACCAGGAGGAAAAGGCCATGTTGCAAACCGCAGCCCCCCTCTACGACGATCTGATTCCCGGCGGATCCCACTGGTCTTTTATCATGCGCCGCGGCCACGTTCTGCGCCTGATTGATGAAACCGGCGGGGCCAATGTCGGCATGTTGATGTACAACCCCGAGAACCCGCTCGAGCGGTACAACATGCCGGACACCCTGAAAAACCAGCACACCTTCCTGCTCACCAAGGGCCACGTGCTGCTCTCGGACATGGGCCGGGTATTTGCCTCCATCATCCGCGATGACCTGGGCTGGCACGACACCGTCGCCGGCACCTGCAATGCCGATCTGGTGGAAAAGCGCTGGGGCAAAAAGACCTATCAGGAAGCCCATAACCACTACCACCGAAACGGGTTCAACAGTTTCCTGAACGAGCTGGCCAAATACGGGCTCGGCAAGAAAGACCTGACCGCCAACCTGAACTGGTTCAGCAAGGTAAAGACTGACGACGACGGCAACATGACCTTCGCCGAGTGCCACTCCCATGCCGGCGCCACGGTGGACCTGCGTTTCGAGATGGACACCATCGTGGTGCTGCACACCTGCCCGCATCCGATGAATCCGGCCAGCGAATACCCCAGTCACCCCCTGCGCTACCAGTTGTTCAAGGCGGCGCCAGTGACCGATGCCGATCCGTGCAAAACCTCGTCGCCCGAGGCGACACGGGCATTTGCCAACACCGCTCTTTATCACCTGATGCAGTAATGGGAGGCCGGAGATGATCAAGCAAAGCACACTGAAGCCCGAAAATGCCGCCTTCCGCGAAACCGTGCCGGCTGGCGAGTATTTCCTGAAAGTGGTGAAAGCCGGCCAGACCGTCCGAATCCTGGATCTGGAAGGCAACCAGGCCGCCGACACCCTGTTCTACAACGCCCACAATCCGACCGAACGCTACAGCGCCGTGGACACTATCCGTGAGCAGGGCAACGTCTACCTGACCGCCGGCTCGAAGCTGATGTCCTCTGAAAACAACGTAATGCTGGAAATCACCTCCGATACCTGCGGCCGGCACGACACCCTGGGCGGCGCCTGCGCGGCCGAGAGCAACACCACCCGTTACGCCCTTGAGAAAAAGTGCATGCACGCCTGCCGCGACAGCTGGCTGGTGGCCGTCACCGAACACGAAGAGCTGGGCATGAGCAAACGGGATATCACCCACAACATCAACTTCTTCATGAATGTCCCGGTCACGGCCGACGGCGGACTCAACTTCGCCGATGGGATTTCCGATGCCGGCAAATACGTGGAACTGGAAGCGAAGATGGACGTTCTGGTGATGATCTCCAACTGCCCGCAGCTCAACAATCCCTGCAACGGCTGGAACCCGACACCGATTGAGGTGCTGGTATGGAGCTGAGCGGCAGATTCTCAAAGGTCCTGATCGCCAACCGCGGCGCCATCGCCTGCCGGGTCATTCGCACGCTGCGTGACATGGGGCTGACCTCGGTTGCCGTCTACGCCGAAGCGGATTCCGATTCGCTTCACGTACGGCAGGCGGACGAGGCGTATTCCCTGGGAGAGGGCCCGGCAGCGACCACTTACCTGGATCAGGACAAACTGTTTGAGGTAATTCGCAAAAGCGGTGCCGGCGCCATTCACCCCGGCTATGGCTTCCTGAGCGAGAATGCCGATTTTGCCCGGCGCTGTGAACGCGAGGGCGTGGTCTTCCTGGGCCCGACACCCGAGCAGATGGAGCAATTCGGTCTCAAGCATACGGCACGGTCACTGGCTGAAAGCGCCGGCGTACCGCTGCTACCAGGCACCGACTTGCTGACCAATCTGGAGGAAGCACTAGAAGCGGCCGACACCATCGGCTACCCGGTCATGCTGAAAAGCACCGCCGGCGGTGGCGGTATCGGCATGTCCCGCTGCTACAGCCCGGACGATCTGAGCAATAGCTTTGATTCGGTCCAGCGCCTGAGCCAGAACAACTTCAGCAACAGCGGCGTGTTCCTGGAAAAATTTGTGGAACATGCCCGCCATGTGGAAGTGCAGCTTTTCGGCGACGGCCAGGGCCAGGTTCTGGCCCTGGGCGAGCGAGACTGTTCCGCCCAACGCCGGAACCAGAAAGTGATTGAAGAAGCACCGGCTCCCGGGCTCACCGAGGACGTCCGCACACGCATGCACGCCACCGCGCGCCAGCTGGGCGAAAGTATCAGCTACCGCAGTGCCGGCACCGTGGAGTTTATCTACGACCCGGACACCACCGAGTTCTACTTCCTGGAAGTGAATACCCGCTTACAGGTGGAGCACGGTGTGACCGAGCAGGTTTATGGCGTGGATCTGGTCCGATGGATGGTGGAACTGGGCGCAGGCACCCTGCCCGACCTGGCAAAACTGGGCAGCAACCTCGCGCCTTCCGGCCACGCCATCCAGGCCCGGATCTATGCGGAAGACCCCAACAAGGATTTCCAGCCCGGAGCCGGCCTGCTCACCAACGTGGCCTGGCCCGAGGACGAGGCACTGCGAATCGATACCTGGATTCAGCCGGGCACAGAGGTGTCGCCGCTTTATGATCCCATGCTCGCCAAGGTGATTGTGCATGAGGCCGATCGCGAATCGGCCCGCCAGCGGTTGATGCAGGCACTCGACGACAGCCAGCTCTATGGCATCGAGACCAACCTGAAATACGTGCGCCAGGTGCTGGACGACCCGCGCTTTGCAGAGGGCAGACTGTTTACTCGAACCCTCAACGAATTCGATTACCAGCCGGCGACGGTGGATGTGCTCAGTGGCGGCACCCTGACCACCATCCAGGACTACCCCGGTCGCATCGGCTACTGGGAGATCGGCGTCCCGCCCTCGGGTCCTTTCGACAGCTATTCGTTCCGGCTTGGCAATCGACTGCTGGGTAATCCCGAAGGGGCTCCAGGCCTGGAAATCACCCTGAAGGGGCCAGTGCTCACCTTCAACCGCGCCACACAGATTGCGCTGACTGGCGCCCAACTGGACGCCACGCTGGACGATGAGCCGGTCGCCTTCTGGCAGGTGATCGACGTACCCGCCGGCGCCACCCTGAAGCTGGGCGCCACCACGGCGGACGGAGCACGGGCCTATGTTCTATTCAGCGGTGGGCTGGACTGCCCGGAATACCTGACCTCCTGCAGCACCTTTACCCTGGGCCAGTTCGGCGGCCATTGTGGTCGCGCCTTGCGGGCCGGCGATGTGCTGGCCCTGGCGGAGTCTGAGCCAACCGGCCTGACCACTCTCCCTGCCGACCTGAAACCGACCATCGGCAAAACCTGGAAACTGCACGTCACCTATGGCCCCCATGGCGCGCCGGACTACTTCACTGGAGAAGATATAGACACCTTCTTCGCCAGCGACTGGGAGATTCACTACAACTCGAGCCGCACCGGCGTTCGCCTGATTGGCCCGAAACCGGAATGGGCGCGCAGCGATGGCGGCGAGGCCGGTATGCATCCGTCCAATATCCACGACAACGCCTACGCAGTTGGCACCGTGGATTTCACGGGCGATATGCCGGTCATTCTCGGTCCCGATGGCCCCAGCCTGGGCGGCTTTGTCTGCCCGGTGACCGTCATCAGCGCTGACCTCTGGAAACTGGGCCAGCTGAAAGCCGGTGACAAGGTGAAATTTGTACCGGTAAGCCAGGACCAGGCCGTGGCTCTGAGGGAAGCGCTGGACGAGTCCGTGGCAACACTGACCGCCGCTACGGCCCACATCAAACCCATCAAGCCGACCACCCCGATTCTGGACTCGCTGAGCGTCAACGAGCATGAAACCGGGGTGGTCTACCGGGCCGCCGGCGACAATTACGTGCTGGTGGAATACGGCCCGATGGAACTGGATATCCGTCTGCGCTTCCGCGCCCACGCGCTGATGCTGTGGCTGCGCCAGCAGAATCACGACGCCATTCTGGAGCTGACCCCCGGCATCCGCTCCCTGCAGGTGCATTACGACAGCCAGAAACTAAACCAACGCACGCTGCTGGATCTGCTGATCAGCGCTGAAAAGGAACTGGAAAAGCAGCCCGAGTGGGATGTGCCCGCACGCATCGTGCACCTGCCCCTGTCCTGGGATGACGAGGCCTGCCAGACCGCCATCGCCAAATACATGCAGTCGGTGCGCAAGGACGCCCCCTGGTGCCCGAGCAACCTGGAGTTCATCCGCCGCATCAACGGACTGGACAGCATCGATGAGGTAAAAAAGACGCTTTTCGAGGCAACCTATCTGGTGATGGGCCTGGGCGACGTCTATCTGGGCGCGCCGGTCGCTACCCCGCTGGATCCCCGGCATCGGCTGGTGACCACCAAATACAACCCGGCCCGGACCTGGACCGCGGAGAACTCCGTGGGCATCGGCGGCGCCTACCTGTGCATCTACGGCATGGAGGGCCCAGGCGGCTACCAGTTTGTTGGTCGCACCCTGCAGATGTGGAACCGCTACCGCACGACCGACCTGTTCGAGGCTGGCAAGCCCTGGCTGCTCCGGTTCTTTGACCAGGTGCGCTTCTACGAGGTCAGTGCCGAAGAACTGCAGCAAATCCGACGGGACTTTCCCAACGGCGACTACCCGATAAAGGTCGAGGAAACCCGCTTCAACCTGAAGGACTACGAGCAGTTTCTGGAAAACAACGACGACGAAATCCAGACCTTCACAGCCAAGCGCAAGCAAGCCTTCGATGAGGAACTGCAGCGCTGGATAGAGTCGGGCCAGATCAACTTCAGCTCCGAGGCGCCCATTGAGGAGACCGGCGAGGACGACATCGCCAACCTGCCCGCTGGCCAGCACGCGGTGGAAAGCCACGTAGCCGGCAACCTCTGGGAATGCCTGGTCAAGCCAGGCGACACCATCGATGCCCAGCGGCCTGTGGCGGTTATTGAATCCATGAAGATGGAAATCGAATTACTGAGCCCCGTAACCGGACGCGTGGTGGACGTGCGTCGGGAAGCGGGACAGGCGGTCTCGCCCGGAACGCCGGTCGTGATCGTGGAAGAGATTACCGAGTAATGCCAGCAACCAAAAAAACCTGAAAAAGACCAAACCTGCAAACACGGGCAAGGCCCGAGGAGAGACACCATGAATACACGCGACATCACCAAACGTCTGGCGGCCGGTCTGTTCACGGCCTCCCTGTCCATGGGTGCAATGGCCGAGGAAAAGGATTCCTTCAGCATCGCCTGGACCATCTATGCCGGTTGGGTGCCCTGGCAGTACGCCGAGGACTACGGAATCATGAAAAAGTGGGCGGACAAGTACGATATCGAGGTGGATATCGTGCAGGTGAACGACTACATCGAGTCCATTAACCAGTACACCGCCGGCCAGTTTGACGGCGTTGTTGCCACCAGCATGGATGGTCTGTCGATTCCGGCAGCCTCTGGCGTGGACACCACCGCGTTGATCGTCGGTGACTACTCGAACGCCAACGACGGTCTGGTGTCCAAGGACGCAGAATCCATTGCCGACCTGGAAGGCGAGACCGTGCACTTGGTTGAGCTGTCCGTTTCCCACTACCTGCTTGTCCGTGCGCTGAACACCGTTGGTCTGGAAGAGCGGGATATCAGCGTGGTGAACATTTCCGACGCCGATCTGGTTTCGGCGTTCCAGACCGATGATGTCCGCCACGTGGCTACCTGGAACCCGCTGCTGGCGGAAGTGGAAGCCTACCCGGGCGCCACCAAGCTGTTCGATTCCAGCCAGATTCCGGGCCACATCAAGGATCTGACCCTGGTGAACACGGAAACCCTGGAAGACAACCCGAAGCTGGGTAAGGCGCTGGTCGGCGCCTGGTATGAAACCATGAGCATTCTCGCCTCCGACAGTGAAGAAGGTCAGGAAGCGCGGGCATTTCTCGGCGAGCTCTCCGGTACCGACCAGGCCGGCTACGAAGCCCAGCTGGCCGGCATGAAGATGTTCTGGGAGCCGCAGATGTCGGTGGACTTCATCAACAGCAATGAAGCCCTGGACGCCATGGACAGCGTTCGCCAGTTCTCTTTCGACAAGGGCCTCCTGGGCCAGGGAGCCATGAGCCCCGATTTCGTGGGCATCGAGTTTCCGGATGGTTCAATCATGGGTGACTCCGCCAATGTGAAGCTGCGGTTTAACGACAGCTATATGCAGATGGCGGCTGACGGGGAGATCTGAGCGATCGTCGTCTAAAACTCTGCTAGGATCGGGCACGATTAGTCGTGCCCTTTTTTGTGGGCTTCGGAGGTGGATTGGGTTTGGGGTGCCTTTCCAAAACACGCTCCTTCGGCCCATCCATGGGGCGCTTGGGCTCCGCCATCCCTGGCTCCGCACAGTTTTGGAAAGGCACCCCAAACCCAATCGTCCAACCTCATGATTAGCCGCCGAGAAAAATCTATTTATGCGCCGTACCAAGGAAGATGCCGAGAAAACCCGCCAGACCGTACTTGAGGCCGCGCTCAAGTTGTTTAGTCGTGACGGTTACTCACTGACGACCTTGAGCCGTATTGCCAAAGAAGCTGGGTGCAGTCGTGGGCCGATCTACTGGCATTTTGAAAACAAGGATGATCTTTACGAGGCCGTACTTGCCTACTCCCAGGAACCCCTGGAAGCCCTGGTCGCGGAATGTTCCGGCATGCTGGAAACGCCTGTTGAGGCCATGGATCATTTTATTGAATGCTGGCTGGGCCTGCTGGCCAATGATCGGAAGTATCGTCAGTCGTTCGAGATTCTGTTGAACAAGACCGAGCTGACCGATGCCATGAGTCGGACGCTGAAGCGGGAGCGGGCGTTGACCAAGTCGATTATTGCGATGTTCCGGGATCTGGTGGGCCAGGCCGTCGGGCAGGGTCTGATTAGCACGCAGGAAGATCCAGAGGATCTTGGGCTGCTGAGTTACACCTATCTGATGGGCATTACCCAGACCTGGCTGTTTGCGCCGAAGTTGTTCTCACTGAAACAGCAAACGCCGTTTTTCCAGCGTCAGTTCTGGCGACTGTTAGGCAAATCGAACTGATTGGCTCATTCGGACAAGCAATCCTTTTTACCAATCCGGCACCATAAGTTTTACATTGTTTTACACTCCGGCGTCATTGCTCGGCTAAGCTAATTCTGAGCAACCTCATTTTTTCCTGGATTGGCCAAGACTTTTACCGCCCCAGCTAACGCCCGCGAGCTGCGGTGTTGGCGGTTTATTTGAAAGGAATGTGTCGCTGTGACAAACGTCAATATTCCCAGCTCTCCGGATTCCAACACAGAACTCGCTTTTCCTTTCCCCTCGCTTGGAGGTGAGGATCTTCAGGCCTATAACACGCTTGTCAGCACCCTTTACCGTTGCCTACATGACAACTCCGGCTTCCAACCTTTCTTTGATGCTTTTAAGCACCATTTCAAAGCCCTGCAAGGCGGAATTCTCGGGCTGTCAAGCAACCCACAGCGCATGATTTATGGCTGGACGTTTGGCTACCCGGAGGGCTTTGAAGAGTGGTATATCAACAGTGATCTGCCTGAACGGGATGAAGCCCTGACCCGTTATCGCCAGCTTCCCCCGCGCCAGTTCGACTCCTTTCTTCGAGGTGATACCAGTCGCACCATTCTCGATATTCTGGGCCCGGAAAGCCGTGCCTGGGCCGAGCAGGTCGGCATGGGCGATAGTGCTGGGATGCTTGTCACACAGGAAAACGGGGACAGCGTGGTGTTCATGGCCAACCGACACAAGGAGTTCGGCCCCTACACTGATAACGAACTTCTGCAGATGAATCTGTTGGCTCCTCATATCGAGAATGCCGTTGCTCTGCACCTGAAGCTGTATAAGACTCGCAGCGACAATGAAAACCTGGCGACAGCACTAAACCACGTGAAAAAACCGCTCATTGTCTTCAATGCACTGGGCAATGTTGCGCAGGCAAACGACGCGGCCCATGCTCTTATGGAAAACAGCAGGAGCATGTCCATTAACGATTCCGGGAGACTGCAGAGCACCGACCGTCAGATGACCCGCAAGCTTCAGGATGCCATCACCACCTGCATCGTCCTCTCTCACAAGGGCATTCTTTCGCCACAAACCGTCTTTACCAGTCGCGGCCAAGAACCTATCGCCGTCTGCCTGACGCCACTGATCGCCGATAGTGCCGAGAATAACGGCGTCTTGGCAGAGCTGTTCAGTTTTGACCCCTCACTGGAACCGGACCAGGAACGACTGCAGACACTTTTCCACTGCACACCGACAGAAGCCGCTGTCGCCGCGCTTCTGGCCCAGGGCCTGAGCGCCAGCGATGTCGCCGAAAGAAAGCAGATTTCCATCCACACCGCCCGCCAACATATTAAGAGCCTGCTGGCGAAAAACGGCTATCGCAAACAGACCGAACTGGTGTCCATGCTGGTCCGGGCATTGGCCTGACACGAGAGCCTCCGTCGAAATCTGCAATTGTTTTGATGCTTTTACACTTAATCAACAAACAATTACAGATGACAAAAACACTATTGGTTCAAAGCACTTACCATAACTCCGACTCGACAGACACCATGGAACCGGCCATTCCGTGCATCCTTATCCCCAAAATGGGGCATGTCTTGATGTAACCCCGATGCTAGTTTCGAACTGCCAAATCAATCGATTCTTAAAAAGGCAGGATTATGAGCAAATTCAAGAAGTTGACTCTAGCGACAGCCATTTCCTCTGCATTCGTTCTGACCGGCTGCGGTGGTAGCAGCGGTAGTTCTTCTGATGCTGTTGATAACAACGACACGGGTGACACCGGCACCACAGCCGAAACCGGCGTGTTCGTAGATGCCGCCGTTGCCGGCATCAATTACACCACTTCGCCGGGCGGCCAGTCCGGTCAGACCAATGAACTGGGCGAGTACAATTACGAAGCTGGCGATACCGTGGTCTTCAGCATCGGCGGCATCGACCTCCCGGCCGTCGAAGCCACCGGCCGTATCACCCCGGCCGACATGGGTAGCGGTGCTACCGACTGGAGCTCCGACCAGACCGTCGTGAACATCCTGCGTCTGCTGCAGACCCTGGATTCCGATGGCGATGCCAGCAATGGCATTACCATTACCGACGCTGTGCATACTGCTTTGCAGGACATAGATCTCGACCCCTCTGTCAGCGAGTCAGACTTCGAAACCCAGGCCAATACCGCTATCAATGCCACTGGCAACACCCTGATTGCCAGGGAAGACGCGGTTAACCACTTCAAGAGCTCCCAATCCGGCGACCTGGTCGGCAGCTGGGTCTTCGAGGAAGCCAATGGCAACGTCAACGTGCTGACCTTCCTGAATGACAGCGAATACCTTATTGCCCACTCCAAAGCTGATGACGGTGACCAGCGGGCCGCCAGTGCAGAGTACGGCGCTTACACCTGGGACAGTGCCTCCGGTCAGCTGGAACTGACTCTGATTGACGAATCAGACCTCAGTGGTGGTCTGATCGACAACAACTCCCCCGCAACCTGGACAATGCAGCTGAGCGACGGCGCACTCGTATTGACGTCTGTCGAAGAAAGCGAAGAAGTCAGGTTTGAAGCCGTGCGCAATACCCAGGACAGCCTGATCGGCAGCTGGTACCTCGGCGAAGGGTTTAACGAGCAGAAACAAATCGATCGTCACAACGTGCTGACCATTCTCGATGACAGCACCTACGTGATTGTTCACAACGACAATGGCGAAGTTTACGACGGCGACATCGTCGAGGCGGTTTCCTCCGAGTGGGGCACCTACAGCTTCAACGGTTCCACGTTTGCGGTAACCTCAGTATCGGCCGAACTGGACGGGCCTGGAGGACTGTTTGACGACCCAGCGAAAGACGACGGCGGAAATGGCTTCGTCAATGGTCCGGCGGAGCTCCACCCGACCGGACAGCTCACACTATCCGACAACCTTCCGGTTGCTGAAGGAGGCGAGCCATTCACCCTCCGTCGCCTGGGTCGCTATGCGGTCACGCTTAAGGACTTCGAGGGCGATACCAAGCGGGTCTACGTCGAGGTCAGCGGCAACGACTTTATCGGTGGGGTTACCCAGACCCTCAGCTTTGCCGATATCGATGGCGTAACGTCAGCCGAGGCTGGCATCTACAACATGGATGCTCCGGAGAGTGCAACCATCGATCTGGTGCTGAACCAGGATGGCAGCGGTTACATGGACTTTGATGTCACTGGCGACCAAAACCAAATCGACAGCAACGGTTGGTCCGTCCTGACTTCCGGCTCCCTCACTTACGTAGAGGGCGGTGCGGAATGGACCTACCTGCCGATTAAAGGTAGCAGCCCCTACACCACGCTGGTTTATCAGGGGGACATGGATCTCATGTTCATCACTGAAGTTACTGAGCAACCCCAGTAAGGCGGGTGTTATCTGCCTCATCAGAGCCCGCCATCGCGGGCTCTGCAACTTTGGCAACCGAGACGCTCCCTTTCGAGCAGTTGCCGTTTACGATCCAACCCCCACCGATAGCCACCAAGGGAGCCGTCGCTTCGTAATACCCGATGGCAGGGAATCAATACCGCGATGCGGTTTCGTCCGCAGGCGGAGGCCACTGCGCGAACGGCTTTGGGCTCTCCCAGTCGCTTTGCCAGCTCCGTGTAACTCACCACCTCACCTTCGCGAACGCTCAGCAGGAGTTTCCAGACCCGTGTCTGGAAAGCGGTACCACGGATATCCAGAGGTACGTCCGGTCTAGGCGTGTTCTGGCTCAAATGTTCATCCAGAGCCAACATCCACGCATCCAGCTCTGGCGATGCCTTTGCCTCAGACGGAGAGAGCCGGGCCTTCGGAAACTCATTCTGCAACTGATCTCGCAGTGCCGTCTCGTCATCGCCGAATTCGGCAAAACACACGCCCTGATCAGTGGCAGCCATCATCAGTAGACCGAGTGAGGTTGCCCTGCAGGCATAGGCAATGGTTTCACCTTCCCCACCCTTGCCGTAACGGGAAGGCGGCATGCCAACCTGTCGGTCCGCCTTGCCATAGACGCGACTAACGGAGCCAAAGCCGGCATCGTAGATTGCATCGGTCACGGTCTGGCCTGTTCTCAATGCCTGCTTGTAGTGGTTAAGGCGCAGTGCGTCCTGATAAGCCTTTGGTGAGACACCGAAGGTTTCCTTGAACACCCTTTGTACTCGGGATGGGGACAACCCAACGACTGCACCAAGGTCGGCAAGGCTCAACGGCTCATCTGGCCGGCTCTCGATGTATCTGGCCAGTGCAACCATGCGATCGGCAATGGGGATGGATGATTCAGCCTCACACTCTCTCTCGTCACGCATCGGGGTTCGGGAACTTGCCATGCTCTGACTCCTTCATGTACACACAACCAATCAGCCATATGATGCGCGTTTGCTGCGCCCCCTTCCATCCGATTCTTGCGGGCGCTACATTGACCGTCTATCAACAAAAAAACGAACAAATTCCTTGAGGTCAGCACTATGTCGGAACAAATGGCAATCCCATCAAAAAAAGGCGAAGTCAGTGAGGAGGAGTGGCAGCTTCGCGTTGACCTTGCCGCCGCCTACCGCCTGATTGCTCTCTACGGCTGGGACGACCTTATCTTCACTCATCTCTCGGTGCGGATTCCCGGTGACGAGCATCATTTCCTGATCAACCCCTATGGCATGATGTTCGAGGAAATTACGGCTTCCAGCCTGGTGCGCATTGACCAGGAAGGCAACAAAATCAATCCTGACGATTTCGACATCAACCCGGCCGGTTTCACCATTCACAGTGCCATCCACGCGGTTCGTGAAGATGCCGCCTGCGTGATGCATACCCACACCACGGCCGGTGTGGCCGTCTCAGCCCAGAAGGAAGGTCTGTTGCCTCTGTCGCAGCAGAGCCTGTTTCCGCTGTCGGGACTGGCGTACCACGATTACGAAGGCGTGGCGCTGCGCGAAGACGAGAAAGCGCGCCTGCAGGCAGATCTGGGCCATGCCCGGTTCATGATCCTGCGCAACCACGGCCTGCTGACCACGGGGCCCAGCGTGGCCGAGGCCTTCCTGAACATGTACATCCTGCAGCGCGCCTGCGAGGTCCAGATTCAGGCCATGTCCGGGGGCCAGCCGCTGGTACGTATTCCCGATACCATTCTCAGCTCCATTCGGGAACAGGCCAAAAAGGTCACCAAGGGCATGGGCGGCAATCTTGCCTGGCCGGGGCTTCTCCGGAAGCTGGACCGTATCGATCCTGGCTTCCGGAGCTGACATCACGCCGTGTAGCTATCAGAACATCTTCAGATAACGGTCGACCTCCCAGGACGACACGTGGTTCTGATAGCTCTCCCACTCTGCTTTCTTGTACTCAGTGAAGCTCTTGAACATGGCTTCACCGAAGACTTCCTTCGCTAGCGGATCGGCCTCGAAAGCCTCCACCGCCTCGCCCAGGTTCCGGGGCAGATACTCGATGCCCCGCTCGGCAATCTCAGCATCGCTGTAGTTGTACATGTTCTCGTGGTGGGGTGCGCCTGCGTCCAGACCTTCACGGATGCCCTCCAGGCCGGCGGCTAGGATCAGAGCACTGCCGAGATAGGGATTGCAGGCAATGTCCGCGGCACGGCATTCAATGCGCCCGCCCATGCCGGGAATCCGGATCATGTTGGTGCGGTTGTTAGAGCCATAGCACATGAACACCGGCGCCCAGGTGGAACCGGACATGCTGCCCTGGCGCACCAGCCGCTTGTAGCTGTTTACCGTCGGGGCGATCACCGCGCTGATGGCAGCGCCGTGTTTCAGCACACCGGCTGTAAAGTGATAGGCGATCTTGCTGATACCACAGTTATGCAGGTCGTCGCCCCTGGGCTCGAACAGGTTTTCGCCGGTCTTCAGGTCCGCCAGCGACATGTTGTAGTGGGCACCACTGCCGGTGCGGTCGGCAAAGGGCTTGGGCATGAAGCTGGCGAAAGCGCCATGTTTGCGGGCGATCTCATTCGCCATCATCCGGAAGAACACCAGGCGATCAGACATGGTCAGGGCGTCGGCGTATTTGAAATCGGTCTCGAACTGGCCGTTGGCGTCTTCGTGATCGAAAGAATAGACGTCCCAGCCCAACTCGTTCATGGCATCCACCAGCTCATCCAGGATCGGCAGGTTGTCCATGAGCGTGCGGGGGTCATAACAGGGCTTGCCCAGAGTGTCCCGTTCACTGAGGGGTGCAAAACCGCCATCCTCGGTGTTCCGGAACAGGAAAAACTCGGTCTCAATACCCAGGTTGAAGCGATAACCCATATCAGCAGCAGCAGTGAGCTGGCGCCGGAGAATATTCCGGGAACAGGCCTCAAACGGTTCGCCGTTCAGAAACAGGTTGCCCGGAAACCACGCCAGTTGACGATTCCAGGGGCAGATCGCCAGCCCATCGGGATCCGGCATGGAGGCAACCTCGTCGTCGGAGATATCCTGGGGCACGCCATCCAGGGCAGCTCCAGTGTATAGCTCGGAGCCTTCCATCATCTGCCCCAGGTGAGCCACGGGCACGAACTTGCCCTTGGTCACACCGTGGATGTCCACGTAGCTGGCAATGGCGTATTTCACACCCGCTTCTGTGAGCTTCTCTTTCAGGGCCTGGGTGTTGGTCAATTCCTTCATCCTGTTTTTCTCCGGCCCGTCATGCGGGCAATCAGTTTGAGTTCTGGCACGTTTCTTTCTTTGTTTTTGCCATTCAACATACATGCCAGCGTGTATATATAAGAGCGAACACAAGAGACCTCAGGCAACCAGTCAGCCTGAAAGAGAGGAAAAAATGGCGCCGAAGCAATGGCTTGTAGAGGATTATGAAGCGGGCGACCTGCCGCTGGCCTGCGGCGAAACGCTTTACTCCGCACGATTGCGGTACCACCGGATCGGCGAGCTGAACGCACCAAAAGACAACCTGATTCTGCTGCCCACGTACTATGGTGGTGCAGCGGCGGGTAATCAGCCCTGGATTGGCGATCACAGTCCGCTGGATCCGGGCCGCTACTGCATTGTTATTCCGTCGTTGATCGGAGCCGGGGAATCCTCCTCCCCCTCAAACACCGCCGGACACCAGGCCGGCCCGGGCTTTCCCGCAGTGAGTCTGTACGACAACGTCATGCTGCAAAAACGGTTGGTTGAAGAAGTATTCGATGACGCCCGGATTGCCCTGGTGATGGGCTGGTCCATGGGCGGAATGCAGGCGCTTCAGTGGGGCTGCCTGTTTCCGGAGAAGGTGCATTCGGTGCTGGCCACCTGCTGTACCGCACGATGCTACCCCCACAACCAGGTGTTTCTGGAAGGTGTAAAAGCTGCCCTGACCTGCGACCAGAGTTTTGAAAACGGCTACTACCGCAAACCACCGGAACGGGGACTCCGGGCCTTCGGCCGGGTTTACGCTGGCTGGGCCTATTCCCAGGCATTCTTCCGCCACCAACTCTGGCACAACCTCGGTTTCGGCTCCATTGAGGAGCTGTTGCGGTTCTGGGAACAGGATCACCTGGGCCAGGACGCCAACAACCTTCTGGCAGTGCTGGATACCTGGCAGCGGGGCGATATCAGCGATAACCCGGTATTCAGGAAGGATTATGACTCCGCCCTTGCCGCGATCACCATGCCCACCCGGATCATGCCCAGCACAACAGATCTCTATTTTGTGGCAGAGGATGCCATGCAGGATTGTGCTGGCATGCCAGGAGCCACTTTTGATCCCATCCACTCGAATTGGGGCCATATCGCAGGGGGTGCTGCCCGGGAGCGGGAAAGCCACGAACAGATTCTGGCAGCGGCCCGATTGCTGCTCGCGGGAGAAGCGTCATGATAGAGCACCCGAACCTGTGCCGCACCAATCCGGTGCATATTTTCGACTGCGCCTTCGCCGGCATGACGCGGTTTTACCGGCTTGAAGGATATGGCACGCCACCTGCAACCTTTCCATCAGCAAATTTACAAAACCCCGATCCGTTTACAGCACCGTTCACAACACCGCAGACAGGGCGGCGAACACAACGGAAAAAATGGGTAACTAGGGTTCCGGTCCGGGCAATCAAGATTCCTGGATGGCTGGTCCGAGAGTTACCGACCTCTGGGGAGGTTACACGGCGGGACAAAAGCCCGGGAGACTGAATCGCAAGGGACGCCGTTACCCGCGATGACCTTGCCGTGTTGTGTGACCAGAGGAGACGATTCATGCGAATGATCAACCATCACCCCGGGCGCGTTTCAGCCACCCTGCTGGGCCTGCTGCCCTTCCTGTTGATCATGCTTGTCTACAGCCTGGCCTCCCAGGAGCGCCTGGCAGAAAACCCCAACGACAAACTCCTTCCGGGCCTTGAGCAGATGACCGCCGCCGTGGAACGCATGGCGTTCCAGGAAGACCGCCGAAGCGGCGACTACCTGATGGTGCAGGACACCACTGCCAGTCTGGCACGCCTGGGAATGGGCGTTGGCATTGCCGCCTTACTGGCGCTGGTGGTCGGCATTCTCAATGGCGTTTTGCCGCTGGTCAGGGCCAACCTGGCGCCACTGGTATCTGCCCTTTCCATGGTGCCGCCGTTGGCCATATTACCCATCCTCTTCATCGTGTTCGGGCTGGGCGAGCTGTCCAAGGTCATGCTGATTGTGATCGGCACCGCGCCCATCATGATGCGGGATGTGGCCCAGCGGGTTCGCGAACTTCCAGGCGAGCAACTGATCAAGATCCAGACCCTGGGCGCCAATTCCTGGCAGGTGATTACCCGCATGGCCCTGCCCCAGGTGCTGCCCCGCCTGATCGACGCCGTGCGCCTGAGTCTTGGCCCCGCCTGGCTGTTTCTGATTGCCGCCGAAGCGATTGCTTCCACCGAAGGGCTCGGTTACCGGATCTTCCTGGTTCGGCGCTACCTGGCCATGGATGTAATCCTGCCCTATGTCATCTGGATCACCATTCTCGCCATTGTCATCGACCAGTGTCTGCGTCTTACCAACCGCAGACTGTTCCCCTGGTACAACGCAGGAGGCCACTGATGAGCTTTATTACCGTCAACAATCTCTGGAAGGAATACGGTGACCAGGTGGTCCTGGAAAACCTGAACCTGAGCGTGAAACAGGGCGAATTCTGCACTCTGGTGGGCGCCTCCGGTTGTGGCAAATCCACCTTCCTGAAAATGCTGCTGGGCCAGGAAACCCAGACCCGCGGCGAACTGTTACTGGAGGGCGAGGCCTTCCCCGGCGAGCCGGACCGAAACCGGGGTATCGTATTCCAACGCTACTCGGTATTCCCACACCTGACGGTGCGTCAGAACGTGCTGATGGGCCTGGAACTGGAACAGAAACCCTGGCTGGGCAAGCTGTTCGGCAGCGCCCGCCGCGAAGCCCTGGAGAAGGTGGATGCCATGCTGGAATCGGTGGGTTTGAGCCCGTCGGCCAACAAATGGCCCCACGAACTTTCCGGCGGCATGCAGCAACGGCTGGCCATTGCCCAGTCGCTGATCATGCGGCCACGGGTGCTCCTGCTGGACGAGCCCTTCGGCGCGCTGGATCCCGGTATAAGGGGCGACATGCACGATCTGCTGTTGAAACTCTGGCAGGAGACAGGCACCACAATCTTCATGGTGACACACGATCTGAAGGAAGGTTTTTACCTGGGTACCCGGCTGCTGGTGTTCGACAAGGTACGCAACGATCCCCATGACCCGCAAGCGTTCGGCGCCACCATCACCTACGACTTGCCGATTGGTCAGACTGATCGGAAGCTGTATGAGGACATCAACCAGTCGGTCAGTGAGACCGCAAGAAATCAGGCGGCCTGAACGAAAAAGGGGCCGCCCGAAGGCAGCCCCTGTTACTCGCCGGCTCGAGGCCGGTATCCGTCGCGATCAGTTGCTGGCTACGCGATCACTAGGCAGCTTGAATGTCCAGACGGTACCACCCTGGTTGAAGTCCTTGACCACCTTGGCCACTTCACCACCCCAGAGCGGAACCGCACCGCCCCAGCCGGTTGAAACCGAGACATACTGCTCACCGTCCATGGTCCAGGTCACCGGCGTGCCGACAACGCCGGAACCGGTGTTGAAGCGGTAGAGCTCTTCCCCGGTCTTGGCGTCGAACGCCTTCAGGTAACCTTCCGGAGTGCCGGTGAATACCAGGTTGCCTGCGGTGGTCATCACGCCACCCCATAGCGGGGCCGGGTTCTCATAGCGCCAGACTTCTTCACCGGTTTTCGGATCCATGGCCCTCAACACACCAATATACTCGTCGTTGGCCGGTTTGATGGTGAAGCCTGCCCCCAGAAACGCCGCGCCTTTCTTATAGGAAACTGGCTCGTTCCAGATATCCATGGACCATTCATTGGACGGCACATAGAACAGACCGGTGTCCTGGCTAAAGGCCATCGGCATCCAGTTCTTGCCACCCAGGAAGGCTGGCTGGGCCACGACCGTCTCGCCCTTGTTACCGTCGAGGTCCGCCGGGTTACCGGGACGCCCGCCATCAGTAAAGATCGGACGACCAGTCTCCGGATCCAGGCCTTCGGCCCAGGTGATCTTGTCCACGAACGGGAAGCCACGAATGAAGTCGCCATTCTCCCGGTTCAGAACGTAGAAGAAACCGTTACGGTCGGCAGTCGCCGCGGCTTTGACGGTTTTGCCGTTCTCCTCGTAATCGAAGGAGATCAGCTCGTTGACGCCGTCATAATCCCAGCCATCGTTCGGGGTGGTCTGGAAGTGCCACTTGATACTGCCATCGTCCGGGTCGATCGCCAGACGGGATGACGAGAACAGGTTATCGCCGGGGCGCAGGTGCGAGTTCCAGGGCGCAGGGTTACCGGTACCGAAAAACAGGGAATCGGTATCCGGATCATAGGTGCCGCCCAGCCAGGTTGCTGCGCCGCCGTTCTTCCACATTTCGCCGGGCCAGGTTACCCCTGCCTTGCCGCCGGAAATGCCATTTTCGACCTTCTTGCCATCCTTGTAGACATACCCCATATGGCCTTCGACGGTCGGCCGAGTCCAGACCAGATCGCCGGTGTTGGCGTCGTAGGCCTCAACCTTGCCGACAATACCGAATTCACCGCCTGAAACACCGGTAATAACCTTGCCCTTCACGACAATCGGTGCGGCAGTGATCGCATAGCCGGCCTGATAATCGGCCACCTTCTTGATCCACATCGGCTTGCCGGTGTCCTTGTTCAGGGCAACCAGCTTGGCATCGAGTGTGCCGAAAATCACCTTGTCGCCGTAGATGGCAGCGCCACGGTTCACCACGTCACAGCAAGGCATGATGCCGTCCGGCAGGCGGGCATCGTACTGCCAGATTTCCTCGCCAGTTCTGGCATCAATTGCGTAAATGCGTGAGTAGGAGGCGGTCACATACATGACGCCATCCTTGATCAGCGGCTGGGATTCCTGACCACGCTGCTTCTCGCCGCCGAAGGAGAATGCCCAGGCCGGCTGCAGATACTGAATGTTGCCGGTGTTCAGGTCTTCCAGAATGCTGTATCGCTGGCCTTGGGTGCCCATGCCATAGCTGACAATGTCTTCCGGGGTGTTGTGATCGTTGATGATATCTTCGTCGGTTACCGCATGGGCCCCGTAGGAAACAGCCATAGCCAAGGCGCTGGCCGCAATGCGAATCCCGAACTTGTTGGTTCTCATGGTTGCGCTCTCCAAGTCTCTTGTTTTTCGGTTCTGTGTTCGTTTCAGGCCGAACCGGGAACTTTTCCCGCCTCTGATACGATTCTTCGCCTTGAGGGCAAAACCAACAATTGCTCCCCGGAACAGGTTTTCTCATCACTTGGTAGTACGACTACCCCGAATCTTCCGGCCCGGGCGCATCGAGCGAACCATCAGAGATTCCCTTCGGCCCTGGCAATGGCCTGCTCATCGAGGAAGGCCCGGTAGTAGCCTGGCACGCTGTAGCGAAGATTCTGGCTGGCCATGAGTTCATTCATCTCTCCGGTTTTCACCAGCCTGTCGACGATGGCCTCCAGGGCATAACCCAGCTGCCGATGGGTATGTTTGATCGCCATGCCCACATCCCAGACCTGCTTGCCGATGCCCGGGAAGCCGTTGCCGGCGGCCTTGAAGGCCTTGTTCTCGGATTTCGCCAGTTCGTGATCTATCTCCGACCGCATGCCCATGACAGCGCTGACCTCACCGTTACGCATTGCCTCGAACGCCTCGGCCACCTTGTGGAAGTGACGCACCTGTTCCCGCATACGGCCGCCAAACGCTGAGGTCAGGTAAAAGTCGGGAAGGGTATCGATCTCGACGCCGATCGGGTTGTACTGGAACACCGCCACGGTTTCGACACTGTCGAGCTTTTCCGGGTTGTAAGCTATCTGCCAGGTTTCCTGCTGGTAAGGGCCGAACAGCACAACCTGCTCGTTGATGTATTCGCCGGTGGAATCCTGCATGTAGGCGTAGGTCTTGTCGTAGGGCACGCGCAGCATCACGTCGGCAAGCCGCTGCTTGGCCAGGTAGTGGCCTTTCCAGACGTTGTTGCGCAAGTCGTCACCGAGGTTTTCATCCGGGATAATCCAGTGCACCTTGAATTCAACGCCCATTTCCTCGGCAATACGGCGGCCGAGTTCGATATCGATGCCCCGGGGCTCGCCATCTACCTGGTAGGAGTAAGGCGGAAAATTCTCGTAGACGCCCACTTTCAGGTAGCCGGACTCCAGAATGATGTCGTAGGTGCGATCCGCAGGCCGGTTGAGGAGTTCGTTTCCGTCGTTAACCTCCTGGGCAAGGACAAACTGGGCAAATAGCAACAGGGCAAGCATTCGAGACAGTATTTTCATTGTTTTCTCCCACCTTTTCTCTCAACGACGAAGGGCCGGCACAGGGCCGACCCGAATTCAGGCGTTCGTTTTGCTAGAAGCCGTGCTCATCACTCTGGCTTGGGCAGGGATTCCACATAGGTGCGGATCGCCCACATGGCGTTCTGGTCCATGCTCTTTTTCCAGGACGGCATGCCCCGGTCGGTACCATTCATCACCCGGCCGATGTAGTACTCGTCATCCCACTCGGTCAGCTCGCGAAGATCCGGTGTCAGGCCGCCGGACATCGCCCGGATGCCGTGGCAGGCGGCACAGTTACCAGCGTAGGCACTCTCGCCGACCTTGACCGCCTGGGCGTTGAACTCGCCGAATTCATTGCCTTCACGGAACGGATTCTCAATGCGGACGTCATCGCCCAGCTCCGGCAGATTGCCCGTATCCACTTCCTGTGGTGTGACATTGCCGTGGGCAATAGCGAAGCCGGCCAGGCCAAGCATGGCCGCAGCCAAGATGGTTTTGAGTGAAAAGGACATTGCCATTGGTCTTACCTCTGTTATTGGATTCCCCGTGGTTGGCTGTTGGATTTGTCAGTTGCCAACTTGCTGATCTCCAGTCTAGGAATCCCCATGTCCAATCCGAATGCCACTTTGGGGTTTTTGGCTTAGTTCCTTGGTAGTAGATGTTTGGTCCCCGAGCGAAAATCTCATCCTTTGGTACTGCCTGATTCCTACTTTCTGAATATTTCCGGGCGTTTCCCCCTTCCATAAGCTGGAGGCACAACATCAAACCGGAGAACCCCATGTCTTTTCTGTCCCGGACAGTGGCCATTTCACTGATCACACTGGCGGCAGCAAGCCCGCTTCAGGCTGAGACCCTCGATGTGCGGATTGGCTATCTCCAGTGGGTACCGCATCAGGGGCCGGTGCTTTCCAATATCATTCCGGAACCTGAGGACGCCGGCCTGCGAGGCGCCGAACTGGCCATCAACGACAACAGCACCACCGGCAAGTTTCTGGGCCAGACCTACTCACTCCAGAGTGAGGTTGCCGATTCGGAAGAAGGCGCCATCGCAGCCTTTGATGC
Source organism: Marinobacter maroccanus (assembly GCF_002933275.1). GTDB lineage: Bacteria > Pseudomonadota > Gammaproteobacteria > Pseudomonadales > Oleiphilaceae > Marinobacter > Marinobacter maroccanus. The sequence continues at coordinate 114,612 of NZ_PSSX01000007.1, forward strand.
CATGCGCGAGAATGGTTTCGACCTGTTTGTGGTGAATGCGCCTGCCTCGACCCTGAAAGCCCTCACCGAAAAGGCCGGCGACAACACCCTGATCTTCAACGCTGGCGCCAAGGACGATGCCCTGCGCACCGGCCAGTGCCACGTCAACCTGCTGCACACCATGCCCAGCTATTCGATGCTCACCGATGCGCTCGGCCAGTGGCTGAATCAGCGACGCTGGGATGAGGTTTTCCTGATTACCGGGCCGACTCAAGCAGACAAGGGCTGGGCCGATGCCTTCCGGCGCTCGGCCAAGCGTTTCGGGCTGGAGATCGTCGAAGACAAGCCCTGGACCTTTGACGCCGACCTGCGTCGCACCGCCTCCAAGGAACTGCCCCTGTTTACCCAGGCCAGCGATTACGACGCGGTGGTGGTGGCTGACGTGCGGGGCGATTTTGGCGAGTACGTGCCGTTCAATACCTGGCTGCCGCGCCCGGTGGTGGGCACCCAGGGCATGTCACCGGTCACCTGGCATCGGGTGGTGGAAAGCTGGGGTGCGGCGCAACTCCAGAACCGTTTCCGCGAATTGGCTGGGCGGGATATGAACGGTGAAGACTACGCGGCTTGGGCTGCCATTCGCTCAATGGGTACGGCAGTGACCGACCTGAACTCTGCGAACCCCACTGACATCCGAAATTTCCTGTTCAGCGACAAATTCCAGTTGGCCGCGTTCAAGGGCCGCAAGCTCACCTTCCGCGACTGGAACGGCCAGCTGAGACAGCCGATTCCACTGGTTCATCCCCGGGGACTGGTAGCACGAGCTCCATTCGAAGGCTTCCTGCACCCGAACACCGAAATGGACACCCTCGGCTTTGACAGACCTGAGAGCGAGTGTCGGATTAACGGCTGAGCCTATGGCGGCCAACGTTCAAAACAAGAAGGAGTCACACCATGAAAACCCTGTTCAAACAGACGGCGCTGGCCGCCATGATCGGCCTGTCGACACCGGCACTGGCCAGCGTGGCCTATGTGTCCAACGAGAAAGATAACACCCTGTCGGTGATTGATACCGAAACCCAGGAAGTGATTGAGACCATCAGTGTCGGCCAGCGGCCCCGGGGTATCCTGCTGTCCAAGGACTTTACCAAGCTGTACATCTGTGCCAGCGACGACGACACGGTTCAGGTGCTGGATCTGGCCACCCGCAAGATTGTGGATACCCTGCCCTCCGGTGAAGATCCGGAGCAGTTCGCGCTGCACCCGAACAACAAGCACCTGTACATCGCCAACGAGGACGACGCCATCGTGACGGTGGTGGATGTGGATACCAAGGATGTTCTGGCCCAGATTGATGTGGGCATCGAGCCCGAAGGGATGGCGGTAAGCCCCGACGGCAAGTGGGCGGTGAACACCTCCGAAACCACCAGCATGCTGCACTGGATCAACACCGAAACCTTCGAGATCGAAAAGAACATTGTGGTGGGCCAGCGCCCGCGCCACGTGGAGTTCAGCAAGGACAGCAAGATTGCCTGGGCCTCCACGGAAATCGGCGGCACCGTGCACATCATCGACGTCGACAACCTGGAGCAGATCCACGAGATGTCCTTCAAGGTGCCTGGCGTGAATCAGGATCGGGTCCAGCCGGTAGGCATTGAACTGACGTCCGATGGCAAATACGCCTTCGTCGCGCTCGGCCCCTCCAATCATGTAGCGGTTGTTGATGCCCAGACCTATGAGGTTTTGGACTACCTGCTGGTGGGCGCCCGGGTGTGGCAGCTGGATCTGGACAAGGATGAGAAGCACCTCTACACCACCAACGGCGTGTCCGGCGATGTCTCCGTGATCGATGTGGAAGACTTGAAGGTCATCAAGTCCATCAAGGTAGGCCGCTACCCCTGGGGTGTGGTCATTGATCCGACGTCATGACCATTGAAGCGAGCAACCTGAGCTTTCGTTACGGCGAGAAGCCGGTGCTCCGTGAGGTCAGCTTTGCGCTGACCTCTGGCCGTTTTCACGCCCTGCTCGGGCCCAACGGCGCCGGCAAATCAACCCTGTTTGGTTTGCTCACCCGCCTGCTTGCCCTGCAGCAGGGCGAACTCCTACTGGCCGGGCAGTCCCTGAAAAATCAGCCGGCCGAGGCCATGCGCCGGATCGGCGTGGTGTTCCAGCAGAACGCCCTGGATCTGGATCTGACGGTTCGCCAGAACCTGCAATATCACGCCGCCTTGCATGGTCTTTCCCGCAAGGAAGCCAGGGTTCGGGGTGACCGGGAGCTGGAACGCTTCAGCCTGCTGGACCGGGCCAACGATGCCGTCCGCCAGCTCAACGGCGGCCACCGCCGGCGGGTGGAAATTGCCCGCGCCCTGCTGCATGAACCCTCGCTGCTGTTGCTCGACGAACCCACGGTGGGCCTGGACGTGGCCAGCCGCAGAGCGCTCAACGAGCACGTCCGAACCCTGTGCGAGGAAGACGGCATGACCGTGCTCTGGGCAACGCACCTGATCGAAGAGGTCCGGTCAGACGACCGGGTCCTGATCCTGCATCAGGGCCAGTTGCTGGCCGACGACAAAGGCCAGGCCATCTGCGAAGCCGAAGGCACCCGGGATCTGGCCGAAACCTTCCATTCCCTGACCGGAGCCGGCTGATATGAAAGCAGCTCACTACTGGCACTGTTTCGTAGGCATCCAGACTCGTGAATGGCTGCGCTTCTGGCAGCAGCGCACCCGCTTCGCCAGCGCCCTGGTCCGGCCACTGCTCTGGCTGGTGGTGTTTGCCGCCGGGTTCCGTGCGGTTCTGGGCATTTCCATCATCCCGCCCTATCAGACCTACATCACCTACGAGACCTACATTGCCCCCGGTCTGTGCGGCATGATCATCCTGTTCAACAGCATGCAGGGCGCCCTGTCCATGGTTTATGACCGGGAGCTGGGCAGCATGCGGGTTCTCCTGATGAGCCCCCTGCCCCGACCTTTCCTGCTGGTGACCAAACTGCTGGCCATGGGTGTAGTGTCCATCGGCCAGGTGTATGTGTTCCTGCTGCTGGCACTGCTGGTGGATGTGGAACCACCGCTCTGGGGCTACCTGGCCGTGTTGCCAGCGTTGATTCTTACCAGCCTGATGCTGGGCGCGTTGGGCCTGCTGATCGCCACCTGGATCAAGCAACTGGAGAACTTCGCCGGGGTGATGAACTTCGTCATCTTCCCGATGTTCTTCATGTCCTCGGCGCTCTATCCGCTCTGGCGCATGAACGAGGCCAGTCCCTGGCTGTACTGGATCTGCCAGTTTAATCCGTTCACCCATGCTGTAGAGGCGATCCGGTTTTCGCTCTATCTGGAATGGAATCCGATGGCTTACGGGATTACCACCGGAGTAACTGTAGTTCTGGCATTACTGGCCACGGCAGGATTCCGGCCTCAGAGGACCAGGATACTCGGGACCTCCAGGCCGGCTTGATATGGTGCCAGTGGTCAGCGGGGAGAAGGTTTCCAAAACACGCTCCTTACGGCACCCCTCCGGGGTCCGGCCTGCAATCATAGATTGCAGTCGTTTGGCTGTCGCATGAAGCTTCGCTTCATAAGCGCTCGGCCTCACCCCTGTGACGCTTGGGCTCCGCCATCCCTGGCTCCGCACAGTTTTGGAAACCTTCTCCCCGCTGCCCACCCATACTCCTTGCAAACCGCCAAAACCGGTAGGTCGGGTTAGACTTCGTAGGTCGGATTAGCAAAGCGTAATCCGACAGACTGCGGACACCCTCGATCAACCTAAGAGCCGGTCAAATCCAGACCTCGAAGCCTCCCAAGCAGCACATCAACCAATCCGGGTTCGCCCACCGAATCATCCCACTGCAACCGAGCGGGCTTGCCATCCAGGTACCAAAGACGGTTCGCTAATATCTCTGCATCCCCACCATCATGGGTAACACAGATCATCGCCATCTCCGGACGCGAATCCAGAATCCCGGCAATCAGCGCCTTGAGCTCACCCGCCATCACCGGATCAAGCGAGGCGAAGGGTTCATCCAACAACAGCAAGTCCGGCTTCACCGCCAGGCAACGGGCCAGGGCCGCTCTCCTGGCCATACCCAGGGACAGCTGGTCCGGCAGATAGTGTCCGTAGCCGGATAAGCCAACCTGACCCAGCAACCTCTCGGCCTCGTCAGTGTTCGCACCAACGAGTCTAAGATTCGCGTCCAGGGTCCGCCAAGGCAGCAGGCGATGCTCCTGAAACAGGTAGCCCACCCGGAGTTTTTCGCGACCAATAACCGCCTCGTCCGGAACCGATTTATCGAGACCGGCAATTGCGTTCAGCAGAGTAGTCTTGCCGATACCCGATGGGCCCAGAAGGCAAATGCGATCGCCTCGCGCAATGGTTGCGAAGACCTCTCCGAGCACCGGCTGGCCAAAATCGCAGCCTGCAATTCTGAGCTCAAGCATGGGCGGCCTCCGGTTGTCGCCAGCGACTGGACCGGCGCTCCAGGGGCTGAAGGATGGCCAGTTCAATAAGCTGGACGACCGTAATAAACGCCAGGCTGTAGGCAAGAATGGCGGCTACATCGAAAACCTGAAACGCCATATGCAACTGGAAACCAACGCCACTGGAACGGCCGAGCAGTTCCACCACCAGGACAATTTTCCAGATCAGGGCCAGGCCGCCCCGGGTGGCTGCCATGAGATAGGGAAACAACTGGGGTACCCAGACTTCCCGCAACCGTTGCCTCCGGGTGAACTCGTAAACGGTGGCCATCTCCTCGAGCCTATAGTCCAGGCTGCGGGCGCCCTCCCGGACGGTAACCGCCACGTTGGGCACTTTGTTGATCACGACCGCCATCACGGCCGCCACTTCGACCAGGCCGAACCAGACATACATGAGGATGATGGTGACCAGGGCCGGCAGGTTCAGTAAAAGCACCAGCAAGGGATCGAACAGGGCATTGGTGGTTTGGGATCGGCCCATGACGATGCCGATGGCGGTGCCAATGATCATGGCCAGACTAAAGGCGACCACTACACGCCCGAGGGTCGCGCCCAGATGATGCCAGAGCTCGCCGGTCGCCGATTCGCGAATCAGGGTGTCCAGCACGTTCAGGGGCGTCGGCAGCAAGGGCGACTGAAGCAGCCAGGCAATGAGCCCCCAGAGCAGGACAAACGACGGCAGAACTACCCAGTAGCTCCACAGCGGCGGCCGGCCGGCACGGCCTTTCACGGCTGGCTCCGGTAAAACAGAGAAGCCGGCATCAGGTTGTCCGGGTCAGCGCCGGTGAGGGTCATCAAACGTTGCAGGTCAGCGATTCGCTGGTCTGTTTGCGGCGCTGGCGTCCCGGCGACAAAGCCCTCTCGCAAGGCTGCGAAGACACTGTCGTCCGGATCTCCCATGAGAGGGCGCAAGCGCTGCCAGTAGGATTTACTCTCCGCGAGCTCGGCTTTGGCCTGTTGCAGGGAAGCGGCAAAACGATCAATCAGCGGGCCGTTGTCCTGGGCCCAGCTTTCGGGAAAAACATAGCCAAGCACTGGCAGGTTGCGATCCAGGTCCATCTCAGTGAGCAGGTCAGCCATGCCGAACGCCGATCGCCAGCCGCCCTCGCCTCTCAGGCGGGCCGCAAAATGCCAGTAAGTGACGATGACATCCACTTGCCCCCGTTTTAACGCCTGACTCAACAAAGGCGGGGCGGCAAACTGGACGCCGGCGGCTTCCTCAAGGTTGATACCCTGGCGCTGTGCGACTTTCTTGAGCAGTATCCAGCCCTTGCTGTCCGGCCCGCCGGCAACGCCAATGCGGTTGTCTGCCAGATCCGCCACCGAGCGAATCGTTGAGTTGTCAGCGACGACGATATCGCCAATCTGGGAGGAGAACGGCACGTACAGGTAGGGTGTGCCGGCCTGGAATCGTGACTGTGCCCACAGCAGATCAGCCACAGCGCCGTGCACCGAACAGCTGGTGACCGCGAGCCTGGAGGCCGGCAGGTTGGCAACCGGTTTCAATGCCAGCCGATAGCCATGCTCCCGGTCCAGCTCCCGATGCAGGAGATGGTCGAGCTCCCAGTGGGCGGTGCCAAACTGCAACACGCTGACAGACAGCACGGGTAGGTCAGGCGCTCCTTCCCGGGCATGGACACTGCCTGCAAGACTCAAGAGAAGACATAGCAGTGCGGCCATTCCTTTGTTGATCCAGGAATAGACAAGTGAGGATCTGGAGACGATCGTTATTGTTAGTTGCAGGCTCATTGCTCCACGATACGAAGCCCGCAGCCCGGCAAGAATAGTACTTTGGTGCCTGTTTTTTGGTGCGATGGTCGCATTCAACCCGAGACCAAGATGGCGTGTAATGAAACCATCACAATAATAAACAGAGGATCGGAACCGACTCCAGCGATTCTCTGCACAGGAGGCCGCCATGCTGAACGAGCTCGAAGCCGCACTCTCTTCCGAAAACCGCTATCATGATTCGGAAGTCAATCCCGATACTGAAAACAAACAGGTAGACCCATCCATGGAGCCGGCTTACAAGATTCTGATTGCCGACGACCACCCACTCTTCCGGGAAGCCATCAGCAGCGTAATCGCTTCCGGTTTTGCGGGCAGCGAGATCATCGAAACCGCTGATCTGGACAGCGCCCTGGAAATCACCCGCGAGAACGACGACCTGGATCTGATCCTGCTGGACCTGAACATGCCCGGTATGCACGGCCTGACCGGCCTGATCACCCTGCGAAATGAGGCCCCGACCATTCCGGTGGTGATTGTCTCTGCCGAGGAAGACAAGCAGGTGGTACTGCAGGCCATTACTTACGGCGCCTGCGGATTCATTACCAAGTCCTCGCCCCGGGCCCAGATGACCGAGGCCATCCAGCAAATCCTGAACGGTAATGTTTACCTGCCTTCGGATATCATCCGCACCGGCAAGGAAAGCAACACCCGCCGCAGCCGCAATGAAGACAATCCGATTTCACCGGAGCTTCTGAATTCCCTGACCCGCCGCCAGCTGCTGGTGCTTGAGCGCATGTCCAAGGGCGAATCCAACAAGCAGATCGCCTATAACCTGAATATCGCCGAGACCACGGTGAAGGCCCACGTGTCTGCGATATTGCGCAAGCTCGGGGTTCACAACCGGGTGCAGGCGATTTTGTCTGCCAGTGATGTGGATTTCAGTCAGTATTTGAAGCGGTAAGGTAGGGTTTTTGTCGGATTACGGCTTCGCCTAATTCGACCTACTTCTCTGGTTGTCGGATTACGCCTTTGGCTAATCCGACCTACCTTTCGAGCACACATCCCCGCGTAGGTCGGGTTAGGCGCAGCCGTAACCCGACACCCATCTTCAACCTCAATTCCTCAGCAAATGACTCAACGCACTGCGCAGCTTAAGAGGCTTCACCGGCTTGTTCATCAGCAGGTGCCCCAGCTCGCGAATATGCTGCTTCAGTTCATTGGTGTAGTTGGCGGTAATCATCACCACCGGCGCCGGGCATCTCCGGCGGCCATTGATCTCCGCCACCACATCCACGCCATTCTCATCGTTGTCCAGATGGTAGTCCGCCAGAATCAGATCCACTGCACTGCTGGCTGGATCCAGCTGGCGCTCGAGGTCCTCCAGGGACACCGCCGTCACCACCTGGCAATCCCAGCCTTCGAGCAGGGTTTGCATGCCCTGGCAGATCGACTGGTCATTGTCGATCACCCAGATTCGGGCACCGCCGAGACCGCTATCGAAAGACACGGCTCGATTCTGGTCTGCCACCGGTTGCCGGGGCTTCAGTCTGCCGACCGGGACCCGGACGCTGAAGACTGAGCCCTTGCCCTCGATGGAATTCACCGTCACTTCATGACCAAGCATGCGGGAAATCTTGTCCACGATGGCCAGGCCAAGTCCCAGGCCTTTATCGGGTTGTGAGCCGGCCGGGCGAATACGTTTGAATTCCTGGAAGATCTCGGTGAGTTTGTCCTCGGGAATACCGGGGCCGGTATCCCACACCTGCAGCAGAACATGATCCTTTTGTCGACGGCAGCCAAGCAGAATCCGGCCGTTGCCGGTGTAGCGGATGGCGTTGGTCAGGAAATTCCGGAGAATCCGCGCCAGCAACTGGGAATCTGACTCCACAATCGCGGAGCTGGCAATAAAGTCCAGTCGCAGCCCCTCGGCCATGGCCATCTGCCGGAATTCCCGGGCGATGTTATTCAGCAGGTCTCGCAGATCAAAGGCGGTGACATCTGGTTTGATCACGCCGGCATCCAGCTTGGAAATATCCACCAGGGTGCCCAGCAGGTTCTCGACATCGTCCAGGGACGTGCTGACTGAACGAACCAGGCCTTCCGCCTTGGGCCCGAACGACTGTTCCAGCAGCGCACTGGTGAACAACCGTGCGGCATTCAAAGGCTGCAGCAGGTCGTGGCTGACGGCCGCCAGGAACTTGGTTTTCGAGAGATTGGCCCGTTCAGCCTCCAGCTTGGCATCCCGGAGGCGGGCCTCTACGGCAGCCCGCTCGGTGATTTCCTGGCGCAGCTGGTTGTTCAGGCCGGTCAGGGCTGCGGTGCGTTCCTTCACCCGTCGTTCCAGGTTGTCATAGGCCTGTTCCAGGGCCAGGGCGGTCTTGCGGCGGTCGGTGATGTCCCGGATCAACACAAAAAAACCGATGATATCGCCCTGTTCATCGAAATTGGGAACGTAGGAGCGCAGCATGTGGCGCACCTCGCCCTGCTCGCCAGTCTCCTCGAATTCAAACGTCACGTTGTGGCCGTCCATGACATCGAGAATCTGGGGTAGAAGCCGCTGGTAAAACTCGGGCGAATGCACTTCGTTGAGACGTTTGCCGAGTGGCGACTCTCCTTTGCGCCCGTACCAGGACTCATAGACCTTGTTGCAGAACTGGATGGTCATATCGGCGCCAATGTAGGCGATCAGAGCCGGGACGTGGTCGGTCACCACCCGGATCCAGCGCTCGCTTTCCTCCAGCGCCTTGATCCGCCGAGCCATTTCGCTGTTCTTCACATCGGTGATGTCGGAGTAGAGCACCACCAAACCGCCTTCGCGGGTCGGTCTCTCGGTAACCTGAACCCAGCGGCCGTTGGCCAGCAGAAACACCACACCTTCCGAATCCGGATGGCTGTGTTCCTCCAGAACCAGACCGCAGGCCACCGCCTGGCGCTTCAACTCTGCAATCCGGGTACCCTGTCCCGGCGCGTCGACACCGGCATGACGCCAGTAACTCCGGAACCGGCTGTTGCTCTGGATCAGGCAATGCTGGTTATCGAACAGCACAAAGCCGTCGGCAATACTCTCGATGGCATCGCTCAATCTCTGGCGGGTTGTCTCTGCTTCTTCCCGGGCCCGGCTCAGGGCCTTGTTGCTGCCCTTGAGCTGTTCCATGGCCTGGTTCAACGCCTCGGTTCGCTCCCGAACCTGCTCGGCGAGCACCACCGAGTGCTCGAAGGCCGCATAGGGCTCCGGCTTGTGGGCAGAACCAGACTCCACCCGGACAATCAGGGCATCGCGAATTCGCCTCAGGCGCTCGTTCTCCGCCTCAAGCTCGGCAATTCGCCGGTCCCGCTCGTCCTCAACGGGTGCTTCAATCTTGTCCGGAACGGACATCAGGCTGGCCAATGACCACCCCCGTAAACGTCTGGTTGATGTGCATGCCGTCAAACTGCTCGCCGTAGGTATTGAAGCCAATCACCTTGTGATGACGCAGGAATTCCGAAACCGCTTCCACTTCCCCGGTCAGTTCTGCCTCCAGCCGGCGCAAAAAACAGTCGCAACCGATGGTGACGAGGGGCGGCCCCACGACCCGCTCTGCTGCCTCAATCTGGGTGCGAACGCTGTCCAGCAGGGATTCCGGCGCCATGGCCGTCATCACGATTCCGGTTTCCACCGCGCAGTAGAAGGTCAGGCTTCTGTCCGGGTTTACCCGCTGCACCGAGCGGACAAAATAGTGGCCGCCGATTCTTACCCCCATGGGCCGGAGTGCGAAAACCTTGCGATCCAGGGCATCGACATCGACACCGACGGCGCGGGCATAGGCATCCGCTGCCGGCTCCGCGTTGAGCTCGTAGACCGTCCGGCTTTCCGCACAGGCGTCGGTTACCACCAGTTTTTCACTGCGCTCAACCATGTGGTGTGTGGAGAACACCCGGAAATCCAGGGGCGTGTTCACCAGCAACACCGTGGCGGCGCCGGTATGGAACTGGCCGTCGAAGAACACATGGGTGTTGGCCAGGCGCTCATCGTCGCCGGCGGAGCCGCCGAATTGGGGAATGGTGCCGAGGGCCGAATTAAGCGTTGCCAGCACCAGCTCTTCACGGCTCGACAGGCCATCCAGCAGCGTGATGGCAAAGGTGTTGCCCTTGACCGGCGCCAGCCTGGCGTCCCGACAGGTAGAAAGCAGGCCGTCGATCACGCCCTGGGCATCCTGAAGGGTGAACCGATCCAGTTCCCGGATCAGCGCACAGTCGATGGCGAAATAGCGGCGGTCAAACCCGATGGCGGTGATGCAGCCACGTCCGTACCCCTCCGGCGTGATCTCCCCGGCAGAGGTACAGCCGCAAACGCGCACGCCCTGGAAACTTTGCTCAAGGGCACTGCCGAGTCGACCCAGGTCGTATTCCGCGGAGCAAAAGAACAGAACACAGTCAAGGTGCTCATGGCTGAGCTGGCTGGCGAGATTGGTGGCGGCCAACATCGGATCGCGAACACTGGAGCTCGCTACCCGGACCGCAGGCAGGGTCGTCGCTGGCTTCATAAATGCTGCTCCCGAAAACGGATGACTTTTCACCGATTCTACGGCATCCGTAAACGCAGCCAATGCGACTTCAGTGCTTTTAATCGGCGCGCCAAAATGATCGTAAGCCATTGATTAAATTGCCTCCTGAATCAATGTCTGATGGCGCTGCCGGTTTCCTTTCAGGCAAACCGGCACTTTAGTCTTAGTCAAACCAGCGCTGCGAGGGGCCTCCCGCCACCCGCAACGCCAGATAGTGCTTAGAACATCACGATGGCGCCAAGGGCGATGGTATCCGCCTCAGTGGTGGTTGCACCGGTGGTGCGGTTGTTGTCTTCGTACATGTTGTACTCGGCAACCAGCTTGAAGTTGCTGTTCACATCGTGGAAGAACCCGAGCGTTGTGCTTTCGGTTTCCAGGTCCAGAATCTCGGCATCGGTTTCCCCATAAGACAGAACTACCTTGTTGGCGCCGAAAGCATAGGAGCCCTGAACCAGGAAACCGTCTGCATCATCTTCGGTTACCGCTCCGTTGCCGATCAGAACCGGGTTGTCACCCTTGGAGGTAAAACCGGAAGCGGCCAGGGTCAGTCCCGCGACCGACGCCTTGATACCGTACCCAAGGCCTGTGCTGTCGACGGTCGTGGTGCCATTTTCAGCAGACTGATAGCGGCCGTTCACCCAGCCGGTCAGGGCCACGTCGTTCAGGTTGGCGTTGTAGGTTACCTCGGACTCGAAGCGTGGCGCGGCATTCTCGTCATTGGCACCGGTCACCGTGTCGGCGGGATCCAGCACACCAGCCGCAACTTTGAGGCCACTCATATCGGGCGAGCGATAGGTAATCTGGGCAGACGGTGTCGGGTACGGATAGCCCGCGCGGATATTGCCGAAGGACACGCCACCGGCAACGCCCGGGGAGCCAAATCCCATCAGGATCTCGTCCAGGAAGATGTTGGAGCGTGCATACAGGCCGAAATCCTTACCGATCAGCACCTGACCGAAATCACCGTCCACCGTGGCATAGAACTGACGCACGTCGATGGCGGTGTCTGTGGGTGTATCCAGGCTGTCATTGATGGTGGTCCAGAACGAGGAACGCCCGCCCAGGGTCAGCTCACCCATGTCCTTGCTGAAATTGAAGCCGATGGTGTTGGGCAGGAAGCCCATCTTGATGCGGGAATCGCGCACATCGTTCTGCTTGTCATCACGGTTTACATAAAACGCATTGAAGTAGCCATCAACAGAAAAGCTCGTGCCGTCCTGGTTATAAAGCTCAACAGCGGCGCTGGCTCCTGTGCTGACACCCATGGCGGCTGCCATGGCAATGGCTAACCCTGACTTTCTGACGTTATTGTTTTTCATAGTTCCCCCGGTTGTTTTTGGAAATCTGGGATCGGAGACCCGGGTTATCCGGACTCTCCAGGCGCGGTCTGTCGCCTGAATTCCATGGTCGGTGATGCGAGGGAGGGGGAAAATGCTTCCAGGGAGCAGGTTTTCTGCTCATTTGGGAGGCAATTGAATTGAAACTTTGGGAGTACGACCCGGCGGATCAGTCGCCGGGGAACTGGGCCAGTTCCTGCAGGCAGTCGTTGAGGAAGTCTTCGGGATCGGCCATCACCGCCTCATCGGCAACGACGCCAAACTGTACCTGGCCGGCGTAGCTGACAATGCTGATGCCCAGGCCAATATCCCCGGCCTGGGGCACCCAGAACATCTGCTCGGTGATCCGACAACCGGCAATGTAGCGAAGCTCCGGGGTGCCGGGCACGTTGGACACCACGGCACTGGCCTTGCGATAGAACACATCGGCCAGAGGCTCCCGCCAGGGTTCCGGAACCACCGTGGCACTGGCCGCCAACCCCCAGGCAATGCCTGGCTGCCAGCTTTTCTTCAGGCGGCGGGTTTCATGCTTGATGCGGTACAAGCGCTCGAGCGGGCTTTCGCCATCCACCGGCAAAGGTACAAACACGGTGCCGAAATAGTTGCCCAGGGCGCCAGGGGCCGGTTTCAACTCATCGGGTAGACGGCTGCGGATATCAACGGGCACGGCGGCATGCAGCACGGCTTCATCCAGGTCCGCCCCGTCAATGCCAAGGCGGGTGCGCACCGCAGCCGCAACACAGCTCAGCAACACATCGTTGATCGTCACGTTGGTGACCCGGGCGATGTTCCGGAAGCGCTCCAGGGGCACCGGTTCAGACCAGCGACAGTGCCGTCGTCCCAGCAGGGGGCGCCGGAGATCCGTGTCTGAATCCTCCGGCTCCACCAGGAATTCCGAAAACTCATGCACCAGCTTGAGACTTTTCTGGGCAACCCGCTCCAGCAGGCGCCCGGCATCCTGCCACTGGTTGCCTACGGGCTTGTCTACTCCGGCAACGCCATGGGCTTCTTCTGCGGACTCGCCAGTGGCCATCAGCTCTCCGAGCCAGACCTTCGCTGCAGCGGTCCAGCGTGACAGCTCCGCGGTTTCAGGTGCACCGTATATGGCCGGATGCTGCTGGGGCGAAGGTGGGCAGAGCCGTTCAAAAATGCCCAGCAGGGACAGACCATCGGCGTAACAATGGTGAATCCGCAGCAACAGGACCGCCCCGCCCTCGGCATTGGGCGCCAGCCAGAATTTCCAGCGCGGACGGTACATGGGCAGAGGCTGATTCAGCCGCACCGACACCCATTCCTGCAGGCTTTCCGGAGTGAAGCGATCGACCACCACATCAAGGTGGTGGCGGACATCAAACATCGGGTCCTGCTCCCACCACCAGGCGGGCGAGCGCTTGACCGGCATATATCGGAAACGCTCCCAGGCCATCCAGTAAACCCGGAGGAATTCCCGGAAACGGGGCGCCGTGAGGCCATCAACCCGCAGCATCACGGTGATGGTCATGGGATTTTCCGGGCGTTCCAGGGCCAGCCAGGCCGAATCTGCAGGTAGCAGGAGATGCGATTGTTCGTGACTCAAACCCGAACGTCCCTGGAAAAGTGGTGAAGGTAAGTAAAAACCGAACTCCGCATTGTGCCAGACATGCCCCGCAGGCTCCATATGCGGCACCAGCGCACTCTGTTACAAAAAATTACACGTGAGTAACTGTTCAGTCCTATACTGGTTATAAGCCGTAGTGCAATGGTTATTAAACGCTGCCGATCCGTGATCGATTGGCCCTGAGGGATCAAAAATTCTTTATTCAGGGCCAGTAACACAGCCAGATGATCGGGGTACAAAAGGCTTACCAGCACACCCTAATTCCAATAACAGGCCATTGCCGTGCTGGAGGGAGAGCAGTTATGAAAGCGAGCCATGTTCGCAAGCTGATAAAACCGATTGAGAGCGCCTACTCGGAAATGTTCTCCGGGCGGGTGTATCGCGTTGGCAAGGGCGCTGTGTCCGTTCGCAACCACAGTGGCAAGGCCGAGCAGACCGTTGTCGGCGTGCACGGCTTTCTGGAGAACCACTGCTACTTCACCCAGGCCTATGAAGCGCCCACCACCGAACTGATCCTGCTCACCTGTAGCAATTACCACATCCCGGTGAACGGTGTGACTCCGGAGACCCCGGACTGGGAAGTGCCGATCAAGCATCTGGAAGGCACCATCGAATACGACGCCTGCATTCTCAACCAGGCGCTTTCCAGCCTGCCCACCACCGACAACATTCGGGTACATGGTCACTCCCGTGGCGGGGCGGTGATCCTGGAGGCCATCAAACAATGGCCGGAGCTGTATGACGACGTGGAAGTGGTGCTGGAAGCACCCGTGCTCCCCAACGGCAGGCTTTCGGCGCTGGTAACGACTATTCTGGAACCTGTAAGCCACGGTATGTGGCCCTGGCTGATCCGCCTGATCAACAGCGCTCCGTCGTCCGCCTACGGCCAGACCTTCTTTGGCAAGATGAACCCGCGCAAGAAGCAACTGCTAAGCAAGCTGTTTTCCGCCACCAAGGATCATCTGACCATTGTTCGTAACATCGAGAACATCATGGACTGGATGGCACGGACAGACACCAGCGTCTACAGCCATGTACGTCACGGCACCTTCCTGATTCCTGCGGTAGACCGTATTCTGGATCGCTCCTCCATGTTGGCCAGTGCCCGCCAGAGCCCGACCACCATGCGAATCGTCGAAACCGAGGCGCCGAGCCATTTCATCACCCTGGACAGCAAGGAATGGGTGCCGGGGTTCGAAACGCTGCCCACTGCCGCACAGGGCTGATAACTCCCGGCAGTGCCTTACTGCAAGACCACCTCAGCTCCGCTAAACTACGCTCTTTTCTTCAGGTTTAGTGGAGCCATCGTCCATGTACCGTGAGCGCCTTGTCGCTACCGAAGCCCGCACCGAAAGCGCTCGCCAGCTGCAGCAACTGCTGTTGGACTACCATGATTTCCGGCATTTGAAAGCAGAACACCCACTGCTGGAAAGCGCAATCCACGTTGCCGACTGGCAGGCCGAACGGCTTAAGGCGACTCATGAAGACCTTTACCAGCACCCCGGCTACCATCACGGCTTGGAGTTCCTGCTGACCGATCTGTATGCGCCGGCCGGAATGACCCGGCGGGATGACAATATTGATCGGGTCTTCCCCAAGATGGTGAAGTGGCTGCCGGACAACCTGCTGGACACCTTCGCCGGTCTGGTGGAGCTGAACCTGATCACCCAGCGGCTGGATCTCGAGCTGGCCGAGCTGTTCCACCAGCAGGGCGTGCCCGCCGACGCAATAACCACTGAGGACTACTGTGCCGCCTTCCGGGAAAGCCGACAGCTGGATCAGAGGGAGAAGCAGATCACCCTGGTGGCTGACGTAGGCCAGCAGCTTGATCGCTATGTCCGCAACCGCACCCTCGGGTGGCTGTTGTCGATGACCCGGGGCCCGGCGGAGATGGCCGACCTGACCGATCTGCACAGTTTCCTGCACCGGGGCTATTCCGCCTTCCGGAAGATGGACGATGTGGAGTTACTGATCGACCGGCTGGTTTCCCGGGAACAGCAGGTGATGCGTAATATTCTCAACCATCACCCGGACCCGTTCAGGTTGCCGGAAAGCCTCTGAGTCAACCGGAACGATGGGCTCAGGCCTTGATGATCTGGTCCAGCTGGGAGTGGATTTCCTGCTCGATCCGGGATTTGAAGGGCCGCAACATCATGCCCAGCTCCAGATGAATGTGCAGATCCGTCGGGGTAATGTTCAGGTGCCCCTTGACGCCGCTGCGCTTGAATTTCAGGTGATCGCCTTCCCACTGGTAATGCACGTCGAATTGGCTGGACAGGTCTTTGGCCAGAGTTTCGGCAGCCTCTCTCGCGTGTTCTTTATCCAGGGTATGCGGGCGGTGTACATCAATAACGGACATGAAAACGTTTTCTCTCGGATTTGGACGAATTTACAGTTTAGGGCGCTATTTAACTCACCGCCACCCTTGTAGCAACCCCGTCAGCGGTTAGAATACGGGGTTCAGATTCTGACAGGACATCTCCCATGAGCGAGCAGCAAACGCCAGCCAACCAGGCCGCAAACAATAATGGCCAGGATGACGTCACCCACTTTGGCTTCCGCAATGTGCCGAAAAGCCAGAAGGCGAGCCAGGTGGCCGAAGTATTCCACAGCGTTGCGGGCAAATACGACCTCATGAACGACCTGATGTCCATGGGGATCCACCGGCTCTGGAAGCGCTTCACCATCGAGCTTTCCGGCGTGCGTCCCGGCCACCAGGTACTGGACATTGCCGGCGGCACCGGCGACCTCACCATGAAGTTTTCAGACCTGGTGGGTCCGTCCGGCAAGGTGGTGCTGGCCGACATCAATGCCTCCATGCTGCAGGTGGGCCGCAGCCGGCTGACAGACCGCGGCTATGCCGGCAACATCGAATACGTGCAGGCGGATGCCGAGCACCTTCCGTTCCCGGATAACAATTTCAATGCGGTATCCATCGCCTTCGGCCTGCGCAATGTCACCGATAAAGATCAGGCCCTGCGCGACATGACCCGGGTTCTCAAACCCGGTGGCAAACTGATGATCCTGGAATTCTCCAAGCCGACCAATCCTTTGCTGAGCAAGGCCTACGACACCTACTCGTTTTCCGCTTTGCCACTGATGGGTCAGCTTATCGCCGGCGACAGCGAAAGCTACAAGTACCTGGCCGAATCCATCCGCATGCACCCGGACCAGGACACCCTCAAGGGCATGATGGAAAATGCCGGCCTGGTGAACTGCAAGTACTACAACATGACCGGCGGCATTGTCGCCCTGCATGTGGGAATCAAGCCCTGATGTTTCCCGGCCCCACCCTGCTTTCCGCTGTCTCCGCCATCCTGGAAAGCGCCCTGAACCGGGCGCTGGAACTGGATCCGGCGGGGCATCATGCCTTGATGGAAGCACTCGCGGGCCCGGTGCAGTTCAATATCACTGATCCTTTCCCCCTGATCTACACCCTGGACCGCGCCGGAAACCGCGTTCGGGTTGGCAGCCAGCCGGTCGACCAGCCTGCTCTTGAGGTGACCGGCAAACCCATCGCCTTTGCGGCGCTGGCCACCGGTGATGACCGGGTCTTTGCCGATGGTCGCCTCGACGTGACCGGAGACACGGCCCTGGCCCATCAGCTGCAGCGCGCACTGAACCAGCTTGAGCCGGATTGGGAAGCCGCCATGGCCCAGCATATCGGGGATGTACCCGCACACTTTCTGGGCCAACGGATTCGCGGCGCCATTCGGTGGAGCCGTCAGGCGTTTCAGTCCCTGAACGCCAATATCGAGGAGTATGTGCATGAAGAGAGTCGTGCCCTGCCCGGGCGACGGGAACTGGAAGCAACGTTCGAGGACATCGACGAACTGAACCTGCGCACCGAGAGACTGGAAGCCCGGCTGAACCTGGTTGAAAACCGCGGCAAGACTGACGAACCGGAGAACCTGTGACCCGCCTGCAACGCCTGTTTCGAATTGCCTGGGTATTCTGCCGCTATCGGCTGGACACGTTCCTGCCAATCGCAGAACTGCCTGCGCCCCTGAAGGTGTTTTTCCTGCTTGCGCCCTGGCACCTGTTCCCCAAACCCAAGCTCGACCGGGGCGATCGCCTACGGCTGGCACTGGAAGAATTGGGCCCGGTATTCGTTAAGTTCGGCCAGATACTCTCCACCCGACGGGATCTGCTGCCGGATGACATGGCCGAATCCCTGAAAAACCTTCAGGACCGGGTACCGCCGTTTCCGAGCGATGAGGCCCGGGGCATAATCGAAACCTCCCTCGGCGCCCCGGTCTCGGAACTGTTTGCCGAGTTCAGCCCGGACCCGTTGGCGTCCGCGTCGGTTGCCCAGGTGCATGCGGCCACCCTGCTCAACGGCCAGAAGGTGGTGGTTAAAGTACTGCGCCCCGGTATCGAGAGGGTCATCCGCCAGGACCTGGCCCTGATGTACCTGATGGCCGGTCTGCTGGAAAAATACTGGTCTGAGGGCAAACGCCTGCACCCGGTGGAAGTGGTTGCCGACTACGATGCCACCATCCACGACGAACTGGACCTGCAGCGCGAAGCCGCCAATGCCAGCCAACTGCGCCGGAATTTCGAGAACTCCTCACTGATCTACATCCCCTTCATCGACTGGGACTACACCCGCAAGTCGGTGCTGGTGATGGAGCGTATTCACGGCATCCCCATTGCCGATACCACCGCCCTGAAGGCCGCTGGTGTCGATATGAAGGTGCTGGCCGAAAAAGGCGTGGAGATTTTCTTTACCCAGGTGTTCCGGGACAGCTTCTTCCATGCCGACATGCACCCGGGCAACATCTTTGTGGATACGTCCAACCCCTCGGATCCGCGATATATCGCCATCGATTTCGGGATCGTCGGCACCCTGGCTCCGGATGACCAGAGCTATCTTGCCCGAAACCTTCTGGCCTTTTTCCGTCGCGACTACCGTCAGGTTGCGCAGCTGCATATCCAGTCCGGCTGGGTACCACCCGACACGCCAGTGAACCAGTTTGAGGCGGCCATACGTACTGTTTGCGAGCCAATATTCGAGAAGCCTTTAAAGGACATCTCTTTCGGCCACTTCCTGTTACGCTTGTTCCAGACGGCGAGGCGATTCAACATGGAAGTGCAGCCCCAGCTCGTCCTGCTGCAGAAAACCCTGCTGAACGTGGAAGGCCTGGGCCGCCAGCTTTATCCGGATCTGGATTTGTGGAGTACCGCGCAACCCTACCTTGAAACCTGGATGCGCAAGCGGATTGGTCCCTCGGGGCTGATCAAGTCTCTGCAGTCCCATCTACCGTCGTGGCTGGAACAGTCGCCGGAAATGCCGCAGCTGGTGCACGATGCGCTCCTTCAACTGCGGCAGGCCGGGCCCACCGAGCCCCAGAACCGGGCTACACTGGAATTGCTCCGTGAGCAGCAGGTCCGCACGGAGCGGCGCTGGCGACGGGCTACATTGGCGGTACTTCTGATTGCCGGGGGTGTCCTGGGCACCCAGCCTGACGGCCAGCAGTGGCTCGAAAGCGTGCCGGCGTGGAGCTGGGCCCTGTTTGCCATCGCCGGCGGAATCATGCTCCGGGGCAGCCGATAACCGATAAAGATTTCAGGATTCACAAAAATGCAAAACAGCTCGGATAACGTCGAGAACCCTGACTGGCTGGATGCCATTCGCTGGACAGAGGACGGCCTGGTGCCGGCCATCGCCCAGGACGCCGAAACCGGCGACATTCTGATGATGGCCTGGATGAACCGCGAGTCGCTCAAGCTGACCGCAGAAGAAGGCCAGGCCGTGTACTGGTCCCGTTCTCGGGGCAAGCTCTGGCGCAAGGGGGAAACTTCAGGGCACCAACAGGTCATTCGGGACATTCGACTGGATTGCGACGAGGACGTTATCCTGCTGAAGGTGGAACAAAAAGGCGGCATCGCCTGCCATACTGGCAGACGCAGCTGCTTCTACCGGACTCTGAAAGACGGTCAGTGGGTCAGTGTTGACCCGGTGATCAAGGACCCCGGCACTATCTACGGCAGCAACTGAGCTACGGCAGCAACTGAGGAGCACGGACAGTGAGTGATGTACTGGAAAACCTGGCACGGGTTCTGGAAGCCCGGAAGGAGGCAGATCCGGAAACCTCTTATGTAGCCAGTCTCCACGCCAAGGGTCTGAACAAGATTCTGGAAAAAGTCGGGGAAGAGTGCACGGAAACCCTGCTGGCCGCCAAGGACGCAGAACACTCCGGTGAAACCCGGGACGTGGTTTATGAAACCGCCGACCTGTGGTTCCACAGCATGGTGATGCTGTCGAGACTGGGGCTTGGTCCGAAAGACATCCTGGACGAGCTGGCCAGCCGGTTCGACCTGTCAGGCCTGGAAGAAAAAGCGTCGCGGGACAAGTGAGCGGTAGTACCTCCAAAGGGGTTTCCGCGTAACCGTTCTGGTAACGTACAATGTCATTGAACAGAAACATTAAAACGAGGACCCCGTAATGGGTATCAGCATCTGGCAATTACTTATCGTACTCGGCATTGTCATTCTGTTGTTCGGAACCAAGAAACTGCGCAACATCGGCAGCGACCTTGGTGGTGCCATTCGCGGCTTCAAGAAGTCCATGAACGATGAGGACTCCAAAGCCGAGAACCAGGAATCCCTGGAAGGCAAGGAAGAGGAGCAGCCACAGCAACAGGCTGCGGCCGAAGACAAGCCCCGGGACAAGTCCCACAGCTGAGACCAGGCTGAATGTTCGATATCGGCTTTCTTGAGCTGCTGATCTGCGGCGTCATAGCGCTGTTGGTGCTCGGTCCCGAGCGTCTGCCTGCGGCCGCCCGTGCGGCCGGTCGCTGGGTGGGTGGTGCACGGCGCATGGTCGGACAGTTCACCTCGGAACTGGACCGGGAACTGAAAGCCGGCGAACTCCGGGACGAGCTTCGCAAGGCAGGGGATGTTGGCCTGGACGACGTGCAGAAAACCGTGCGTGGTGCCCTGGACGAGGCTAAAAAGTACGAGCACATGATCCTGCCCGAGAACGAGACCCAAAAGCCAAGGCCGGCACCAGCGACACGGCGTGTGTCTGGCCAGACAAAGGCCTCCGAGGCTCCGGCACAGGATCAGGCTGGTGCCAATGATGCCCCGCAGACGCCGGATACAGGCGCTGCCGGGAAGGAACAACCCAAAAGCGAAACCCCGCAAAGTCCGCCGGATAACCGTTCATGAATGCAAAACCCGACGGCAACCAGCTGCCTCCGGAACAGCAGGAAATGCCACTGATCGAGCACCTGCTCGAACTGCGCAATCGCCTACTGAAAATGGTTCTTGCGGTGCTGGTCTGCTTCGCTGCCATTTATCCCTTTGCCAACGAGCTGTACCTGTGGCTGTCTGAACCTATCCGTTCCCTGTTGCCCGTTGGCCAGACCATGATCGCAACGGATGTTACCTCGCCCTTCTTCGCGCCGCTGAAGCTGGCCCTGGTGCTGGCCGTGTTCGCCGCCATCCCGATCATTCTCTACCAGCTCTGGAGTTTCATCGCCCCGGGCCTGTACGCCCATGAAAAACGGTTGGCCTTTCCACTCCTGTTTACCTCGGTAATCCTGTTCTACGCAGGTGCGGCGTTTGCCTATTACGTGGTTTTCCCGCTGGTGTTCGGCTTCTTTACCGCGATAGGGCCGGAAGGCATCGTCGAATTACCGGACATTACCAGCTACCTCAATTTCGTGCTCAAGATGTTCTTTGCCTTCGGCGTCGCATTTGAGATCCCGATCGCCACCGTGCTGTTGATTCTCACCGGCGCCACCACACCGGCGGATCTGGCGGCCAAGCGCCCCTACGTGGTCGTGGGCTGTTTTATCATCGGCATGATGCTGACCCCGCCTGATATCATTTCCCAGACCCTGCTGGCGGTGCCCATGTGGATACTGTTCGAGGTAGGTATCCTGTTCGGGCGATTGGCGAAACGGGAAGTCGCAGACCCGGAAAGCGATGAGCCTGCCGGCGAATGAATCTGGCGTTACTGTTTGACGAGGATTTCGTAGCGCCTGACCGAGCCGTCTTACGTGGCCGGCGTCTTGCCCACTTGCAGTCCGTAATCAAAGTCGTTGCTGGCGATACGGTGCCGGTAGGCCGGGCGGGTGGCCAAATGGGAACCGGCGAGGTCGTCCGACTTACCGATACCGAGGCGGAACTCAAGGTCACGCTGCACCAGTCTCCCCCTGCACCATTGCCGCTCACCCTGGTGCTGGCCATGCCCCGGCCGAAGATGTTCCGTCGTATCCTGCAGACGTGCGCCGCACTGGGGGTGAAAGACCTCTGGTTGATCAACAGCTACAAGGTGGAGAAGAGCTTCTGGCAGACACCGTGGCTTTCAGATGAGCAGCTCCGGGAGAACCTCACCCTGGGACTGGAGCAGGCAAAAGACACCCTGATGCCCCGGGTGCAGATCCGCAAGCTGTTCAAACCTTTTGTGGAAGACGAGTTGCCGGCGCTATTGGCAAACAGGCAGGCCCTGGTAGCGCACCCTGGCACCAGCACACCCTGCCCGGTTCACCTGAACCAGCCGACATTACTCTGCGTTGGCCCGGAGGGTGGTTTTACGGCTTACGAAGTGGGCAAGCTTGAAGACGCCGGTTGCCAGAGTGTACACCTCGGCCCCCGCATTCTGCGGGTGGAAACCGCGGTACCAGTACTGGTCAGCCGGCTGTTCGACGCCTGTCTTTAGCAGCCTGCCACCACCGGGTCAGGGGTGTAATGATGGCTACCAGTAACGCGCCAGCCAACACACCGAACAGACCATTGGCTATCGTTGGCATAAGCATGCCAATCACACCACTAAACCCTTCCGAAAAGTGATGAATGGCGTCGTAGACCGGGGTAAAGCCGTGGGTGAGAATGCCACCACCGACCAGAAACATCGCCAGGGTGCCAAGAATGGAGAGCGTTTTCATCAGATAGGGAGCCAGCCACAGAATGCCTGAGCCCAGTTTCTGGAGCAGCGGATTATCTTGCTGACTGAGGTAGAGGCCACCGTCGTCCAGTTTCACGATCCCCGCCACCAGGCCGTAAACAAAGACTGTGATCATAATGGCAACCACGGCCAGCACCATGAACTGCATGCCGATGGTCTGGGTCGTTACCGTTCCAAGGGTAATGGCAATAATCTCCGCAGACAGGATGAAATCGGTGCGGATCGCACCCTTGATCTTGTCCTTCTCGATCGCCCGCAGATCGACTTCTGGATTCTTCAGGGCCTCATGCAGCTCCCCTTTGCGCTTCTGATCTTCCTCCCGATGCAAAAACTTGTGCACCAGTTTCTCGAAGCCCTCGAAACACAGGAAGGCACCGCCAAGCATCAGCAACGGCGTGACCAGCCAGGGCATGAAAAAACTGATCGCAACCGCCGCCGGCACCAGGATGGCCTTGTTGATCATCGAACCCCGGGCGACGGCCCAGACCACCGGTAACTCCCGCGCCGGTTTCACGCCAGTCACCTGCTGGGCATTGAGTGCCAGATCGTCACCCAGAACACCCGCCGTTTTCTTGGTGGCGGTTTTGGTCATCAGGGCGACATCGTCCAGCACGGTGGCGATGTCATCGATCAGAACCAGAAGACTGCTTCCTGCCATTGCAAAATTCCTTTTCTGTTCAGCCGTTCAGACCCATGGCCTCGGCAGCAATGCGATTTTTGACCGGCCCCAGCTGGTTGAGCCAGCGCAGGCCGGTGTTGCGCAGCCAGCGAACCGACAGCTCATCACGACCAAACAATTGCTTGAAACCCTCCATCGCGGCCATCATGGTCAGATTTTCGCCTTTTCGGCGGCGCTGGTAGCGCGCCAGAACCAGTTCATGGGCTGGACTCAGTCCGGTTTTCCTTGCCCGCGAAAGCTCGTCCAGAAGTGCGCGCACATCGCCGTATCCCAGATTGGCGCCCTGCCCCGCCAGCGGATGAATGGTATGAGCTGCATCACCCACCAGCGCGAAACCTGGCGCAATGTAGTCTTTGGCATGGCGCTGGCGAAGCGGAAAGGCAAACCGGTCGGAAACGGCTTCAACTGAGCCAAGCTCCCGCTCAATGGCGCGCTCAAGTTCGGCGGCAAACTCACTGTCGCCCAGAGCCATCAAGCGCCGGGCTTCCACGGTATCCTGGGACCAGACAATGGAACAGAAATGCTCACTGCCAGACTCGGTCAACAAGGGCAGGAACGCCAGTGGACCGGTCGTTGAAAACCGTTGCCAGGCGGTAAACCGATGGCTCTGGGTGGTTCGCACTGTGCACACGATGGCCTGTTGGTCGTAGTCCCACTCTCGGGTTGGCAGGCCCACCCACTGACGCAGGCGAGAATTGGCACCATCACAGCCCACCACCAATCCGGCAGACAAGGATCGACCATCCTCCAGCTCAACCGTGCAACTCTCGGGCAATCGCTTGCAGCCAATGATCCTCGCGCCCTCAATCAGCTCAACCGGGCTTTGTTCCAGGGCCCTGAACAGCGCCCGCACGATGCTGCGGTTTTCGACAATCGTGCCAAGGGTCCGCGCCTGTAGCTCGGCGGCCTCAAACTGTATACGCCCCGTGCCGTCACCATCCCACACTGTCATGGACTGATAAGGACAGTGTCGACCCGCGGTAACCTCGGACCAGACTCCCAGCTGCTCCAGCAACTGCTGGCTGGCGACCGAAATGGCACTGACCCGAGGTTCGAAATCGGCAACGGTGGTGGCAGGGTCCGGCGCCTGAACCAGAGATTCATGATCGGAGCCCTCCACCAGCGCCACATGCCAGCCCTGACGTGAGAGCCCGAGAGCCAGGGCGGAGCCGATCATGCCACCGCCGGCCACAAGAATATCGTAGGTTTTCGCTTCACTCATGACCTGGTGCCTCCCGGTTCAGGTTTCCGGGTCGATCAATCACCGCCCGCCGACCACCCAGGCCCATGGCCTTGCGGGCAAACCAGCGCTTTGCGCCCGGCAGCAGATCAAGGCCCACCAGTCCGGCATCGCGGGCGGCAGTTACCGGCAGCATGGACTGCCCGAACAGGCGAACAAGGGAATCGGAGAAGCGCACCGTTTGCTGCCAATCCTGACGATGCAGGGCCTGGTAGCGCTTGAGCACGTCAAGATCGCCAATGGACCTGCCCTGCTCTTCTGCCAGCCGGAACTGCTCAACCAGTGTCATCAGCCCTCTCAGGGCCAGATTGAACCCTTGCCCGGCGACCGGATG
The DNA here is from genome assembly GCF_002933275.1 of Marinobacter maroccanus. GTDB lineage: Bacteria > Pseudomonadota > Gammaproteobacteria > Pseudomonadales > Oleiphilaceae > Marinobacter > Marinobacter maroccanus. The sequence goes on from NZ_PSSX01000007.1 coordinate 139,442, forward strand.
CAGGGCGTGGGCGGCATTGCCCACCAGCGCAACCCCTGGGCGCACTGGCTCGTCCACTGTGGTCAGCGTCAGCGGATAATGATGACAGGCACCGATGCGGGTAAACCGCCCTAGACGCCAGCCAAACCGGTCCTGAAGCCAGCGACGTTTTTCCTGGTCGGGAACCTCAAGAACGTCCTGCAATGCTTCATCGGATAAGGTCCAGACCAGTGCCGACTGATGCCCCGCCCGCGCGGGAGAACCATGGGGCAAAAGCGCCATGGGACCGGCATCGGTGAATCGCTCAAAGGCGGTGAATCCGTGGCTGTCACTGGTAGAGACATTGGCGATCAGGGCATTCTGGCCATAGCTGTGACGATCGGGCCTGAAGCCAAGTTTCTCGCGCAATCCTGAGCGACCGCCATCTGCGACCACCAGGCAGCGAGCCGTCAGTTCCGGGGCATCCTCGCCATCCTTCGACAGCCGGACCCGGACGCCACCGGCGATGGGCGTCATATCTGTCACTTCTGCCGGCGCCCGCCACTGGACGTTGGTATCCAGAAGCTCACGCATCAGGCACAGACCCATCCAGCGATTATCCGCGACATAACCAAGCGCCTCCTGACCATGCTCGCCGGCATGCAGCCGGGTGGCGCCGAAATGTCCCCGATCAGAAACGTGAATGTGTTCGATGGGCGTGGCGTGCTCGGCTAGCCGGTGCCAGAGCCCCAGCTCTTCAAAGATTAACCGGGAGCCCCAGGCCAGCGCGGTGGAACGTGCGTCGTAGCTGGGTTGGTAACTGTCCGGCAGGGCGTCGGGAGACAGTGGAAACGCCTCGACCACGGTCACGCGGAGCGACGGCACCATCCGTGCCAGCGCCAGGGCCAGGGTTGCCCCGGCAAGGCCTCCACCGGCAATGATCAGATCGGTATCTGGCTTGGTCACAGGGTGTCAGTCCGCCATCAGGGCTTCGATTTCGGCAATGGTTTTCGGAACCGCTTCGGTCAGCACCCGGCAGCCGTCTTTGGTTACCACAACATCGTCTTCGATGCGTATGCCGATGCCACGCCACTTCTCATCCACGTCGGTATTATCCGGCGCAATGTACAGCCCCGGTTCAACCGTCAGGGCCATTCCGGGTTCCAGCTGGCGCCAGGCATCACCGACCTTGTAATCGCCCACATCGTGCACATCCAGCCCGAGCCAGTGGCCGGTGCGGTGCATGAAGAAGGGTTTGTAGGCTTCGCTGGCAATGGCGTCTTCCAGGGTGCCAGACAACAGCCCCAGATCAATCAGACCCTGGGTCAGCACTTCCAGCGCCGCCTCATGGGGCCGGTTCCAGTGGTTTTCCGGCGAAACTGCCTCAATGGCCTGGTACTGTGCCGCCAGCACCACCTCATACAGGGCCCGCTGTTCATTGCTGAACTTTCCGCTGACCGGGAAGGTGCGGGTAATGTCAGAGGCGTAGCACTGGTATTCACAGCCGGCATCGATCAGTACCAGATCGCCGTCTTTCAGCGGTGCACTGTTCTCGATGTAATGCAGGATGCAGCCATTGGCGCCCCCGCCCACAATCGAGGGGTAAGCCGTTGACCGGGCGCCATGCTCCATGAACGTGTGGATCAGTTCGGCCTCTAGGTTGTACTCGAAGCCGCCTTTTCGGGCCCGCTTCATGGCCCGACAGTGGGCTTCGGCACTGATCTGGCCGGCCTTGGCCATGATTTTGATCTCATTGGCGCTTTTGTAAAGCCGCAGGTCATGAAGCAGGTGTTCCAGGGCCACGAATTCGCCAGGTGGATGTGCGCCACTGCGAACCTTGCTGCGAATCATCTTCACCCAGTCCATCACCCGGGCGTCAAAATGATCGTCCTTGCCCAGGGGATAATAGACCCGGCTGCGACCTTCAATCATGCCCGGAAGGATGTCGTCGATGTCTGCAATCGGAAACGCATCGTCCAGGCCATAGCGCTCGATGGCGCCTTCCGGGCCAACCAGGAAACCGTCCCAGAGTTCCTTCTGCGGATTACGCTCCTTGCAGAACAGAACGGATTCCCCGTGCTCACGGCCCGGAATCAGGGCCAGTACCGCCTCCGGCTCGCCAAAACCGGACAGATAATGAAAGTCGCTGTCCTGGCGGAACGGGTGAAGTACATCCCGGTTGCGAACGCGCTCCGGGGCAGCCGGAATAATCGCAATGCTGTCTGGCGCCATACGCTCCATCAGCTTGCGACGGCGCTCGGCAAACTCCTTTGCGGGAATCATGGAGTTCATAGTCTCTCCTGCAATCAGGACCCGGCTCAGTGCAGGGTCGGCGAATCAGACTTCGGCGGTTCGGGGGCATTGAATTCGGTAAACACGGCGAGCGCCCCCAGCCGGATGTATTCGGTAATTTCCAGCAACTGCTGCTCGCTCTCGTCGTCCGCTTCTTCCTCTTCGGACAGCTGACTGATGGCCACCATATCCTCGATCAACTCCCGGATCTCGTCGGGCGCCTGGCCAAGGGACTCGCCGGCCGACAATGCCATACCCTCGAGAAATCCCCGCACCCAGGAAACCAGGGCCTCCAGCCTTTGTTCGATGGCGTAGTCGTCATCTGGCAGTAAAGGATGGAAACTCATGTCGGCTGATTTCAAGAGCTCCAGGGTCTGCTCATAGGCCCGGTTCATGAACGGAGCAAGATCGTCAGACTCCTCGGCCGCATCCTCAGCCAGCCCCATGTGCTCACACACCATTGCCAGCCACTCCGGCTCTTCAATACGGGATCCGGCCGCCAGGCGACCACAAAGCGCGCCGTGCAACTCGGATGGGTGGCTGAATGCCTTGTGAGCTGTGAAAACATTGGCCCAGCGCTCAAATTCGGCGGCGCGGGCGGCACCGGAAGTGTCGGTTTCTGACATGAAACAGGCGGATCCTGTGTTGGTGAATTAAAGGCCTACTTTAGCATTCAGGCGATGCCAAGGCACTGCCTGTTGATTTTTACCCGGGGAGAGAACAATATGTTATAACGTAACATTTTATACCGCGAGACACTACCATGACTTTATCAAAGGTAACCAACGCCATACTGGCAGCGACCATTCTGACTGCCGGCTCCACGTTCGCCAGCGACAACCCCGGCGCTCATCAGCATGGTCATGCCGAGCTTCAGCTGGCCATCGAAGACAACCAGGTTGACCTGATTTTCACTTCACCAGCCTATAACCTGCTGGGCTTCGAACACCGAGCCCGGACCGAGGAACAGAAAGCGCTGGTCACGGAAACCACCAACTGGCTCGGTGAGACCCCCCTGGTGGACACCGCCGAGGCTGGCTGCACAGTCATGAATGCGGTGGTGCACCATCAGGCGGGCGGTGACAATCACGGACACGACCATGGTCACGCCCATGACCACGAGGACAAGCATGCGGACGAGAACGGCTCCACCCACTCGGATTTCGAAGTCACCCAGACCCTGAGCTGCTCCAGGCTGGATGCTTCCGAGGCACTCTCTACGCCGCTCACAGAGCGTTTTCCCGAGATTGAGCACCTGAATGTCGAGTGGGTCTGGTCAGGAGGCCAGGGTTCAGGCCGCCTGGATCACGGGGAGACCAGCTTCAGGCCAGGCGCCCGATAATGGGGCTCGCAAGTTACTCCTCGTAGGGCTCAACCTCGGTTGCCACCATGGAGTAAGAAGACGTGCCAATGTCATTCTCGGTACGGTCGATCACCAGCTTGCCTTCGATCCAGACCGGATCGTACAGGGCCTCAAGCGTGAAACCTTCCTTGTACTTGACGTGAATGATCTGATTCGGGGGCGGTGGCGGCACATGAATACAGGCGCCGTAGTAGGGCACCAGGAAAAACTCCAGTATGCGCATATCCTCGGTCGTCTTCAGGGGCACCACGAAGCCGGGGATGCGCCCTTCCACATCGCCCATCTCCGGCACAACCCGACCGGTCATGATCTCGTCCGGCAACAGCGGCGGGCCATCGCCCTCATGCTCGATCTCTGGCATATTCTCCAGCAGCGCCAGATCCTCGGCCGGCATCAGTTCAAGCCAGTCAATCTCCCGGGTTTCGCTCCGGCCTGTCGTCGGGAGTAAAAGCACCAGGACAAGCGCAGCGAGAGAAGGCAGCGCAAAGCGCAAACGCGCCGGGGCAGACATCATTGGACCACATACTCCTGACAGTGAAATTCGCAAACCGCCATCATACACCGGGCAGACAGCAACCAACATGACCAGCAAGACAGACTCAACCAACAACAGTTCCCGAAGCACGGAAACCGCCATTGAAGTCAGCGGGCTTGGTTTTTCCTGGGACCCGGTACAGGCGCCCCTCAGTTTTCCGGATATCGCTCTGAAACGTGGCGACCATCTGTTCCTGCACGGCCCCAGCGGCAGCGGCAAAAGCACATTCCTCAGCCTTCTGGCAGGCATGCTTCGCCCGGACACTGGTTCTGTCCGGTTACTGGATACCGACATCCACCACTTGGGCCCCGGCGCCCGGGACCAATTCCGGGCCGACCATATGGGGGTTATCTTCCAGCAGTTCAATCTGGTGCCTTACCTTAGCACCCGAGCCAACGTCACCCTGCCCTGCGGACTTTCTGAACTGCGCAAAAAGCGAACCGAACCTACAGTCGCAGACGAAGCTGAGAGATTACTTGCCGCCCTGTCGATCCCCGAAGATCACTGGCAGCGGAAAGTCACCAGGCTGAGTATTGGCCAGCAACAGCGGATCGCCGCTGCCCGGGCACTGATTGGTGCCCCGGGCCTGATTCTCGCGGACGAGCCCACATCGGCACTGGATGCTGACAACCGGGACCGTTTTCTGGAACTCCTCCTGAATCTTGCCCACCGGCATAACACCTCGGTGCTGTTTGTCAGTCACGACCAGTCCCTGGCCCGCCATTTCGGTAATCAGCTGGAACTGCGGGGTGACCGGACATGAAGGCACGCCTTGCTCTGACGCTCGCAATGGCCAGCCTCTGGCACCGTAAAAAGGTACTGGCCCTGGTGTGCCTGACGCTCACCCTGAGCGTTTCCCTGTTGCTGGGCATCCAGTACCTGCGCACCGAGGTCAAACAGTCTTTTACCAGCACCATCAGCGGTACCGACCTGATCGTCGGCGCCCGCAGTGGCCAGTTGAACCTGCTTCTGTACACCGTGTTTCATATTGGTGATGCCACAAATAACATTCGCTGGTCCACCTACCAGAGCCTGAAAGAGGATTCCCGCCTCGAGTGGCTGATTCCGATTTCCCTGGGAGATAGCTATCGGGGCAACCGTGTAGTCGCCACCGACGAGAACTTTTTGCAGCACTTCCGTTACGGCCGCGACCTGCCGCTCGAACTGGCTGAAGGCCATTGGTTTGAAGGGGTCTTCGATGTTGTGTTGGGCGCGGGCGTGGCAAGGTCGCTGGCGCATCAGGTGGGCGAACAGATTGTGCTGTCCCATGGCGGTGGGCGAACCAGCTTCTCCAACCACGAAGACACGCCGTTTACCGTCACCGGCGTACTCGCACCCACCGGAACGCCGGTGGACCAGGCGGTGTATATCGGCCTGGACGGCATGGAGGCCATGCATGTGGGTTGGGAGTCCGGGGTCGCGATACCGGGCCGAACGCTCACCCGGGAACAGGCAGAGGACCGTGATTTTACACCCGATGCCATTACCGCAGCCTTTGTCGGCATCGAAAGACAGGTACTGACCTTCCGGATACAGCGGGAAATCAACCAGTTTGCCGGTGAACCGCTGTCAGCCATACTCCCGGGCGTCGCCCTGAGCGAGCTCTGGCGGCTGATGGGCCAGTTTGAGCGGGCGCTGCTGGGCATTACCGGTTTTGTTGTGATTACCAGTCTTATCGGGCTGATTGCCGTTCTTCTGACCCTGCAGGCCCAGCGGGCCCACGAAATTGCCGTACTGCGGGCAACCGGTGCCTCTCCGGCACTGATCGCCTCGCTTTACATCCTTGAGTGCGTGGCCCTTGCCCTGGCGGCCTGCGTGCTGGCTCTGATCATTGGCATGGCCGGCCTCTCATTGGCCAGCCCCTGGCTATTGGCCAACTATGGCCTGCAGATCTCGCTTCGCCCCCTGACTGCAACCGAGTGGGCGCTGCTAGCCGCAGTTCCTGTCGCCGCCTTTATGGTGGCTTTGATACCGGCTTTCGGCACCTGGCGCCAGAGTCGCCGACTGGGATTTGGCGAGGCCGCCGATCAGTGATGCGCATCACGCAGGGAACGCAATGACAAGCCTGTAAATTGACCGACTTAGCGTCCACACTTATAGTTAGTTGCAATTACCTTAAACCACTGCTGGGCACGTCATGGAACAGTCCGAAGTACAGGCATTAGCGGACAAGCTGGACAGGTTGATTGAACGCTGTCAAAAACTTGAGCGGGACAACGCCACATTGCGCGAACTGCAGGATGACTGGAACCGGGAACGGGCCCAGCTGGTGCAGAAAAACGATCACGCGAAGCACAAGATCGAAGCCATGATCAGCCGCCTTCGGGCCCTGGAGCATCACTGATGGCACAGCAATCCACGACGGTTGAGGTGAAAATCCTCGACAAGGAATACCTGGTCGCCTGTCCCGAGGAAGAGCAGGAGGCGTTGCTGCGGGCTGCCCGGCACCTGGACAGCAAAATGCGCGAAATCCGCGCCAGTGGCAAGGTTTTCGGCACCGAACGCATTGCTGTCATGGCAGCTCTGAATATTACCCACGAACTGCTTGAGCGCGACACCATGTCAGATGCCACCAGCAGCCTGCTGCGGGCCATGGACAATAAACTGGACGGTGCCCTGGGCGATGGCTCCGGCCGATAATTCCGCAGAGAATCTGAGACAGGTGTTGCAATCGGCCCCGACACTGCCCGTATAATGGAACTAACTTCCTGGGCTGTTCGGGATAGTCGGATACGTCCTCGAGCCGATGCGCATTACCCAGGTGGCTACTTCAGGGCATTGTGAGCACGTCCCCAACAGGGGAAAGCCTAATATGTCACAGCGGCCACCGACCTTGAACTTTGGGTTCAAGGGCAACATCCGATAACGGCAGCCCGGGAAGCTTTATTTTGAGCCAGTTTATCGAGCCTCAACCGTTCCAGTCCCATCCTGATACCCTCTCACGCAGCGAACTTCGCAAGCGCCTCCGGCAGCATCGGCGCGAACTGAATTTCGAGCAACAACAACAGGCTGCCGAGTATCTCGCTCTCAACCTGCTGAAGAATCCGGACCTGCACCGCGCGCGGCACATTGCCATCTATCTGCCCAACGACGGCGAAATTGATCCCCATGCCTACCTCGACATCGCACGTCGCAAGGGCATCCGCTTCTACCTGCCGGTACTGCATCCGATTCATGAAGGCCGGCTGGCTTTCAGCCCCTACTACGACGGCGTAGAACTCACCGCCAACCGGTTTGGCATCCCCGAGCCCGCGTTCAGCAAAGGCCTGCGACGCCCGGCCTGGGCACTGGATGCCGTACTGTTTCCGTTAGTAGGCTTTGACGAACAGGGCGGAAGACTGGGAATGGGAGGCGGGTTCTACGACAGGACCTTTGCTTTCAGCCGTATACGGCCAAGACTGGCGCCGAAACTGATTGGCCTGGCCCATGATTTCCAGAAGGTCAAGAAGCTGCCAATAGAGCCCTGGGATGTGCCCCTGCACAGCGTGGTAACCGATAAGCGACGTTACCGGTTCAGCGGCTGACCCATCGCCTGGACAGAGCCAACAACGTTGAAAGCTCGTGCGCCTCTGTCTTCAGAGGCGTGGATGGATGTGAAACCAGTAATCACAAGGCCGATGGCAAAAATCAGCACAATGGCTTTGATGATGTCAGGCTTGCCGCCCATGGCTTCAGTTCCTCAAGATGCAGTTTTGAAAGTGTCGGGAAATCAGTGAGCTATTCTTGACTTCAAGAATCAGAGGAAAGATTAACACCTATCCTCATTTTTACAATTTTTGACAGATTAAAATTAGGTAAGCTTTTCGATCGGCGCTCGGCCAGCATCGGGTAGAGGCTTCCAAAACACGCTCCTTGCGGCACATCCATGTGGCGCTTGGGCTCCGCCATCCATGGCTCCGCACAGTTTTGGAAGCCTCTACCCGACCCTGGCCTACTCCGAGTTAACTTGAACGCGCGTTACCCTGACCAAGAAACAGCTGATAAGCCTCGTTGTCCGTCATGTTCTCGTAACGGAAGCCAACCTTATCCAGCATTTTCTCGAAGTCCTGCACTTCGTCGTCTTCCACCTGAGCACCCAAAAGCACCCGGCTGTAGGCCGCACCGTGGTTGCGGTAATGGAACATGGAGATGTTCCAGCGAGTACCCAGTGACATCAGGAATTTCAGCAACGCCCCCGGGCGCTCCGGGAACTCGAACTGGAAGACCTTCTCGTTGGTGATGGTCGGCGCGTGACCGCCCACCATGTGGCGAATGTGCTGTTTGGCCAGGTCGCTGTCGGTCAGGTCGACCACCGAGTAGCCGCTCTCCCGCAACTCCTGAACCAGATCCTCGCGGCCATGGCCACCGGCCGCAATCTGGATGCCAACGAAAATCGTGGCGTTGGTGGCATCGGCGTAGCGGTAATTGAACTCGGTGATGCTGCGCTTGTGCAGGGCGTTGATGAAGGTCTTGAAGGCGCCCGGTTTCTCCGGAATGGTCACGGCCAGGATCGCCTCGCGCTTCTCGCCCACTTCCGTGCGCTCGGAAATGTAGCGCAGGCGGTCGAAGTTCATGTTGGCACCGCTCAGGGTGGCAATCAGGTTTTCGTCCTCTACCTTCTCACGCTCGATGTATTTCTTGATGCCTGCCACGCCGAGGGCACCGGCCGGCTCGGCGATGGAGCGGGTGTCCTCGAAAACATCCTTGATGGCAGCGCAGATTTCGTCGGTGGACACGGTGATCACCTCGTCCACGTGATCCTTGCAGATTTCCCAGGGATACTTGCCGATCTGCTTGACCGCCACGCCGTCGGCAAAGATGCCCACCTCGTCCAGCACCACCCGTTTGCCCGCCTTCAGGGCAGCCTGCAGGCAGTTGGAGTCCTCGGGCTCAACACCGATCACCTTGATCTCCGGGCGAAGGTACTTGATGTAAGCGGCCATGCCAGCAATCAGCCCGCCGCCGCCAACGCAGATAAAGATGGCGTGGATCGGCTTGCTGAACTGCCACATGATCTCCATGGCCACCGTGCCCTGGCCGGCGATCACATCGGGATCATCGTACGGCGGAATGTAGGTGTAGCCGTGCTTTGCGATCAACTCCTGAGCGTGGGCGGCCGCCTCGTCGAAGGCATCGCCTTTGAGAACCACTTTGGCACCATGATCCCGCACCGAACGCACTTTGATCTCAGGTGTGGTCTGCGGCATCACAATCACCGCCTTGATCCCCAGGTTCTTGGCTGCCAGCGCAACACCCTGAGCATGGTTGCCGGCGGAGGCACAGATCACTCCCTTGGCCTTCTGCTCCTCGGAAAGCTGTGCAATCCGGTTATAGGCACCGCGAATCTTGAAGGAAAACACCGGCTGAAGGTCTTCACGCTTGAGCAGAATATTGTTGCCAAAGCGCTTGGACAGACTACGGGCTTCAGTCAGGGGTGTTTCGATGGCCACGTCATAGACGCGCGCATCGAGAATCTTCTTGATGTAGCGTTGCGGCATAGCAGTTCCGGCTTCTGGTTGGTGTGTGAGTGATGGCTGGCTGAGAAAAACCCACAGTGTAGAAAGTTTGCACGGCAGCCGTCTATAAGCAGAGGGCGCTTAAGCGTTATAATCCGTCCAAAGCCAACCTGATTTGCAGCCGGAGCCCCAGATGACCCAGGACGAACTGAAAAAAGCCGTCGCCAAAGCCGCCATTGACTACATCGCCCCCCGCCTCGATAGCGAGAGCGTGATTGGTGTTGGCACCGGCAGCACGGCCAATTTCTTCATCGACATGCTCGCGGAATTGAAAACCGAGTTCGACGGCGCCGTTGCCAGCTCGGAAGCCACCGCCGAGCGCCTGAAAAGCCACGGCATTCCGGTGTACGATCTCAACAGCGCCGGTGAGCTTGAGTTCTACGTGGATGGCGCCGATGAAACCAACGAACGCCTGGAACTGATCAAGGGTGGCGGCGCTGCACTGACCCGGGAAAAGATCGTGGCAGCGGTGGCCAAAACCTTCATCTGCATTGCCGATGATTCCAAGATGGTCGGCATTCTGGGCAACTTCCCCCTGCCCGTGGAAGTCATCCCCATGGCCCGCAGCCATGTTGGCCGGGAGGTTGTGAAACTGGGGGGCGACCCGGTTTACCGGGAAGGCGTTGTCACCGATAACGGCAATATCATTATCGATGTCCACAACATGGATATTTCCCAACCGATCCGGGTGGAAGAGCAGCTCAACAATATCGTCGGCGTGGTCACCAATGGCCTGTTCGCCCGCCGCCGCGCGGATCTGCTGCTGCTGGGAACCAAAGACGGCGTGAAAAGCATATCGAGCGAAGGCGCCTGACCGGCTCCTGTCGCTCGTCGACTGTCGAAGCTGGCCTTTCGGGCCAGCTTTTTTATTGCCTGGCGCACCAAAAACCAAGCGCTTGCTTGGTAGCAATATTTGGGCGACACTGCTCTGCATTGATTCCGATCAGAGGGAGCGTCACCGTGTCCGATTATTTCAACGAAACCCACCAGCAGGTCCGCGCGACCGCCCGAAAGTTCATCGAAACCCACGTGCTGCCGCACATCGACGACTGGGAAGAGGCGGGTGAATTTCCCCGGGATCTCTATAAGAAAGCCGGCGATGCAGGTTTGCTGGGCATTGGTTTTCCCGACACCTTGGGCGGCATCGGAGAAGGCGACATCTTTCTGAAAGTGGCAGTCTCCGAAGAGCTGATGCGTTCCACCTCCGGCGGCCTGGTGGCCGGCCTCGGTTCCCTGGATATCGGACTGCCGCCGGTCGCCAAATGGGCAAAGAAGGAAATCCGGGAACAGATCGTGCCGCCGGTTCTGCGGGGCGAAAAGATCGCCGCCCTCGCGGTCACAGAACCCGGCGGTGGTTCCGACGTCGCCAACCTGAAAACCCGGGCAGTCCGGGACGGCGACCATTACATCGTCAACGGCAGCAAAACCTTCATCACCAGCGGCATGCGCGCTGACCACTACACCGTCGCCGTGCGCACAGGCGGCGAAGGCCACGGTGGCATCAGCCTGTTGCTCATCGACCGGGGCATGCCCGGATTCTCCACCGGCAAGAAACTGCGCAAAATGGGCTGGTGGGCCAGCGATACCGCCGAGCTGTTTTTCGAGGACTGCCGTGTCCCGGCGGACCGCCTGATCGGCGCCGAAAATGCCGGCTTCATCGCCATCATGAGCAACTTCCTGTTCGAGCGCCTCAGCCTGGCCATCATGGCCTACATGACCGCTCAAATCGCCTACGAGGCTGCCCTGGAATACACCCAACAACGCAAGGCGTTCGGCCGCAACATTGCCGGTTTCCAGGTGACCCGCCACAAGCTGGTGGATATGGCCACCCAGATCGACGTGGCCCGGGAATACACCTACCGCTGTGCCGCCCTGATGCAGGCGGGCAAGAACCCCATCAAGGAAGTGGCCATGGCCAAGAACTTCTCGGTGGATGTCTGCGAAAAGGTCACCCGGGAAGCGGTGCAGTTGTTCGGCGGCATGGGGTATATGCGGGAAACCGTGGTCGAGCGCCTCTATCGGGATGCCAAGATTCTCTCGATTGGTGGCGGCACCACCGAAATCATGAAAGAACTCATTGCCAAGCAGATCAAGCTCTGAGCTGTGGATTCCGCGTTCGTCCTCTTGTCCTGACCCAGCCTGCTGGGTTTTGGTGGCGGGGCATGTCAGTGGCTGTTCCAAAACACGCTACGAGCACGTCCATGTGCGCTTGTTTCGGGTTTACTTCAACGACTTTCCTCAAAGGTTCGGGCGGGTATCTGGCGGGACCTTCCGAAAACGTGGAGCGCCAGGGATGGCGCGACCGAGCCCTACAGGGACGTATTCACGGGCGTTTTTCGGAAGGTCCCGCCAGATAGCCGCGTGCACCAAAGCCCGGACAGAAAGACCAAAAACCAACGACCAAGGTTTAGTTTCGAACTGCAGGAGACTCCCGTATAATTGCGCCCACTTTTTAACCGCAGTTAAACGTACCTTTAAACGTACCAGGAAGGATCGCACATGCAATTCGACAACATCCCCGCAGGCAAGAACCCGCCTGAAGACATCTACGTTGCTATCGAAATCCCGGCCAACAGCTCCCCGGTGAAGTACGAACTGGACAAAGACATGGGCGCCCTGCTGGTAGACCGCTTCATGGCGACCCCGATGTTCTACCCGGCCAACTATGGCTTCATCCCCCACACCCTGGCCGACGACGGTGACCCCCTGGACGTGCTGGTTGTGACCCCCTACCCGATCCAGGCCGGCTCCGTGATTCGCTGCCGCCCGGTGGGTGTTCTGAACATGGAAGACGAAGCCGGTGGCGATGCCAAGCTGGTTGCGGTTCCCCATGACAAGCTGACCACCACCTACCACGACGTCAAGGAAATCGACGATCTGCCCGAGCTACTGCGCGACCAGATCAAGCATTTCTTCGAGAACTACAAGACCCTTGAGCCGGGCAAGTGGGTGAAGGTGCAAGGCTGGGACAACGCCGACGCCGCCAGAAAAGCCATCGTGGATTCCGTGAACGCCTATAAAGGCTGAGCCGGACTTTTCATGGCATTAAAAAACCGGGCGCTCGCGCGCCCGGTTTTTTTGTGTCTGGATGAACCCTGGCTGATATCAGCCCCGGGACAGCAGATCCCGCATGTCACTGATCGCGGAATTGGCCCGGGAAAGGTAAGCGGCCATGGTCAGTGAATGGTTGGCCAGTACACCAAAGCCACTGCCATTCAGTATGACCGGGCTCCACATTTCGCCCTGGGCACCTTCCAGCTCGATGATTACCTGCCGCACGCTGGCCATGGCATTCTTGTCCTGGAGTACTTTCCGGAAATCCACTTCAATCGCCCGAAAGATGTGCAGAAGCGCCCAGGCACTGCCTCGGGCCTCATAGAAAACGTCATCGATTTTTGTCCACGCCGTCTTTACATCTTCTCCGGTCGCTTCCTCAGCGAGAGGATCACCGGAGTTCATGGTGACCACCGAGTCTGATACCGAAGCCTTGCCAACGCTCTCACCAAGCGTACGGGACAAACTTCCGAGGCGGGTCTCCAGATCCGCCAGCCAGTTGCTCAGGTTGTCCGCTCGGGCGAAAAACTGGGCGTCAGCCTGCTCCGGGCTCGACAGCCGGTCAAGGTAACGTTTGAGAGCGGTGATGCCCCGACGGTACTCCGCCTCGGTAGACGGAATTGCCCAGCTTTCACTGTCGAAGTGGAACTGAGGCTCGGCAATAATCAGATCCTTGTCTTCCGCGGACTGGCTCTGGGAGCGGCTGATGTCTTTACGCATAGCCCGTGAGAGGTCCCGGAGCTGGACCAGCACGCCATATTCCCAGTTAGGCATGTTGTCCAGCCACAACCCCGGCGGGAAAATATCGTTGGAGATATAGCCACCAGGCTTGTCGAGCAGGGTTTCGGCAACACGGATCATGGTCACCGTGGTGGCGAACCCGGTAATGGGCTCTCGCTCCATGGAGTTGGCAACCGAGCGGGTGTGTTCGCGCACCGAGAAGGTGTCCGGCTCGCTGCTCCAGATCATGCCAAGCACCAACGCCACCAACAGGTAGATCACAACCAACGCCAGAATCAGTTTACCGATTACGCCGCTGCCACCGGCATAATCCTGAACATCGTCTTTCTTGTCCTTGAAGTACTGTCTGATTTTGCCTGGCATATGACTTTTAATCCCCTGTCTGTTGGTTGTCAGCGGCAAACGGCCGGCCAAGATGGTAACCCATGGCTCCGTCGATACCCAGTTTACAGAGTACCGAGTATTCCGCGGCAGTTTCCACTCCTGTGGCAAACACTTTCACGCCACGGCTGTGTGCGATGGCCACCACGGACTCGATATAGAAGCGGTTATCTTCGTGGGTGTCGATATCGTGAATGAAGCTGTTATCGATACGCAGGCCCTGAAACCTCAGATTTCTCAGGTAACTGAAAGGCACGCCCCCAACGCCAAAGCGGTCGACCAGTACCGGAACCCCCAGACGCCCCAGCGCCCTGACCAGCAAGCCCACCGCTGTGCGGTGGTGGTGGATGGCCTGCTCGGAAATGCCTATCCAGAGATTACGGGCCAGTGAACCGGCTTGCTGAAGCTGCTCAAGCAAGTCCGTACGAAAGGTCTCGCTGGCCACGGAGGCGTTACCGAGCGAGACAGCCAGTGGCTGATCCGGCAAATCCTTCAAGCGATCAAGTACCCGCTGAACCAGCAGGCGATCAATATCGGAAATCAGCCCGAAACGCTCGGCCATTGGCACGAAGGTGCCTGCCTTCAAAGCGCCTTCGGCGGAATCAATACGGGAGAACACCTGATGGTAAACCGGCATGAGCCGGCCTTCGTTGACCATGGGCTGGAGCCAAAGCGAAAGTGTCTGCTGGCGAATCGCCTGGCTGATGATCACCCGCCAGGTTTCCAGATTGTGATGGCCATCCTTCTCGGGATCGGCCAGGTGACAGCCCGTCCCATTGCTGCTCTGGGCGGTCCGTAACGCCTCATCCGCAGCCGCCATGAGATCACGTGCGCCGCGGCCTTCCAGCGTTCTGGCCATCCCGGCATGTACGGCGGTATCCATGGGTGCGGCAAGATCTGAATAAACCCCGTCGAGGTCATTTACCAGTTGCCGACACCAGACTCCTGCGTCGGCCGGCATCACGCCGGGCAGGAAAACGGCAAACTCGGCCCCGGTCCTGCGCCCGGCAAAGGACCCGGCATGCTGCATGACGAAATCGGCAATCACCGTCGCTACTCGCAGCAGCAACCGGTCGGCTTCGCTCCGGCCATAGGCCTGGTTATAACCGGAAAAATCCGCAAGCTGAATCAGCATGAGAATCCCGGGCGCGGCCTTTTCCTCGGATTCCACTTCCACTTTCAGGCGCTGGTCGAAGGCACTCCGGCTGGCCAGCCCGGTGACCGAATCCTCGTTATTGACCCGCCGCAGGTGCTGAATGAGTTTGGCCTGCCCTTCGAAAAGCTGGCCCAGATCATCCGCCATCTGGTTCATGGCGTCAGTCACCTGGTTGATTTCACGGGTCGACTTGATGGAAACCCGCCTCCTGAAATCCCTCTGGCCCAGGGCTTTTGCCTGATCCTCAAGAGCATGCAGCGGGCGTAGGGTGCGGCGAAGCAGGAGGAAGACGGCAAATAGTCCGATTCCCCCGATGACCGCAGTACTGGCAGTCAGCCCGATGGTGATTCGCCAGAGATCTTCGTAGGCTCGACCGGGGTGGCTGATTACCTGAACCGTCCCGAGGCGGCTCCAGCCGCGGACCACTTCTGCCTCGGCTACCGGCAGAGGAAGATCCGCAAAAGAACGGAACCAGGAGGGTACAGCCACCTCATTGAGGGTCATGGCGCGCCCGGCAACCTGGTCGCCCTGATGATTCAGGTAGCTCACTGAAAGGTATCGTCCACTATCGAACACCGCGTCAATCAGTGAGGCCGAGGCGACCGGGTCACGGCCGTCAATGGCATTGGAAAGGGACAAACCGATGGCCGTCGCCCCGTCACGGGCATGACCCGCCAACTGGTCCGAGACATAATCCCGGAAATACCCGTAGCTGGTAATGAAAACCGCCCCCAGCAGGGCCACCAGCAAACTTCCAGTCAACACCAGAAGCATGGTTCGCAGGGTTACCACACCCTTCTGCTTGCGCTTTATGGGGATTTGCTTCCGTGCCATGGGGAGCTTCTCCGGATTGGCTGTGAGCCAGCCGGCCAGGTGATTGTGACCTGCACCGCAGAGTTGACAAACATTTACATAGCGCTACCTACGCCGACAACATTAAACACTATAGACTCTGCAAAAGGACTAAGGTTGAAAAATCGTCCGCACCGGGGAAGGACGACCAATAACGAAAAAGAGACAGGCCCGAGCAACATGAACGACGAAAGCCAGAAAGAAAAACTCAGGCAGCATTTCGCACGCCGTGTAACAACCCAGGCCCGGGTTGTTCTCGACACCTGGCAGAAAATTCACGAAGACCGAGACAAGGCCGCCGCCCACCGCAACGAGTTTGCCGCCGCCGCCGATAAGCTGGTGCGCTACGCCCAGCGGTTCGAAATGGACAGCCACGCCAGGGCCGGGCAGACCACGCTGGAACTGATCAACCAGTGGGAACCGGGTTCGGCACTGGACGATAGCCTTGAGCGACGGCTGCAGGACGCCATCGAGACCCTGTCCCAGAGCACCCTGCGCAGGACCGACCTCAACAGTTCCGAGTCGCCCCACCAGTTCCGCCGCACCCCGGTCTACATTGCTCTGGCCAACCAGGAAATGGCTAGCCGCCTGATCCGGCAACTTGAGTTTTTCGGCTTCCGGGCCTCGGCCTTTGCCAACGCCGATGAACTCACCGAAGCCTGCGCTCTCCATAAGCCCGAAACCATCCTGGTGGACGTCAATTTTGGCGGTTCGGCCAACGCCGGCATTACCACCATCGAACACCTGCAGGAACGTCACGATACGCCCATCCCCATTATCTTCATGAGCGACGAGGACGGCTCTATCGAAACCCGCCTGCAGGCCTCACGTTGCGGCGGGGAAGAGTTCTTCTATCCTGCCGTCGACCCGGGCCAGCTGATCGAAAAGATCGAAACCTACACCCACGGGAATACCGTGGAGCCCTACAAGGTTCTGGTGCTGGACGACTCCCGGGCCCAGGCCAAGTATATGGAAACGGTGTTGAAGAAGGCGGGCATGACAGCCCACATCATCACCGACCCGATGCAGATCATCCACGCGCTGGAGGAGTTCTCTCCGGAGATCATCATCCTGGACATGTATATGCCCGGCTGCACCGGCATGGAAATCGCCCGGGTGATCCGCCAGCAGGACCGCTTCCACAGCGTGCCCATTATTTACCTGTCGGCCGAAGAAGACGTCAGCAAACAACTCCATGCCATGAGCCTGGGGGGTGACGACTTCCTGACCAAACCCATCGACCCGAAACACCTGATCGCCACCATCCACAACCGCGGGCGCCGTGCCCGCTCCCTGCTGGCGCTGATGATCCGTGACAGCCTGACTGGCCTGTTCAATCACACCCATACGCTCCACCTGCTGGACCAGGAGATTGTGCGGGCGCGCCAGAAAGACCAGTCGCTGTGCTTTGCTATGATCGACATCGATTATTTCAAGAAAGTGAACGACACCTTCGGCCACCCGATTGGCGACCGTGTGTTGCGAAGCCTGTCGATGTTCCTCAAGCAGCGCCTGCGCAAGACCGATCATATTGGCCGATATGGCGGAGAAGAATTTGCCATTATCCTGCCCAATACCCGCCCGAGCGATGCCCGGAACGTTCTCAATGAAATCCGGGAGCGGTTTTCGGAGCTGCAGCAGCCGGCCGGCGACCGCGAATTCAACGTCACCTTCAGTTGCGGCATCGCAGCCTGGAATGACGACACCTCGCAGGCATTGTGCGAGCGGGCAGACCGGGCGCTCTACAGTTCCAAGGAACTTGGCCGCAACTGCGTGACGGTGGCGGATTCCTGATTCCTGGCGGTCCCGGGCCGTATCCCTCTGCGCAAAACTTCCCAGACAATTTTCGGTCGGGCATGGCTCAGTCACTGCCCGGCTGCTACCTTTTATGAAACCAACGTCGTATAGAAGTTCGTTCCGCCGTTCACGACAATGATTGTCATCAGCGGAAAGGTCCCGTTTCGATTCATGTGCCGTCTTTTTACGACCAATGGACAACAGGAACGATTGTCAAAAAGTGTTGATCTGAACAAAACAAGCACGCACCATTGGGGGAACATGCCGTTAAATTCGGCGATCCTGTAAAAAGACACCAAGGCAGACAGCACCATGTCGACAATTCTCGTACTCCATGGACCCAACCTCAACATGCTCGGCACACGCGAGCCGGAGGTCTATGGCTACGAGACACTGGCAGATATCGACGACCGGTTGCGTTCACAGGCGGCAGAGCGCGGGCACCATCTGCTGCACCTGCAATCAAACGCCGAATACGAACTGATTGAACGGGTTCACGAGGCCCGGGCGGAAGGCGTGGATTTCATCATCATCAATCCAGCAGCTTTCACCCACACCAGCGTTGCCCTGCGGGATGCCATGCTGGCTTCGGGAATTCCTTTTGTTGAAGTGCATCTTTCCAACGTGCATGCACGGGAACCGTTCCGGCATCACTCCTATTTCTCGGATATCGCCGAAGGCGTTATCTGTGGGCTGGGTAGCCAGGGGTACGACCTCGCACTCCAGGCGGCCCTGAAACGCATTCACCGATAGACCTGACACAACGGGACTGGACTGACTATGGATATTCGTAAAATCAAGAAACTGATCGAGCTGCTCGAGGAATCTGACGTCGAGGAGCTGGAGATTCACGAAGCGGACGATTCGGTGCGTATCTCCCGCCGCCGTGAGCCGGCCGCAGGCACCCAGTACGTGAGCCACTATCCGGCGCCTGCCCAGCAGCCCGCGCCAGCTCCGGCCCCGGCAGCATCTGCCCCGGCCTCCGAAGAATCTTCTGCGCCAGCAGGTCCGTCGGGCCATACCGTAAAGTCGCCCATGGTGGGCACCTTCTACCGTTCTCCTTCTCCCACCGCCAAGGCGTTTGTGGAAGTTGGCCAGACGGTCAAAGAGGGTGATGTCATCTGCATCGTGGAAGCCATGAAGATGATGAACCAGATTGAGGCCGACAAGAGCGGAACAATCCAGGACATCCTGGTCGAGAATGGCCAGCCGGTTGAGTTTGACCAGCCCCTGGTCGTCATTTCCTGAACGCGGTGATAGCTACTCATGGCCATGTTAGAAAAAGTTCTGATCGCAAACCGGGGTGAAATTGCCCTCCGGATTTTGCGCGCGTGCAAGGAGTTGGGCATCAAGACCGTGGCAGTGCATTCCCAGGTCGATCGAGACCTGATGCATGTGCGTCTCGCTGACGAGTCCGTCTGTATTGGTCCCAACAGCGCGACCGACAGCTACCTGAACATCCCGACCATCATCAGCGCCGCCGAGGTGACCGATTCCGTGGGTATCCACCCCGGCTATGGTTTCCTCGCCGAGAACGCCGATTTTGCCGAGCAGGTGGAAAAAAGCGGGTTCCGGTTTATCGGACCAAAAGCGGACACTATCCGCCTGATGGGCAACAAGGTGTCGGCCATCAACGCCATGATCAAGGCCGGCGTTCCGACCGTGCCAGGATCGGATGGCCCGCTGGACGACGACGAAGAGCGCACTCTGCGGATTGCCCGTGAAATCGGCTACCCGGTGATGATCAAGGCGGCTTCCGGCGGCGGTGGTCGCGGCATGCAGGTGGTCCACTCAGAGGCGGCTCTGCTAAAAGGTGTCCAGATTACCCAGAGTGAGGCCAAGAACGCCTTCGGCGACCCTACGGTGTACCTGGAAAAGTTCCTGGAGGCCCCGCGTCACGTTGAAGTCCAGGTGCTGGCTGATATGCACGGTAACTGCATTCATCTGGGCGACCGTGACTGCTCCATGCAGCGCCGGAACCAGAAGGTCATCGAAGAAGCCCCGGCCCCGGACGTCGATCCGGAATCCCGGGAGCGCACCCTCAAGGCGTGCACCGATGCCTGCAAGGAAATCGGTTATGTGGGCGCCGGCACCTTCGAATTCCTGTACCAGGACGGCGAGTTTTATTTCATCGAAATGAACACCCGGGTTCAGGTGGAGCACCCGGTCTCCGAAATGGTTACCGGCGTGGACATTGTCCGCGAGCAACTACGCATCGCCAGTGGTCTCCCGCTGCAATACACCCAGGACGACATCCGGATTTCCGGGCACGCCATGGAATGCCGGATCAACGCCGAAGATCCAAAAACCTTCGTACCCAGCCCGGGCAAGGTCACGCATTTCCACGCCCCCGGCGGTAATGGTGTGCGGGTGGATTCACACCTGTATAGCGGCTATACGGTCCCGCCCTACTACGATTCCCTGGTGGCAAAACTGATCACCTGGGGCGATGACAGGGACATTGCCCGGCGCCGCATGAAAAATGCACTTGATGAACTGGTGGTCGAGGGCATCAAGACCAACCAGCCCCTGCATCGGAAACTGGTACGCGATGGTGGCTTTAAAAAGGTAGACTTCACCATCCACTACCTTGAGAAACTGATGCGGGATTAATCATGCCCTGGATACAACTCCAGATCCCGGCTGATCCGGACAATGCGGATCAGCTGGAAGATCTGCTCATGGAGATGGGCTCCGACGCCGTCTCCATGGAGGATGCCGCCGACCAGCCCCTGTACGAGCCCGACCCGGGCACCACCCCTCTCTGGAGCCAGACTACCGTGACCGGATTATTTGATTCCGGCCGGGATATCGAGCAGCTTTGCGCCGATATCCGGGATGCCTGGCACCAGCAAACCCAACAGGCGCTTCCCGAAATCGAAGTGACACTGGTTGAGGACAAGGATTGGGAACGGGCCTGGATGGACGATTTTCAGCCCCTGAAATTCGGCGAACGCCTCTGGATTGTTCCCAGCTGGCACGACGCCCCGGACCCCGATGCGGCGAACCTGATGCTGGACCCAGGCCTGGCCTTCGGCACCGGCACCCATCCGACCACAGCCCTGTGCCTGGAATGGCTCGACGGCCAGGACGCCCGGGGCAAGCAGGTCATCGATTATGGCTGCGGCTCAGGCATTCTCGGCCTTGCGGCCCTGCTGCTTGGCGCAGACCATGTGATTGGCGTCGATACAGACCCGCAGGCCCTCGAAGCCAGCCGTGAGAATGCACGTCGTAATGGCGTTGATGATAGCAAGCTGGACCTGTTTCTGCCCGAAGACGAACCCGAGACCAAAGCCGACATCATGCTGGCTAATATCCTGGCCCAGCCCCTGATCGGCCTTGCCCCTCACCTTGCATCCCGGACCAGACCCGGCGGCGACCTGGTGTTGTCCGGCATACTGTCCAACCAGGCCCGGGAAGTGATGGCCGCCTACGAGCCCTGGTTCGTGATGGACGAGCCCGAACAGCGGGAAGAGTGGATACGCCTCACAGGACGGCGCAACGACAGATGACGAAACCGGTCTTAACGACTAAACTCCGACACTCGTAGCCCAGTCGCTTTCAGGAAGAAGCATGACCCAGAGCAGCCTGCAGACACAGTGCCCGAACTGCCAGACCCGATTCCGGGTAACCGAAGAACAGCTTGGCATTGCCAAGGGCAAGGTACGCTGCGGGAACTGCATGAAAGTGTTCAACGCCATCGAACACCAGGTTATCCCCGGCGGGGGCGAGAAACCACAAACTCCACCCACCCCTGAGAAACCGGCGGACACTCCATCTTCGGCCGGCACCGGCGTCAGCGAGGAAGATTTTGTCTTCGCTGACAACCCAGAAGAGGATGCGGCGGAAGGCCGCTACGCCGGCACCAAGCTGACCTTCTCCGATGACGAGTTAAGCGACAGCTTCCGCAGCTTTGATGAACGCGACGAAGCAGACTACAAGGACGCTGACACCGACAGTTCCGATGAGCAAGTCGATGAAAGCTGGGCCGAAGCCATTCTTCAGGATGACGAGCCAGCAGCCCGGAAACCCTCTGAACCCCAACGCCCCGAGCCTGCCCCCGAACCAGAGCCCGAGGAAACCGCGCCTGAACCGGAGCCGAGAGCAGAGCCTCGCCCTGAGCTGAGCCTCGAAGAGGAACCGGTGTTCGAGCAGACAGCAACACCCTCTTCCGCTGCCACCCGGCCGACCAGGGAACCTGATCCGTTCGATGACTTTGTGGACGAATCCGGTTTCGATTTCGATGAAACGGATCGACCGGCCGACGCCTTCCATGCCGACCCGCCCTTCCGGGACTTGCGTCGCGACCCCGTTGCCGTCGATTCGGGCGGAAGCGGCATCCGGACCATAGTGTGGAGTGTTATTGTGCTGGGCCTGATCGGCGTTCTGATTGCCCAGGTAACCTGGTTCCAGTTTGACCGTCTGTCGGCCATTCCCGAGTTGCGGCCATTCTATGAAAAAGGGTGCGAGCTGGCCGGCTGTGAGCTCAAACCGCTGATCAACGTTGAAGCCATACAGAGCCGGAAACTGGTGGTTCGGACCGACCCGGATAACCGCTCGCAACTGGTAGTCGATGCTGTGATCATCAACCGGGCCGACTTCGAACAACCGTTTCCTGCCATTGCCCTGACCTTTTCCAACCTGAATGGCGATGTGGTTGCCCAGAGCCTGTTCACGCCCGAAGAATACCTGGCCGGCGAAGGCAGGGAGCTGGACGCCATGCCCACGGATACGCCCGTGCGCATTGCCATCAACATCCGGGATCCCGGTCGTGACGCAGTGAATTACAACATCCTCTTCCGCCCCCACGCACCCTGATGCAGTAAGGAAGTATTTACTCGACAGCCATTACCGACGGCCATCGCACAGAACAAAAGTCAACCAGAAAGGGCGAAAAATAATCAATTTTTTCACCGCCCAGCCCCTTCAATCATGGTCCACCCGGCGGTATCATTACCGCCCTTCGGATGCTGGATCGGTTACTTATTGAACAACCGCTCAGTCCGACCTTTGCTTAACCCGCTGTGACACGGACTCAGATCATGCTGCCAACGGCAAAAATCGGGCCGTACACCTTGCCCAACCCTTTGATTGTTGCGCCCATGGCTGGCGTAACAGACCGCCCTTTCCGTCTTTTATGCCGGAGGTTGGGCGCTGGTCTGGCGGTGTCGGAGATGGTCATAGCGGACAGCAAACTCTGGCATACGCGCAAGTCCCGGACACGCCTTAACCATCAAGGTGAGCCGGAACCCCGCTCGGTGCAGATTGCCGGCGGTGATCCGCAAATGCTGGCCGACGCCGCCCGTCAAAATGCGGAATTCGGCGCCCAGATCATCGACATCAATATGGGTTGTCCGGCCAAGAAGGTCTGTAACAAGGCGGCCGGCTCCGCCCTGATGAAGGATGAAACCCTGGTTCGCGACATTCTTGAGGCGGTGGTTCAGGCGGTTGATGTTCCCGTCACCCTCAAGATGCGTACCGGATGGGATCGGGACAACCGCAATGCACTGGTCATTGCCCGGATGGCGGAGGACGCCGGGATTCAGGCTGTTGCCATCCATGGCCGGACCCGTGCAGATAAGTACGAGGGCAACGCCGAGTACGACACCATCGCCGATGTGAAGTCCCGCATCAGCATTCCGGTGTTTGCCAACGGGGATATTACATCGCCGGAGAAAGCCCGGGACGTGCTTCGCCATACCGGTGCTGATGGGTTGCTGATAGGCCGTGCCGCCCAGGGCAGCCCCTGGATTTTTCGGGAAATCCGGCATTTCCTGGAAACCGGCAGCCACATGGCCGCACCGGAGCTGGATGAGGTCGAGGATATTCTGACCGAGCATCTCCAGGCACTGCACGCCTTCTATGGCGAGACCATGGGTGTGCGTATTGCCAGAAAACATGTGGGCTGGTACCTGCAGTCCCACGATCCGGGTAAACAGTTCCGCAAACGCTTCAACGCCATCGACGATGCGCTGGAGCAGAGAGACACGATTCAACGGTATTTTGCAGGCTTACGAAATGGAGAGGTATTCGCAGCATGAGCGCTGAGACTTTGGCAAACGACAACCTGAGCACCCCGGCCAACGATGATATCCATCAGTTGCAGACGGTGAACAGCAGCGGCAACACCGTCACACTGCGCGACAGCGTTGAGGTGGCCCTGAAAAACTACTTCGCCCAGCTGGACGGCGCTCCGGTGACCGAAGTCTACCAGCTGGTACTTTCCGAAGTGGAAGCCCCGCTGCTGGAGCAGGTGATGAAATACACCCGTAACAACCAGACCAAGGCCTCTACCATGCTGGGTCTGAACCGAGGAACCCTGCGCAAGAAGCTGAAGCAGTACGGTCTGCTATAATCCAGACATTTGAAGAGGGCCTCCCGGACACCATTCGCGAGGCCCTTATTCGTTCATCTCCAGCGAAGAAAGTGACCCATGGCAAACCAGGCTAACACCTCCGTCCGTCGCGCCCTGATCAGCGTGAGTGATAAAACCGGCATCGTCGATTTCGGACGCGCCCTGACCGAGCGCGGCGTTGAGCTGCTCTCTACTGGTGGCACCTACCGGCTCCTGAAAGAAAACAGCATCTCGGTAACAGAAGTCTCTGACTACACCGGTTTTCCCGAAATGATGGATGGCCGGGTAAAAACCCTGCATCCGAAGATCCATGGCGGGATTCTTGGCCGCCGTGGTACCGACGACGCCGTAATGTCCGAGCATGGCATCAGCCCTATTGATATGGTTGTGGTCAACCTCTATCCGTTCGAGGAGACTGTGGCTAACCCGGATTGTGACCTGCCGACTGCCAGTGAAAATATTGATATCGGCGGGCCGACCATGGTTCGCGCCGCCGCCAAGAACCACAACGACGTCGCGATCGTGGTGAACGCCTCCGATTACAGCCGGGTTCTGAAAGAGCTGGATGCCAACGATGGCCAACTGAGCTACAGCACCCGGTTCGATCTCGCGGTCAAGGCATTTGAGCACACGGCGGGCTACGATGGCGCCATTGCCAACTACCTGGGTGGCCGCACGCCAGACAACGACAACGTCGATTTCCCCCGCACCTTCAACGCCCAGTACGTGAAGGTCCAGGACATGCGTTACGGCGAGAACCCGCATCAGCGCGCTGCCTTCTATGCCGAGCGCAACCCGAAAGAAGCCTGCGTAGCCACGGCCAAACAGCTCCAGGGCAAAGAGCTGAGCTACAACAACGTAGCCGACACCGATGCCGCCCTGGAATGCGTGAAGCCTTTTGCGGATCCGGCCTGCGTGATCGTCAAACACGCCAACCCCTGTGGTGTGGCGATCGGCGCCGATATCCGTCAGGCCTACGACCTGGCCTTCGCCACCGACCCCACCTCGGCCTTTGGCGGCATCATCGCCTTCAACCGTGAGCTGGATGCGGAAACCGCTAAAGCCATCATCGACCGCCAGTTTGTGGAAGTGATCATCGCCCCCACCGTCGCTCCGGAAGCCGTGGAACTGGTGTCCGCCAAAAAGAACGTTCGCCTGCTGGCCTGCGGCGAGTTTGACGGCGATCGTGCCCGTTCCATGGACTACAAGCGTGTCACCGGTGGCTTGCTGGTGCAGGATCGTGACCTGGGCATGGTCGCCATGGAAGACGTCAAGGTTGTGACCGAACGCCAGCCCTCCGAGCAGGAACTTAATGACCTGCTGTTTGCCTGGGAAGTGGCCAAATACGTCAAATCCAATGCCATTGTCTACGCCAAGGCCGGTCGCACCATCGGCGTCGGCGCAGGCCAGATGAGTCGGGTCTACAGCGCCAAGATTGCCGGCATCAAGGCCGCCGATGAAGGTCTGGAAGTGAAAGGCTCGGTGATGGCTTCCGATGCTTTTTTCCCGTTCCGGGACGGCATCGATGCCGCTGCCGCAGCGGGGATCACAGCCGTTATCCAGCCTGGTGGCTCCATGCGCGACCAGGAAGTTATCGATGCTGCCAACGAGCACGGCATTGCCATGGTGTTCACTGGCATGCGTCATTTCCGACATTAAGGGAAGGTTCGGGAGTGTCGGATTACGCCGTTGGCTAATCCGACCTACGATCTGAAGCACGAATACAGTAGGTCGGATTAGCCGAAGGCGTAATCCGACAAAACAGGAATACGCTCATGAATATTCTCGTCATTGGCTCTGGCGGCCGCGAACATGCGCTGGCGTGGAAAGCCGCACAATCCCCCAAAGCAGACCGTGTATTTGTGGCGCCCGGCAACGCCGGCACGGCACGGGAAACGGGTCTGGAAAATGTCGATATCGACGTGATGGATCTGGACGGCCTGGCCAACTTCGCCGCCACCAACAATGTCGGGCTTACCATCGTCGGCCCCGAGGCGCCCCTGGTGGCAGGCATCGTGGATAAATTCGAGCAGCGTGGCCTGCGGGTCTTCGGCCCGAGTGCCGGCGCGGCCCAACTGGAGGGTTCCAAGGCCTTCACCAAGGATTTTCTGGCCCGCCAGAAGATCCCGACAGCCGGCTACGGCAACTTCACCGACGTGGACGAGGCCCTGGCCTATGTTCGCCAGCAGGGCGCTCCGATTGTGGTCAAGGCCGACGGCCTGGCCGCCGGCAAAGGCGTGATCGTTGCCATGACACTGGAAGAAGCCGAAGACGCCATCCGCGACATGCTGGCTGGTAACGCGTTCGGTGATGCCGGCAGCCGCGTGGTCATTGAAGAATTCCTCGAAGGCGAGGAAGCCAGCTTCATTGTGATGGTGGATGGCGAGCACGTGCTGGCCATGGCCACGTCCCAGGATCATAAACGGGTCGGTGATGGCGACACCGGTCCCAATACCGGCGGCATGGGCGCCTACTCGCCGGCGCCGGTGGTCACTGCCGACGTGCATCAGCGCATCATGGACGAAGTGATATACCCGACCGTGCGCGGCATGGCGGCCGAGGGCCACCCCTACAAGGGCTTCCTCTACGCCGGCCTGATGATCGACAACAGCGGCGCCCCAAAGGTGATTGAGTTCAACTGCCGCTTCGGGGATCCGGAAACCCAGCCGATCATGCTGCGAATGAAGTCCGATCTCGTTGAACTGTGTGGTGCGGCCATCGACGGCAGGCTGGACCAGTGCCCCTCCGAGTGGGATGACCGCGCTTCCGTAGGCATCGTGCTGGCGGCCGGTGGTTACCCCGGCAGCTACAACAAGGGCGACGCCATTACCGGACTGCCGGAAACCGAGACCGAGGGCGAAAAAGTGTTTCACGCCGGTACTCGTCTCAATGGCGACCAGGTGGTCACCAACGGCGGCCGTGTTCTTTGCGCCACGGCGCTTGGCAATACCGTCACCGAGGCCCAGAAACGGGCCTACGAACTGGCCTCGCGGATCCAGTGGGATGGCGCGTTCTACCGCAAGGACATCGCTTTCCGGGCCATTGCCCGCGAGCAATCCTGAAGCAGAAGCCAACTTGGCCAGAACCAGTCCGCGAAAACGCAGCCCGGTCATTGACCGGGCTCAGATTGCTGACAAACCCTCGCCATTACGGCGGGGGTTTGTTGTAATTGGGGCATCGACTTTTCAGAGGCTGCCCCATGCTCAAAGAGCCGTCCCCGCAACAACACGAACTCGAGATGGT
>NZ_PSSX01000056.1 GCF_002933275.1 Marinobacter maroccanus
AGGCGGGGGTTTGTTGTAATTGGGGCATCGACTTTTCAGAGGCTGCCCCATGCTCAAAGAGCCGTCCCCGCAACAACACGAACTCGAGATGGTCAGTCTCGAATCGCTGGTCCCCGACAACCACCTTCTGCGCAAAATTGATCAGNACATCGAATTCGAATTTATCCGTGACCGGGTTCGGCACCTGTACTGCTCGAACAATGGCCGGCCGGCACTGGATCCGGTGGTGCTGTTCAAGATGCTGTTTCTCGGCTATCTGTTCGGCATTCGCAGTGAGCGGCAGTTGGTGCGGGAGATACAGGTCAACGTGGCGTATCGCTGGTTCTTGCGCTTCAACCTGACCGACAAGATTCCGGATGCCTCCACCCTGAGCCAGAACCGCCGGCGGCGGTTCCAGGACAGCAGCA
>NZ_PSSX01000057.1 GCF_002933275.1 Marinobacter maroccanus
TCAGATTGCTGACGAACCCCGGTTTTTCCGGGGTTCGTTGCGTTTGGGCGCATTAAATTCAGTTGGCGACNGATCTAGCCCAATAGTCCCGACCGGATTGCCAATACGCGAGATAACGCAGTTTCTGGGCCCATTTCCGGATTTGGCTCTGCAAGCCAGGCATCCCAAGGGATTTGAGCCNNAAAAGACGCGCCAGGATCTGCGCGATCTTCTTCATATTCTGNGCAGCNGCGGCCAACAGGCATTGCTCACGCACCNTCGAGAGCCCTCGCAAGCGAGCGTAACGATGACCATGTAACTGCTTGGCATCGGCGAACGATCGCTCCACGGTTTCCTGCCGTCGTTTNTAGAGCGCNTTGCCCCATGGCGTTAACCGGTAAC
>NZ_PSSX01000058.1 GCF_002933275.1 Marinobacter maroccanus
GGCGGGGGTTTGTTGTAATTGGGGCATCGACTTTTCAGAGGCTGCCCCATGCTCAAAGAGCCGTCCCCGCAACAACACGAACTCGAGATGGTCAGTCTCGAATCGCTGGTCCCCGACAACCATCTACTCCGCAAAATTGATCAGTACATCGATTTTGAATTTATCCGTGACCGGGTGCGTCACCTGTATTGCTCGAACAATGGCCGGCCGGCACTGGATCCGGTGGTGTTGTTCAAGATGCTGTTTCTGGGCTATCTGTTCGGCATTCGCAGTGAGCGGCAGCTGGTGCGGGAGATACAGGTCAACGTGGCGTATCGCTGGTTCTTGCGCTTCAACCTGAC
>NZ_PSSX01000059.1 GCF_002933275.1 Marinobacter maroccanus
TTCCGAACCATGAGCACAGGAGGCAAGCGGAGCGCGGCAGGCGACAGGGATCGTTACCCGTAAGGGTGGCCACCTTAGTGGCCAGGAGCAGAGCGAGTAGAGCCCGCCCCGAAGGGGTCGCAAACCAGATTCAACACCCTTCCTGATTTCCCACCTGGAAACGGAAGGCTAACAGCAACCAAAGCAACACCCGAAACCAAAACCAGAGGACACAAGCAATGGAAAACTACCTGAACCTCATGATCATCGGCGCCACCCGCTACGACATCGACGGCAACCGGGGCGGTTCCCTTTGGGCCTATTCACCGGCAGAAGCGGACGACGACAACCGGGTCGGCAA
>NZ_PSSX01000060.1 GCF_002933275.1 Marinobacter maroccanus
CAGGGTAAAAAGCCNTTGAAAACGAAGCTGTCCGAGCAGCCAGCCAAGACCAAAGACACCAAAATCAGCCGTACCGATCCGGACAGTGGCTATATGGTCCGGGAAGGTAAGCCCAAGGGCTTCTTCTACCTGGACCACCGCACCGTCGATGGCCGCAACGCCATCATCACGGATAGCTACGCGACACCGGCCAANCTNCATGACAGCCGCCCCTATCTTGATCGACTGGATCGTCAATGTGAGCGCTTTGGCTTCGATGTCTGGGGCGTTGGACTGGATGCGGGCTATTACACCGCCGGCATCTGTAAGGGGCTGGAAGACCG
>NZ_PSSX01000061.1 GCF_002933275.1 Marinobacter maroccanus
TTATACCGACAGCACGCACCTCAAGGCGAACGCCAACAAGAACAAGTACGATCTGAAACAGGCAGAGGAGAAGGTGGCGGCCTACCTGGACAGCCTGGAAGATGCCATCGAAGGCGATCGCAANGCTCAGGGTAAAAAGCCNTTGAAAACGAAGCTGTCCGAGCAGCCAGCCAAGACCAAAGACACCAAAATCAGCCGTACCGATCCGGACAGTGGCTATATGGTCCGGGAGGGTAAGCCCAAGGGCTTCTTCTACCTGGACCAC
>NZ_PSSX01000008.1 GCF_002933275.1 Marinobacter maroccanus
AGGATTAGCATTCATAGGGACGGCGGTGGATTGGTTAATTTTGTTGTTTTGGCGAACTCAAAACTAACCGGTTTTACCGCCGTCTCCTACTTTTTCACGCTAACCTGCGATGAACCTTTTTTTATCCTTTTATCCTTCCTCCGGACGGACCTCGTCCTCCAATGCATCCACCATGAACTGCGGCATTGCCAGCGCACCGTGGTGAACCCCTGAGTTGTAGTAGCGGGTCACAAAGGGCCGGTTATTGGCATCCTCCTCGCGGAAGTATTTTACCGGATTCTCCTTGCTGGCCATGGTGCAGCTCCACCAGCCCGTGGGATAGACCGGTTGCGGGAATGGCAGCGTCTGCACATGCTCGAACCCTGCCTTGCGCATGTCCTCGTGAATACCCTTGATGATGCTTTCGGTGTGCAGCAGCGGCGATTCACTCTGCTGGACAATAATGCCACCCTCACGCAGGGCCAGCATGGCATCCCGATAAAAGTCCAGGGCAAACAGGCCTTCGGCTGGACCGACCGGGTCAGTGCTGTCGATGATGATGAGGTCGACACTGTTCGGCTCAATGTCCCGCATCCACTGAATGCCATCCCCGAAGAAGAAGTTGGCGCGCGGGTCACTGTTCGCTTCGCAAAGCTCCGGGAAGTACTTTTCCGACATGCGGGTGACGCGCTCGTCGATTTCCACCTGCCAGGCTTCCTCTACGCCCGGGTGTTTGAGCACCTCTTTCAGGGTGCCGCAGTCACCGCCACCAACAATCACCACCTTTTTGGGGTCCCTGTGAGTAAACAGGGCCGGATGGGTCATCATCTCGTGGTACAGGAAGTTATCGCGGGTGGTCAGCATCACACAGCCATCCAGGACCATCAGGTTACCGAAGGTCTCGGTCTCATAGATTTCCAGTTTCTGGAACGGTGTCTGCTCCTCGTGGAGCTTCTTTTTCACCTGCAGGGAGAACGCCGTCCCCTGGTCCTGGAATACCTCGGTAAACCAGCCGTCATTGAGTGCTGTCATGTCTTGCCTCCCGCTGTGGGCCATGGGCTGAATTGAAAGGGCGTATTGTAGGTGCGCCCCATCGTGAGCTAAAGCGATAATCGCGGTGAACGGCCACGTATTTTCCACACCCGGTGCTTTTAGCCCGGAGTGGGAATCCATACAATGGCGGCCAGTGTTTCCTGACAGGATAGCAAGCATGAGCGAAGCCAGCGCCACCCCGGCCCACAAGGTATACAACATTGCCCACTGGAGCGATGGCTACATCGGCGTCAATGACCAGGGCCAGGTACTGATCCGTCCGGATCGTGGCCACAGCCCGGCCCGAATCAACCTGCCGGAACTGACCCGAACGCTGACCGACTCCGGGGTTCAACTACCGGTACTGGTACGCTTCGTTGATATACTGCACGACCGTGTCAATAAACTATGCAGTGCCTTCAACAAGGTCGCAGAAGAACACGCCTACCAGGGTTGTTACACGGCGGTCTACCCGATCAAGGTGAACCAGCAGCGCCGTGTAGTCGAGGAACTGCTGGCCGCAGAGCCGGCTGCCTCGAAAGGGCAGATCGGCCTTGAGGCGGGCAGCAAGCCGGAACTGATGGCAGTGCTGGCGATGTCGCAGCAACCGGGATCGGTGATCGTCTGCAACGGCTATAAAGACCGGGAATACATCCGCCTGGCTCTGATCGGCCAGACCCTGGGTCACCGGGTGTTCATTGTCGTTGAGAAAAAGTCGGAACTGCCACTTATCCTGGAGGAAGGGGAACGCCTTGGCGTATCACCTTTGATCGGGGTGCGGGCACGCCTGGCGACCATCGGCAAGGGCAACTGGCAGAACACCGGCGGTGAAAAATCCAAATTCGGTCTGTCCGCCAGCCAGGTGCTGGATGTGGTCGCCACCCTGCGCCAGGCGGGAGCCCTCGACACCCTGCAGCTGCTGCATTTCCACCTTGGCTCGCAGATCGCCAATATCCGTGACATCCAGACTGGCCTCAGGGAATGTGCCCGCTTTTACAGCGAGCTGCGCCAGATGGGCGCGCCGATCGGAACGGTGGATATTGGCGGAGGCCTGGGCGTGGACTACGAGGGCACTCGCTCCCGCAGCAGTTGCTCCATGAACTACAGCGTTTACGAATATGCCTACAACGTCGTACACGTACTCCAGGCGGAGTGCGATCGCCACGGTATTCCCCATCCAGATCTGATCAGCGAATCCGGCCGAGCCCTGACCGCGCACCACTCTGTGCTTGTAACCAACGTGATCGACCATGAAGCACCGGAAAACCGCACGCCGCAACAACCAGACGAGGCAGCCTCGGCCCCATTGCACGATCTGTGGCGTGACCTGGAGAGCCTGCAGGACGCCAACACGCCGCGCTCACTGGCGGAGATCTATCATGACGTGCTGCACGCAATGGCCGATGTTCACGCCCAGTTCGCCCACGGCGTACTCTCCCTGCAGGAACGGGCAGACGCCGAAACACTTTACACCCGCTGTTGCCGACTACTCCGGGATCAGCTGGACAGCAGCAACCGGGCCCACCGGGAAATCATCGACGAGCTCAACGAGAAACTGGCAGAAAAGCTGTTCGTCAATTTCTCCCTGTTCCAGTCGCTGCCCGATGTCTGGGGCATCGACCAGATCTTCCCGGTGATGCCGATCAATGGTCTGGACCGGCCGCTGAACCGACGCGCAGTCATCCAGGACATCACCTGCGATTCTGATGGGCGCATCGACCGCTATGTGGATGGCCAGGGCACCGAGACCACCCTGCCCCTGCCGGAAGAGAAACCTGGCGATCCGCTGTTGATGGGCTTTTTCATGACCGGCGCCTATCAGGAGATCCTGGGGGACATGCACAACCTGTTCGGCGACACCCATTCTGTGGACGTCCGCCTGACCACAGAAGGTGGCCATGAGATCAGCGACCCCATCACCGGCGATACGGTGGCCAAGGTGTTGCGCTATGTGAACTTTGAACCGGATGCCTTGATGGATGCCTACCGACGCAAGTTCGCCGCCTCTGCCCTGACACCGGAAACCCAGTCAGCGCTACTGGCGGAGCTGGCCGCCGGTCTGGATGGCTACACCTACCTGGAAGAATAGCCAGACTCAGGGTTTCCGGCGCTCCCGGCGCCAGGCGCTGGGGGCAATGCCCTCCCACTTGCGGAAAGCCCGGCCAAAATTGGAGGGGTCACTGTAGCCGAGGGCATCGGCAATCTCGTCGATGGTCAGCTCATTGCGGCGCAGAAGCTCCAACGCCCGGCGGTGACGTAGGGAATCCTGCAGCTGCTGGAACCGGACACCCTCCGCTGCCAGTTGCCTGCGAAGTGTTCTTGCGGACATCTGCAGGCGTTCAGCCACTTCCTCGAGCGCCGGTAACCGCTGGCTCTTCCCGGTTTCAAGCAGGCGTATCACCCGGTTCGAGACCGACGTAGCGCCCTCGATAAACCGCATTTCCTCCTCGCACTGGGCTTCGGCTATCCGACGGGTTACCGGGTTCGACAGGGACATGGGGGAATCCAGAAAAACCCCCTTAAACCGCAGCTGGTTCACCCCGCTGCCAAACGTGATCTGGCTGCCAAACAGCTGGCGATAGGCCGTTGCATCCTCAGGCTCCGGAAAATCCAGAAGGCAGCGGCCTCCGTCCAGGAGCCTTTGACCGAACAGCAAAAGATTCACATCCATCAACGACGCCATCACCACATCGACGTTGAACCGGTACAGATCCTCGATACTGTGCGCCAGGTCCAGCTGGATCACTGCCTCACGGCCGTCCACGTAAAAAGACAGCTTCATGTAAACAAAGCGGATCTGGAAATACTTGATCAACACCGTGAGCGCCTGCTCGAGGGTGTCGCAACTGATGGCGGCCTGGGCAAGGGAACCGTGGGTGGTAAATTTCAGTCGCTTGCCGTATTCGAGCCCGAGGGCCGGATCACCGCTTTGCACCAGACTTTCGCGGCATAGAGCGCTGAACTGATCAACCGTGATGAAGTTCTCCGGGTGACCCAGCATGGAGGGCCGGATTCCGGAATCTGACAGCAACCGGGACCGTTGCAGGCCACGATCCTCCGCCAACTGGCAGAGAATATCCGCATAGTGCGCCCGGATAACGGGCAGATTTCCGGTAATTCCGGGTGCATTCATGGGGATGGTTATCTTCCGGTATCGGTGTATTGCTCAGCCTAGACCGCTCTGCAGGTTCCGGCAATCACCGGCGAGACGACCGGCAACCGTCGCTGATGCCAGATTTCTGCATTATTTTCCAACCGGGCTGATCCACCGGATAACGCATTCCGTAAACCTTGTAACTGACAAACCCGGGACGAGTGCATAGAATGATGACCAGAACAAGCTCAAATCATGCGACTGTCAAGGAGCGTCCGGTGACCACACTGGATCAGAAGCCAGCCAATTCCGAGGGCCGGAAGGATCCCTGGAGCCAGATGCTGCAGAAAGTGGGTAAGAACCAGGACCGAGAAGCATACCACGCGCTGTTCGAGCATTTTGGCCCGCAAATCAAGTACTACGCCATGGCCAACGGCCTGGCAAGCCACGCGGAAGAGCTCGTGCAGGAAGTGTTTGTGTCCATCTGGAGGCGATCCTGCCTCTACGACTGGCGCAAGGCTGCCGCTTCTACCTGGATTTTTACCATCGCCCGTAACCAGCGCATTGATATGCTCCGCAAAATGCAGCGTACCAGTGCCGAAATGCCGGTTGAGACGGAAGATCTCTGGCAGATTCCGGGTGAAAACGAGAACGAGCCGGTCACGTCTTTGCACCGCCTCATGTCCGAGCGGCGGATCAGGGAGTCCCTGAGCCACCTTCCGGAAGAACAGATCACGGTTATTGCCAAGGTTTACATGGAAAACAAGTCGCACCAGATGGTCGCAGACGAGTTGGACATCCCGCTTGGCACCGTTAAAAGCCGGGTTCGTCTGGCATTGAACAAACTGAAAGTGATTTTGCAGGACCAGAACGTATGACACGGCACCATCCCGACAGCCTGAGCCTGATGGAATACAGCGCAGGTAACCTGAGTGAGCCTCATGCCCTTTGCATCAAGCTCCACCTGGACAAGTGTTCCCACTGCCGAAGCCGTGTGGACACACTGGACAGTCTTGGCGCTGTGATGATGGAGCAGCAACCGAAGGTGACTGTTTCTGAAAGCATGTTCGACAGCATTCTTTCACGAATCGACAGTGAACCATCTGGCGAGCCTGCTACTCCGGCGATCCCACGGGTCAGTGCTCTACAGAAGCTGCTGGGTGAAGATCTCAACAGCCTGCCGTGGAAGCGTCAGTTGGGCGATGTGAGTGTCCTGGACATTACCGACCGGTTTCCCGGCCAGAAAGAACAGGTCGTCCTCCAGAAATTGGCCGCGGGCGGAAAAGCGCCAGCCCACACTCACCGGGGTGAGGAGACTACCATCGTTCTGCAAGGCGCCTTTGCCGACCAGAAAGGTGTGTTCAATCAGTGGGATTTCGTAGTGCTGACGGACGAAGATGAGCACAAGCCGGTAGCGGTTGGCTGTGAAGACTGCATCACGCTCTCTGTGCTCAGCGCGCCGGTGAAGCTGACAGGCACGTTTACGCGGATGCTCAATCCGTTTATCCGGTGATCGGCCCGAGGATGTGTAGAGCGTGAGAAGAGGGGCGACTCATCATCGCCCCTTTTTTATGGCCAAACCGAAAACAATCCGGCTACCAGGGCAGCTCCGAGCCGTCCCAGCTCAGGAATCGCCCGTTATCTTCCTCGCCTAAACCATCGAGCACGTCAAGCAGGTTCGCCGCTGTTTCCGATGGCGTATGCACTTTCAGTTTCGCCAGGGACTGACTGAACGGTTCACTCAGTGCCGATTCGGTCGTGCCCGGATGCAGGGACACGCAGGCTATCGGTTTGCAGCGGCGGGGCAACTCGATGGACAGGTTGCGCACCAGCATGTTCAGCGCCGCCTTGGAGCTGCGATAGGCGTACCAGCCACCAAACCCGTTATCGGTAATCGAGCCTACTTTTGCGGAAATGGCCGTCACCCGTTTGAACTCCCGGCGCCGAAGCCACGGCAATAGGGCCTGTGCCAGCAACCCGAACCCGGTTACATTGACTGCGAAGGCACGCGCCATACTCTGCGAATCCAGGTCTTCAAGCCGCTTCTCGGGAAACATACCCGGCCCATGGAGCAAGCCGGCGGCGTATATGAAGCCGTCGATACCCTCCTCGCTGGCCAGCAACGATTCCAGCGCCTCTGCAACGGCGGCTGGTGACGCACTGTCCTCGGCATCCCATGGCAACACCGTACTTCGCCCATGGGCTCGCAAGGCCTCGGGCGCCTTCTCCGGGTCACGACACAACCCGATCACACGGGTCTGCGCATCCCGGTCAATCAACCGGGTCGCCAAAGCGCCGCCAATTGCGCCGGAAACCCCGGCAATCACCACCTGTTTCATGAGAAGCCTCCTTTGTTCTGGAGGACATACGAAAATTCTATCTTCCGGACTGCCAGAACGGTGAACCAGCCCTTTAAAACGGGCGTATGAAACCAGTATTCCAATTATCTTTCGGAGTACTGCCGTTACCGGTAGAACTCCAGTAAAAAAGCGCACTTAGGAGAGTATCCATGCAATACCAGGCTCCGGCGAATGACCTTCGCTTTCTGTTGTTTGATGTATTGGGCGCAGACCGGCTGCATGAGCTGGAAAAATACGCCGATGCCACCCCGGATCTGATTTCCGCGGTTATTGACGAGGCTGGCAAGCTGGCAGCAGAAGTCATCCAGCCCACCAACCAGGTTGGCGACCGGGAAGGCTGCACCTACGACCCTGAAACCCGCTCCGTGAAAACGCCGGACTGTTTCAAGGAGGCCTACAAGAAATTTGTCGAAGGCGGCTGGACCGCACTGGACGCGCCGCTGGAATACGGCGGCCAGGGCCTGCCCCATACCCTGAAATTCGTGGTGGATGAAATGGTCTGCTCCACCAACCTCTCCCTGGGCATGTACCCTGGACTTACCCACGGCGCCATCAGTGCCCTTCACGCCCACGGGTCAGACGAACTGAAAAAGATCTATCTGGAAAAACTGATCTCTGGCGAGTGGACCGGCACCATGTGCCTGACCGAACCCCAGTGCGGCACGGACCTGGGTCTGATCCGCACCCGCGCCAACCCGAATGATGACGGCAGCTATGCCATCGAAGGTACCAAGATCTGGATTACCGGAGGCGAGCACGACCTGGTGGACAACATCGTGCACCTGGTTCTGGCCAAACTGCCCGGGGCACCGGATACCACCAAGGGTATTTCGCTGTTCGTGGTTCCGAAATTCCTGCCGGATTCCGGTGAGCGCAAT
The DNA here is from genome assembly GCF_002933275.1 of Marinobacter maroccanus. Lineage (GTDB taxonomy): Bacteria > Pseudomonadota > Gammaproteobacteria > Pseudomonadales > Oleiphilaceae > Marinobacter > Marinobacter maroccanus. The sequence goes on from NZ_PSSX01000008.1 coordinate 7,344, forward strand.
CCTGCCTTCTGCGGCGGTCTTGAGCACAAGATGGGCATCAAGGGCTCCGCCACCTGCGTCATGAACTTCGAGGGCGCCAGAGGCTGGCTTGTCGGCGAGCCAAATGATGGTATGCGGGCGATGTTCACCATGATGAATGAAGCCCGCCTGATGGTCGGCATGCAAGGCCTCGGCCTCGCGGAGATGGCTTACCAGGAAAGCCTCGGTTTTGCCCGTGAGCGCCTGCAGAGCCGTTCACTGAGCGGCCCGAAGAACCCGGATGGCCCCGCTGATCCGATCATCGTTCACCCGGATGTGCGCCGGATGCTGATGCGCCAGAAAGTCCTGAATGAAGGCATGCGTGCCCTGGCCCTGTTTGCCGGACACCAGCTGGATCTGTCGGTTGCGCATCCGGACGAAACTGTCCGGGAATCCGCCGATGATCTGGTCCAACTGCTCACACCCGTCGTGAAATCCTTCCTGACGGACGAAGGCTTCAACAACGCCAATACCGGTCTGCAGGTACTGGGTGGTTCCGGCTTCACCACCGACTGGCCGCTGGAGCAACTGGTGCGGGACGGCCGGATTGCCCGGATCTACGAGGGCACCAACGGCATTCAGGCCATGGACCTCGTGGGCCGCAAGCTGAGCCTGAAAGGCGGTCAGCTGGTGCGCACCCTGTTCGGCACCCTGAGCGGATACCTGAAGGACAATCCGGAGGCGCCGCACCGGGAAGAATTGAAGAACGCCATGAAGGCGCTGGAAACCGCCACCATGTGGCTGGCCACCAATGCACCGAAAGATCCGGAGCAGGCAGGAGCTGCCGCGACGCCGTACCTTCGCCTGATGGCCCTGACCGTGATCGGCTACCTCTGGTCCCGTATGGCCAACGTCGCCAACGAACAGCTTGCCGCCGGCGAAGGTAACAAGCCCTTGCTGGAGAGCAAAGTGGTCTCTGCACGCTTCTTCTTCGAAAAGCTGCTGCCGGAAGTCGACTGGCTGCTGGGTGACATTCAGAGCGGCAAGGACAGCCTGATGGCATTCTCAGACGACCACTGGGCGGCGTGATCCCAACTCCGGCCAGAGCCAGGCAGCTCTGGCCGGAAATGACCGATCAATGACAGCTTCTGACCTTCAGAGTGACTGCCTGGAAATTGATAATAGTCACGTTGATTAGTGTCTCTGAACTAGTCCTGCCCAGCGCCCCGTCGGACTGGGTATTTTGAAAGCCACGCCCTGCGTGGCTTTTTTTATGGCCATTTTTTCGTCTGTGCGGTCACTGGGTTACAATTGCGCTCTTTGATTTCGTCCGGCTTTTGAACGGACCAACACGGGGACACCATGAACGCCGACGATTACGCTTTCCGCTTTGGCGGCATCGAACGACTCTACGGGCGCCGTGCCCTGGAAGCCTTTCGTCACGCCAATGTAGCCGTGGTCGGGCTTGGTGGTGTCGGATCCTGGGCTGCCGAGGCCCTGGCCAGAAGCGGTATTGGCACCATTACCCTGATCGACATGGACGATGTCTGTGTGTCCAACACCAACCGCCAGCTCCACGCCCTGGAAGGCCAGTACGGGCGCACCAAAACCGACGCCATGGCAGACCGGTTGCGGGCTATCAACCCGGAGGCAGACATTCGGGTGCATTTCGGCTTCCTGACCACCAAGAATGTCAGCGAGCTGATTACCGGGGAGATGACTGGGGTGATCGACGCCATCGACAGCGTCAAGGCCAAGGCCGCCCTGATTGCCCACTGCCAGCGCCGGAAAATTCCGCTGGTTTGTGCCGGCGGCGCCGGCGGACAGATCGACCCCACCCAGATTCAGGTGGCCGACCTCAGCAAAACCACCCAGGACCCGCTTCTGGCCAAGGTCCGCAATCTGCTGCGCCGGGAATACGGTTTTTCCCGGAACCCGAAGCGTCGCTTTGGCATTGAGGCCGTATACTCCCTGGAGCAGCTGACGTATCCTGCCGGAGACGGCGAAGTCTGCCTGCAGAAACCGGCTACCGACGGCCCGGTAAGACTGGATTGCGCCTCGGGTTTTGGCGCCGCCAGCCCGGTAACCGCCAGCTTCGGTTTTTTTGCGGCCTCCCGACTTCTGAACCGGATTGCCCGGCGCGCCAACCAATAGATCAACGGACCTGAAACCATTATGCCTGTCAGTACTGTCCTGCTTCTTGCCAGCATTGGTGTTCTCTCACTGTTCTGTCAGTGGCTTGCCTGGCGGGTTCGCATGCCCGCGATCCTGTTCCTGCTGGCCGGCGGCATTGCTGCCGGGCCTGTCCTGGGTTTTTTGGCTCCGGAGGCGGTGTTTGGCGACCTGCTGTTCCCGGTTATCTCCCTGGCCGTTGCCATCATCCTGTTTGAAGGCAGCCTGACCCTGCGTTACGCGGAAATCCGCGGCCACGGCAAGATGGTCCGCAACCTGATTCCTGTGGGTTCCATTGTCACCTGCATCATCGGCACCCTTGCAGCACGCTGGCTTCTGGATGTCTCCTGGGCTGTCGCCCTGCTGTTCGGCGCCATTTCCATCGTCACTGGCCCGACCGTGATTGCACCGCTGCTGCGCTCCGTACGACCGGACTCGAAACTGGCTAACATCCTGCGCTGGGAAGGCATCATCATTGACCCTGTCGGGGCCTTGCTGGCGGTTCTGGTGTTCGAGGGGATTGTCTCCTGGGGGCAGGGCAACGTGTTTGGCCACTCACTCTACATCTTCGGCAAGACCCTGGCGGTGGGTTTCGTGATCGGTGCCGTTGCCGGCTATCTCAATGGCATTGTATTGCGCAAGCACTGGATTCCCCAGTACCTGCATAACGCCGGCACCCTGACCTTCATGCTCGGCGTGTACGCCATCTCCAACGAACTGGCCCATGAGTCGGGCCTGCTGACCGTGACCGTCATGGGTATCTGGATGGCAAACATGAAGCAGGTACCCATCGAGAGTATTCTGGAGTTCAAGGAATCCCTGAGCGTTCTGCTGATTTCCGCCCTATTCATCATCCTGGCGGCACGGGTTGAGTTTGCTGCGATTGCCGAACTGGGCTGGGGCCTGGTGGCGGTGCTGGCCCTGTTGATGCTGGTAGCCCGACCGCTGAGTATTTTCCTGTCCGCCATAGGTACGAGCCTGAACTGGCGGGAAAAGCTCTTCCTGAGCTGGATTGCCCCCCGGGGCATCGTTGCCGCGGCCGTGTCAGCGTTGTTCGCCTTCCAGTTGCAAAAGCTTGGCTATGAAAGTGCCGGCGCCCTGGTGCCCCTGGTGTTCATGCTGATCATCGCCACCGTCACCCTGCAAAGTCTGACCGCCCGGCCAGTCGCCCGCCTGCTGAAAGTTGCAGAGCCGGCGGAATACGGCTTCCTGATCCTGGGCGCCAACCCGGTGGCCCGGATGATCGGCAAGGCCCTGAAGAAGTATGAGGTACCGGTGACCCTGGCCGATACCAACTGGGAGAACGTGCGCCTGGCGCGCATGGAGAACCTGCAGGTCTATTTTGGCAACCCCGTATCAGAACACGCGTCCACCCATCTCGACCTGACGGGCATCGGCAAGCTGCTGGTCATCTCCCCATACAAGCACATGAATTCCCTGGCCACGTACCACTTCCTGGACTGGTTCGGAAACAAGTGCGTGTTCAGCCTGGCAGAGGGTGACCAGGACCAGAAGGCCCGGCACCAGACGGCCGAAAAAATCCAGATGACCCGGGGCCTGTTTGACGGCGTCAGCTACGCCAAACTGGCCAGCCTGGTCAGTCAGGGCTACACCGTGAAGACCACTCAGCTTAGCGAGGAATTTGGTTACGAGGAGTTCCTGAACAAATACCAGAACCAGGCCCTGGTGCTGTTCACGTTCGACAGCAAGGAGCATGTCGCTCCGGTTTGCAGCATGAAAGACCTTAAACCGGAAGACGACTGGATCCTGATCAGCCTGGTACCGGCCCAGGCCAGAAAGGAGCGCAAGGAGAAAGAGGATGGGGAACCATCGGCCAGCCAGGATCAACCGGCCGGCCAGGAACCTTCATCGACAATCTAGCACCAGTTTGCCGCGCACGTGCCCACCCTCAAGGAGTTCATGGGCCTGGGCAACATCGTCCAGCGGAAAGGCCTTCTCGATGTGCACCTTGACGTCGCCGTCCTCAATCAACTCGGCGATCTCATCCAGGTGAAAGACGTCAGGGCGGACGGTCATGCCGTGAGCGCGTAATCCCATCTCCTCTGCGGCACTGATGATTTCATCGGCAGTAACCGTGGGGATGGTGACAAGGACACCCTGCTCGCCAAGGGTGTGCAGCGAACGTTTGCCAGTATCACCGCCAACCAGATCCAGCACCACGTCCAGGCCATAGCACTCTTCGCCGATATCCGTGTTGCGGTAGTCAATCACTTCGTGCACCCCGAGTTCCGCCAGAAAATCCCGGTTCCCGGCCGAAGCCGTGGCAATGACATGGGCGCCACGCTCAAGTGCGAACTGGACCGCGAAATGCCCGACCCCACCGGCGCCGGCATGAATCAGGATTTTCTGCCCGGACTCCAGCTTCGCCATTTCAAACAGGGCCTGCCACGCGGTTAGCGCCGCCAGGGGCAAAGCTCCCGCAGACACCAGGTCCAGCTCCTCCGGCACAATGGCCAGCTCATCGGCTGCCGCCAGAGCGTACTGGGCATAACCGCCACCGCCGGCTGGAAATCCGACCATCCCCATAACCCGGTCACCGGGCGCCAGGGTGGTCACGTTGGCACCGACTCCAACGACCTCACCGGCCACATCGTAACCTGGCGTCCAGGGCAGGGAATTCTCGATCTGCCGGGCCGCGAACCCCAACCCCTTCCGGGTTTTCCAGTCAATGGGGTTAAGCCCTGCCCCGTGCACCCTGACCAGCACCTGATCGTCTCCGGGAACCGGCACGTCAGCCTCGACCACCTGCAGGACATCACGCTCACCGAATCGATCGTAGATCACATGGCGCATCGTGGCTTCAGTATTCTGGTCAGCAGTATTTTCCATGGGGATCTCCGGACAACAGGTTAAACGGGATTGGCTTTGAACAAGACTAGCTGAAGTAAAGCACAAAAGAGCTCGGGGTACCTAGAGCCCCTTACCTCCGGCCACAACAGCAGAACCGAGAATTTCGGCAAATTCTTTCGGGGCACGGGCAGGCCGCTGGCTTTTCATATCTACACAGGCGTGGGTGGAGACCGCCCTCACCAGGGTTTTGCCATCAGACGGACGCACCAGCTGGAACTGTCGGGCAGACCGGAAACGACCGTCGTAGTCGGTCAGCCAGGTCCCCAACACCAGCTGATCCCCGATGTTCGCCGAGGCCAGGTAATCAATTTCCGTGCGGGTAATGGCCATCGCCTTTCCGGTTTTTTCATGCAGCGACCAACTCATACCCAGACTTTCAATGTGAGCCCAGCTGACATCCTCCAGCCAGCGCACATAGACAACATTATTGGCATGTCCGAGCCGGTCGGTATCCTCGGCCCGAACCGTTATATCAATGGTGAAGGGCGCCGGAAGATCCCAGGCAATGTCTTGGTGCTGCATCAGTTGCTCTCTCCGAGACCGGGAATGGCCTGCAACGGTAGCCGACCAATACGATCATTGTGAAGTGAACCAAAGTACAGGTTGCCACCGTGGGGATTGACCGAGGTAATTTCCTGAAGATGGGTTCCCCGGGTGTCGTGGAGACTGGTAATAACGTCGCCATCCCGATCGAAGGCGATCACCAGACCATATTCCTTTGGCGCGGGCTTCAGGCTGTCCGGGAGCTTGGCCACCAGATCCTTGAGCCAGGGTCGTGGGTGCATGGCGTCAACTTTCTGGTTCCGCAGGGTAGGAAACGCCACCCAGTAGCGCCCCTGTTCGTCCACCGCCAGGTTATCTGGAAAACCGGGCAGATTGTCGGCAAACACCTCTGCCTGCCCGGCTCTGGGCCCGTGAATCCAGTATCTGAGGATGCGGTATTTCCAGGTTTCGTTAACCAGCACGTAGTCACCCTCCGGAGATACCGCAACGCCGTTGGCAAAATGCAGGTTGCCCAGGAGAACTTCGGCCTTGCCGGTTTTCGGGGAGTAGCGCAGCAAACGGCCGTGGGGACGCATTTCCAGCAGATCCAGCAGGTATTCCGGCTGACGGAACTTCGAGCTGGCGTCGGTAAAGTAAATTCGCCCGTCATCGGCAATATCAACATCATCGGTGAACCGGAACAGCGTACCCTCAGCCTCCCGGGCCAGCACGGTAACCTTGCCTTCGGGGCTTATGGACAACAGGCCTCTCCAGGCATCGGCAACAATCAGGTTGCCCTGACTGTCAAAAACCATGCCCAGGGGCCGTCCGTCGGTAGACAACCAGTTTTCGACCCGACCATCCGGGAACACCCGAACGATGTAACCATCCTGAGTGCCGGTATAGAGCACGCCATCCTCGCTGACGGTCGTATCCTCGGGACCATACACCTGGCCCCGGGCCAGAAGATCCGCCAGTCTCAGTCGTTCATTCGGCGCAATAAGCCCGGTGAGGGGGGGCGGCGAGGGTGGACTCCAGGCTTTGCTGTCAACAGGCGACGGTGTCAGCAGGAAGCTGCCAAGTAGCAGGAAAACAACCAGCAACCCCACCATCCATTTCATACACCTTGCCCGCCTGTTGTTATGTCAGTTCCGTGTGTCAGCGATTGGGTTACCTTAGCAGACCGGCCGGTGGGCAGGAAAATACCCGACACACAACCCGGTCAGTCACCGACACCGAGGAAACGGCGGCAGAGGGCGGCAAAGGAATCGGCCTTTTCGGCATGCAGCCAGTGGCCGGTACCCTGGATAATACGCAACTGCGCCCGGGGAAACAGTCGTTCAATATCATTCCGGTGCTTCTCCTGGATGTAGGCGGAATCCGCGCCCTTGAGAAACAGCACGGGCCCATCAAACGGGCCATCACCCTCAGGCGCCCTGGCCAGATTCTCATAGCAGGCATCGATAACCGGCAGGTTGAGTCGCCAGCGAAACGCAGGCCCGCCCTCCTGCTGCTCTTCCCGGGGAATCCGCTCCAGGTTCTTCAGGAGAAACTGCCGCACGCCCGGCTCCTCAACGAAATCGGCCATGAGTCTGTCCGCGTCCTGGCGGGAGCGTAAACCGGTCAGATCCATGCTGGTCAATCCTTCCAGAATGGCATCGTGTCGGGGCTTGTAGGAAACCGGCGCGATGTCGGCCACGATCAGTTTATCGACGCGCTCAGGGGCCTGCAGGGCGACCTGCATCGCCACCTTGCCGCCCATGGAGTGGCCCAGCAGGCTGACCTTGTCCAGGCCCTGTGCATCCATGTAGGCGAGCACATCCCGCGCCATGGCCGGATAATCCATGGTGTCGATGTGGGGAGAGCCACCATGGTTACGCTCATCCAGCGCATGGATCTGCCACTGATCTTCCAGACGGCGGGCGATGCCCCCGAGATTGTCGAGAGATCCGAACAGCCCGTGCAAAAGGATCAGGGGCGGGCCTTCGCCGGTAATGCGGTGATTCAGCGCAACAGTCATGGGCAGTCAGTCTCCAGATTGGTCTGCGGTCTCAAACCGGATACATTACCACTGCCAGCCTTGCGAGCAAGTGCCGGTATTGCCGGTCATTTTCAGAAGACGAAAAAAAGCCGGGCATAGCCCGGCAGAAGGTCATAGACGTTACGCCTGAGAAATCAGCAATAGAAGATGCTGTTCAGGTACTCGGCCAGCTCGATGACGTTTTTGCGCTCAAGCTCGGTATGAGGTACGAAAATTTCCTGTTCCATAAAACACCTCCTGATTGCTTTTCCATTGCTTCAACCTGATACGCTGATGCTATCGTTAAAGCCACGGGTGACCGTTGACAGGCGGTTGCATACACTTGACATTTTGTATCAGTCATCATGACAGGTCGTTAACTATCAGGCCGTATAACGTGACATCTGCTCAATCCGAGTCCACCAGCGTTCCCCTGGTGGCAGCCTCCAGCACGCTGGCACTGGTTCATTACCTTGAGCGCCAGGGCGTGCTCAATGCACCGCGCGTTGAGCAGCTGACCGGGCTGGCAATGTCAGAACTCACTGACCCGGACCGCCGCGTTCCAGCCGATGCCCATTATCGGCTCTGGGAGCACGCCGAGCTTGTTACCGGCGATCCGGGTGTCGGGCTGCATGCTGGAAAGGTCGTGGACCCGGAGCGAATGGGGCTGGTCGGGCACGTGTTTTTCAACTGCGATACGCTGGGTGAGGCGGTTACCCAGTATGTGCGCCTGCACCGGCTGATTAATGAATCGGTATTCCTGAGCTTCGAGCAGACTGCCGACCAGGCCATCCTGTGCTGGCAGCCGGACAGGGCCGAACACTACTGCCGGCAGGATATGGACCGGACCCTTGCGGCGGCCATCACACGTACCCGCCACTTCATTCATCCGGGCATCCACGCGGAATGGGTGGAGATTGCGCACCCCGCTCCTGTGTACGCGGACGAGTATGAAAAACTCCTTGGTGGTCCGGTCCGATTTGACTGTGGCATTACCCGCCTGGCATTCAGCAGCCGGCATCTCGGGCATCCGATTCCCCGCCGCAACCCCTATGTCTATTCAGCAGTGCTGAAACAGGTCAACTCCCTGCTGGCACGGCTGCAGACCCGGCGCTCCTTTGGCCGCAAGATTCGCCGGCTGATTTCGAAACAGATGGCAACCGAGAGGATTGATGCTGACAGCCTTGCCCGCCAGTGCCATATGAGCCGCCAGACGCTTTACCGAAAGCTCAAAAAGGAGGGCCTGAGTTTTCATGGCCTGGTGGAACAGGTCCGCCAGGACAAGGCGCTCAGGTATGTGGCGGCGGATCAGTACGCTCTCGGGGAGATTGCCTTCCTGCTTGGTTTCTCTGAACTCAGCGCCTTCAGCCGGGCGTTCAAACGTTGGACCGGCACCTCGCCGGCCGAGTACCGCGCGCGGCATCTGGCAACCCCAGAGGCAGATAACCTGAGGCCGGGCACCGGCGACGGGGATCAATGATGGACGAGCTGTCTCTGGTTGCAATCGCGGTTGGCGCTCTTTATCTGGGCGCATTCGCCTGCGTGTATCGCATTCTGATGACTTATCGTACCACCCAGGGCGCTATCGCCTGGGTTATAGGCCTGATCGCGCTGCCCTATGTGGCAGTTCCCATGTTCGTCCTGTTCGGGCGTTATCGTTTCGGCGGCTACGTGAAAGCCCGGCGCCTCGGAGACGAATCTCTGACCAACCTGCTGAACCGGTTCGAACAACAGACCACCTCCATACCGATCCCGACCAGCGACCGCTTCACAGACGAGCTACAGGTGCTGTGCCGGCTGGGACGCCAACCGTTTACCGATGGCAACCGATGCACACTGTTACGGGACGGCGAAGCCACCTTCGACGCCCTGTTTGAAGCCATGGAAGACGCCGAGCACTATATCCTGCTGGAATTCTACATCGTGCGATCAGACCGGGTGGGCCGCCGGATCAAGTCGATTCTCGAGCGCAAACTGGCCCAGGGTGTGGAAGTCTGGTTCCTGTACGACGACATCGGCAGCGTCTGGCTGCCCCGGAAATATCTTGATCAGCTTGCCGCCGCCGGCGCCCGGGTTGCCTCATTCGGGGACGGCAACATCCGCCGGCGGCGGTTCCAGATCAATTTCCGGAACCACCGCAAACTGCTGGTCTGCGACGGCAAAGTCGGCTTTGTGGGCGGCATCAATCTGGGCGACGAATACCTGGGCACGGCCATGGACCAGGAACCCTGGCGCGATACCCACTGCCGGATTGAAGGTCCGGCAGTCACCGGCCTCCAGTTGGCGTGGCTGGAGGACTGGAACTGGGCCAGCAACGATTTCCCCAGCCTCGACTGGAAGCCCTCCGAAAACCAGCCCGGGAACGACGAGGTGCTGATGCTGCCGACAGGCCCCGCCGACACCTGGGAAACCTGTACCCTGTTTTTCCTGAATTGCATCAACAACGCCCGATCCCGGCTCTGGATCGCATCGCCCTACTTCGTGCCAGACTTCCAGATCATGAATGCGCTGCAGCTGGCGGCCCTTCGGGGGGTCGACGTGAGGATCCTGATTCCGGAAAAATCAGACAGCCGCCTGATCGGTCTGGCGGCTTACTCCTACCTGGTCCAGGCCTGCAAGACCGGGATCGGTATCTATCGCTACCAGCCCGGCTTCATGCACCAGAAAGTTATCCTGGTGGATGCCCGGTATGCGGCAGTGGGAACGGCCAATATGGACAACCGGTCAATGCGGCTGAATTTCGAGATCACCGCCATTACCACAGCACCGCACTTCATCCACAGTGTGGAATCCATGCTGGAACAGGATCTGGACAGTTCCCGCCTGATGACCGAAAGCGACTACAAGGACCGCTCGATCCTGTTCCGCGTGGCTTGCCGTGCGGTCCGGCTGCTGGCACCGTTGCTCTAGGAGGTAAGGGCCACTGGCCGGGAAATACCCGATGTGCGACTATGCCTACACGATTCAGCCAGTACGCAGTAGCGACAGATCATCATGAATGCCTTCAAACCCAGAGAAACACTGACCGAACAGGTCGCCCGCCACATCGAGAACCTGATTGCCTTTGGCCAGCTCCGGTCCGGAGAGCGGATCTATGAGGGCGCCATGGCCAAGCAGATGGACGTCAGCCACGGATCCATCCGGGAAGGGCTGCTGCTGTTGGAGAAGCGGCATCTGGTTCGTAACGTTCCCCGCAAGGGTGCCTTCGTGACCCCGCTGGATGACTACTTCGTTCGCAGCCTTTACGAAACCCTGGAACTGTACCTCACCCATACCGGGCGCAAGCTGGTGCGTAACTGGCAGCCTGATGATATGGCCAGGTTGGAAAACCTCTATGACCAGATGCAGGCCTGCTACCAGAAAAACGATCTGATGGCCTTTCTGGAGCTGGGCATTGAGTACACCAAGGCGTCGCTGGCCTACGCCGATAACTATTTCATTGTCTCGGCCATTGATGACCTCTGGCCATCGGCCAAGCGCTGCGCGTTTGTCGCTTTCCAACAGGGAGGCAACCAGGTGCTCGAAGACAACCTGGCGCACATGGAGCAGTCCATCAGCGCCATCAAGGATCGGGATGAGCACCGCCTGGCAGAGATACTGCACCGCTATGCCCTGCAACAGTGTCAGCAGGTTCTCGCTGCCATCGAAAAGACCGGCAACAAGACTGCCTGAGGGCCCTCAGTAGAAGAGCTGAGTGAACGAGAAACCGATATTGAGGTAGGCCGTCCAGTTATCCTCGTTGTTGTAGGCTGCGGCCAACTGAACCGGACCGAGGAAGGTATCCACGCCCGCGAACACACTGGAGGATTTCACCGAGTTGTCCCAGCTTGCCGCACCCAGCGAGGGCCAGGCATTACCCGCCTCGAACCCGGCGCCCACAAACCAGGGCAGCAGTGGTCCACCAAAGCTCTGGCTGGCGTAGGCTGAGACCATCAACGCGTTGTCTCCGGTAATTTCACCCGGGGCGTAAGCCGACAACCGGCGAAAACCGCCCAGGCGGACCGCATTTTCAATGCCTGGCGTGCCCTTTGTTACGGCATGGGCATACATCAGCCCGGTCAACGTCAGGCCCTTCCAGCTGTCAGTACCCAGCACCAGTCCGGTAACCGAATCAAACTCCCGGTCTGACCCCAACCCCTCACGCTCGAAGCGTGCCCGAAGGCCGGCAAAACCACCCGTGCGAGGGAAAAAGGTATCATCCAGCGAGTCATGGACCAGTTGCAGGGCTATACCGCCCTGATGCACGGAACCCTCCGGGGCCACCGGCTGGCCGATCTGCTCATCCACCGTGGCATAGCCCCGGGCGTAGACCAGTCTGATCTCGGCATTGCCGCCAATTTCCATACCCAGCGCCAGATCCGCTTTTCGGAAGGTCACGTCAACCTCCGCAATGCGCGTGCCCGCGGCATCAAACTGGCTGAAGGTATCCCGGGAATATTCGCCCCCCAGCACCAGGAAACGCTCATAACCGTAATCCAGAGGCTGATACCACTGGCTGCGCAGCCAGGGTTCGGTGCCAAGCTGAACCCCGGTGTGCCACTCCCCGCCCAGCTCGTTCAACTCGGTCATGCGAAGAGCTGACGCCAGATTGAAACGGGTTTCCCCGTCGAAGTTATCCTCATAATTGAGTCCGAAAGACAGGTAGTTCGGTCCCCAACTTTTCTCCTGGACGCGAATAGTAAGGACCGTACCTTCGGCCGACGACGCCGTCGAATACGACACGATTTCGTAGTAGCCGAGGCCATAGATTCGTTTAAGATCGGCCTCCAGCTGCCCGGTATTCAGAGGCTCGCCGGTTCTCTGTCGGATTCGCTCTTTGAGGAAGTCGCGAGCCAGCCGACGACTGTCTTCTATCTCGATGCGCGAAATGATGTCTGCGTCCGCATCCCTTGCCGCCACACGGTCCCGCCAGGCCGCCCACGCCTTCCTGGACACCGAGAGTGGACGCAGTTCGACACCATGCTCCCTGGCCGTGCTGGCACCCAGCTCGAACAGGACCGGAGCATCGTAGAAATCGGCGGAGGTGTAACCCTCCAGATCCGGGCGTATCAGGACATCGCTCTCTGCGAGCAGATCCAGCTGTTGATCGGTGTTTCTTCGGGTCATGATGGTTGTGAGCTGACCGACCACGGAAAACGCACCTCGCAGTTCGTCGATCTGCATCAGGCTGTCGGTAATATCTATGGCGATGATAATGTCCGCGCCCAATTCCCGGGCAACGCTGATTGGCAGGTTATTGGCGACGCCACCATCCACCAGCAGCCGGCCATCGCGTTTCACCGGCGCATACACGCCGGGAATGCTCATGCTGGCCCGAATGGCCTCAGACAGGTTGCCGTCACCGATCACCACCTGCTCACCAGTCTCGAGATCCGTGGCAACAGCCCGGAAGGGAATGGGAAGCCGGTCGAAATCTTCAACCAGAGCGGCGTTACGGGTCAGTTCATTGAGGATGAAACCAAGATTCTGGCCGGCAATCAGCCCACCGCCGACATGCAGGCCATCGGCGCGAACCCCGATTCCCGGAACCACCGGAAACCGCCAGTCTTCCTGCTTTCGCCGAACCGGCTTGTAAACCCGGCCAGGGTCATCGCGAAAGCTGGAAAGCCAGTCCATTTCAATAAAACGCTGCTCGATATCACTGACCGGCATACCGCTGGCGTAAAGGGCGCCAACCGCGGAACCAGCGCTGGTTCCCACCACCAGGTCAACCGGAATCCGCATTTCCTCCAGCACCCTCAGCACGCCGACATGGGCCATACCCTTGGCGCCACCACCACTGAGAACCAGCCCCACCCGGGGGCGCTCCTCCGCCGGAGCCAGAGGCGCCAGAAGAAACAGGGTCGCGGCCAGCAGCCAGAGCGCACTCCGGGCCAAACGGTTGCGCTGAGTCACAACTGGCTCATTTCCGCTCGGAGCTGTCGTCATCCGCCAGCGAGAGGTGGGACACATCAGGTATCACCGGCGGCGGCAGGTCACGCTCCACACCCAGATCACTGCCGGCCGGAGCCAGACTCCACTCGTCCAGATGCTGGAACATCGGGGGTTCCACTTCGGTCTTCTCTGCAAGGGTGACTCCGGGCGGATCCAGACTGAGACCGGAGCCTGAGAGAATCGTGTCTACCTTCTCGCCCGCCACCGGGAGACGATCGCCGGGTTCGGTCTGGGGAACCTCACCCCGCTTCGCTTCCGCCGGCGGAGCTGCTGGCTCCGGCTGCAGACGCGGCTGGTTTGCCGGGGCCGAAGGCCTGGGCTGAGATGGCGCATCGGCAGCAGGCCGGGCATCGGCCATCGGCTGGACATAGGCGACCATGCCGTGCTTCTTCAGTACCGCCCGGTACTTTTCGGCCTGAACCTCTTCCAGCTTGTTGCGAATAACCACCGGCTGACCACTGAACATACGGTCGACCTGCTCGAGAGAGGCCTTGAACAGGGTGCGGGCGTTATTGCGCGCAGTTTCCAGATCCGTTCCGGGAACGCATTCCCCTTTAAAGACAAGCTGAAACATGCGTTTTCCTCTTAACGTCCGTCTTTTCTACATCATAGTTGATCGAGTCGCACACCGGGAGCCCGAAACCCCGCCCGTCATTGTGTCGAGAGTGCAAACAATTGAAAAATTAATGTCACATATCACGCAAAATGCGACAGACTCTGCAATAATCAACGGTAACCAAACTTTACACTTGGTTACAGATTAACCGGATTGTCACCAGGGAGTGGAATCCAATGACTATCAAATCTTCGCTTTCCATCGCTGTCGTGGCCCTGTTGCTGTCGGCGCCTTTTGCTCATGGTGAAAACCTCGACGTACTCATGAGCCAGGTGTTTCCGGAAGCCCAGGCGACGTATATTGGTTACGAGAGCGTTGAACGGCAGGATATTCCTGCCAGCGCCGCGGTCGACCGCAAGTACCTGATCGTGGATTTCCGCCTGGCCTCGAATCAGATGGCATCTGAGCAGCTGCAGGCCAGCGTGCATAAGGTCTGCATGACCCTGCTGAAAGACCGCGACCTGATCCGCCAGCTGTCGGATTCCGGCTACGATATGGTCTCGGTCGCTTTCGACCGCCGCTCACAGTTCGATTGCCTCTGAGGCACCCGATTCGTCACTCTTCGCGGCCGAGCAGTTTCGGGAATGCCTCAAGGGTGCTGTTGACCGCATCCAGATTGAACGCCTCCACATCCGCGAGCAGCTTTTCGCCGTAGCGTGTCACGGAGCGGGAGCGGAACCGCTGGCCCCAAGCCAGCACCCGGCGGGCAAAATCTTTCATCTGTTCCGGATCGCCGCTCTCTCTTACCGTTTCCCATTCATCACCGAAGTCCGCCGCCAGCTGCTCCCTGAGCCAGCCCCGTTCCTGCATGCTGAGGGTCTGGGCCAGCAGCCGCTCCGACTCCTTCGGTGCTCCCTCATCCTCCGCCTGTTCCACCGTGGCCTCGACCCGAGGCAGCGTTACCGTAAACACCGAACCCGTACCCGGCTCACTCTCCACTTCCAGCTCGCCGCCCATCATCCTCGCCAATTTCCGGCTGATCGCCAATCCGAGCCCGGTACCACCATAACGCCGGGTGTTCTGCCCCTCCTGCTGTTCAAAGGCATCGAAGATCCGCTCCACCTGGTCCTGCGGGATTCCGATGCCACTATCGCTGACGGTGACGACCAACTTGTAATACTGGCGCTCCGGCGCCTCTGCGCTCTGTTCAGCGTTGGCGGATCGTTTCTTGAGCGGCTTCGCGGTGGCCCGAACCGTCACACCACCGTCATGGGTAAACTTGATGGCATTTCCCACCAGGTTGAACAGGACCTGCCGAAGCCTGGTCTCGTCCAGCATCATGGCCGCAGGCATACGTGAGTCGACACTCACTTCCAGAGTGATGCCCTGCTCACGGGCTCGCAAATCAAAGATGTGGCGAACATCGTCCAGGAGACGACGCACAGACACTGCAGAATAGTCGAGCCTCATCTTTCCGGCTTCGATGCGGGACAGGTCCAGAATGTCATTGATCAACATCAGCAGGCTACGGCTTCCAGCCCGGATGGCATCCAAATAGTTCCGTTGCTGTGGATCGGTAACGCTGTTGCTGAGCAAATCACTGTAGCCGATCACCGCATTCATCGGGGTCCGGATTTCATGAGACATGTTGGCCAGGAACTCACTCTTGGCCAGACTGGCCGCCTCCGCTTCGCGGGCAAGACGTTCGGCCTCCAGTTTGGCGGCGCGCAATTCGTCCTCGCTCCTGCGCAGGGCATTCTCGGAACGGATGCGTTCGTCTACTTCCCTGGACAGCTTGCGGTTCCAGTACAGGAAGATCAGCACCACCAGAATGGCAATGAGCACCACCCGACGCACCACGGTGTAATCGGTTTCCTGCTCGATATCCAGATGGATCCAGCGGTTGTAGATCGATTCCGTCTCGCTGGCCTCAAGGCTGCCCAAGGCCTTGTTCAATACCCGATGCAGTTCCGGGCTGTCCTTGCGCACTGCCAGTCTCAGGTCGTATTGATAGGGAGTGATACTGGTGATTCTGAGGTTCGACAGCCCCAGCCTGGCGACGGTGTAACTGACCGCCGGGATATGGGTAACCATAACATCCAGATCGCCATTGGACAGAGCCAGCAGCCCCTCCTCCACGGTATCCATGGGGTACAGGTCCAGGTTCGGGTGGTTGATCAGCAGATAATCGTGGGCTGCGTGCCGGTTAACCACACCCACCCGCTCACTGCGGAGCTCGCGGAGGTCGCCGATAAAACGCCCGTCATCCCGTATCGCAAGGGCAATGGGTACGGTCAGATAGGCCCGGGTGAACAGAAAGGCCTCTTCCGTGCGAGGTGTTCGTGACAAGCCTGGCAATATATCAACCTCACCGGACCGGAGCTGCTCTTCAGCGTCCATCCGACTCCCTGCCACCGTCCGGGTAAACCGGACATTCAACTGGGCCTCGAGCCGGGTAAGCAGGTCCGGAATAAGGCCCGTGGGCCGACCATCCTGGGTGTATTCAAACGGCGGCCAATCCGAGCGGAAGGCAACCTTGGGGTTCGGGTGTTGCTTGAGCCAATCGATGTCCGATGCCGACAGCTCCAGTCCGCTTCGCTCCATGGCTGGCTGGTCTGCCTGCAGCCAGGATTGACGGATAGTGCGATGCTCGTTATGACTGATCGCAGCAATGGATTTGTTCAGAACCTGAAACAGTCGATCGTTGTCAGTGTCCACCTGCAACACGACATCCACCGGATTGCTGTCCAGCAGGAGCGACAGACCGATGCCGTTCACCATGGCCGACTGCAGATAATCGGAAACAACCGGAACCGGGGCCAGAAAAGCGTCAGCCTGACCCGAGAGTATCTGTCCAACGGCTTCGCTGACGTTGCTCACCGGCACCGGCGTGAACTCCTCCACCGGGTCGAGCATGGGGTACTGGTTGGGGTCACCGGCAATCACGGCAATCCGGTTGCCTTCCAGATCGGCCAGAGTACGAATGGCAGCATCGCCAGCACTGACGAACAGACCGTAGGTGAGGGACATCAGGGGGTCGGTAAAGCGTTTACCGGGAACCACCGGCATGCCGGGCATCCGCGTGGTGAGAACCGCATCGGTTGCCAGCTCGTTCTGAACCGGGCCACTCTCCCGACCCGGTTCCAGGACAACGGGCTCCATGGTCACTCCCAGCTTGTCTGAGAGCCGGGCGAGGTAGTCAATGTAAGTCCCGGCAAGAACGCCATTACCGGTATCAAAAACCAGCGGCACCTGATCACTGCGAAGACCGATGCGAAAGCGGTCCTGCTCTTCCAGCCAGGTCAATTCCTGCTTGCCAAGCACGGGTGCCGGCGATGCTTGTGGCGGTTCCGCCCGTACCGGGGATTGAAACAGCGCCAACAGGCAGCATAGTAGAAAGGCAAGGGTAACCTTCACTGGATATCCTTAAGGGTTCCGCTACATTTCAGGGAACAATACCTGCAAACGCCATTGATTTCATTCAGGCAAACGGCCAACGGGAGACGAATGTCCATGGACACCAGCAAACACACCCTCAGCACTCTGTTCGAACAACTTGGCCTGGCGTCCGACGCCAAAAGCATTGAGGATTTTGTCGCCAGGTACTCACCCCTGCCAAGCGAAGTTGCGATCCAGGACGCTCCCATCTGGTCCGAAAGCCAGTCCCACTTCCTGGAAGAAGGCCTTGAGGAAGACAGCGACTGGGCGGAAGTCATCGACGAGCTGGACGCAATGATGCGTCACTGAGCGATGGCCCTGTCGCTGATGATGACCCGGTCGCGGCCCGCGTCCTTGGCCTGATAAAGGGCGCGGTCGGCGCGGTCAAACACCGATTCCTCGGTGTCACCGGCAACAAAGCACGCCAGGCCGGCGGAAAAAGTAACGGTGACCGGTTCTCCGCGGAAGTGGAACGGCAGCTTGCCGACATGCTCCCGCAATTTATCCACCACTGTCCGGGCGTCCGCCGGCTCGGTTTCCGGAAACAGCACCACGAATTCCTCACCACCAAACCGTGCCACAAAGTCAGTGGTGCGCAGGCGCTCCCTGAACTCCCTGGCGACCAACTGGAGCACCCGGTCTCCGGCTTTATGGCCGTAGCAGTCGTTGATGCGTTTGAACAGATCGATATCCAGCACGCCCACGGTCAGAGGATGGCTATAACGCTGCCAGCGGTTGTACTCGAATGACAGCCGCTCTTGCCAGGCTTCGCGATTGGGCAGCTCGGTGAGCAGATCGGTCATGGCGCGCAATCGTTCCTTGCGGACCTGTTCCTGCATCTGCTCGGAATGAGCCTCCATGGCCGCCACTTTCTCCTGCATGGCCTCAAGCTGCTCGGAAAGCGCGCGCTCGCGGTCCGATTCCTGGGTCCGGAAGCGGCCGACCGCCTGACCGATGGATTCAAGGTGACGACTGACCGACTGTTTGAGA
Source organism: Marinobacter maroccanus (assembly GCF_002933275.1). Lineage (GTDB taxonomy): Bacteria > Pseudomonadota > Gammaproteobacteria > Pseudomonadales > Oleiphilaceae > Marinobacter > Marinobacter maroccanus. The sequence goes on from NZ_PSSX01000008.1 coordinate 25,766, forward strand.
TCCAGCAGGTTGTCGCTCTCCTGCAATCGCTGCCCCACCCGCTCAATCTCCTCGCGGATTTCCCGGTCGAGGTCCTCAGATGCATGCAGCCGCCCGGACTGGGCCGACGACTGGGCCGAGAAATGCTCTCGCAGCAGCTCCAGCCGTTCATCCAGTCGCTTCAGAAAGTCCTCAAATTCACGCTTGCTGCGGGTTACCGCGGCTATCACCAGTTCTGCCACATGGTTCAGCCCTTCCCGCAATTCGTCCCAGTCATTGCTGGCCAGCAGGGATTGCTGAAGCGACCGTGCACGGGCCTCGGCCGCGGGCTCCAGGGAAACCTGGGCAAGCATCTGGCCCAGCAACTGGCCTACCCGGCGGGCAATACGCAACCGCTGGGCATTGTCTTCGATATCCTGATCATTGCCCGGTACAGGCTCCGCCTGTTCAGAGCTCTCGGATTGAAATTCGGGGGCAGCCTGTTGCTGCTGCGGGTCCGGCTCTCGCGACTTGCGGGAAAAAAAGGAAGGTTTCCTGTCGTTGCCTGACTGGCGTTCGTCAAGAAGGGCGACCTGTCGATCAATCTGGTCCTGCAATTCCTTCCAGGCGTCCACATCCACCCGTTTTTTTCGCAGATCCTTGCGGATTCGCGCCAACAGACGGTCCAGTTCCGGGGTCTGGCCTTCGGAAGCCAGACTGGTGCGAACCAGCATGCGTTCGAGGGTGTTCCGTTCCGCCTTCCACTGCTTCTCCCGATTATCTGCCGACTCAAGCTCCTGAAGGTACTTTTCCTTCCAGGACTGATCCGATGCCATGGAACGCTCCCGCTTACCCTTGCTGTACTGTTGATGATTGCGAATGCCCTGCCCGCCCGTTGCCGGTATCAGGTGCTCTTGTCGCTGGTCTTGCCATGATACTTGTCGCGACGCGCTCTGGGGTGACTCTGGTCATAAACCCGGGCTAAATGTTGAAAATCAAGATGAGTATAGACCTGAGTTGTGGCGATGTCGGCGTGCCCCAGCAGCTCTTGTACGGCCCGAAGGTCGCCACTGGACTCAAGCATGTGGCTGGCAAAGGAGTGTCGCAACAGGTGTGGATGGAGCTTCTGGTCGGCACCGCGGCTGATACCCCAGCGGCTGAGGCGGGCCTGGATGCTGCGGTGGCTGAGCCTCTCGCCTCTCTGGCTGACAAACAGCGCGCTTTCACCATCGTTGGCCAGCGCCGCTCTGTGTCGCAGCCACTGCTGAATCGCTGCAATCGCCTTGCGACCGACTGGCAGCAGCCGTTCCTTGCCGCCCTTACCCAGCACACGGACTTCACCACCTCGCAGATCGACCGTATCCAGATCCAGACTCGCCAGCTCCGCCAGTCGCAACCCCGAGGAGTACATCAGCTCAAACATGCACAGATCGCGGACTTCCAGGGGATCATCCGGCTGGCCATCAAGCAGTTGATTCAGTTGGTCCACGTCCGCCACTCGAGGTAAACGACGACCACTCTTCGGGGCACGGATATCCAGCGCCGGATTATCCGAGGCCAGCTTCTCCCTGAGCAGGAACTGGTAGAACCGACGGGTCGCGGAGAGATGCCGGGCAATGCTTCGCCCTGACAGGCCCTCCCGACTGAGCGTCGCCACATAGCGGCGCAAATCATGATTGGTTACCCGCTGCCAGGCGGTAAAGCCACACAGGCTCAGCCAGCTCGCCAGACGCAGCAGATCGCGCTGGTAACTGTCGCAGGTTCTGGGGGAATGGCGTTTTTCAGAGGCCAGGTGCCGGATAAAATCCGTCAGCGGCCCGGAAAGCTCATGGGGCACCGCCGGAACCTCCGACACTCTAGCGGGACTCCGTCGCCATATCGGTGACCGGGGCAGCCGTGGTGTGGCGCTGCACCATCGGCGGCAGCAGGCGGCTGAGGGTATCGCTGATGTAGCTCAGAAAAAGCGACCCCATGCTCTGGTCAAAATAGCCCGGCTGGCAGCTGCCGACCGCAAACACCCCCACCAGCTCATCATGCCTGAGCGGCACCAGCGCCACGGAGGCAATCGGTTCTTCTCGGTCCGGGAACAGAAACTCCCGCTCGCTTTCACGGAACTGGCCACACACAGCCCTCTCGCCTTCCAGCAGACTGCCGAGCCGCTCCCGGGCCACGGATGGGCTCACCACATGCAGCGCGCCCTGGGAGGCTTCGGGCAGCTCGACATCGGTGAACAGCAGCACCGAGGCCGCGTCGAGCCCGAAATCGCCACGAATACTGTCATCAATGGCTGCGGCCATGTCGTTGAGGGTCCGGGCTTCAATCACCTGCATCAACAGCCGCTTGCTCTTTTCGAACAACCGGTCGTTATGGCGGGCGATTGACACCAGCTCCACCAACTCCCGGCGCAGGGTATCCCGCTGCTCCCGGAAAAGGTGTACCTGGCGCTCCACAAGGGAAATAGCCCGGCCACTGTCATGGGGCAGGGTCAGACTGCGTAGCAGCTCATCCTGGTCGACAAAGAAATCAGGGTTGGCTCGCAGATAGTCTGCCACCTCTTCCCGGGTGAGCTCACCGGCCTTCTGGCGGGCCGTTTGTTCTGTCATGGAGTACTCCTGGCTGTCAGGATCTTTGTTTATGGGGGCGACCGCTTCTGCGGCGGCGACCACCAGATTCACCTGGCAGCCTTAACTGCCCCTCAAATACGCTGGTTGCAGGTCCTTCCATGATAACAGGGGTCCCCTCACCCTGCCATTCGATGACCAGCTTGCCACCTCGCAACTCGATCTCCACGCGGGAATCCAGCAAGCCCCGCAAGCAGCCAACTACAACGGCAGCGCAGGCGCCGCTGCCGCAGGCCAGGGTCTCACCGGAGCCCCGCTCAAAGACCCGGAGGCGGGCATGGGTACGATCAAGGATCTGCAAAAATCCGATATTGGCGCGGGACGGGAATCGCGGGTGTCGCTCAAGCTTGGGCCCCAGCGTTTCCACTGGCGCCTGGTCCACGTCTTCAACCAGCAACACGCCGTGGGGGTTGCCCATAGACAGGGCGCTCAGTTCCACTGTCTGGCCATCGACATCCACGGTATAAACATCCTTGCGCCGGTCGGCGGCAAAAGGAATTGCCGGCGGATTGAACTCGGGCACGCCCATGTTGACCATGACCATGCCTTCGCGACCCACACGAAGCTCAATCACACCCTTGGCGGTCTGAACCCGGATCACTTTCTTGTTGGTCAGACGCTGGTCACGGACGAATCGGGCAAAGCAACGGGCACCATTGCCGCATTGTTCCACCTCGGAGCCGTCCGCATTGAAAATGCGGTAACGGAAGTCGACATCCGGCAGCCCGGGCGGCTCAACCACCAGCAGTTGGTCGAAGCCAATCCCGAAGTTCCGGTTGGCCAGTTCCCGGATCATATCCGGTCGCAGACGGAACGGCTGGCTGATGGCATCCACCACCATGAAATCGTTACCCAACCCGTGCATCTTGGTAAATCGAAGCATGGGGCCCTGACTCCGGCGTTGCTGTGTCATCTCCTCGCCCCCGCTCATTCCGGAAGGCAGCTCTCGGGTGCGAGCTGATCTTCGAGAGTTTCACGGCGGCGAACCACATGCACCTGGTCACCATCGACCATCAGTTCCGGCGGCCGGTTCCGCGTGTTGTAATTGGAACTCATAACAAAGCCGTAGGCACCGGCGGAGCGAACCGCCAGCAGGTCTCCGGCCTGGAGGCGCAGGTGCCGGTCCTTGCCCAGGAAGTCGCCGGTTTCACACACCGGGCCGACCAGGTCCCAGGCTTTTTCCTCACCTTCCTGGTGCGGCGTGACCGGGATGATCGCCTGCCAGGCGCTGTACAGGGCCGGCCGGATCAGATCGTTCATGGCAGCATCGATGATGGCAAAGTTCCGGTGCTCGGTGCACTTCAGGAATTCGACCCTGGTGACCAGGATGCCGGCATTGGCGGCAATGGATCGGCCGGGCTCAAGAATGAGCTCCAGCTTCCGGTCACCCAGCCGTTCGGCCAGCGCCTTGACGTAATCCGACGGCTGCGGCGGCTGTTCCTGATTGTAGGTAACACCCAGGCCACCGCCCATATCCAGGTGGTGAATGTGAATGCCCTGATCCGCCAGGGTGTCGATCAGCGCCAGCACCCGGTCCAGGGCATCCAGGAACGGGGACACACTGGTCAGCTGGGAGCCAATGTGACAATCCACACCCTTCACCTCAAGATTCGGCAAACCGGCAGCGCGGGCATAAACCTCGGGGGCTTCGGCAATATCGATTCCGAACTTGTTTTCTTTCAGCCCGGTGGAAATATAGGGATGGGTACCGGCATCAACATCCGGGTTCACCCGCAGAGAGATCGGCGCCTTTACGCCGAGTGCTCCCGCCACAGCATTGAGCCTGTCCAGTTCGGTGTCGGATTCGACATTGAAGCAGCGAACGCCCACTTCGAGGGCCCGCTTCATTTCCCACTCCTGCTTGCCAACGCCGGAGAACACCACCCGGGACGGATCGCCACCGGCCCGCAATACCCGCTCCAGCTCGCCGGCCGATACAATATCGAAGCCGGCACCAAGCCGGGCCAGAACGTTCAGAACCGCCAGGTTGCTGTTGGCTTTCACGGCGTAGCACACCAGATGCGGGTGATCCCGCAGGGCATCGTCATAAGCCCGATAATGCCGTTCAAGCGTTGCCCGTGAGTAGACATAGGCCGGCGTGCCAAAACGATCGGCAATGGCAGAGACAGGGATATCCTCGGCGTAGAGCTCGCCGTCGCGGTAGTTGAAATGATCCATGAGTTTCCTGATTCGTTTAACGGGGCCTGAAGGCCAGCGCACTAGTCGCGGTTTTCTTTCCGGTCCGACTGGTCCTGGGCCGAATCCGCCCCGGACGTCGCCGAAGCGGCCTGACTGTCACGGTACAACGGACCTTTCTGGCCGCAACCGCTCACAGACAGAGCCAGCATCAGCACAATGATCGGCAGAGTCCACGCTCGCATATCGGCTACCTACCCCTGAGTTCACTATGGCCGCAGTATACCTGACACCCGCCCCGGGCCGCGAGGTCAGCGCGTCTTTGCAAGGTGCTTGTTGAGGGAGTCCTCCAGCACAGACCGGTAATAGAGATACTGGCTGGTCTGGATATCCTGCTGATAGACCCTCGGATCGAGGTCGTGGGGCAGGTGAACGTCGGTCAGATACACCGGGTAAATCTCGTCACTCTGGCGCAGTGACCGGATGTAATGGGCCACCGCCGGAACCAGTTGGTCACCGTACTCCTGGACGCTGAATTCCTGGTCACCGCAGAAGATGTCGAAGCGCAGACGACTGTCGCCCTCATGGATGCCCACGGCCTGGACCTCAAACCCGAGCAGGGGCACACCCGAATCCGATTCCGGCCGGTATTCGGCGCGCCAGGTGCCGTCGCGCCGGACAATCTCGTAACACTGAACGCCCGCCACAACGCCAGCCGAATCGGTATGGCGCAGCAACCGACGCTCAATCAGGTTATCGAGAAACCGCAGTACCGGCACCAGCAAGTGCCGACGACTGGTCACCGCCTGCTCCCAACTGAACACCGAACCCAGCTCGTCAACCACCCAGAGCCGGGCCCGGTCGCCCAGAATACGGTAGAACACCTGGATGTTGTCCGGTTCGCTGGCCAGGCAAACCGCCCGCAAGGCCGGCTCTTCCTGCAGCGCGTAGCGATCGAATACCACCGGCAGATATCGTTCCTGGGGCAATGCCAGATGCTCCATCAGCGCCTCGAAGCTCTCCAGGGCAACAAACCCCGGCTCCACCCCGTTGAACTGGAGCAGGAAATAGCGACGATCCATCTCGATTACATAACGCAGCGGATGCGGGCCAGTACCGCCGGCAAAGAAGGGTCGAAGCACATCGGCAAACAGCTCCCGAACCCGGCGGGCAATGGCCGAGCCATGGCCCCGATTGTGGCAGTGCACCTGAACGCCGGGCAGTTCCGCAGGGTTTGCAGCCACCGAGGCGAGGACATTCTTCAGGCATTGGATCAGGGTGTCGCCGGCGGCATAGTGCTGCAGGCTCACCTCGTGCCAGCTGTTGAAGGTAATCTGGTCGATGCTGATCACCAGGTTTTCCCGGCCACCACTGAAGCCCAGCGAATCGTGTCGGGAACTGAGCTTGTGAAGCCCCTTTTCCGTCAGATGCGCCTGGGGATCGACGCCCACGTTGACCAGCAGCAGATTTCTCAGGGGCCGGACACCCCGGGACAAGGCCTCCCGCTCCGCAGGCGGAACCGGAAATGGCAGGAACGGGGACAGGGCGTCCAGCATTTCCCGCAATTCGCTGACCGAGGCAATGCTGGTCCCGGAACGCACGTTCAGTCTTGTCGAGCGGGTCAGCAGGCCATTGCAGTAACACCAGACCATCAATTCCGCCAGATTGCCGGAGCGACGGATAACCGGCTGCCAGAAAGCGTCCGCCGGGTCTTCGAGGTCCCGGTACAGCAGCCAGCCGTCGGCGTCGCCGCCCTGCTCTGACTGATGATGAAATGCCAGATTTTCCTCAGCCAGCGACGGCGCCAGTCCCGGATTGATCTGCTCAATCTTGCCAGCCTTGCGTTGAAACGCCGCATAGAGCTTGCGGCCCAGCAGGTTGATATCGTTGGCGCTGATGGCCGCCCGCTGGCCATGCTCCCTGGCCATTTTCGACAGCAACCGATAACCATGGGTCAGCTCGTTGACAATGGTTCGGCGCAAGCTGGTGACATCCTCTGCCCGCCAGCGCTGGCGCTCGTCCAGCTCGGCCAGAATGCTCTCGGACCAACCCCAGCGTGTCACCATCTGGCGCAGCAGGCGGGCGCGCCACTGCTCCCCGGAGACTTCGGACCGGGTCAGCGGCAAACCGGCTTTCAGATACAGGCTTCGGCGGATCAGGTCCAGTCTCGAGGCCACTTCCGGTCCGGCAAGCCAGCCTTCGAGACGATCATAAAGCATGACGTAAGGGTCGAGGCTATCGGCATCGGTCTCCCCGGAGAACACGGCCCGTTTGAACACGCTGGACAACAAGGCCTCGCCGGTGGTCCGGGCATAACACTCAATCAGAAGCAGTTTAAGAATGGACTTCCAGGGCGCATCAATGCCTTTGTACAACTGCCAGACACCAGCACCGAGAAATTCGGCCTCGGGAATCGCCGGAACCGGACCAAAATCGATGTAGTCCTCGGCACGCACGAACCGGAAATCCACCAGTTTGCGCATGCAGTCGTCGTAATTTTCTTCCTGCTCCGGAGGAATCAGCCACCACATGGGCCAGGCGCCAGCCAGATGGATGCTGGTCCGGTAGAACTCATCCAGTAACAGGAAGTGCTGGGCACTGCCACAGTTCTCGCCTGTTACCTCGGCCCGCTGCCGGCCGGCCCGCCAGTCCGAGGCGCAGAAGACGAACACGTGAAGTTCCACACCAAAGGATTCCGCCCAGCGAGTCAGCTTGGCAGCCTTGCGCTCGAGACAGCGGATTCCCCGCTCCGGCAAATCGCGCCGGTGGCAAAGCCAGACATCAAGATCACTGGCCACGGAGTGACCGAGGGTTCCGGGACTGCCCATCAGGAACATGGCGTCCAGATCCGGCTTGCGTTTGCCTTCATCCTTCAATGAGAAGGTCCGGGCCAGCCGCCGGGCCGCATTGATCGTGGCGGGCGACGGCTTGTAATTACTCAGGCCATAGGGGCAATCGCTGTCCAGGTAACCGGGCAATGCCGGATGGTTGAGATGAAACACCAGGGGCAGAACTTCCAGCACCATCTGCTGGCGATAGGACAACGCCGAATGAGCGCGGTCCCAGCGCTGCTGATTGACCAGTAGAAACCGGTCCCTCAGACGGCGGAGGGTCTTACGATCAATTCCCTCCTCAAAGTCGAGGGAAATCGGGGCAACGTGGGCGGTCAAGGCAGCTCCGCAGAGAGGTTCTTTTCAGCATCAGTATGAGTATGATGTCGGCATCGTGGCAAAACCTTTAGAAAAATAAAAGCTGGAGAACACGCGAGGCTCACCCGCTGTGAAAGAGTTCATCATCCGCCGCTACCGCTCGGAACAGCCCCCCGTATCCGAGCGCCAGACCGTTTTACGCATCGACGATGAAGGCAAAGTCCTGTTCGCCGACCACCAGGCCGAGGCAGTGCTCGGTTACGATGCCAGCGAACTGGAGGGGCAGCCGGTACACCGGGTCCTGGCATCCCGCCAGGATGACCCCTTCGCACCCGCCAACCGCCACCGGATCGAACGGGGCCAGAATGTTCTGGTGACCTTCCGGCACAAGGAGGGGTTTTTCTACACCGCCTGCCTGAGCCTTAGGCTCGACATGCGGGATTCCGACAAGGCGGCCAGCGCCACGATAACCCTGTGCGACAGTTCCACCAGAGATTCGCGGCTGTTGCGGGGCGCCGAGAGCAGTGCCGGTTTCGGGATCTGGGAACTGGATACCCGAACCAATGAAATGACCTGGACCGAAGGTATGTTCCAGCTTCTTGAGCTGAGACCCGGAGCCGACATCACCCCCGAGCAGGCGCTTTTCTACTGCCAGACTGGCCAGGCGAGGGTTCGTGCCATGTTCCGGCGCTGCCTCCGCACGGGGGAGGCGTTTTCCCTCAATCTTGATATTGTCACCTCGCGGCAGAACCAGCGGCGGGTGACTCTCAATTGTCGGGCGCTGAAGCAGGGGGGGAGGATTCCCCGGCTCGGAGGCACTCTGGTAGACCGGACCGCCGACATGCAACTCGACAGGGCTCGCCAGCATGCCTACGCCATGCTCGCAGCCACCACCAGCGCCACCTCCGACCTGGTTGTCGCCGTCGATGCTTCATTCAACCTGCTCCACTTCAACGCCGCCTGGGCCAGGCAGTTTTCCGAAACCTTCGGCCGGCAGCCGGAAGCAGGCGACAACCTGAGCGACCTTCTACAGGCGTTCCCGAACGAACGCAGATTGATGGAGCGGCTCTGGCACCGGGCCTTTGAGCGTGACAGTTTCGTGGTTGAAATGCCCATGGCCCAACAGTCCCGGGAACTACCCGTGCATGAATTTCACTACCAACGACTGACCAACGACCAGGGCGAAGTCACCGGCGCCGTGCACGTGGCCCGTCGCATTGAGCCAAGACTGAACCACGCCTCCAGCGAGGAATACCGGATACGTCACGATCCGGTGACCGGCCTGATGAACCGCAAGGCATTCATCGCCCGGGTACTCAGAACCCTGGAACAGAAAACCCATCGGGAATCCTGCGACAGCCTGCTCTATCTGGATCTGGATGAATTCGAGCGCTTTAACGATCTGGCTGGCAGCGGCACCTGCGACCGCTATCTGCGGGAACTGGCCGGCAACCTGGGCGTACGGGTTCGCCAGCGCGATGCCCTGGCCCGACTGGCCGGCGACACCTTCGCACTGCTGATAGAGAACTGCCCGGAAGCTCGGGCCCGCAAGATTGCCCAGGAAACCCTCAATCTGATCGGCGACTTTGTCTTCGACTGGCAGGGACACAGGCTCCAGACCACCGCTTCCGGCGGCCTTCTGATCCTGGACAGCGACACTCCCGGGGACCCGGAACAGCTTCTGAGCCAGGCGGCCGACCTGTGCCATACCGCCAAAACGTCTGGCCGAAACCGGGTCCACGCTGCCAGAGCCATTGCCCACCAGACCGACGAATCGACTGTCAGCAAACGGGTCGAGCAAATCCGCGAAGCGCTGGATAATCACAACCTGATTCTCGAATACCAGGCGATGCGACCGGTGGCCAGCCCCACCTGGGGCGACCATATTGAAATCCTCTGCCGGATTCCGACGACTGCGGATACTGAAGCGGCACTGAAGCCCGACGACTTCCTGCCCATCGCGGAGCGTTTCGACCTGGCCAAACGGCTGGATCGCCAGGTGATCCGGCAAACCCTGGACTGGCTCGGCAACCAGCCGTTGCTGGAACCACGATTGAAGTACTGCGGTTTCAACCTGTCTCTGGCCAGCGTTCTGGATGATACCTTCGCTGATTTTATGGCCGACGTTCTGAGTAAATCAGCGTTCGACCCTGGCTGTTTCTGCCTGGAAATTCGCGAAGCCCATGCCACCCAGTATCCCGATGACGTGGCCGTGCTGTGCGATGCGCTGCATCGGGCGGGCTTGCGCGTCGCCCTGGACGGCGCCGGTGCGTCGGTGGAAAGCTACAGCCTGGCGGCCAGATTGCCGGTGGATATCATCAAACTGGATCGGAGAATGGTTCAGCAACTGGAGGAGGACCCGGTGCAGCAGGTGATGCTTGAAGCCCTGCACCGAATTGCCGAGGCCGCCGGCAAGGTCACCGTGGCCACGTTTATCGAGAGCGACGACGCCCTGCGCAAGGTCCGGACCCTGGGCATTCATTACGGCCAGGGTTACCGGCTATTCCGGCCGCAACCGCTGGACGAACTGACTCCTGCGGCGGTGGATCTGACCACGGGACGGATCGGCGGCTAGCAGACCCGCCCCGCAAACGCGGAATGGTTCAGCCCAACTGACTGCGGGCCCGGCCAACGGCCGCGCGCACCTGTTCCGGCGCGGTACCACCGAGGTGATCCCGGGCCTGAACCGAGCCTTCCAGGGTCAACACGTCAAAGACATCAGCGCCAATGTGATCGGAGAACTGTTGCAACTCTTCCAGAGTCATATCAGACAGGTCACGCCCTTCTGCCACGCCAAACGCCACTGACTTGCCAACGATTTCATGGGCGTCCCGGAAGGGCACGCCTTTCTTCACCAGGTAATCCGCCAGATCGGTGGCGGTCGAGAAACCGCGCTTGGCCGCCACCCGCATGTTGTCGGCCTTGGAGCGAATGGCCGGAATCATGTCGGCGTAGGCTTTAAGGCAGCCCTTGATAGTATCCACGGTATCAAACAGGGGTTCCTTGTCTTCCTGGTTGTCCTTGTTATAGGCCAGCGGCTGGCTCTTCATCAGGGTCAGCAGGCTGATCAGGTGGCCGTTGACGCGACCGGTCTTGCCCCGAACCAGCTCCGGCACATCCGGATTCTTTTTCTGCGGCATGATGGACGAACCGGTGCAGAAGCGATCCGGCAGATCAATGAAATCGAACTGGGCGGAGGTCCAGAGCACCAGCTCCTCGCTGAACCGAGACAGGTGCGTCATCAGCAGCGCCCCAAAGCTACAGAACTCAATGGCAAAGTCCCGGTCGCTGACGGAGTCCAGGCTGTTCTCGCTGGCCCGGTCGAAGCCCAGCAGCCGGGCGGTCATCGCCCGATCGATGGGATAGGTGGTGCCAGCCAGGGCCGCAGCGCCCAGGGGCATCACGTTGACCCGCTTGCGGCAATCCTGCAGGCGCTCGGCATCCCGTACCAGCATTTCGTACCAGGCCAGCAAATGGTGCCCGAATGTGACCGGCTGGGCGGTTTGCAGATGGGTGAAGCCGGGCATGATGGTATCCGCCTCGCGCTCGGCCAGATCCAGCAGGCCCGCTTGCAGACGCTTCAATTCCTCGGCAATAACATCGATTTCGTCCCGCAGGTACAGACGGATATCGGTAGCCACCTGGTCATTGCGGCTACGGCCGGTGTGCAGTTTCTTGCCGGTGATGCCGATACGGTCGGTCAGGCGCGCCTCAATGTTCATGTGCACGTCTTCAAGGCTGACAGACCACTGGAAATTGCCGGCCTCGATGTCCGCCTTGACCCCTTTCAGGCCTTCGATGATTTGGTCCCGCTCCTCGGTGGTGAGCACGCCAACCTCGGCCAGCATGGTGGCATGGGCGATGGAACCGGTGATGTCGTGATGGTACAGGCGCTGGTCAAATCCCACGGATGCGGTGAACTTTTCAACAAAGGCATCGGTGGGCTCACTGAAGCGTCCGCCCCAGGGTTTTTCAGAGCTTGTGGTCTGGTCAGACTTTTTCTGATCCGTCATGGTCTATCTTTCCTGCTGACAGCCCGGCATCATCTGGCGGGAACTGGGTACATTGAACGTGGCGGGAGTATACCATTCTGACCCGGGTAAAGGAGACACCCCGTAACGGGGACAAAGGTGTGACAGAGAGCGAGTTCTTCGTTCCGGACCTGTGCCGGGTGAGGGCCGTGTTCCTGTTGCTGGTGACCAGCGAACTGCTGGTCCTGGTGCTCGCCATCGTGCAGGCGGACCGGGGCTGGATCGACTGGAATTACTTCGGACTGCTGTCGCTGTTCGTGCAGTGGACCACCCTGACCAGTGCCGCCCTGATCTGCCTTCTGCGTTCCAGGCTTGCGAGGATGTCAGTCTCCGGTGCAACGACCACCATTGTCGCCATTGTGCTGCTGGATGTGCTGGCGTTCAGCCTGTTTGCCGACAGCGTACTGCACCCCCAGGACGGCGTGGCCGTCTGGCAGGGCGTGGCCAAGAAAATGCTGCTGGCGTTACTGATCGTGCTCATGGTGCTGCGCTATTTTTACCTGCAGCACCAGTGGCAACAGCAACGGGAGGCGGAAATGCAGGCGCACCTGGCATCGCTTCAGGCTCGCATACAGCCCCACTTCCTGTTCAACAGCATGAACACCATCGCCAGCCTGATTGCGGTCAACCCGGAACGGGCGGAAGAGGCCGTGCTGGACCTGTCGGAACTGTTTCGCGCCAGCCTTCGCACCGGCGATCAGCTAATCCCGCTGTCCCGGGAACTGGCGCTGTGCCAACGCTACCTGGCCATTGAGGCACTGCGTCTGGGCGACCGACTGAAACTGGAATGGCAGATTGAGGAGGGCCTTGAGCAACAGGCGATTCCCCCGCTCACGCTTCAGCCCCTGGTGGAGAATGCCATCTATCACGGCATTCAGCCCCGCCCGGACGGCGGCACCGTGCGGATTGAGGCACAGGCCAAAGGCGAGTTTGTCTACCTGCTGGTGCAGAACCCGAAGCCGGACCAGAATAACCAGCAACACGACGGCAACCGTATGGCACTGACCAACATACAGTCCCGGCTCCGGGCGCTGTTCGGTGAACCGGCGGTGTTGAAGCAAAGCCATCAAAATGATGTGTATACCGTTACCCTGAGGTTGCCGCGGCAAAGGGCCGGCGAACAAAAAGCCCGCAAGACATGAATCCATGAAAAAGGGAATTGAGGCCAGTCATGACTGATACCCGCAGTGTCCTGATTGCCGATGACGAACCCCTGGCCCGGGAACGCATCCGCCGTTTGGTGGAGGCGCTGCCGGGGTATCGGGTCTGTGGCGAGGCTGCAGACGGCGACAGCTCTTTGAAGCAGGTGGCGGAACTGGAGCCGGATATTCTGCTGCTGGACATCCGCATGCCGGGCATGGACGGCATGGAGGCTGCCAGCCGCCTGAGCCAGCTGGCCAATCCGCCCGCCCTGATTTTCTGCACCGCCTACGACCATTACGCCATCCAGGCGTTCGACGTTCAGGCCATCGCCTACCTGCTCAAACCGGTTCGCAAAGAGGCATTGGCAGAGGCCCTGGCCCGGGCGGGCAGGGTCAACCGGGTGCAGTTGCAGGCACTGAACGGGCAAACGGCTCAGAGCCCGGAACAACTGGCGGTGCGCACCCACCGCGGCACCGAGCTGATCGATCTGTCGGAAATCCTCTACTGCGGGGCGGATCAGAAGTACGTCACCATCCACCATGCCCGGGGTGAGACCGTGTGTGACTACACCCTGAAGGAACTGGAAAACAGTTATCCGGGCATCCTGCTGCGAATCCATCGGAACACCCTGGTAGGTGTGCGCTTTATCCAGGCACTGAAACGGACGCCGGGTGGCCACAACCTGGTCGTACTGAGGAATGGTCAGGGCGAGCTCCCGGTCAGCCGCCGCCATGCCAGCAACGTTCGCCAGTGGCTTCAGGAGCACCAGCCAGGCTGAGTCCGTAGCGCTCCCAGAGGTGGTAGCCGCGGGACTTTTCTGCCGCCACAAGGTAACCTTGGCGGACATTTTTTCGAACCGACAGTGAGTGTCATGTCCAAACGTACCCTTCGCATTGCAACCCGCAGCAGCGCCCTGGCGCTTTGGCAGGCGGAATTCATCAAGGCCGAACTGGAAAGGCTGCACGACAACATCACCGTGGAACTGGTCAAGATCAAGACCCAGGGTGACAAGATCCTGGACGTGCCCCTGGCGAAAATCGGCGGCAAGGGCCTGTTCGTCAAGGAGCTGGAAGAAGCCATGCTGGACGGTCGGGCCGACCTGGCAGTGCATTCCATGAAAGACGTACCCATGGAGTTTCCGGAAGGGCTAGGACTGGTGGCCATCTGCGAGCGGGAAGACCCGACCGACGCCTTCGTCAGCAATCACTACGACAACGTTGACGCCCTGCCCCAAGGGGCCGTGGTCGGCACTGCAAGCCTGCGCAGGGAGGCCCAGCTTCGGGCCTATCGCCCGGACCTGCAGATTCGAGTGCTGCGCGGCAACGTCAACACCCGGCTGGCCAAGCTCGATGCCGGCGAATACGAAGCCATCGTGCTGGCCAGCTCGGGCCTGAAGCGCCTGGGCTTTCACGAGCGTATCCGCTACTGCCTGCCGGACACGGTTTCGCTGCCGGCCGTCGGCCAGGGCGCCCTTGGCATTGAATGTCGGGTGGATGACCAGGATCTGCTGACGATGCTTGAACCCCTGAAGCACAAAGACACCTGGGATCGCGTCACCGCCGAACGGGCCCTGAACCGTCGTCTCGAGGGCGGTTGCCAGGTACCGATCGCAGCCTATGCCCTGCTCGAGGATGATGACACGATCTGGCTACGGGGCCTTGTGGGCGCAGTGGATGGCACCCAGATCTTCCGGGTGGAGGGCCGCGCGCCAAGGGCCGAAGGTGAACGCCTGGGCCGGGAACTGGCCGAGGATCTGCTGGCTCTCGGAGCCGACAAGGTGCTGGCTGAAATCTATGGCCACACACCCACCTGAGCCCGACCTGAACGGCCGGCGGATCCTCATCTGCCGGCCCGAACCGGAGGCCTCCCGGCTGGCAAACCGGTTTCGCTCAGCCGGCGCCGATGTGCGTATCCTGCCACTGATTGAGCGGGAACCTCTGCCGGAAACGCCCGAACGGCGGACCCTTATCCTGAGCCTGGATGAATTCTCCCATGTGATCGCCGTCAGCCCATTTGCCGCCAGGCTGCTTCTGGAGGAGGTGGACACCTGGTGGCCCCAGGTTCCCATGGGCATCCGCTGGTACGGCGTTGGCGCCGGCACGACGGCAGTACTTGCCGAACACGGCCTCAGCCCACGCAGGCCGCCCGAAGGCTGGACCAGCGAGGCGCTCCTGGCACTGCCGTCACTGCAAAAGCTGCAAGGTGAACGGGTCCTGCTCGCCCGCGGAGAAACCGGGCGTGAACTGATTCGGGAAACCCTCGAATCCCGGGGCGCCCGGGTCACCCTCCTGCCCCTGTATCGCCGCTTCCGCCCGGACTACTCTCCAGAGCAGATCCGGGCCACCCTCGATACCTTTGCTCCGGAGGCCATCGTTGCCCTGTCTGGAGAAACCTTGAACAATCTCATCGCACTATGTGCGAATAGCAGCCATAATCTATACGATAGGTTATTGATTGTTCCCGCAGATCGGGTTGCCGAACAGGCCCGGGCAGCGGGATTCCGAAATCCGTGTATACCAGGAAGCCTTGCCGATAACGACATCGTGGCCACGGTTGCAGCGCAACTTGCCGGCCGGGACGGTGGCTCCGGAAAAGCCAAGTAAGGACGCCCGTGACAGACACTACGAATCAACTGCCCGCAACCGTTTCCAAGGAACCACCAGCCCGCCAGAAACTCTGGCCAGTATGGCTTGTTGCCATCATTGCGCTGATCATCGCTGTCGCCCTGGCCCTCTGGAGCTGGCAACAATGGAACAACCACCAGGCCGTGATGCAGACACTCCAGAGCCTGCAACAGGATACCGCCCAGCTCGAGGATCTTTACGGCGACCGGGGCAGCCAGCAGAGCCAGCGCCTTCAGTCCCTGGAAGAGAAACTGGCAAGCCAGCGGGAACTAATCGCCACCCAGCAGCGCCAGATCGACCACAATGCCCGTGAATTGCTGGAAGCCGGAAATCGCACACGCACCGACTGGCTGCTGGCAGAGGCCGAATACCTGCTGCGCATTGCCAATCAGCGATTGATGATCGAAAAAGACATTCGCGGTGCCATGTCGGCCCTGGAAGCGGCCGATGAAGTGCTGGCCGAATCCGACGACATCGGTGTTTACCCGGTTCGCCAGCAGCTGGCCCGTGAAATCCTGGCGCTCAAGGGACTCACCGGCGTGGACCGGACCGGTCTCTACCTGAAACTGGAAGCCGCCATCAACAGCATTCACCAGCTCACCGACCAGGCCCTGATCAGCGAGAACGCCCCCGGCTTTGTCCTCAACGCCGGAACGGAAGAAAGCGCTGAAACCGGCGGAGAGCCCGGCGCCGTTGCGCAGGCCTGGAACAAGGTGAAATCCACCCTGATGCAGGTGGTGGTTGTACGCCGCATGGACGAGCCGGTGAAGCCGCTGCTCTCTCCAGACCAGAGCGCCTATGCCCGCCTCAACCTGCAGCTCATGCTGGAAGAAGCGGAAATGGCCGTGCTGCGAGGCAATCAGCCGCTGTATGAACGGGCCCTTACCAAAGCCCGGACCACCATTGACGACTGGTACAACGCCAGCAATCCCCGGGTCGCAGCCCTGAGCGACACCCTGGCCGAGCTGGCGCAAAAAAATGTGGATCCGGAGCTGCCGGATATCAGCCAGTCCCTGGATCTGCTCAAGGAACGGCTGGCGGGGCGCCTCAATGCCAACAACGGCAATGACGAGGAAAACTCCGGCAGTGGAAATGGAGGCGATGATTCATGATTCGCCTGTTACTGATCATCCTGCTGGCACTGCTGATAGGCACCGGCCTGTCCCTCGGGTTGCAATATGATCTGGGCTACATCCGGATCAGCCTGGGCCATTATCTGATCGAAACCAACTTCTGGGTGGGATTGGGCGTGATCATTGCCCTGGTTGTCCTGACAGTCCTCACCATCAACGTTATCCGCAGGCTCAGAACCAGCACTGGTCTGGTAGCTGGCTGGATTGCCCGGGGCAATGAGCGCCGGGCCCGGCGCCGGACCACCCAGGGGCTTCTCGCGCTGGCCGAGGGCAACTGGCCCAGAGCCCGGAAACTGCTGACATCCTCCGCCAGCCATGCCGACACACCCCTGATCAATTACCTGGCGGCAGCCCAGGCATCGTTCGAATCAGGCGATCACGAGGCGGTGGATGAACTGCTGCGCAAGGCCTTCGACAGCACCCCGGGTTCCGACATGGCAGTGGGCATCACCCAGGCGCAACTGCAACTGGCCGGCAACCGGCTGGAGCAGGCCCTGGCCACGCTGGTTCGCCTGCGCAAACAGTCGCCCCATCATCCCTTTGTTCTGAAGCTGCTGAAAAATACCTACCTGCGCCTGGAAGACTGGCGCGAATTGTCCAGATTATTGCCTGAACTTCGCAAACGCAGCGTGCTTTCCGAAGCGGAACTCAATGATCTCGAACGTCAGGTCTGGCACAACCTGCTGGAGCGTGCCGCAGAGGATTGCCGGCGCCAGCAGAAACAGGAACCTGACGCGTCGCTGGAACCACTGACCAGGCTTTGGGACGAGCTCCCGGGCTTTCTGCGTCGCGACGAATACACCATCCGGGACTACGCGCGCCTGCTTGCCAGTCTTGGCGACGAGGTCCAGACCGAAACCCTGCTGCGCAAGGTGCTGCGCAACCACTGGAGTGATGAGCTGATCAACCTCTACGGGCGGGTGAAGGGCCAGAAACCGGATGAGCAGTTGTTACTGGCCGAACAATGGCTGAAGGACCGGCCGAATAATCCCGAGCTCTTGCTGGCCCTGGGCAGGCTGAGCCTGCGCAATGAACTCTGGGGTAAGGCCCGGGAATATTTCGAAACCAGCCTCCGCCTGAAACGCAGCCGGGAGGCACTGGCAGAACTGAGCCGACTGAATGCCCACATGGGTGAGGAAGAGGCCAGCGTGAAACTGCTGATGCAGGGACTGGCCAAGGATAACGGGCTACCGGAACTGCCGATGCCGAGGGCCTGATTCAGGTCCTCGGTGCGTATTCCAGCACGTCAGAAAAGAACGCCTCTTCGGGCAGGCCCGCATCCACCAGGGCATCCATCAGGGTGTACACCATGGTGGGCGAACCGCTGGCGTGGACTTCCACATTTTTCCAGTCCATACCGGAAGCAAGAACCGCGCGAACCAGCTGGTCGTGATGGCCAGCCCAATCATTATCCTCATCATCCCCCACCACCGGCAGGAACGTGAAACGCGACCACTCGTCCTGCCACTGCTGTGCCAGGGCGCGAAGGTACATGTCCTCATGCCGACGTACTCCCCAGTACAGTTTCACCGGCTGGTCGTAGGACGTTTCCCGGAGGTAATCCACGAGGCTTTTCATCTGGGCAAAACCGGTGCCAGCGGCCACCAGCAACAAGGGTTTCGTTGGTGCAGATGCCAGGCATGCCTTGCCATGGGGCAGCTCCACGGTCACTTCGCCACCGGACGTCAGAGCATCAATAACCTTCTGCGCCGACACCCACTCCGGGGTCGCCTGGATATGCAGTTCAATATTCTGGGCCGACGGGCTGCTGGCAATGGAAAAATAACAGGGGTCTGCGTCAGGCAGATTAACCGACAGGTACTGCCCGGCATGAAACGACAGTTCCCGACGCCGCGGAAGCTGCAGCTCAACGCGATAGACATCGTGACTGATGGAACGTACGTCCACGACCTTTGCCTGAAACTTGCCAGGCTGATTGTTTCCAGCTGCCATAACGGCGGATATCTCCAGTTCCAGGTCCGTGAGCGCGATGCTTCGGCACATCATCAAACGCTCGCCGACCTCTATAGTCTGTTGGTTTCGGGTATTCAGCGCGCTGCCGGCCAGCAGTCGGGCCTCACAGATTTCACATACCCCATTGCGACAGGCCGCCGGCACATCAATGCCAGCCTGCGCGGCAGCGCCGAGCAAATCTGCCTCCGGCGCCGCAGTGAAGGCGATACCAGAGGGAAAAAGCCGCACCGCCCTGTGTTCACTGCCCATATCAGTCGGGGCGCGATGCCGTACTTTCAATGCCCAGGGTATCCCACAACTCATCGACGCGCTGTTTAACGTCGTCTGTCATGGCGATGGGCTCCCCCCATTCCCGGGTGGTCTCGCCCGGCCACTTGTTGGTGGCATCCATCCCCATCTTGGAGCCGAGACCGGAGACCGGTGAAGCAAAATCCAGATAATCGATGGGCGTATTCTCCACCAGCGTGGTGTCCCGGACAGGATCCATCCGGGTGGTAATCGCCCAGATTACGTCTTCCCAGTTGCGGGCATTCACGTCGTCATCCGTGACAATCACAAACTTGGTGTACATGAACTGCCGCAGGAACGACCATACCCCCATCATCACCCGTTTGGCATGGCCGGGGTACTGTTTCTTCATGGTCACCACTGCAAGCCGATAGGAACAGCCCTCCGGCGGCAGGTAGAAATCCACTATCTCCGGAAACTGCTTTTGCAGAATCGGGATGAACACCTCGTTCAGAGCCACCCCGAGAATCGCCGGCTCATCGGGCGGACGACCGGTGTAGGTACTGTGATAGATCGGGTCCCTGCGATGGGTGATCCGTTCTACGGTGAATACCGGAAAGTGGTCCACTTCGTTGTAATAACCGGTGTGATCGCCAAACGGCCCTTCCGGCGCCATATCGTCCGGATAGATGAAGCCTTCCAGCACAATCTCCGCGCTGGCCGGCACCTGTAGATCACTCAGGCCGGCCTTCACCAGCTCGGTCCGGCTGCCACGCAGCAGCCCGGCAAACGCATATTCCGACAGGGTATCGGGCACTGGGGTGACTGCGCCGAGAATGGTGGCCGGGTCGGCACCCAGGGCCACGGCAACCGGATAGGGTTGGCCCGGATTAGCCTTCTGGAACTCCTGAAAGTCCAGGGCACCACCGCGGTGACTGAGCCAGCGCATGATCAGCCGGTTGCGGCCGATGACCTGCTGGCGGTAGATACCCAGGTTCTGTCGCTCTTTGTGGGGCCCGCGGGTAATCACCAGCGGCCAGGTGACCAGCGGCCCTGCATCGCCGGGCCAGCAGTGCTGCACCGGAATCTGGTACAGGTCCACCTGATCCTTTTCGATCACCACGTCCTGGCAGGGCGCAGAACGAAGTACCTTGGGACTCATGCGCATCACCTGCCGGAACAGCGGCAGTTTCTCGATGGCGTCCCGGAAGCCCTTGGGGGGATCCGGTTCCTTGAGAAACGCCAGCAGCTTACCGATGTCCCGAAGCGCCGTAACGTTATCCTGACCCATACCCAGCGCCACCCGCTTCGGTGTCCCGAACAGGTTGGCCAGCACCGGCATGTCATAGCCCCTGGGGTTTTCAAACAACAACGCAGGACCACCTGCCCGCAATGTACGGTCGCAGATTTCTGTCATTTCCAGATGAGGGTCGACTTCAACGCTGATTCGTTTCAGCTCGCCCAGCCTCTCCAGCTGGTCAATGAAGTCTCGCAGGTCGTTGTATTTCATCGGTTACTCCGTTCAGATATGCCAGTACTACGGAGATCGGTGGTCGCTGGACTGCTTTAAGGCAGTTGGAACAAGATGCGCGCACTTGGTATGAACGGCGGAGCCGGGGAGAACCTCCCCGGACCGTGCATTGCCAGGGATGGCAATGCCGAGCCCCCAGGGATGGGTTCACGGCGTGTCCGGGGAGGTTCTCCCCGGCTCTGCCAGCCCCCAAAACCAGAGGCGCTTGTCCTAGCTAGGAAGAGATCAACGGCGCTTCATGGACTGGAAGAACTCATCGTTGGTCTTGGTGTCCTTGAGCTTGTCCAGCAGGAACTCGATGGCGGCGGTGTCGTCGTCCATGGAGTGCAGGAGCTTGCGCAGGATCCAGACCCGCTGGATATCGGCTTCACTCATCAGCAGATCCTCACGGCGGGTGCCGGAGCTGCGGATGTTGATGGCCGGATAGGTCCGCTTCTCGGCAATCTTGCGATCCAGATGGATCTCCATGTTGCCGGTGCCCTTGAACTCCTCGTAGATCACCTCGTCCATCTTGGAACCGGTGTTGACCAGCGCGGTAGCAAGGATGGTCAGGCTTCCGCCTTCTTCCACGTTACGGGCGGCACCGAAGAAGCGCTTGGGTTTTTCCAGGGCGTGGGCGTCAACACCACCGGTCAGGACCTTGCCTGAAGACGGGATCACCGTGTTGTAGGCGCGAGCCAGACGGGTGATGGAATCCAGCAGGATAACCACGTCTTTCTTGTGCTCGACCAGACGCTTGGCCTTTTCGATCACCATCTCGGCGACCTGCACGTGACGGGCCGGCGGCTCGTCAAAGGTGGAGGCGATGACTTCGCCGCGCACGGTGCGCTGCATCTCGGTCACTTCCTCTGGCCGCTCGTCAATCAGCAGTACCATCACATGGCACTCTGGATTGTTACGGGTGATGGACTGGGCGATGCTCTGCATCAGCAGCGTTTTACCGGCCTTGGGCGGAGACACGATCAGTCCACGCTGGCCTTTGCCGATGGGCGCTACCAGGTCCAGCACTCGAGAGGAGAGATCCTCGGTGCTGCCGTTACCGGCTTCGAGCATCAGGCGCTCATCCGGGAACAGGGGCGTGAGGTTCTCGAAGAGAATCTTGTTTCGGGCGTTATCCGGCTTGTCGAAATTGATCTCGCTGACCTTCAACAAGGCAAAGTAGCGCTCGCCGTCTTTGGGTGGGCGAATCTTGCCGGCAACCGTATCGCCCGTGCGCAGGTTGAAACGGCGGATCTGACTGGGCGAGACGTATATGTCGTCCGGTCCTGCCAGGTAGGAGGCATCGGCGGAACGGAGGAAGCCAAAGCCGTCCTGCAGAATTTCCAGTACGCCGTCACCGTAGATGTCTTCGCCGCTTTTTGCGTGCTTTTTCAGGATGGTGAAGATCACATCCTGTTTGCGCGAACGAGCCAGGTTATCGAGGCCCATCTCTTGCGCAATGTCGAGCAATTCGGGCACGGATTTCTGCTTGAGTTCAGTAAGATTCATAGTTTGTTGGATTTTCAGGAATGGAAGTAAACGAGTATTGGAATGACAGGGGTGCCCCTGAACGTATTGGTCGTAAAAAAACGCTGAACTTGATGCTGGCCAGTTGGAGCAACCGGTGTAGATGGAGTCCGGAATTAAGGTACTGAAGCCAGAGAGTGGGAACAACCGTTCGCCGGGCAAGAGCGATCATCGGCCACCTGACTGGCGAATGTCAAGTGCACTGCACAAATTAACGACAATTTCACGCCAAACCGGCCACAACAGGCCTGTAGAGCCTCCCCCTGATGGGTTACTCCCTTCCATTGGAAGCCCGTGATGGCGATACTGGCGTATAACCATTTTTCAACGATTCTGGAGCGCCATCCATGAGCAGTGTACCCAGTACCGAACTGAAACCCCTGAACGTTGCCCTGCTGACCGTGTCCGATACACGGGGGCCTGAACAGGACACCTCCGGGCAGTTCCTGGAGGACAGCGTTGTCGAGGCCGGCCACAACCTGGTCGCCCGCCGGATCCTGCCTGACGACGTGTATCTGGTGCGGGCATTGTTGTCCAACTGGATCGCAGATTCACAGGTGCATGTCGTGATCATTACCGGTGGCACCGGACTGCTTGAGCGGGACAGCACGCCGGAGGCAGTCCGGCCTTTGCTGGACAAAACCGTAGAAGGCTTTGGCGAGGAATTCCGTCGCCTGTCCGCCGCCGAGATCGGATCCTCGACCGTACAGTCACGGGCAATGGCGGGCATGGCAAACCATACGGTGATCTTTTGCCTGCCGGGCTCAACCGGTGCCTGCCGCACCGGCTGGGAAGGCATTCTCCTCAGCCAGCTGGACAGCCGTCACACACCGTGCAATTTCTCGGGCCTCGTCTTACGCAAACCCGAGAAGCCCATGCAGCGGCTCAACGAAGTGATTGGACAGCGCGCCAAGCGCTAAGGCGAGAAGACATCCTGACCGGAGTTCAGAATTGATGGCCAACCCAAACCTCATGCCCCTGGAAGATGCCCTGGACCACCTGTTGTCGAAAGCCCCGGTGGTTACGGAGATTGAAACCGTCGACCTTGCCGACTCCCTGGGCCGGGTTCTTGCCGAGAACCACTATGTTCCGGCAGACGTGCCGCCGGCAGACAACAGTGCGGTGGACGGCTACGCCCTGCGCAAGCAGGACCTGCATGGCGACCGACCCATGCCGGTCTCGGCCCGGATTCCGGCCGGTGAAGCGCCAAAGCCCCTGGAACCCGACACTGCCGCGCGTATTTTTACCGGCTCGGAGATTCCCGAGGGCGCCGACTCGGTGGTCATGCAGGAGCGGGTGGAGGTAACCGACGCCGGCATTCTTGTCCTGGCAGAGGTAGACGAAGGCCAGAATATCCGCCGCCGGGGCCAGGATCTGACCCGGGGTGACCTTGCTCTGGCAAAAGGCACACAGGTGCGCCCTAACGAGATGGGTCTGCTGGCGTCCATGGGCGTTGCCCGGGTTGCCGTTCTGGCACGGCTGAAAGTCGCCATTCTCTCCACGGGGGATGAGTTGGTGGACCCTGGCACGCCACTCGGGCCGGGACAGATTTACAACAGCAACCGCTTCACCCTGATGGGACTGCTCACCCAGGCCGGTTGCAACGTCGTGCTTTGCGAGACCCTCAGAGACAAACGGGAGGCCACCCGGGAGACGCTGCTGCGTGCCGCGGAGTCTGCCGACCTGATTATCACCAGCGGGGGCGTATCCGTGGGTGAGGAAGACCACGTGCGCGCGGTGCTGGAGGAGTCCGGCAGCCTGTCGCTCTGGAAAATGGCGATCAAACCCGGCAAACCCGTGGCTTTTGGCGCCATCGGCGGCACGCCGGTACTGGGACTGCCCGGCAATCCGGGGTCCGTGCTGGTCACTTTCCTGATGGTGGGTATGCCCTATATCCGTAAACGCCAGGGGCGCAACCTGAAACCTCTCTCGGGCGAGCGGATACCCGCAGACTTTGCCATTGCTTCGCCCTCAGTTCGCCGGGAGTTTGTCAGGGCCCGGAAGGAAACACGGGGCTCCGGGTCGGCAGTAGCCGCATACCCCAATCAGAGCTCGGGCATCCTGAGCTCTACCTGCTGGGCAGACGGCTTGGCCGTGGTGCCTGAAAACACCACGGTAAGCCCCGGCGACCTGCTAACCTACTATTCGTTTTCGGAACTGTTGAGCTGACCATGAGTGATAACACGATTACGGTACGTTTCTTTGCCCGCCTGCGCGAGGAGCTGAAAACCGAACAACTGGCTATCGAAGCGACGCCCGGCATGACGGCCGGCGATGTGCTGGCAGAGCTGGCAACCCAGGGCGGCCCCTGGGGGCAATTGCAGGGCGACCAGCCCGTAATGATTGCGATCAACCAGGCCATGGCGAAACCGGGCTCAGAGGTTAAAGCCGGCGATGAACTGGCCTTTTTCCCGCCTGTCACCGGAGGTTGAGATGATTTCGGTCCAGTCTGAGGATTTTGACGTTGCCGCCGAATACGCGGCCCTTCGTGACAGTGGTGCCGGCACCGGCGCAATTGCAACATTTACCGGCCTGGTGCGGGACAGTGGCGATCTGCAAGGCGTCACGGGACTTTACCTGGAGCACTACCCCGGAATGACGGAACAGGTGATCCAGGGGCTCATCGATGACGCCTCGGAACGCTGGGATGTGCGCAAGGCCAGGGTGATCCACAGGGTTGGGCGGCTGGCGTTGTGCGATCAGATTGTCTTCGTGGGGGTGTGCAGCGCCCACCGGGGGGACGCGTTCGCGGCCTGCGAATTCATCATGGACGCCCTGAAGACATCGGCGCCGTTCTGGAAGAAGGAAATCACCTCAGACGGAGAACACTGGGTGGAACAGAAAGAATCCGATCTGGCGCGCTCCGACGACTGGAAGTAACTGGCCATAAAAAAACCGCCCGTGAGCCTCGACTCAGGGGCGGTTTCTGGTGACCCGAGGGCAATCAGAGATTGCTGTCCAGGAAGGCCGCCAGCTGGGATTTGGAGAGTGCACCGACTTTAGTGG
Source organism: Marinobacter maroccanus (assembly GCF_002933275.1). Taxonomy (GTDB): domain Bacteria; phylum Pseudomonadota; class Gammaproteobacteria; order Pseudomonadales; family Oleiphilaceae; genus Marinobacter; species Marinobacter maroccanus. The sequence goes on from NZ_PSSX01000008.1 coordinate 50,806, forward strand.
CGTCCACATTGCCGTTCTTGAACAGCATCAGGGTTGGGATACCACGGATGTTGAACTTCGGCGGGGTCTGCTCGTTTTCGTCAATGTTGAGCTTGCAGACTTTCAGTTTGCCGTCATATTCGTCGGCAATCTCTTCAAGCACCGGTGCAATCATCTTGCAGGGACCGCACCACTCGGCCCAGTAGTCCACCAATACGGGGACGTCGGACTGCAGTACATCCTGCTCAAAAGAAGCGTCGGTTACATTTACGATATTTCCGCTCATTACCTTTTCCTGATTCATGCACTACTGCTGCACAACGGCATCGCCCTGACGGACTTTCTTACCGGTCGCAGGTGCTGTTGACTGTCGCTGAAGGCTGCCAAGGGTTGCAGACAACCTTTCACCCAAATCACGGTACGTCATACTTTACGCGATTGATCAGCCGTATGTGAAGCGGTAGATCCACTACCATGAACCGATCCGCGCCTGACCCCGGTCAAAGACCGGGTTTTCCGGTTACTGACAGGCCTGAGGGATTTCGCTTATAGTAGCCTGCACGTTCAAATCAAAAGGATTCCGACCACGTGACGGCCGCATCCACCGCCGAAAACGCTGCCTCCTCATCGGAAGTGCTGGCAGCCATCGACATGGGCTCGAACAGCTTCCACATGGTGGTTGCCCGACTAGTGCATGGGGAAATCCGGACCCTCGAGAAGATGGGAGAAAAGGTTCAGCTTGGTGCCGGGCTGGATCAGTACAATCGACTGACCGAAGATGCCCAGGAACGTGCCCTGGCCTGCCTGGGCCGATTCGCACAACGGCTGAAGGGAATGCCCCCGGAAGCCGTCCAGATTGTCGGCACCAACGCGCTTCGGGTCGCCCGCAACGCGCATCAGTTCATGGCGCGAGCCGAGGAGGTTCTGGGCTATCCCGTGGAGATCATTGCCGGTCGGGAGGAGGCCCGCCTGATCTACCTGGGTGTCTCCCACACGCTGTCTGACGACATCGGCCGCCGGCTGGTGATCGATATCGGCGGTGGCAGCACCGAGTTCATCATCGGCCAGCGGTTCGAACCCCAGGAGCTTGAGAGCCTGCATATGGGCTGCGTCTCCTTCCGGAACCGGTACTTCCCGGACGGCAAGATCACCAAGCGGCAGATGGACAAGGCCGTAACCCATGCTGAGCAGGAACTGCTCAATATCCGCCAGCACTATCGTTCTGTGGGCTGGCAGAGCGCGGTAGGCTCATCCGGCTCGATCAAGGCCATTGCCAGCCTGCTGGCGACCCTGAAAATCACCGACGGCACCATTACGCTTGCCGCCATGCAGGAGCTACGCAAACGCCTGGTGGATATGGGCAAAACGGAAAAACTGGGAGATCTCGGTGTACGCTCGGATCGCCAGAGCATCTTTCCGGCGGGATTTGCCATCCTGATGGGGGCGTTCCAGTCTCTCGGTATCCGGGACATGTCGTTCGCCGACGGCGCACTGCGGGAAGGCCTGCTCTACGACATTGTCGGGCGCATTCAGCACGAGGATGTCCGGGAGCGAACCATATCCGCCCTTCAGGAACGTTATCATGTTGACCAGGAACACGGTGCCGCCGTTGAAGAAACGGCCGTGGCCGCCTGGCAACAGGTGGCCGATGCCTGGGGCCTGAACACGGCAACTGACGAAGAAGTACTGCGCTGGGCCTGCCGTCTGCACGAGATTGGCCTGACCATTTCTCACAGCCAGTATCACAAACACGGCGCCTACCTGTTGCGCTATTCGGACCTGCCCGGTTTCTCCCAGCAGTTCCAGCGCGACCTTGCAACACTGGTGCGCGGCCACCGGCGCAAGTTCGCCTCCGCCATCTTCGAAGGTCTGGATCCGGAAGACATCGCAAGGCTGCGTTACCTGTGTGTACTGGTCCGCCTGGCCGTTCTGATTCAACACCCTCGCAACCAGGAACAACCTCCGGCCTTCACCCTGACGGCCCACAAGGACAAGCTGGTGCTGGAATTTCCTCCGGGCTGGCTGGATGACAGGCCGTTGACCCTGGCCGACCTCGAGAACGAGCGGGACTACCTCGCCAAACAGGATTTTGTCCTGGAGCTGAACGGCGGCTGACAACAGTCAGCCGGCCAGCTCTGCCTCCAGGGATTCCACCTCTTCGCTGACTTCGAGCCACTGTGCCTCCACCTCTTCGAGGCGGGCGGTTGCCGTGGCCTGCTCGCCCAGCAGGTCTTTCAGACGCGCCTTGCCACCGTCGTCATAAAGACCCGGATCGGACAATTGCTCCTCAAGAGCTGACAGCTTCTGCTGGAGCTGCTCCATTTCCTTTTCCAGCCCAGCCTGCTTCTTGCGATAGGGACTGAGTTTCTGGCGCAGGGCCGCCTCCGCCCGCTTGCGGGCCTTCCGATCCTCAGCACTCTCACCCACCGCTTCGGTAGTTTCTTCGGCATCCTGCTGTCCGGCTGGCATTCGTTTCGGTGCTTCCGTGTCGTCTTTCCGACGGTCCGCCAGCCAGCGTTCGTAATCTTCCAGATCACCCTGGTATTCCGTCACACGGCCGTCATTGACCAGCCAGAATTCGTCGACGGTGTTTCTCAGCAGATGCCGGTCGTGAGAGACCACCACAATGGCGCCTTCGAAGTTCTGCAGTGCCATGGTCAGGGCCTGCCGCATTTCCAGATCCAGATGGTTGGTCGGCTCGTCCAGCAGGAGCAGATTCGGTTTCTGCCAGGCGATCACAGCCAGCGCCACTCGGGCCTTTTCACCGCCGGAGAATGACCGTATAACACTCAGGGCCTCATCGCCATGAAAGTCAAAACCACCAAGGAAGTTCCGGATGCTCTGTTCTGAGGCTTTGGGTGACAACCGCTGCAGATGCAGGAACGGGCTGGCATCCAGGTCCAACGACTCCAACTGATGTTGGGCAAAATAACCGATGGCCAGATGCTCGCCACAGGTTCGATCCCCGGACAACAAGGTGCCCTCACCCCGAAGCGCATCCATCAGCGTGGACTTGCCGGCGCCATTGGGGCCAAGCAGGCCAATCCGACTGCCGGGCAGCAAGGTCAGGTTGATGCCATCGAGGATCGTGGTATCGCCGTGACCAGCCTTGCCATTGCGTATCGACAACAGCGGATTGGAGACCTTTTCAGCCACTGGAAACTCGAAACTGAAGGGTGAATCGATATGGGCCGGGGCAATGCGCTCCATCCGCTCCAGCGCCTTGACCCGACTCTGGGCCTGACGGGCTTTGGTAGCCTTGGCCTTGAACCGGTCAATGAAGCGCTGGATTTCGGCGATCCTGGCCTGCTGGCGCTCGAAACCGGCCTGTTGCTGGGCCAGACGTTCACTACGCTGCCCCTCAAAGGCTGAGTAATTACCCGTATACAACTCCAGGTTTCGCCGGTCGAAATGCACCACGTGGGTGGCGACCCGATCCATGAAGTCCCGGTCGTGCGAAATAAACAGCAGGGTCCCCGGGTAGCGGCGCAGCCAGTTCTCGAGCCACAGGCAGGCATCCAGATCCAGGTGGTTGGTTGGCTCATCCAGAAGCAACAAATCGGAAGGACGCATCAGGGCCTGGGCCAGGTTCAGCCGGATCCGCCAGCCACCGGAAAACGCCGACACCGGTCGGTCGGCATCTTCGTCAGTGAACCCCAGCCCTCGCAGCAGCGCTTCGGCCCTGCGGGCTGCAGACCAGGCCTCGTGCACATCCAGCTCACCGTGTATGCGAGCAATGGCATGGTCATCACCAGCTGCTTCCGCGGTGGCAAGCTCAGCCTCAAGTCGGCGCAGATCCAGATCGCCATCAAGCACAAAATCCCGGGCACAGCGGTCGGTAGCCTCAACTTCCTGCGCCATGTGGGCAATGCGGCAACCACCGGGCAGGGAGACCGCTCCCTGCTCCGGCGCCAACTGGCCCAGCAAGAGCTGGAAAAGACTGGATTTGCCGGCACCATTGGCACCGACGATGGCGACACGCTGACCAGGCTGCACAGTAAGGTTGACGGATTCTAGCAACCAGACGCCGCCCCGTTGTAAACTGAGATCGGTTATCGTTAACATGTTTTCATTTTATCAACGTAAAGTGTTCAGGGAAGGCACAGCGCCTATGTCGGTCGGCTCGGCTACCATCCCGGATTTCTCGACACCGCCGCTGGAATTGCCGGCAGATGTGGAACCGGAGAACCCGCTCTGGCGTTTTGCATTGGCGTTCTGGAAACATCCGGACGTTCAGAACAGCTGCCTGGCGCTTCAGAATCAGGGCTGGAGCGTGACGCGGATTCTCAGTGCGGCCTGGCTTGCACTCTCTGGCAGGGTCTTCGCCGGGGTCGAGGACGCTACGGTAACAGAGTGGCGCAACCGTGTAACCGTTGCGCTGCGCAGTGCGAGAAAATCGCTACCCGGCAACGCCGACACCTGTCATAAGCTCCGTACCGGCATTGCTGGCCTGGAGCTTGAAGCCGAACAGATCGAACTGGCCCTGAGCTGGCGAACGCTAATGATCAACAACCCGGAAAACACTGACATGCAGGGACGCGACGCACTGATCATCACCAATCTGGTTGCGGCCGCACCGACATCATTCGTTGATGACAGTGCCAGGCCCCTGCTGAATACACTGGCCGAAACCCTGGCCCACTTTCCCAAGGGAGACCTCCAGCCATGATGATGAAATGGCTAATACGGCTCTCATTTCCAGCTCTCGGATTGCTGTTATTGCTCATCTTCTTCGGCCTTAACGATCCGGAGCAGGTATCCGAACCAGTGGCAGAAGAGGAACAACCGGAAATCCCCGCTTTCGAAGGCCTGGTGCCATCGCCGATTCCCACCGAAGGCCCCGAGATCGTGTTTAAATGGCAGGATACCGACGGCAACTGGCACTATGCTGACCAACCTCCGGAACAGGGCCGCTGGAACACCCTTGCCATCGAACGGCGGGACAAGGCCTTTCCACGCCTTCAGCCCCAGGAGCCGGAAACCGATTGGCGATCCCCCTATAACGCCCCTTTCTCTCTGGGGCCATCCGCCGCCGGCACCAACGGCAGCTGAGCTGACACGTCCGTTTTCTTAACACATGTTCAGTGGCATCTGACGCCGGAACCCGTTACCTTCTGCGTTCTGACAAACACAACGCGGGGCCACGCCCCGAGCACCGACGTTAAAGGATAATGCAATGAAGAAAACGCTCCTTGCACTGGCAGTGACCGGCCTTGTTGCCGGCTGTTCCACTCCGCCCGAAGCCCCGGAACAACCAAAACTGGAATCCACCGACCAGAAGGTCAGTTATGGCATGGGCCTGGTTCTGGGTGAGCGCATGGGTAACGACCTGCCGAACCTGCAGATGGACCAGTTCCTCCAGGGCATCCAGCACGGCCACGCTGGCGATGATGAAGCCAAGCGCATGAGCCGCGAGGAAATCCAACAGGCCCTGATGACCTACCAGCAGCAAATGCAGGAAGAGCAGGGCAAGCAGATGGAAGAGCTGGCCCAGAAAAACCTGGATGCCGGCGAGGCCTTCCTGGCAGAGAATGCCGAGCGTGAAGGTGTGGAAACCACCGAGTCCGGCCTTCAGTATGAAGTACTTGAGCAGGGTGACGGCGAAAAGCCGGCAGCAACTGACACCGTTCAGGTGCACTACACCGGTGAACTGCTGTCCGGTGAGGTGTTTGACAGCTCCCGCGAGCGCGGCGAGCCAGTAACCTTCGCCCTGAACCAGGTTATTCCCGGCTGGACCGAAGGCCTTCAGCTGATGAGTGAAGGTGCCCGCTACAAGCTCTATATTCCTTCCGACCTTGCTTACGGCCCTGGGGGTAACCGGGCGATTGGACCGAACGAAACTCTCGTGTTTGATGTCGAGCTGCTCGAAATCAATCCCGGCTCCGGAGAGTAAGTCCCAGGCAGGCAGCGGCCAGTTCCGGCGCTGCCACAAAAAAGCCCCAGACGGCGTTACCGGCTGGGGCTTTTTTAATTCAGGCGGCTCTCAGGCAGAGGCCACTTTGCCGGCGTGGGCATTGTGAAGGTGCTCGATCAGGAAATCCTCCATCTCGAAACGGGTCTCCAGAGTTTCACCCAGCTTCGACAACTCGCCAAACAGCTCTTTGACATCCTCTTCCGACAATTCCCGGCCATCCAGTCGGTCGTTGAAGTTAAGGGCGACCTCGGTGGTCTGCTCAATCCGGGGGTAAACCTTGGCTGCCAGCTCGAGGCCGCCATCGTTGAATTCCCTGGCTTCGCGGACCAGTTGCTCGTAAATCTCGAAATGGCCGGTAGATACGTAGTCCACCAGCACTTCACACAGGCGCACAAACTTTTCTCTCAGCGCTTCCGTCTGCGAGAAGTCACTCTCCCCGGACAGGTCGCAGTAATGCACCAGCAGCTCCTGACGCTCCTTGAGCCAGCGATCAATCAGCTCGCTGACGCCACCCCAGCGCTCCCTGGCATTTCGGCAATTTTCCAACATGACGCCTGTTCTCCGCTTGTCTTCGGTACTTCTGTTTCGGTTTTGATTTTTATTAGGTTTGGATCAAGTTACCCCATGGCTGCGGTCCCCCGCAACCGTTTCAGCTCCGAATCCATTCCCGAGGTTTTTGCCGGCGAAACATCAAAATCAGACCGCTGATAACCAGCAGCGAGAAAAACACAGCGGTCCAGCCGGGGATACTCAAACCCAGGAACCGCCACACCACTTCGGCGCAGTCTCCGGTGCCTTTGAGAGCGGTGGATAGCACTTCAAACCAGGGCAGGACATCGAGCATGTAGTCAACCGACGGGCCACACGCAGGCACCTGGTCTGCCGGCAGACTCTGCAGCCACAGTTGCCGCCCGGCAACGCCCAGCCCTGCTCCGGCGGTCAGCACCAGAAGGAAACCATAGATGCGAACGCCGAACCCGGTGGGGCCCTGGAGGAAAGCCAGGAAACTCACAAGACCGGCCCCCATGAAGCCAAAACGCTGTAACCAGCAAAGCGGGCAGGGCTCCAGCCCCATCACATGCTCCATATAAAACGCCACACCCAGAAGCGCAGCACATACAAGGAAAATAAGCCCGAAAACCCATCTGCTGGTCAAAAGAACACCTCGAATCGTGAATTGAAACTGCAAGCGGCCACGGGGCCTGCTATTCTCGTCACTTAACCCTAAACCACGATCAACTTCAAGCCTATGACACGCCAGCCAAAATCCGTTCTGACGCTTCTGTTTCTGTTGTTTGCAATGACGCCCTTACCCGCCATTTCCCAGGATGAGGAAAATACCGAAGAGGAAGTGGCTGAGGAAGAAAGCGGCGTTACCGACTACATCAGTATGGATCCGGCTTTCGTGACCCACGTGGGCACGCCTGGCAACAAGCCAACCTATCTGAAAGCCGCGGTGAGCCTGCGGGCCAATAGCGCCAGCGTCCGTCCCGCAGTGGATGCTCACATGCCACGCCTCCGGCACGAGCTGGTGATGCTGTTTGGCGAGCAAACCGACACCGAACGCCTCACCTCAATGGAAGGGCAGGAGGCGTTGCGTGAGGAAGCCAAACAGAGAATAAATGCGGTACTGGAGGAACAACAGACCGGCGAGAGCATTGCCGGCGTGCTGTTTACAGAATTCGTGGTGCAGAAATAAGGCTGGACCCGGCCAAGGAATCAGGCGATCCGTGAGAACAGATCGTCTGCCTGGTCCCGGTCATCCCGGGCTACCTGATCGGCATCGTCCCAACCGGCTTCCCAGGCAGCAATGACAACCTCACCCCGATAGGGGCAGCGGGCTTTATCCATACCCATGTCGGCAGCCATGTAGCCCTGACGGTAAGCCTTGTTGAGCGCTTCCACATCCCAGCCGAGTTTGATATCCCTTGCCATAGCCGTCTCTCCCGATCCTGATGTTACAAAAATTAACAGCCGGACCGGAGGGAGACAAATCTTTGTTCGGTTTCTGTGCGTCAGGTCCGCAGACTTTTGCGACAGCGGCCCAACTTCCCCTTCAGGACCGCAGGTACTGTTCCAGAAACTCGCTGAACGGCAGGGTATCGGCACGTTCCATCTGCGCCTGCTCGGCCAGGGAATCTGCCGTCATGGCATCAAACGCCTGGCGCACACTGGCATCGAGGCCTTCCTGCCTGAGGGTTTGCTGGTGCTGCTGCGCCATTTCCATGCCCCACTCCCGATGCCCCATGCCTGAGGAGCGCATGGCGTCCAGAACCCGGGCAGACGGCACCGTCCATTCACCGCTCAAAGTCTCGCGCTGGGCAGCCAGGGCGCGACGGTAGGTATCATCCCCCTGCCAGCTGTCCAGCAACTCGGCGAGCGGTTCCAGTTGCGCCAGGATATCGGTCGCGGCCTCTGAAACCGGGGTGCGCTCCCCGGCACGGCATAGCTTCAATTCACGGTAACGCCCGTTGGACACCACATCCTTGTAGTTGTCATCGAGACGCTCGCATTCTTCATCGCCAATACGGGGCGAGTCAGACAGCAGGCAATCCAGGAGGAACAGGTCCAGGAAATCGATCTGGGCCTCGTTCACACCGACCGGTGAGAAGGGATCAAGATCCAGACACCGCACCTCGATGTATTCCACACCCCGGGCCTCGAGCGCCTGGATGGGTTTTTCTTCCCGCTGCGTGGTGCGTTTGGGGCGCACGGCGCTGTAATACTCATTTTCAATCTGCAGGACGCTGGTATTGATCTGGATGAACTGGTCGCCCCGGCGGGTGCCGATTTCCTCATAGGCCGGCCAGGTGGTGTGGATAGCCCGATCCAGAGTCTGGGTGTAGGTGCTGAGTTCATTGAAACAGATATTCAGGGAGGCCTGGGCATTGTTGTGGTAACCCAGATCCCCCATCCGCAGGGAGGTGGCGTGCTCACCGTACCAGGTGCGTTCGTCAAACTGGTTGAGGTCGTGGCTGACACCGGCGACAAAGCTGGCATCCAGTGCCGGTGAGGCGCCGAACAGCAACATCAGCAGCCAGCTACGGCGACGGAAATTCCGAATCAGCCAGAAATACTGGTCCGATTTGAAGTCTTTCAGGCTTTGCTCATTTCCGAGCAATTCCTGCCACTTCTGCCAGAAGCTATCCGGTAGCGACAGGTTGTAGTGGGCCCCGGCGATGCTCTGCATCATACGCCCGTAACGCACCGCCAGACCCTGCCGGTAAACGTGCTTGAGCTGGCCGATGTTGGAACTGCCGTACTCCGCGATGGGAATACTCGGATCGCCATCCAGTTCACAGGGCATGCTTGCCGCCCAGAAGACTTCGTCGCCAAGGTTCTGCTGCACGTAGGTGTGAATATCCCGCAGGGATTTCAGCATGCCCCCGGTGCTGTTGAACACCGGCGTGATCAGCTCCAGCAGGGCCTCTGAATAGTCGGTGGTGATCCTGGGGTGGGTCAGTGCCGAACCCAGGGCTTCGGGATGTGGGGTCTGGGCGATGAAGCCGTTGCGATCCACCCTGAGTCCTTCTTTTTCGACACCCTTGAGAAAACCATCCCAGTCGCTGGCAGCGAACTGACGAAATACGGAATGGCGGGATTCAGCCATGGTCGACTCCTGCTGCGGCCGGTTTGCTCTTTCGCACAACCGGCCGATGAAAAGATTGTATACCCGTCAGCTGTCCTTGCGCGCCGAGGCAAGTGCCTGGGCCAGCGCGCCAGCCATGGCGCCCTGCGGGGATTTCTGGCCGGAACCGCCACTGCCGGCATTCCGGTTACCGCCCTTGCGGCTGGCCCCGGTGCGACTGGCGGCCATCGGCTTGCCCTCGTTTTTCTCGCCGGGCTGGTCATCCATACGCATGGTCAAAGCAATTCGCTTGCGCGGGATATCCACATCCATCACCTTGACCTTGACGATATCCCCGGCCTTGACCACCTCACGGGGATCCTTGACGAAGGTGTGGGACAGCGCGGAAATGTGCACCAGGCCATCCTGATGCACACCAATATCCACAAACGCGCCAAAGTTGGTCACGTTGGTCACCGAGCCTTCCAGCACCATGCCGGGTTTGAGATCGCTCAGGGTTTCGACCCCTTCCTCAAAACTTGCGAACCTGAATTCCGGTCGCGGATCCCGCCCCGGTTTCTCCAGTTCCGAGATGATGTCCTTGATAGTCGGCAAACCGAACTGTTCTGTTACGTAATCCTGGGGATTCAGACCACGCAGGAACGAGGAATCGCCGATGATATCGCCCACTTCGCGATTATTTTTCCGGGCGATGGCCTCGACCACGCCATAGGCTTCAGGGTGCACGGAGGACCGGTCCAGGGGATTCTCTCCGCCGGCAATACGCAGAAAGCCCGCCGCCTGCTCAAACGTGCGGTCGCCCAGCCGGGTGACCTTGAGCAGCTGTTTCCGGTTACGGAACATGCCATTCTGGTTGCGGAACTCGATGATGTTCTGGGCGATGGTCTGGTTCAGACCGGAGACCCTGGCCAGCAATGGCGCCGAAGCCGTGTTCAGATCCACACCCACGCCGTTTACACAGTCCTCCACCACGGCATCGAGGCTGCGGGACAGCTGCACCTGGGAGACGTCGTGCTGGTACTGCCCTACCCCGATGGATTTCGGCTCAATCTTTACCAGCTCCGCCAGAGGATCCTGCAGCCGGCGAGCAATGGATACCGCACCACGGATGGTGACATCCAGATCTGGCAATTCTTTGGAGGCAAACTCGGACGCGGAATAGACCGACGCGCCTGACTCGCTGACCACGATCCGGGCCAGTTTCAGTTCGGGGTAACGCTTGCTGAGGTCGGCGACCAGCTTCTCGGTCTCCCGGGAGGCGGTGCCGTTGCCGATGGCGACGAGCTCGATTTTGTATTCCCGGCACCAGGCTGCCAGCTGCTCGATGGAGCGATCCCACTGGTTCTGGGGCGCATGGGGGAATATGGCACCATGGCCGGCCACCTGACCAGTACCATCGATGACCGCCACTTTCACCCCGGTGCGTAGTCCCGGGTCCAGGCCCAGGGTCGGGCGTGGACCGGCCGGCGCCAATAGCAGCAGATCCTTGAGGTTGGCGGCAAACACGTTGATGGCCTCGGTTTCCGCCGCTTCTCGGACCTGCGCCATCAGGTCGGTTTCGATCTGGGTGGACAGCTTCACCCGCCAGGTCCAGCGCACCACTTCCGAGAGCCATTTGTCGGCGGCGCGGCCGTTGTCCCGGATATTCCAGCGAGCGGCAATGCGCTGCTCGGCCGGGTGCGGCGCGCGACGGTCGTCATCGGCATCGCCGACCACGATGGTGTAACCAAGAATGCCCTCGTTCCGGCCCCGGAGGATGGCCAGGGCGCGGTGGGAAGGGACCTTTTTCAGGGGCTCGACGTGGTCGAAATAATCCCGGAATTTGGCGCCTTCGTTTTCCTTGCCTTCCACCACGGTGACTTTCAGCTGGCCTTCCTGCCAGATGAAGTCCCGCAGACTGCCCAGCAGCTCGGCATCCTCGGCAAAGCGCTCCATCAGTATGTACCGGGCGCCATCCAGCGCAGCCTTGGTATCCTCCACCCCGGCTTCTTTGTTCAGGTAGCCCTGGGCAGTGGTTTCAGGATCCAGGGTCGGATCATCGTAGAGAGCGTCAGCCAGCGGCTCCAGACCCGCTTCTCGGGCAATCTGGGCTTTGGTCCGGCGCTTGGGCTTGTAGGGCAGGTAAAGATCTTCCAGACGGTTCTTGGCATCCGCTTCGTTAATGCTGGCCCTGAGCTCGTCGGTCAGCTTGCCCTGCTCCTCGATGCTCTTGAGGATGGTGGCACGACGGTCTTCCAGTTCCCGCAAATAGCGCAGACGTTCTTCCAGGTTCCTCAGCTGGTTGTCATCCAGTGAGCCCGTGATCTCTTTCCGGTAGCGGGCGATAAACGGAACGGTCGCGCCCTCGTCGAGCAGTTCGACGGTGGCATTAACCTGTTGCTCGCGGACACCGAGTTCCTCGGCGATACGCCTGGAGATACTGTTCATGCAACCTCTGTCTGATGCTTTGCCAATAAAGCAGCAAAGGTACAGCGGCTTACTGCTGCAGGCAAGCGGCCTGACCTCGCTTGTTCAGGAATTGCACAAGATCCGCCCAGGGCATGGGCCGGGCGTAGTAGTAGCCCTGAATTTCATCGCAATGCTGCTGGCGCAGAAACTCCAGTTGTCCCTCAGTTTCCACGCCTTCGGCAACCACGCTGATCTGCAGGCTGTGGGCCAGGCTGATGATGGCGCGGATGATGTGTTCAGCGTCTGCCGAATTGCCCAGCTCCTGCACGAACGACTTGTCGATTTTCACCAGCGAGATGGGCAGATGCTGAAGATTGCTCAGGGAGGAAAAGCCGGTTCCGAAGTCATCAAGGGCGAAGCTGATACCCAACTGGTTCAGTTCACGCAGGCAGCGCTGGGCATACTCCGGGTCGTGCATCATGGCGCTCTCGGTCAGTTCCAGCTCCAGCAGGCTGGTGTCCACATTGGCGTTGAAGATGATGCGGAAAATGGTTTCGGTCATCTTGCGGTCGTGAAACTGCCGGAACGACAGATTGACAGCGAACACCAGGCCAGGGAAGCCAAGTTCGGCGGACTCCTGCAGGCGTTTGCAGGCCTGCTCGATGACCCAATAACCAATGGGCACGATCAGCCCGCTGCGCTCGGCCACCGGAATGAATTCGTCCGGCCCCACCAGCCCACGCTCCGGATGATTCCAGCGCAGCAGGCATTCCACGCCCCGAACTTCCTCGGTGGCCAGATCAATCCTGGGCTGGTAGTAAAGCTCCAGCTCCTTGCCCCGCAGGGCGTTGCGAAGATCCGCCTCCAGCCGAAGCTGGTAACCGGCGGAAATGTGCAACTGGCGGTCGTAGAAGCGGTAGCTGGTGCCCGGGTCACGCTTGGCTTCGAACATGGCACGGTTGGCCCGGCGCAACAGATTTTCGGCGCTGTCGCCGGCTTCCGGGTAGGTTGCAACGCCAAGGCTGGCACTGACCACTACGGTCTGGCCATCTATGGTAACCGGCTCATCAAGGGCGTTGACCACTTTGCGGATAATCTGGGTGATATCCAGGGAGTCTTCGACCTTCTCGACAATTATGGCCAGCTCGTCACCGCCGATTCGCATCAGCGAATCCACCCGCCGGAGGGAATGCCGAAGCCGCTCCGCCAGTTTCATCATCAACTGGTCGCTTTTCTGATAGCCGAAAGACTCGTTAATGCTGCGGAAGTCATCAATATTGAGGTGCAATAATGCCAGCCGGTGGCCTGCGCGCTCGGCCCGCAAGATCGCTTGCTGAAGACGATCGAAAAACAGGTCCCGGTTAATAAAGCCGGTAGCGACTTCACGACCCAGTTGACCATGGGCAGATTCGGACAACTGATCCCGGTACCAGAGGCATTTCACGGCCCGCCGGAAATTCCAGTGATCCAGATTCTGGCGACAAAGGTAATCAGCGGCGCCGGCAGCCAGCAATTCCGGTGCCCGCACCCCGGGAGGCTCGGCACTCAGGGCCAGCACCGGCTTTTCATTGCTGGCGACAGCGAGATACTGCAGGAAGGCGGCTTCAGATCCGCCGTGGAACACGCAATCCCATACGATAAGGTCAAAACTGGCGTTGCGGATCAGATCATCACAGTCCACCAGATCCGGGCACCAGGTAGCGTCCGCACTTATTTCGACGTCGCCCGCCAGAAGAGCATTCAGCCAGAGAAAATCAGCGTAATCTGGTGTCAGAACCAACAGGCGCAACTGTCCGGGCCTCATGGTTTCCAGTGGCAGTGTCATCAAGCAGGATCCATTTATGCGTGAACAACCGAGTCCATTCTATTAATCATAGTCGATAGATCCTCAAGGTACAGCAAGTCGGTCTGGTGTAGAATAAGCCCACGCCCGTTATCCCCATTTCGTTCCATTCTGGCCATTTATTTGTGAACAAGCTCAACCCCAGACAAAGCGAAGCAGTCCGCTATGCCGATGGCCCGATGCTGGTGCTCGCCGGTGCCGGCAGCGGCAAGACCAGCGTGATCACCCGAAAGATTGCCTACCTGATCGAGCAGTTGGGAATCCCGGGGCGTCATATTGCCGCAGTCACCTTTACCAACAAGGCTGCCCGGGAAATGAAGGAGCGGGTTGGCCGGATCGTTGACCGTAAGCTCACCCGGGGCCTGATTGTATCCACTTTCCACAACCTTGGCCTCAATATGATCCGGGAAGAGCACACGCATCTCGGCTACCATCCCGGCTTTTCCATCTTCGATGCCGAGGATGCCAAGGCCCTCCTACAGGATCTGATGCTCCAGGAAGCCAGCGCCGAGGCCGGGGACGAACTCAACGATATCCAGATGACGATTTCATCCTGGAAAAACGCCATGCGGGGGCCGGCCGAGGCCCTGAGCAAGGCGGTGGATGAGCGCGAACAGCGCATTGCCATCATCTACAAGAAATACAACGAATACCTGAAAGCCTACAACGCAGTGGATTTCGACGATCTGATCCTGCTGCCGGTGATGCTGTTCCGCTCGCACCCCGACGTGCTCGCCAAATGGCGTCGGAAGATCCGCTACATGCTGGTGGATGAATACCAGGACACCAACGTGTGCCAGTACGAAATGGTCAAACTTCTGGTGGCCGAGCGGGCCGCGTTTACGGTGGTTGGCGACGACGACCAGTCGATCTACGCCTGGCGCGGTGCCCGGCCAGAAAACCTGGCCCAGCTCAAGGAAGACTTCCCGAGCCTGAAGATCGTCAAGCTTGAGCAGAATTACCGGTCCACCGCACGGATCCTGCGCAGCGCCAACACCGTGATCGCCAACAACCCTCACGTCTTCGAGAAGGCGCTGTGGAGTGATCACACCATTGGCGAGGAGATCCGGATAGTCCGGTGCCGCAACGAGGACGCGGAAACCGACCGGGTGGCCACCGAGATTCTCGATCAAAAACTGAAAAAAGGTCTCGATTTCCGGGACTTTGCGGTGCTTTACCGGGGCAACCACCAGGCACGCCTGCTGGAAATGAAGCTGCAGGCCTACCAGATCCCTTACCGCATCTCTGGCGGCCAGTCCTTTTTCTCGAAGAACGAGATCAAGGACGCCATGTCCTACCTGCGGTTGTTGATCAACCCCGACGACGACGCCGCGTTCCTGCGGGTGGTCAACGTGCCCCGCCGGGAAATTGGTCCGCGCACCCTGGAGCAGCTCAGCCACTATGCGCGCTCACGCAATGTCAGCCTGTTCAAGGCCCTGGGTGACATGGGCGCAGAGACCCACGTGACCGAGAAGGGGCTGGATCGTCTACGACGCTTTGCCCATTGGGTAGATGCCACTTGCGAGCGGCTGCACAGCGAGAATCCGATACCCGTCATCAAGCAGCTGTTCACGGACATCGAGTACGAGGAGTGGCTGCACCAGCACTCTGGCACGCCCAAGCAGGCCGAGCGACGGATGGAAAACATCTGGTACCTGGTGGAATCCATCCAGCGCATGCTCGATGACGGCAAGGGCACGGCCGATGAGCTCGGCATCGAAGATGCCATCACCAAACTGATCCTTCGGGACATGATGGAGCAGCGGGAAGAGGACGACGACAGCGACAAGGTTCAGCTGCTCACCCTGCACGCCTCCAAGGGTCTGGAGTTTCCCCATGTGTTCATCATGGGGCTTGAAGAGGAAATCCTGCCCCACCGAAGCAGCATCGAGGAAGGCAACATCGAGGAGGAACGGCGACTGATGTACGTGGGCATTACCCGCGCCCGGGAAACACTGACGCTGACCTATGCGGCTACCCGGAAACAGTACGGGGAAAAACTGGAAACCATTCCGAGCCGTTTCCTTGATGAACTGCCCGAAGAAGATCTGAAGTGGGAAGGCACCGGCGATCTGGATGTGGAAGCCAACCAGAAAAAAGGCAAGGCGACCTTGAGCGCCCTGCTGGGGGACTTGGGCCTTTAGTGAATATCCAGATACGAAAAAGCCCCCGAATGTTGGGGGCTTTTCGTTTACTCAAATTGCCTTACTGGCTTTCTGCCACCAGGTGCTCGACAGCCGCCTGGATTTCTTCATCCGGACAGCTTGCACAACCGCCCTTGGCCGGCATGGCATTAAAGCCATTGATGGCGTGACTGACCAGGGTGTCCAACCCCTTGTCGATGCGAGGAGCCCAGGCATCGGCATCACCAATCACAGGTGCGCCAGCAGCGCCGGTGGTGTGACAGGCCATGCAAACCGCGTCATACACTTCGCTACCTGAGCGAGGGCCGGAACTGGCTGTCTCGGTCGGAGCAGCTGCGCTGCCGCACTCTTCACCCTGCATGCATACTTCGCCTACCGGCTGGATACGTGCACGGATTTCATCTTCGACACTTGCCAATACGGCGCCCGCGGTCAGGCCGAAACCGACCAGTACAGCAGCCAGGACTCTCTTCATCTTCACAATGCACCTCGCATTTGAGCGTTATAATCTTCGGTCGCCGCATTATAGCGACTGAAACCTGGCAAAAAAACCAAACAGCAAAATCATAAATTGATTTCAACCATTTTAATTGCGATTTCGTAAGTCTGAGGGTGTTTCGCGAACAATCCGGTTACCATGGTGTTCGCCGACGTTTTACCATTCAGGACCTGTTTCCATGACCAATACGGAACCGACTTCGCCTCATCCGTTGCGCAAACCACTGCTGATTGCCGAATTCACGGCGCTTGCCGTTTTGCTTGCTTCCATGGGATGGTTTTCCAGTCAGACCAGTGACGGCCAGACGATCAGTGCCGCCTGGTTGCTGATCCCTGCCTTCGCCAGCCTGGGGGTTTTCCTCAGCTTCATTGGGCTGATGTACCTGCGTTGGGTTGCCTCCGCAGAAAGCGGCAACCGGTTTCGACATAAAGTGATTTTCTCGCTTCTGGCCGTCACTCTCATCGGCGTCTGGATCTATGGCATTGCCAACACCTGGTTCAGCCTGACTGCCAGCTAGGAGACCTGAACTCATGAACCCTCCACATCTGTTGGCGCGATCGGCGGCTTTCATCGCTGTCTCTTTGCTGTCGGTGTCCTCTACGGTGATGGCGCAGACCAATGAGGCTCCGTCGATCGACTCGCCCGAGCAATGCGCGCTGATTGACGACGGGATCAAGCGGCTGGCCTGCTTTGATAACCTCTACAAACCGAAAGAACGCCAGGCCCAGGCCTCTGAAAGCGCCAAAGAACAAGCCGAGAAGAGCGTTGAACCGCTGGCACCCAATGGCGAGGACCTTGATGCCGTTGCTGGCAGTGCCCTGGAAGGCGATTCCGATGCAGGCGTGATGTCGGCGCTGGTAGACCGGTATGTGGCGGCTGAGAAAGCCTTATTCTCCTTCTCCGGCAGTTTCGTGGGACATCGGCCCACCTATATCCTGCCCGTTACCTGGGTGAAAGATCCGAATTATGTGCCATCCAGTCCCAGGCTGGGCTCCGTCGGTTATGACTACGAACTGGAGCGGGAAGAGGTCAAGTACCAGATCAGCTTCAAGGTGCCGCTGCTGACCGGCATTCTGGACGACCGCACCACGCTCTGGTTCGGCTACACCCAGACGTCGTTCTGGCAGGTTTATAACCAGGATGATTCCGCGCCTTTCCGGGAAACCAATTACGAACCTGAGATATTTGCCCGATACCAAACTGATTGGGATATCGGGCCGGGTCGGCTCAATGGCGTAACCCTGGGCTTCAACCATCAGTCCAACGGCCAGTCGGAGCCTCGCTCCCGAAGCTGGAACCGGATTATGGGTTCAGCCGCCTACAGCTATGACCGGTGGCTTTTTATGGTTCAGCCCTGGTACCGGATTCCGGAGAACAACGACGATGACAATGCAGATATCGAGCGCTATCTGGGGCATGCAAACTATCACGCGGTGTACAAGCTGTCCGAAGACCGGACGTTTTCATTACGGCTGATGAACAATCTGCGGTCGGATGACAACAAGACGTCGGTGGAGTTCGGATACAGTTTTCCGGTGGGTGATACGGTTAAGGGTTTTTTTCAGTACTACAACGGGTATGGAGAGAGCCTGATCGACTATAACCACCGGATTCAGCGGTTTGGTATCGGGGTTATGCTGAACGACTGGCTCTGACCGTTTGTTTTGGTAATGGTCAGAGCCAGCGCCTTCGGGTTAGCCTTCTTCGGTCAATCTCTGCATTTCAGCCAGCAATTCTTCCGTCTTTTCTTCCATCAACGGAATATCTGCCCTTGATTCCACGTTCAAACGCACAACCGGTTCGGTGTTGGACATCCGGAGGTTGAAGCGCCAGTCGTCGAATTCGATGCTTACGCCGTCCACGTGGCTGACGTTTTTGGCGCCAACACTGTATTTGGCTTCAATCGCGGCGATGACCTTGGGGGGATCATCGATGGTGCGGTTGATTTCGCCGCTGGCCGGATAGGCTTCGATTCGGGCGTCGATCAACGACGACAGGGTCTGGCCGGACTGGCAGAGGCGTTCGGCGACCAGCAGCCAGGGGATCATTCCGCTGTCGCAGTAGGCGAAGTCACGGAAGTAGTGGTGGGCGCTCATTTCGCCACCGTAGACCGCGTCTTCGTCACGCATTCTCTGTTTGATGAATGCGTGCCCGGTTTTGCTCTCGATGGCTTCGCCGCCAGCAGCTTCGACCAGGTCGAGGGTGTTCCAGGTCAGGCGTGGGTCGTGAATGACTTTGCCGCCGCCGGTTTTGCGCAGGAACTGGTCGGCGAGCAAGCCGACGATGTAGTAGCCCTCAATGAAGCGACCGTTTTCGTCGAAGAAGAAGCAGCGATCGTAGTCGCCGTCCCAGGCGATGCCCATGGCCGCACCTTCTGCGATAACGGCGTCAGCGGTGGCTGCGCGGTTTTCCGGCAGGATCGGGTTGGGGACACCGTTGGGGAAATGGCCGTCGGGTTCGTGGTGTACTTTCACGAATTCGAAGGGCAGGTGCTGTTCGAGTTCATCGATCACCAGGCCGGCGCCGCCGTTTCCGGCATTGACGGCTATGGTCATTGGCGTGAGCGAGGCCGCGTCAATGTAGCCCAGCAGATGGTCGATGTAGGCACTCATGACCTCCAGGGGCTCGTAACACCCTTGCTCAGGGGCATCGCCAAAAGGCTCCAGAACCCTGTCGCGAATGTCGTTCAGGCCGTTGTCAGAGCTGATCGGCCGGGATTCGGGGCCGACCATTTTCATGCCGTTATGGTCTTTCGGGTTGTGGCTGGCAGTTACCATGATGCCACCGTCCATCTTGTAGTGACTGGTGGCAAAGTACACCTGTTCGGTGCCGCACAGGCCGATATCGAACACATCCGCGCCGGCTGCCATGAGGCCGGAGCTCAGGGCTTCGGCGATGTCCAGGCTTGAGAGGCGGATGTCGTAGCCAACGATCACTTTTCTGGCGCCGGTGATTTCCACATAGGCGCGCCCGATTTTCTCGGCCAAGGCCGGATTCAACTGGTCCGGCACTCGGCCACGCAGGTCGTAGGCTTTAAAACAGGACAGGTCCATTGTCTCGTATTACTCCGCAGAGGATGACTGAAGCTGGATGTAATTCTGGATTCCCATCTGGGAAATCATTTCCAGTTGGGTTTCCAGCCAGTCGATATGTTCTTCCTCACTGTCCAGAATGCTTCGGAACAGCTGCCGACTGGTGTAATCCTGGATCTCTTCGCAATAGGCGATGGCTTCTTTCAGATCGGCGTGGGCAATTTCTTCCAGCTTCAGATCGCAGGAGATCATCTCTTCGACGTTCTCACCGATCAGCAGTTTATTGAGATCTTGCAGATTGGGAAGACCTTCGAGGAACAGGATCCTCTCGATAAGCTGGTCCGCGTGCTTCATCTCGTCGATGGATTCTTCGTATTCCTTGGCCGCCAGCTTGGTGATACCCCAATCCTTGTACATGCGGGAATGGAGGAAGTACTGGTTGATCGCGGTCAGCTCGTTGCCGAGGACCTTGTTCAAATGCTGGATGACCTTTTTATCGCCTTTCATAGTCGGGCTCCCTGATGGCCTGATGAATCAGCCCCTAAGGATAGCCCCTTATCGGACAGGAGAAAAATAGAGCCAGACAATCGCGCCTGTCAGGCAGGCTGCGCGAGCATATTGGCCATGGCCAGGTAATCCGGTGAGCGGCTCTCACGGAGTATTTCACGGGCGGTACAGGCGCAGCGCCCGCATTGGGTGCCAACACCCAGTTCTTTGCCAAGCTGGCGCATGGAAGAAATGCCGTTGTCGGCAGCTTCGCGAATTTCCCGGTCGGTTACGCCGTGGCAAAGGCAAACGTACATAGCAGTGACTCACCCATGACAATAAAAGTTAGTGATAATTATTGTCATTGGCATCTCGAAATGCAAGCCTTCTGGCTTAAATTTGTGCAACATTTTGTGTTTCGAGACTCACGAATCCCGGGTCAGATTCCGGGAGCCGGCCTCAGTAACCACAACGTTGTCCTCAATCCGAATGCCACCACAGCCTCTCAGCCTGTCGATCAGCTGCCGGTTCAGGTATTGCCCCAACTCCCCTTCCAGCAAGGGGTCCAGCAACGAGGGAATAAAATAGAGCCCGGGCTCAATGGTTACTACCATGCCGGGCTCCAGCCTGCGGGTCAGGCGCAGGAACGGGGCATCTTCTGGCGGGGGCGTCGGTTTGCCAGCCACATCATGGACTTGCACACCCAGGAAATGACCAATGCCATGGGGAAAGAAAACCCGGGTAATGCCTTTGGCGACGATGGCCTCGTCACCCAGGCCCGAGACCAGGCCGGTCGCTGACAGCAGAACAGCAACCCCCTGATGGGCCTTGCGATGAATCTCGATGTAATCCACGCCCGGTGCCACCATGCGGCACAGTTTCAGCTGGAGTCGATCAAGCCCGTGAATCAGGGCGGCAAAGTGTGACTCGTCCGGCCCCGCCGTGGTGCGGGTGATATCCGAACAGTAGCCACGAAACCGGACGCCGGCATCGATCAGCAGGCTGCGCGGCTGCCCCGGAGGCTGGGTATCGTAATACTGATAGTGCAGAGTACCTGCATGCTCGTTCACGCCGATGATGCTGTGATAAGGCGCCTCGGCTTCCCGCTGGCGGGTCGCCTGCTGGTAGGCCAGGTTGATGCCAAACTCGCTTTCACCGGCCAGGAATGCTTCCCGGGCAGCGGCATGGCCCACCAGAGCCAGCCTGTTGGCCTGGGCAAGACACTCGATTTCATAGGCGGTTTTGCGCACTCGGGTTTCGTCCAGGTCCCGAAGCAGATCGTCCGGGTTTGCGTCCCCGGGGACATTGCGGATCAATGCCGGATCGCCAATCACAGCCAGGCTGCCGGGATCATCCAGCAACGGCGCTCTGGGTGAGGCACTGCTGCGAACCTCGATAAACGCCTGCCAGGGTTCTTCCGGCAACGCCGGGTTGGCGTGCCAGAAATCCACCGGCTCGAACAACCAGAGCACGGGCCTGTGCCCCGCCCGGATCCAGAGCCAGCAGTGTTCGCGACCGGCCAGACCGGTCCAGTGTAGAAACGGCCCATAGCCCTGGAAGTGCCAGGCCTGATCATCTCCGTACCGGTAAGGGGCGGCGCCTGAAGCGATCAGCAGGCTGTCGTAGCCATGCTCCGACATCGCAGATTCATATTGGGCCTGCAGCTCGTTCAGGTGATCCTCCTGGAGGGACAACAGGGCATCATGAGGCATAGGCTTCTTCCAGTTTATTCCAGAGCGTTAAGAGATCGTCCGAGCGGGTATCGCGCAGCCGGATCAAGCGGATTTCCAGGGGCACGTCCCAGCTTTCATCGCCCGCACGCACGAGGCTGCCAAACTGTTCGCTTTTTTCGGTCATGCGACGCGGCAGCCAGCCCATGCCAAAACCCTGCTTGACCAGCGCCTTGATACTGGCTGACTGGGTATTCTCGTTCAGGGGTAACAGATTGGCCGTCAACCTGCTGCGGGCAAGATGGCCTTCAATCGCCGATTGCAGGAAGCCACGACTGTGATAGGCAATAAGCGGTACCGGTTGTTCAGGGCTGCCCGGCAGGGCAAACCGGGGGTGCCTGTGATCGTCAGCAACGCTGACCGGCACAAGTGACTCCCGGGCCAGCACCAGCCAGTCGTAACTGTCTGCAGTCAGCCGGCCACCCCAGGGCAGATCCGGATGCCAGTAACAGAGCACCAGATCACATTCCCCACTGTCCAGCGCCTCCAGGAACTGCTCCCCCACCCAACTGGTAGCGTTCAAGTTCAGCTGCAGTCGTTCAGCAATACCCGCGTCCTGGGCCCAGCCCTGGTAAAAGTGCGAAAACAGCCCCTGGGTGGAGCCTACGCTGATTCTTGCAGACACTTCGGCTTCAAGGGCGGCAATGCGATCACGGGTATCACGCACATCCCGGGTAATCCGTTCGCACAGCTCCCGGAATATCTCCCCTGCCGGCGTCAGCGAAAGTGGCAACGTCTGACGATTGATCAGCGTGCTACCCATGGCCTCCTCCAGCAGCTTGATCCGCCGGCTGAACGTAGGCTGGCTCACGTGCTGCAATTCGGCAGCACGTGAAAAATGGCGCGTGCGGGCCAGCGCCAGAAAGTCTTCCAGCCAGCGTACTTCCATGGAGTCCCCTGAGGGTATGAGATTGTATCGAAAAGGGTTTAACTGCAGGCATCATAGCCTATCGCAGCGCTCCCGTTACAACCGCCCCTCGTCCACCGCGTGGCAGGCAACCTGGGTACCACCATCGGTCGTGATCAGCTGCGGCACCTCCTGCCGGCAGCGCTCGTTGGCATAGGGGCACCGGCCATGGAATACGCAACCGGAGGGCAGGTTCACCGGCGTGGGCACCTCACCCTTCAGGCGGATGTGGTTGGGCCGGTCATCCTCGAGCTTCGGAATCGCCGACAACAGCGCCTGGGTGTAGGGATGCCGCGGCGCAGAAAACAGCGTTTTGGTATCCGCCAGCTCGCAGACTCGCCCCAGGTACATCACCGCCACTCGGGTGCCGAAATGCTCCACCACCGCCAGGTCGTGGGTGATGAACAGATAGGTCAGTCCCCGGCTCTCCTGGGCGTCCATCAGCAGGTTAAGCACCTGGGCCTGGATGGACACATCCAGAGCCGAGATCGGCTCGTCCGCGACTATAAACTCCGGATCCACCGCCAGCGCACGGGCAATCGCGATCCGCTGGCGCTGGCCACCGGAAAACTCATGGCCGAAGCGGCTGCCCCAATCCGGATCAATGCCTACCGAATGCATCACTTCGTGGATCTTGTCCCGTACCTGGACCGGGGACCAGTCCGGATGGTGGAACCGGATCGGCTCCTCCAGGGTCTGCTGAATGGTCATGCGCGGGTTCAGGGAGGCATAGGGGTTCTGGAAGATCATCTGCATCTTGCGCCGGTAGGGCAGAGAATCCTTGCGCTCGAGATTATCGATGCGCTGACCGTCATAGTGAATCTCGCCGGCGCTGGGCGAGAGCAAGCCCATCACGGTCCGGGCCACGGTGGACTTGCCACAGCCGGATTCGCCCACCACGCAAAGGGCTTCGCCTTTATGCACTTCCAGATCCACGCCGTTGATGGCATGAACCGCCTCCTGTTTGCGACGAAAACGACCACCCTCGAAGGTGATCTGCTCCAGCAGGCTGCCGGACAGGTCAAAGCGTTTCTCAAGACCGCGAATACTTACCAGCGGGGAGGTCATGATTCGGCCTCCTGCATGCGTTTCTCCTGCTCAATCAGGTTGGCGACTTCGTAACAGGCCACGTTCACATTGCCCGAGCGCACATACTCAGGCATCGCCTGCTTGCACTGCTCGGTGGCGAACTTGCAGCGGGGGTGGAACGGACAGCCCGTGGGCACGTTCTTCAGCGACGGCATGGAGCCGGGAATCTGGAACAGGCGCTCGCCGGGCTCACCCATCTGGGGCAGCGCGTTGATCAGCCCCTGGGTGTAGGGATGCTGGGCATCGTTGATGATTTCCCGGGTCGGCCCCTGCTCGATGATGCGGCCCGAGTACATCACCAGCATGCGCTGGGTCACCTGAGAGACCACGCCGAGGTCATGGGTGATCAGCATCAGCGCCACATTCTCCTGCTCGCACAGGTTCAGCAGCAGATCCATGATCTCCGCCTGGATGGTCACATCCAGGGCGGTGGTGGGTTCATCGGCAATGATGATCTCCGGGTCCAGCAGCAGGGCGATGGCAATGATCACCCGCTGGCGCATACCCCCGGACAGCTCATGGGGGTACTGGTCGAGACGCTTCTCCGGCGACGGGATCTGAACTTTCTGCAGCCGGTCCAGAGCAATGGCACGGGCTTCTTTTTTACTGATCTTCCGATGGGCCAGGATGGCCTCCACCATCTGGGTTCCGATGGTCAGTACCGGATTGAGGGTCATCATCGGATCCTGGAAGATCATGGCGATGCGGTTGCCACGGATCTTGCGCAACTCCCGCTCGCTCATGGCCGCCAGATCCTTGCCTTCGAAAAGGATCTGCCCACCGGCGATATAGCCAGGCTTGGCAATCAAGTTCAGTATCGAGAAGGCCGCCACCGATTTACCGGCGCCGGACTCCCCCACCAGGCCCAGCCGCTCGCCCTTGTCCAGGCTGAAGCTGATGCCCCGCAGGGCGGTCAGGTCGCCGCCGCGCACCGCGAAGCGCACATCCAGATCTTTTACTTCCAACAGTGCCATGGTGTTACCCCTTGTACAGCCGTGGGTTCATTACATCCCGCAACCAGTCACCCAACAGATTGATGACCAGTACGAGCACCACCAGCACAAGGCCCGGGATCAGGGTGATCCACCAGGAGCCGCTCTGGATGTAATCGAAGCCGGATTTGATCAGCGACCCGAGGGACGGCTGGGTTTCCGGCATGCCCAGGCCCAGGAATGACAGCGCCGCCTCGGAAATAATGGCGTTGGCAATCTGCACCGTCGCAATAACGAAGATCGGCGACAGGGTGTTGGGCAGAATGTGCCGGAACATGATCCGGCGGGTTCCGAAGCCCATCACCTTGGCGGCGTCGACATATTCCTTCTTTTTTTCAGCCAGCACCGAGGCACGAACGGTCCGGGCAATCTGGGGCCACTCGGCAACACCGATGATAAAGATCAGCATGTAGATGGCGATCTCACCGAACATCAGATTGCCGAAGCTGGCCTTGAACACCGCACCCACGATGATGGCAACCATCAGGGTGGAGAACGACAGCTGCACATCGGCAATGCGCATCAGCACCGCATCCACCTTGCCGCCCAGGTAGCCGGCCAGCAGGCCAAAGAGAATGCCCAGAAACGCCTGCAGGACCACCGCCCCGAAGCCGATCATCAACGACACCCGGGTGCCGTACAGAATGGTGGACAGCAGATCCCGGCCCTGGGCGTCAGTGCCCAGGGGAAATGCCGGATCGGCACCGCTCAAACCCACCGGGGGCAGTTCGGAATTCATGATGTTGATCAGCGCCAGATCGTAGGGATCGGCGGGCGCCAGCAGCGGCGCAAACACCGCCGCCAGCACCATCAGCAGCAGCACGGAAAAGCTGACAATGGCCACCTTGTCGCGCTTGAAGCTGTACCAGAAGAAGGACTCGCGGAAGCGGTCCCAGCGGGAAACCGTTGCCGTTGTCATGCTTTCTTTCCTGTCAGTTTGACGGTGGGATTCACCAGTCCGTAGATCAGATCCACCAGAGTGTTGGTAACCACGAAGATCAGGCCCACCACCATCAGGTAAGCCACGATCAGCGGAATGTCGCTGCGGGTGATGGCCTCCAGGAACATCAGGCCCACGCCCGGCCACTGGAACACGGTTTCCGTGAGAATGGTGTAAGCCACCATGATGCCGATCTGCACGCCACCCACGGTAATCACCGGCAGCATGGTGTTCTTGAGTGCGTGCAGAAAGTTGATGCGGCCGGCACTGAGGCCCTTGGCCCGGGCGTAACGAACGTAATCACTCTGCAGCACTTCCATCATCTCGGCCCGGATCAGCCGGATAAACAGCGGCAGCATGATCGAGGCCAGGGACACCGACGGCAGGACCAGATGCATCAACCCGGTACCGGTGAAGAAACCGGACTCCCAGGTGCCGAACAGGTGCGTGAGCTCATCGCCTCGACCGTAGGAAGGCAGCCCGCCCTCAGTGCTGAAGAAATCGTTCAGCCACTGGCCCCAGCCGGTGTCCGACGGAAACCAGTTCACGGTGACACCAATGGAGAACAGCTGAATCAACACGATGGCCGTCAGAAACACCGGAATGGAAATACCCACGGTACTGACGCCCATAAAGAATTTGGATAACCATGCCTGGGGCCGGATAGCGGCATAGACACCGATCGGCACGGAGAGAAACACAATAATCAGACTGGCACCGATCACCAGTTCCAGGGTCGCCGGCAGATGTTCGGCGATCACCTCCAGGGTCGGCTTGCTGTAGAAATAGGAGTTGCCCAGGTCACCCTGAAGCGCATTGCCCGCGAAACGCAGGTACTGCACCACCATCGGGTCGTTCAGACCGAGCTCCTCGCGAATGGCTTCCCGCTCCTCTTCAGAGACAGACATGCCCACCATTTCCTGAAGCGGGTCCCCGAGGCCATCCTGAATGGCAAAGGCGATCACACTGATCACGAACATGACCAGAAACGCCTGGGAAATCCGCTGAACCAAAAACGCTAACATGGAAAGCTTCCGGATAAGGCTTGCAAACAAAAGGCCGGCGCCGGATCACTCCAGCGCCGGCCGGCCATCAAAGGCGATTACTCAATAACCAGATCACCCAGGTACGGGAAGTTCATGACATTGAGCACCGGCTCAATCTTCACGTTCTTCTTGGCGGCCCAGGCCAGGTCCTGCCAGTGCAGAGGAACAAAGGCCGCGTCGTCATACAGACGCTGCTCCACTTCCTGCAGCATGGCCGCACGCTTGTCCAGGTCGGTCTCGACGTTGGCTTTTTGAACCAGGGCGTCGATTTCCGGGTTGCAGTAGTTACCGGCGTTGTACTGGCCAGCACCACTGTCGGCGTCCGGGCAGAAGGTCAGGAACTCGTAGAAGTTGGCGGAGTCCTCGGTATCCGCGTGCCAGCCGATCATCATCATGTCAGCGGCGCGGTTATCATACTCCGGCCAGTACTGGGCCTTCGGCAGGGTTTTCAGATCTACCTTGATGTTGATACGGGCCAGCATGGCAGCCACCGCCTGAGCGATCTTGTCGTCGTTCACGTAGCGGTTGTTCGGCGCCATCATGGTGATGGTGAAACCATCCTCATAACCGGCTTCCTTCATCAGCTCCTGGGCCTTGGCCACGTCGAAGCGCGGTGTCAGGGACTCGTTGTAGCCCTGATAGCCTTCAGGCGACATCTGTGCGGCCGGGGTAGCGAAACCCTTCATGATCTTGGCTGCAATGCCTTCCTGGTTGATGGCATAGGCAATCGCCTGACGCACCTTCGGATTCTTGAAGGCTTCCACTCGCTCCTGGTTCATGTGGAACAGGATGATACGAGTACCGCTCATGGTGACCAGGTTGCCATTTTTGTCGTTGCGAATCCGCTCCAGATCATTGGGCGGCACCGGGGCGATAAAATCGACACCACCGGACAGCAGGGCAGAAACCCGGGTGTTGTTTTCCTTGATCGGAGTCAGCACGATCTTCCCGACGTTGCCCGGAGACTCGGTATCCCAGTAATCATCAAAGCGTTCAAACTCGACCCGGACACCCTGCTTGCGCTCGGTCACAGTGTAAGGGCCTGTGCCCGACAGATTCTCGGACGCGAAGGAGTTGCCATGCTTGAGGATGGCGCTCTTGTCCTTGCCGTCTTGGGTCTGGCCGCTGTAGAACTTGCTGTCGAACGGGAAGATATAAGTGGCGGTATTCAACAGCAGCGGATAAGGCTCGCTGGTAACCAGCTCGAAGGTGTAGTCATCAATGATGTTGATGCCACTGAAGGGCTTGAAGATAGCCTTGAAATCCTGACTCTGCTTCAGGCGATCAAAGGTGAACTTCACATCGGCGGCGGTCAGCTCGTTGCCGGAGTGGAACTTCACACCTTCACGGAGTTTGAAGCGCATGGTGTTTTCGTCGACCCGCTCCCAGCTCTCTGCCAGACGCGGCTCGAAGCCAAGGTCACTGGTCCAGCGCAGCAGCGGATCAAAGGTCATATGGGACAGCTGCAGGATACCACCAGACAGCTGCTCATGAATGTCGAGGGTTACCGGATCGGCGTCGTACGCCATCTTCAATTCTTTGGTCGCCTCGGCGCCAAGAGCAACTGGCGCCGAGGCCAGGGCCATGGAACCGACAAATGCTGCAATCAGTTTTTTCATCGCGTTTTCCGTCGCTATTTTAGGAATTTTCACGGAACATCGGCGCAGAACGGCGCCGAATGCCTGGCCAACAAGCTAGTCTCGGAAAACACCTAGGGCAATCGAAATTGCGACATGGGGCTATACGCCAGGTGAATGACCTGATTTGGCGCAGTCTTACAGCCGGAAAACCAGAGGCAGGATCAAGGCAGTAAACACCCCGGTAAGCCCCATACCCAGAGAGGCAAAGGCACCGGCAGTGTGACTGATTTCGAACGCCCTCGCCGTGCCAATCGCATGACCATTCAGGCCCAGGGCAAAGCCGAGAATCCGTTCGTCTTTCACAGGCAAAAGCCGCGCGAGCAGGTCAACGAAGAGGGTTGCCACCACGCCGGTGATCAAAAGCCCGCCCATCATCAGGGGCACCGCACCACCCAGTTGCTCGGTAATACCAATGGCAATCGGCGCAGTGACCGACTTGGGCGCCAGCGAGGCCAACACCTCCGGCGTCGCGCCCAACGCCCAACCAATCACCACGGCGTAAACCGCCGCCATGGTGGCGGCAACCGGCAGGGTGACCACAATCGGGCGCCACATGGCACGGATATGGTGCATCTGCTGGTACAGCGGAATCCCCAGGGCAACGGTGGCGGGGCCTAGCAAAACTGTCAGCCAGCGGGCACCCTGCTGGTAATCCTGGTAGTCCACCGCCAGAACGGCGATGACGCCGGACAGCAGGCACGCCGACAAAACAACCGGCGGCAGCCACACAGGCCGGCCAATCCGGGAGAACAGCCAGTTGCCGGCAAAGAAGGCGCCCAGAGTCAGACCGATCGCCAGAATCGGTGTGGTGGCAAGCGTATCCGGCAGGGCCTGGAAGCGGGCGATGAGTTCACTCTCCATCGCTTGCTCCTCTCGCCGTCACCGCCTTCATCAACAACAACGTGGTCAGCACACTGAGAAAAGTGCCCAGCAGCAACGCCGCTGCAACCGCCAGCCATTGCCCCGAGAACTGGTCCGCCGTGAAAAACACGCCCACAACCCCCGGCATGATCAGAAGCACAAGCACAGAGATCAGACCCTGGCTGGCCCGGGCCAGGTCATCACTGACACTGCCCTTGAGCATCAGCGTGAAGGTAATGACCACCATTCCAAGCACGCCGCCACTCACGGGCAGCGCCAGAAGCAATCGAACAGACTCGCCAAGAACAAAAAACAGCACCAGAACCAGAAAACCACGCAACATCGGCATGCGCTTACACTCACCCGGGAAAGAATTGCATTACACTAGCCCAAACCACCACTTCGATACCAATGCAGGAAGCCCATGGCGCTCAAAGCAACCATCCTCAAGGCAACGCTCAACATCGCCGATATGGACCGCCACTACTATGCGGACCATCACATGACCATCGCCCAGCATCCGTCGGAAACCGACCTGCGCGTGATGATCCGGCTGCTCGCCTTTGCCCTGAACGCCAGCGACACCCTGGAATTCACCAAGGGCCTGAGCACCGATGACGAGCCAGAGCTGTGGCAGAAAGACCTGACCGGCGAGATTGAAGTGTGGATTGAACTGGGCCTGCCGGAAGAGGATCGACTGAGAAAAGCATGCAACCGCGCTGGAAAAGTGATCCTGTACACATACGGCGACCGCGCCTTCCCCGTCTGGTGGGACAAACACCATGGCAAACTGGAACGTTTTGACAACCTCACCGTCATCCATCTGCCCGGCGATGAAACGGAGGCGCTGGCAGCCCTCGCGGACCGGTCCATGAGCTTCCAGGTGACCATCCAGGATGGCGAGGTCACCTTCAGCAACGACAACAACCTGGTAACCATTACCCCCGAGCAGCAACTGCCCCAAAACTGATGGCAGGACTTGCCCTCAGGGGCTGGACAGCGACCTGCTTCGCACGTAAGATTGCGCACTCGAAATTGACGAGCAATCGCCGTTTCGAATGCGCCCGTAGCTCAGCTGGATAGAGCGTTGCCCTCCGGAGGCAAGGGTCAGAGAAAAAATCCGGAACCGAAGGCAACGGTCAAACATGCCAAACTTGTTGAAATCCGCCCGTAGCTCAGCTGGATAGAGCGTCGCCCTCCGGAGGCGAAGGTCTCAGGTTCGAATCCTGACGGGCGGGCCATTAACTTGGCAAATCAATGAGTTATCACCAAGACAACACCCTCACCTTTATCGCTCTTGCCTGAGCAGTCCAAACACCTTCGATTCGATCAGTGACCTTTGCACGGCAAGATTAAAAGCGGGAATTTTTCTCGATTATTGCACCTGTGCCCAAATGGTGCCCTGGCAGTGCCCAGTTAATTTAGGTGAATGCATCGCAACCTACCGACGTGACCTTTGCACTGCTTTCACCTGACTCTCTTCGTGGCACAGCCGCGCTGCGCCATCCAAGCAGGCATTTTCAGCTTTGGTCGCAAAGCGAACATTCGGTGCCGCTCCGACGACATGTAATGAGCGAGCGCTATTAAGGCCACTGCCATCCCGACCTAGCCCAAATTGCCGACAGAGGCAGCGTAATTAAGGCGAGGGGTTGTTTTGGGCAGGGACGAGAACTTCTGTCTTTAGCGGTTCTACTGTGGAGTCAATGTCAGCGGTGCCAGTGGTAGATAAACTTGCTCGCGCCTTCTCAAGGAATTTTTCCACGGGCAAACTTCCAGGGCCACTGAGCCTTTAATCCCTTCCTTCGTATATCATGTCGGCTGATACGAATGTGAGCTGAACGCATTCGTATGCTAAGCTATAACGCGTCTCTGGAAGTTGGGCTCGAGACTAATAGCCAAAAAACCTTTGTACGGATGGCATAGATGGCTGAAAAGATCAAAGCACCCCTGATCGAGGCAATTTTCGAGATTCGATGGGGGCGGAAGGATCAAAACTCCTTTGAGTACTCTAACAATGAGCAGTCGTTGTTCCCTGGCCAGATTAGCGCCCATGCTTCAAACGAAGGTTTCACCGAGGTTGAGTCATTTAACTTTGGGCCAGCGCCGAGCGGGGCTCTGATTCCTCAGCGGATCACTCATCGCTTTCGGGTTGGACCGAACGCTTGGCCTTGTATCCAGTTGGGACTGGGTATTTTTACTGTTAACCAAGTTGAGCAAGGTTATTCTTGGAGCGGCTTTAAAAACAGTATCTCCAAAGGACTTCGCGTTTTTAAAAATTCGAAACCTGAGAGTTTCCTGAAACCCTCCAAATCTGTAACACTCGTTTTGAGATATAACGACGCCTTTTTCCCGTCGGAAGAAGGTTTAACGAATAAAGAGTATGTTGAAAAACACTTCAACATAGATGCATCTTTGTCAGAGAGTTTTATTTCCGATCGAAGAATTATTGATGATGCGACAGACATAAGTTTTAGAGTGTCAATGAGAACCTCTGACCCCGAAGGATCAATATCAGTCAGTATTTTTAGTGCTGTGATTGGTGGGAACCCTGGACTAATCATGGAGACTATAGTGGAAAGCGACACAAGATCGTTTTCTATTGACAACTTTTCATTGGATAAAGTTGTTGATTGGTGCGAAGAGGCACATTATTTCCAGAAGCATGCCTTTGAAACATTAATTAAACCGAGCGCCTACAAATTATGATTGGGATGGATACGAATCAGGATGCATACAGGCAGGTCGCTTCCGCTTTCGATATAGTGGATGAGCGTACGGACGTTGGAGCGCTCTATTCAGCGGGGAGCTTATCTTCTGTTCCGGGCGTAGTTATCGAATTCCCTTCTGCTGGGACCACATCTTCGGTGATTTCGGTCGGTAAAGAGGCTAGGGTGTATACGGCTCTAGTCGAGAAGCACCGGTGGTTGCGCAATTTCTTTGACAACTTATCCAACATCGATTCTGTCGCAAAACTTGCGCCGATCTACTCCAAGATCAATGACCTGTTGATTAACGAGGACTTCTCTGAAGTTGATAATATCCTCTATTGCGTCGACGCAAAGAAATGCTCCGACCTTCTCATGCTCGGATTAGCGAGAATTACCTTCAGCTATCGGGATCAACTATTTTTCTGGGACGAATATCGTGCGTCAGTTGCTAAGGAAGGCGAACTGAGAAATTTAGATAAGAGATCGCTTATTGGTTTGGTTTGAATGCAGAAGAATTGCATCCACAGCTCAAGCCACGATGACGTTGATTCTTTTTCAGTTGTGTTGGCAAGACCGAGCCTGAGAAGAAATCAGCAGCACACAGGCGTTTATTATAGAGATGAAGATGGAGCGCTAAATTTCCTCCACCTAGCATCTCACAGGCAGTTGCGCTTGGATCCTCCTGATGATCATTACGTGTGGGTTGATGTGCAATTAGACGATTTGTCAAAAATGCTTTTGGCAACATATTGCACCAGCGTTGTTAGCAAGAATCCTCAGGGGCTACCTTATTCGATATGCAAAGAGGGCGCTTTTTTTCGGGCGGATGGGACGTTTCACCAAGAATTTGAGTATTCTGGCTTAACATGTGCAACTTTTGTGCTTGAAATCTTCCGTTCCCAGGGCTTTGAAGTCTTGGATTTGAGAAAATGGGCCCAGCTTCCTGAAGATCGGGTTTGGCAAATTCAAATTCTTCAGCTTTTGGAGCAGGTTGGTATGCCGGCAGACTATCTGGATGCTCAGCGAAAACAGTTAAAAGAGGGCGTTGATAGATACCGCCCAGAGCAGGTTGTTGCGGCTACTGCAATGGATGGCTGGCCTCTTGGTTTCTATGATGTGAAAAAAACCTCGGAAGATCTTCTTAGCTATGCCATCAAGCATAGAGAGGCCTGCGGGTAAGCTTTCGATGTTGGCCTCTCACTCCAAGTCTTAGTAGTTCAGGCTCCCTCTGAGCTTGCTCCGATGCAATAGACACTCCTCGAAATTTTCGACTGAAACACACAGCCTGATTGACGCGGAAAGTTAGCCGGAAGGTCGCAAAGCGGACATTCAGATAGCGGCATAACGCCTAGGCTCAGCCGTCGGCTTGGAGCGGCAGTCTCTGGTTATACCTGTTTCGGTATTGCTCAAGAGATGCGGCATTCTCTATATCCGTCTTAAACCACCGAAGCATGTTTAAGACTTCGTCCGCCAAATCTCGAAAGCCTTCTGGCTCAACATCCAGGTATTCTCCGTGAGCGATGTGGTTTCGCCTATTCAGAAGACTTTCATCAATCAATTTAAACCTAGTCTCATAGTTTTTTGTGTCAATATTTATTGACTTTAATATGTTTACAAAAACTTTAGAGCTTAGATTAAATTCAGTTCGAATTGCCGAATCCACCTTTAAGCTTGCGGTTTGATCTAGCTTGTTGAGAAGGAATTCAATGGCCTCTATGGATGTCTCAGACTGTTTAGATGTTGAAAGCTCATTAATTTTCTTCTTGACACCAAACACGATAAAACAGCTAACCAGCTCTCTATATTTTATGGACTGACCGTTAATATACTCCAAATAATGCGTCGCTGTATTTTTTATAAATCCCTCCCAGTGCCCATATAAGAGAGGAATAGACGCGCGCACAGCTGTAGCGCTAGCCATGTTATCGGCTCTCCGAACCAATATTTTTAGACTGGCAATCTCCTTAAATCTCCATGAAAGCTCTTGATCTAAAATGCTTTGAAGCTGATCAAGCGTCCTGATTTTACTCATGGCCTAAAAAACTCCTTGGCCATTGGTAAAAGATTTGCTAATCGCGTTGTTCCCCGTACGCCCGCACCCGAATTTCTCTCAAACGTAGGGTTAGACCAAAGTTCTTTAATTTTCTTTGTTATAACATTACTTTGATCAGCGGGTGTGAGCCTTTGGTATTCATCGATGTTCTCCGACAAACCAAGAGCTATAGTTTCATAAAGCGACATTAAGAATTTTCCAGAAAATGCGATCCCATCCCACTTCTTAAACGCGTTATTCCCCAATGTCTTTTGAAGGAGATCAAATGTCTGCTTAAAAACCAACTCTTCCTGATTCCAATCGATTTCATCACTTTTGGAGATTTCGATTAATGCCTCATCTAAATACTCGTGCACATCGAGTCCTTTCTTATACTTATAATTCCTGAATGCAAAAAATCTAAGAACGAGCTCCATGCCGGCTTGTTTTTCTAAGGCATTATCAGTTTGATTGGTTGTTTCTTTAAAAGCTTCATATTTGGCTAGATCTTTTATCAAGCTGTACAGTTTCGAATTTATCATTACCGCAACACAGTTCCTCACTTCCTGCTCTGATAGCTGAGCACCTCCAGTATTCAACCTTTGGAAAAGTTCATACTTAGCGTTTTCGTCACTTTCTTTCAGAAGGATTTCAACTCGCAATCTAGACCTTTTAATCTGCAATTGCATTGGTTTATCTATAGATTCATCGCCTTCTGCCCAGGTTTGCCAGCGTTTATTGGCGAGACTGGGAAGAAAATTTGTGCCTTCTAAAGTACTTGGTTCGACTTTTTTGCCTTCGGGATCTTTCAAGACTCCGACGAACTCTAGAATCGTCGACAAACGCTGTAGCCCATCTATAAGTTCCCAGCCACCATCTTCGTCTTGAAAAACGAAAATTGGAGGAATAGGGATTCCTAGCAAGATAGATTCGATAAACCGGGTTTTTCTTGTAATATCCCACCTAAAAAGCCTTTGAAATTCTGGGTTTATTTTTAGCTCATCATCCTTGTATAAATTGATAACTTCACCGACAGACATATCGTACCCATCAGAGACAATTTCTTTTCGAGCATTCTTAATTTCGGACTCTAAACCCATTTTCTTCCCTTATCGATCATGTATTTGGTATAACAGCTTATTAGTTTGAATTCGTATTAAACCGCAACCAGACGCAGCCGTCGAAAACTGCTTCACAAGACTGATAGTGTCGATTTTTTAAAGCTTTACCTGCCAGCACTCGGCCGTTTTTGGGCCTCGTCGTTTGTGAAAAGTGTGCACTCGGTTTATTAGTGCACGTTTTGCAAGATAAATACAACAGCACCACAATTTCCAACCGTACGTCAATCGGCAACAGAGGTGCTTTGTGAAAAGCTTGTAGCGCCATGCAAATTAAACCGCAGAAATTTTGCTGTTTTTGGGACTTTTCCATTATACCTCCACTTCAGCGACAGACCGTTTTGACAGCTGATCCCATTGCTCCCAATCGTACTGCTTGCGACTTTCAAAATCTGACGGTGATGGTTTGAAAGAATCCCTGTGTGCTGGTTAGAAATGGGGGGACGAATGTTCGCTTCTGTTTAGCTGAGTTCAGAGGATGCCCTGGGGTCGCAAAGAGGACATTCAGCGGGTTTTATATCGAATAGGAGGTGTCTAATTTATTGGCTGTTGGATCTCGTGAGTCACTTGGGTTTTGAAGGTAGAGTATCCAGCCAACTCACACCCTGCCAATCCGGTGCATTTTGCCGCTAGCAGCGCGACCACGGCTGCTAGCCGCGATTCATCACTTCTTGCTCAAGTTACGTTTTGCAAGGTCGCACCTGAACCCAGTCCGTCTCAAAGGGGTTACCTGAACCCAAACGGCATTCACCGGTCGGAGCCTCAAGCACGCTCATCTTTGGGTGACCCCATCACTAGATACGTCGTAAGGGCACTGACATGGGGGTGGGTACCCAAAATGTCGGTATGAAAATGCTTATAACCGGCAAGGTCCCTGCACTCGATTCTCAGCAGATATTCAAATGCGCCGGCCACGTTGTGGCATTCAACTACTTCCTCGGCATCCTGCATTGCATGCTCGAAGCTCTCAAGCGCCGCTTTGGTATGCGATGAAAGGGAAACACTGACGTATGCGGCAAAACCGCGATCCATGCGCTCCCGATCGGTGACAACACGATAGCCCCGGATTACGCCCGTTCGTTCAAGTTCCTGGACACGTCGCAAGCAGGTCGAAGGTGACAAATGGACCCGTTCAGCAAGCTCGACGTTGCTGATTCTTCCGTCACGCTTGAGCTCCTGCAATATTCGCCGAGAGGCGCCGTCTATGTTGGTCATTTATTGCATTTACTCTATTCAAACGGATTATTTAGATCATTAATTTCACACCAATATCAATATAATTGCAAAAAATGAGACGCTATTGGAGTGTATTCGTCATGAGTCTTTCTGTGCTGGCTGCGCTTTTTGGTTTTGCCTTTGTGACCACGGCAACGCCGGGGCCGAACAATCTGATGCTCCTTGCGTCCGGCGCCAACTTTGGGTTCCTCAGAACGATCCCGCACATGGTTGGCATTGTGGTCGGGCTGACCGCGTTAACACTACTCGCCGGTGTCGGATTGATGGCTTTATTCGAGTCCTTTCCTGTCTTGCGCACCATACTTGAGGTTCTTTGTGTTGGTTACCTGCTCTGGCTTGCCTGGAAGGTGGCCACTGCGGCGCCTTTGAAAGAGACTGTCGCTTCCGGCCGGCCCATGACATTTTTGCAGGCAGCAGCATTCCAGTGGGTGAATCCGAAAGCGTGGGCGATGGGCCTGTCAGCCATCACCATTTACGCTCCGGACCGGTCACTGCCATCGGTGATGCTGGTGGCCTCAGCGTTTGCCATCGTCTGCTTTCCGGCAATTTCAGTTTGGGCCTGGCTGGGAACCGTCGTCCGCCAATGGTTATCGAGCCAACGGCGCCGGCAAGTCTTCAACATCACTATGGCAACTTTGCTCGTCGGTTCGCTTTATCCTGTATTGGGGAGTCTTTGAGCTTGCTTGTATTTTGTTTACTCGGGTACGTGAGTAGTGGTCGCAAAGCCAACATTCAGATTCGGGATAATGCTATGCGGATGATTCCGGACATTGGGGGACTCACAAGAGCCAGCCAGAGAGATAATCATCCAGGCCGAGGCCGGCGAGGACGAACCCGAGTACAAGAACTGCAGGCAGGCTAATACGCCGCAGCAGCGTGTTCCGCACCCCGGCCAGCCTGATTCAAACCGGACCGTGATCAATAGCAGAAAGCTGCTCGTTCACCTGAAACACTTTGCCATTCACTTTCGGCACACCGAATTCCTTCAGCCGGGCTGTGTGCTTTTCCAGATAAGCCCTTGCACTGCTCTCGTCCTCGAACAGATAGATGCCACCTGCCTCGCAGTGGTCCCTGTTTTCTGTCCATATCTTCCACACGAAGCCCGGCTCCCTGGCAATAGACTCGGCAAGCTCGGCCATCGCACTCGCCATCTCATCGCCAAACGGACCCTCATAAGGAAAATCCACTTGGAGTATGGTTCTCATATTTACTCTCCCGCTGGGCTCATCGAAGCACATCTATTTCTACCACCCAAATTAATACAAACGGGCGCCATTTTCCGGCTCGAAAAGAAGGCTTCGCCGTCCAGCCTGTTCAGATACCCTTTAGCTGCCACGATTGACCAAAATGCGGCCATCACGCACCGACGCTACAACCGGCAACTGCCCAAGCAGCACCTCATAGGGCGACCCTCCCTGCAGAACCACACAGCGAGCAGGAAGACCCTCGTCGATGCCGTATTCTTCCAGATCCAGTGCCGCAGCACCGTTTTCGGTAATAAGCTCTAGCGAACGGTCAATCCAACCCATGCCCAGCATGTGGCAGGCGTGCAAACCTACATCCAGGGTACGGAGCATGTTGCCGTTGCCCAGTGGATACCAGGGATCGCGGATGGAATCCTGCCCGAACGCTACCTTCAGCCCTGCATCCAGCAGTTCCGGAACCCGGGTCAGGCCACGGCGTTTCGGATAACCATCGAATCGCCCCTGCAGGTGCAGGCTTTCGGTGGGCATCGAAAGGAAACGCAGGCCGGATTTCTTCAGCAAGCGGAACAGCCGGCTGCAGTAATGGTCGTTGTACGAGCCCATGGCACAGGTATGGCTGGCGGTGACCCGTGAGCCATAGTCCAGCTTGAGCGCCTCGGCAGCGAGAACTTCCAGAAACCGGGATTCGGGATCATCAATCTCGTCGCAATGCACGTCTACCAGAAGGTCGTTTTTGTGGGCCAACGCCACCAGCCATTGAACCGACTCAACGCCGTAATCTCGAGTGAATTCGAAATGGGGAATGCCACCGACCACATCGGCCCCCAGACGAACCGCCTCCTCCATCAGCTCCTTGCCCTGGGGAAATGACCAGAGACCTTCCTGGGGAAAAGCGACAATCTGCAGGTCTACTGTGTCGGCCATGCGCTCACGCACTTCCAACATAGCCTTCAGCCCTGTCAGCCTGGTGTCTGTCACGTCCACATGGGTGCGGACGTGCTGAATGCCGTTATCGGCAAACAGCTTCAACGTCTGCTCGGCCCGGCCAATCACGTCGTCATGAGTCAGGCTGGCTTTGCGTTCAGACCAACACTCGATACCTTCAAACAAGGTACCACTCTGGTTCCAGCGTGGCTCGCCGGCGGTCATGGCCGCATCCAGGTGGATGTGCGGCTCCACGAAAGGAGGAGTGACCAGATTTCCGCCGGCGTCCAGCTGGTTCTCGGCAACGCTTTCAGGCGCATCCTGGGCGGTGATACTGCTGAATTTTCCATCGGTGATGGTCAGCCGGAATAACCCCTCACGGCCCTGCAACCGGGCATTGATAATAGCGTTCAGATTTTCACTCATAACATCTCCACACAGATTTTCCGCTGGTTTGAATCATGGCCTCGACAACAGATGGGCCAGCACCAGGGTTTTGAAGTACTCGTTCGGTTCAGCCTCCGGAGGCATCTCCGCGACCAACCGATTCATCCGGTTCCGGATGGTATTTCTATGGCAGCCAAGGGCTTCGGCCATGGCGCACTGGTTTCCACGTTCCTGAAGCCATACCTCCAGGAGATCACGACTGGCCAGAAGCTCGGCTTCTACCCCGGGCAGGTAATGCCGGATCAGTCGTTCGAGCTGATGACTGCCGATACCGGCTATCAACGCCTCCGCCAGCCCGTCTTCCCGGGGTTCTTGCGCTCGCTCCGATGCGACAATCGCCCGGGCGATGGTTTCGGTCACATCCACCATGGGCAGCGAATAAGGCTGCTCAAACAACGGCATGGCCAGCTCATCCGCCAGACGACTTAACATGGCCGGCAGCTGCCCGATGTAGGCATCGCCGGTCAGCACAACCAGCCCCGATATGCCGCTGTCCCGACCTTCATAGAGGCACTCGGCCAGGTTGGCCGGGCTACGATGGCGGCTGATACCGGTGACAAATACCAGCTCGCCACCCCTGACCCAGTTGGTGAA
The DNA here is from genome assembly GCF_002933275.1 of Marinobacter maroccanus. Lineage (GTDB taxonomy): Bacteria > Pseudomonadota > Gammaproteobacteria > Pseudomonadales > Oleiphilaceae > Marinobacter > Marinobacter maroccanus. Next base: position 90,149 of record NZ_PSSX01000008.1, read on the forward strand.
AGACCGGTTCTCCGCCAGATAAGGCCAGCGCACCGTTTTGTCTGCGCCGGAACTCCCACCCCGCAGATGGATGGCCCCAAGGCCAGGGAGTTCCGGAATGTCACGGCACGTCAGGGCCATTTACACCGCTCCCAGAACCTGGGCCCGGCGATCACGAACGGCCTCACTGACCACAAGCACTACACCATAACTGGCCGCGGCAACCAGTACGCCAACAATCGGCGCGATCCATGGCGAGGTATAGGCCGCTGCCGAGCCTATGGCATAGGCCGCCAGCCCGGGAATATTGAACGCGGGCAAGGTCGCCGTTTCGAGTGACGGGTACTCGCGCTTATAGCCAATGAAATAGCTGGCCATGATGACCCCGCCAATGGGCGGAATGAAGGTTCCAAGCAACACCAGGAACGGGATAAGCCACTCATACATACCCAGAACAGCCAGCACTGTGCCGATGGCGGCACCGCCCACTGTGACCAGCTTGCGCCGGCGGGTTCGGATCATATTGCAGCCGGCCACGGCGAAGTTGTATACGGTATTATCCTGCGTTGTCCAAAGATTCAGGAACAACATGAGGATGCCGAGGGTCGCCAGCCCCTGCGCCACCATGATGTCGACGATATCCGCCTGCTGGTAAACCAGAGCACCAAAGGCGCCGATCAGCGTCATCAGTCCATTACCGAGGAAGAACGCCAGCAGGGTCGCAATCACCGCCGTTTTGCCCGATTTGGCAAAACGGGTCCAATTGGTAGCCTGGGTGCCACCACTGACGAAAGTGCCGAACACCATGGTAATGGCGGCAGCCACGGTCATTTCGTCAGAGGGCGTGATGGCGAGCAGCCCGGCAAAGCCTCCGGCGTCCGAGGTGGCGATCGTCATGCTCACGGCTACCAGGATAATCATTGCCGGCACCGCAAAGCGGGACAGCATTTCCAGCCCCTTGTAGCCAATGAACGCGGTGATACAGAAGCCGAAACCGAACACCACCATCAGCGGCGTGGTCCAGCTCTCGGGCAAGCCTGTCAGCTTAACCAGGAGAATGGCCATGGTCGCCGTGCCCCAGGCGTACCAGCCGATCTGGGTAAAGCCCAGGATGAAGTCGGAGAGCTTGCTGCCCAGCTCACCGAAGGTAAAGCGGGACATCAGTGCCGTATTCAGGCCCGATTTAGCAGCAATGTAGCCAAGAATGGCGGCATAGGTACCCAGCAGCAAGTTACCGGCTGCCAGCACCAGCAGCATCGTTGAAAAATCGAATGCGACACCGATACTGCCGCCCGCCCACATGGTGGCGGTGAAAAAGGTGAAGCCAAGCAGAACCAGGCCCATGGACCAGATACTGCGACGCTGATCCATGGGCACCGGGCTGAGCGGGTAGTCCTGTTCCTGAGGAGTCACTTGTGAGGTCATAGCCTTGTCTCTCTTTGATGAAAACACGCAAGAGAGATCGCAACGTCTGTGCCATGTGGTCCTCACGGCCATGATTTGAGAGAGTGGATGACACCTGACCTGTGCACTTTGCACAATCACACCAGGTCAGGATGTAGCCGCATCCCGGGTTCGCCCTGACCTGGTGCAAAAAAGCAGGCCAACGCTCATTTCAGTGCAGGACTGCCCAAAGACCAGACCCTGCAATACCGGCAAGCCTGGATGGGAATGATCAAAAGAACGCCTGAATACCGGTCTGGGCTCGACCCAGAATCAGGGCGTGCACATCGTGGGTGCCTTCATAGGTGTTCACCACTTCCAGATTCACCAGGTGTCGCGCCACCCCGAATTCATCACTGATTCCGTTCCCCCCGAGCATATCCCTGGCCAGGCGGGCAACATCAAGGGCCTTGCCGCAGGAATTGCGCTTCATGATGGAAGTGATCTCGACGGCAGCCGTGCCCTCATCCTTCATCCGACCAAGACGCAGGCAGCCTTGCAGGGCCAGGGTGATGTCGGTTTGCATATCTGCCAGCTTTTTCTGGATCAGCTGGTTGGCGGCCAGGGGCCGGCCGAACTGCTTGCGGTCCAGCACATACTGACGAGCGGTGTGCCAGCAGTCTTCGGCAGCTCCGAGGGCACCCCAGGAAATACCGTAACGGGCGGAGTTCAGACAGGTGAACGGCCCCTTCAGCCCCCGCACGTCCGGGAAGGCATTTTCTTCCGGCACAAACACGCCGTCCATCACGATTTCACCGGTGATCGAGGCCCGCAGCCCTACCTTTCCGTGAATGGCCGGGGCACTCAGGCCCTCCCAGCCTTTCTCAAGCACAAAGCCGCGAATTGCGCCGTCGTCGTCCTTGGCCCAGACCACGAACACATCAGCGATTGGGCTGTTGGTAATCCACATCTTGCTGCCGGTCAGGCGGTAACCGCCGTCCACCTTGCGGGCGCGGGTCGCCATGTTGCCAGGATCGGAGCCATGGTCTGGTTCTGTCAACCCGAAACACCCGATCCATTCTCCGGAAGCGAGTTTGGGCAGATACTTCTGGCGGGTTTCCTCATTACCGAATTCGTAGATGGGCACCATCACCAGGGATGACTGCACACTCATCATGGACCGGTAACCGGAATCCACCCGCTCCACCTCGCGAGCGATCAGGCCATAACACACGTAATTCAGGCCGCTACCGCCGTATTGCTCGGGAATGGTACATCCCAGCAGGCCTGTCTCGCCCATTTCCCGGAATATCTCCGGGTCGGTCTGTTCGTTGCGGAAGGCTTCCAGCACCCGGGGCCGGAGCTTACTTTCGGCAAACTGGCGAGCACTCTCGCGCACCATGCGCTCGTCTTCGGTCAGTTGCTGGTCCAGCAACAGCGGGTCTTCCCAGTTAAAACTTGCCTGGTTGGCCATGTCGGTTGTCTCCGTTTGTTGATCTTGTCTTGGGGCGGGTGGTCAGGCCACCTGCTGTGAAGCCTGCCGGGGCACTTCCAGCAGGGCCGAATACTGTCCGAGGTGGAAGTCGTCATCCCCGAACTGATGAGTCAGCATCACCAGGCGCTTGGCGTGGTGGGCCAATGAATATTCCCAGGTCATACCAATACCGCCGTGCAACTGGACAGACTGCTCGGCAATCAGCTGCGACGCCCGGGCCACGGTGAACTTGGCAGCAGCAAGCCGTCGGCTGCGACTTTCCGAATCCGGGTCGTCTGCCACACAGGCTGCAAGGATGGTCATGGAGCGCGCCAGCTCAAGTTCGCCGCGCATTTCCGCCATCCGGTGCTGGAGCGCCTGAAAGCGGCCAATCGGTGAGCCGAACTGCTGGCGCGTTTTCAGATAGTCCAGAGTCAGCCGGAAGGCCTCCTCCATACTGCCCACCGCCTCGGCGCACTGCGCGGCAACTGCACGGCCACGCTGATAGGCCAGCGCAGGCGCGGCCTTACCCGCCGGCCCGAGCAGGCTATCCGCCTCAACATAGACATCCGCCAGTGCAAGATCACAGGCCCTTGGGCCGTCTATGCAGGGGTAGCCGGTGCGCGAAACACCCTCAGCCGCCGGGTCCAGCAGAAACAGGCTTACGCCTTCACCATCACTCATCCGGGCAGTGACCAGAATGGTGTGGGCAAGCTCGCCGCCGATCACTACCCGCTTGCGGCCGCTCAGACGCCAGCCCCGCTCACAGGGCACCGCCTGGCATTCAATCGCCTCCGGATGGTAGTGGCTACCTGCTTCCTCGTCGGCCACCGTCAACAGACGCTCGCCTGCCGCCACTGCCGGCAGAATCGACTGCCGCTGTTCGGCGGAACCCAGTTGCTCAACCAGGCCGGCAGCATAAATCTGGGAATGCAGGTACGGCTCAAGACACAGGCCCCGGCCGAGCTCCTTCATCACCAGCATGTTTTCCACGCCGGTGCCGCCAAAGCCTTCGTACTCGGCAGCGATGGGCACCGAGGTAATGCCCAGCTCTGACAACTGGCGCCAGAACTCCGGGCTGTAACCCCGGGGGCTTTGGTAAAATACTTCGCGCTGCTCAAAACTGTAGGTATTGCGGACCAGACGCTCGACCGTATCCGCCAGCATCTGTTGCTCTTCGTTCAGTTCAAAATTCATAGCCCCCTCCTACAGTTCCAGAACCAGCTTGGCGATGATGTTCTTCTGAATTTCGTTGGACCCGCCGTAGATAGACAGCTTGCGCAGATTAAAGTACTGGCTGGCCGGCGACGCGCTGTAATCCTGATACAACGGCTCGCCATGGAAGTCCGATTCCAGCTCCGGTTCCAGGAACGGCAGCGCGTTCGGCCCGAGTGCCTTGCGCATCAGGTCTGTAATCGCCTGGCGGATCTCCGAACCCTGGATCTTCAGCAACGAGCTCTCCGCCCCTGGCACCCCACCATCGCGGGTGGCGGCCAGAATGCGAAGGGTGCTCATCTCCACCGCCATCAGGCGCATTTCCAACTCGGCGATCCGGGCGCGAAACAGGGGATCGTCAATCCTTGGTTGGCCGGCCACCGTCTCGGCACTGGCAATCTGCTTGAGGTGTGCCAGCGCCGCTTTTGACTGGCCGATACCGGCCTGGCCAGTACGCTCGTGGGTGAGCAGATACTTGGCACAGGTCCAGCCCTTGTTCTCCTCACCAACCAGGTTTTCCACCGGCACCCGAACGTTGTCGAAGAACACCTCGTTGACCTCGTGTTCACCATCGAGTGTGATGATCGGGCGCACAGTAATGCCTGGCGTATCCATGTCGATCAGCAGGAAGGAGATGCCCTCCTGCTTCTTGGCGGAAGGATCGGTGCGAACCAGGCAGAAGATCCGGTTGGCATGTTGGCCCAGGGTGGTCCAGGTCTTCTGGCCGTTGACCACGTAATAGTCACCATCCCGCTCGGCCCGGGTTTTCAGGCTGGCCAGGTCGGAGCCGGCGCCGGGCTCGGAATAACCCTGGCACCACCAGTCTTCGCTGCGCAGGATCCGCGGCAGGTAGTAATCCTTCTGGGCCTGGGTGCCGAACTTGATGATTACCGGTGCCACCATGTTGACGCCGAACGCCACCAATCTGGGCGCTCCAGCGGCCGCGCACTCCTCGTCAAAGATGTGCTTCTGCACCACAGACCAGCCGGTACCGCCATACTCTTCCGGCCAGTTCACCGCATACCAACCCTTCTGGTTAAGAATCTTCTGCCAGCGCTGATGATCCTCTTTGGCAAGTCGACGGCCCAGACGGACCTTCTCTGCAAGGTCGGCCGGCAGATTCAGCCCCAGAAACGCCCACACCTCACTGCGGAAAGCCAGCTCTTCGGGGGTGAAATGAATATCCATAATCGCTCCTGAGCTTGTAAAGGTTAACGGTGCTTCCATTGGGGCTGACGTTTCTCGAGAAAGGCGGTCATACCCTCGCTTCGATCCTCGCTGGAAAAACTGGACCACAGCAGCCGGCGTTCGTATTCAACGCCCGCTCTCAAAGGGGTCTCGAACGCCTGATTAACCGCATCCTTGTTGATCATGGTGGCCATCTGAGAGTAGCCGGCGATTTCCCCTGCAACCGCCATGGCCGTATCAAGCAGATCTTCAGCTGGCACGACCCGGCTGACCAGGCCACTGCACTCAGCTTCCTGCGCATCCATCATTCGACCGGTCAGGCACAGGTCCATGGTCTTGGCCTTGCCAATAGCCCTGGCCAGCCGCTGGGTACCACCGGCTCCGGGCAGGGTGCCAATCTTCACTTCCGGCTGGCCGAAGCGGGCGTTATCGGCGGCAATCAGCAGGTCACACATCATCGCCAGTTCACAGCCACCGCCGAGTGCCAGGCCGGCCACCGCGGCAATCACCGGTTTGCGACACCGGGTCACGGTTTCCCAGTTGGCGGAGATGAAGCGCTCACGGTAGGCCCGGGAAAAGTCCAGGGCATGGACTTCGGCAATATCCGCGCCGGCGGCAAAGGCTTTTTCGTTACCGGTAATGACAATGGCGCGGATGGCCTCATCCGTTTCCAGGACTTCCAGAGCAGAGGTCAGTTCGTTCATCAGTGCGTTGTTCAACGCGTTGTAGACCTTTGGTCGGTTGAGTCTGACCAGGGCCACAGCCTCATGCTTTTCAAGCAATATGTTGCTGTACTCCATAACCATCTCCACTAACAGATTTTTTCTTATTACTTCTTTATAAAAGCTATGGAAGCTTATTTGTCCGATTTTCAGAGGCTACACCCGAATATTTTTTAAGGCAACATGTTGACATAATATTTTGAGAAGGCGTATGTTGAAACTGACAAGGCAACGACCTGCTTATGCGGGCTGGCCACCCAACAAAAACAAACCGGACACAACAGGTGAATCAGATGGATACAGGCATCACTCTCAATCCGGAACGCCGTGACGCCATGCTGGAAAGCGGCGCCTGGAACGACAAACTCATTACCGACTACCTGGATCAGGCAGTCGCCAGCACTCCAGACCGGGAAGCCATCGTCGGCTACCAGGTCACCAGCGACACCCGCACCGCCCTTACCTATCGGCAACTCAATGACAAAGTCACCCGCATGGCGGCCGGCCTGGTGGCCCTGGGCATCGGTAAAGGCGACGTGGTGGCCTGCCAGCTGCCGAACTGGTGGCAGACCACTGCCCTGCACCTGGCCTGTATGCGCATCGGCGCCATCCTGAACCCGCTTATGCCGATCTTCCGGGAGCGGGAACTGCGCTTCATGCTCAAGCATGGCGAGGCCAAACTGCTGGTGATTCCCAAGGTGTTCCGGGGCTTCGACTACGAAGCCATGATCGACGGCATCCGCGCCGAACTGCCGAACCTGGAAACCCTGCTGGTGATCGGCGGCGAGGGCGAACGCAGCTTCGAACAGCGCCTGGTGGAGACTCCCTGGGAACAAAAGCAGGACATCAACGCCCTGTTTGCCGAGCGCGAACTCACCGCCGACGACGCCATCCAGATCCTCTACACCTCCGGCACCACCGGCGAACCCAAGGGGGTCATGCACACCTCCAACACCCTGTTCTCCAACGTGCGGCCCTATGCCGACCGGCTGCACCTGAGCTCCGACGACAAGGTGCTGATGGCCTCCCCGGTGGCCCACCAGACCGGCTTCATGTACGGCATCATGATGCCCGTTTACCTGGGCACCACCGCCATCCTCCAGGACATCTGGGACGCGGACTACGTCTGCAAGGTGATTGCTGCCGAGAAACCGGCCTTCACCATGGCCGCCACGCCCTTCCTGGCGGACCTGGTGAAAACCGCACCCAAGCACGAGGGCAAACTGGATTCCCTGCGGATCTTCGTCTCCGCCGGCGCCCCCATCCCCAGTGCCGTGGTGGAACAGGCCGGCAAGGTTCTGAAGGCAAAGATTGTCTCGGCCTGGGGCATGACCGAAAACGGTGCGGTCACCATGACCTGCCCGGAAGATCCCGCCGAGCGGGCCAGCCAGTCCGACGGCAAAGCCCTGCCCTGGATGGACGTGAAAGTGACCGACTTCCAGGGCAACGAACTGCCCGCCGGGGAAGAAGGCAGCCTGCTGGTCCGGGGCTCCAGCCTGTTTGTCGGCTACCTCAAACGGCCCGAACTCTACGGCGTGGACGAGAACGGCTGGTTCAACACCGGCGACCTCGCGCGCATGGACAAGGACGGCTACATCCGCATCACCGGCCGCACCAAGGACGTGGTGATCCGGGGCGGAGAGAACATCCCCGTGGTTGAGGTAGAGAACCTGCTCTACAAGTACCCGGGCATTGTCGATGTGGCGCTGGTGGGTTGTCCCGACGAACGCCTGGGCGAGCGCCTGTGCGCCTACGTCACCCTCGACGAGAACGCCACCGATCTGACCCTGGATCAGGTCAAGGCCTACCTGACCGAACAGCAACTGTCGAGGAACTACCTGCCGGAATACCTGGAAGTGATCGAGGCCATGCCACGCACCGCCTCCGGCAAGATCCAGAAATTCAAGCTGCGCGAGCAGGCCAAAGAGGTTCGCCTCGAACCGGCCAGACGCGGCTGATCCCTTTGATTGAACAGCAACAGGAGCAAGTCATCATGAGAGGCCTGAACGGAAAAACCGTCATCGTCACCGGCGGCGGGGGCGGCATCGGCCGCGCCGTGTGCCGGCGATTTGCCGAGGAAGGCAGTCTGGTTGCGGTGCTGGACCGGGACGAGAGTGCTGCCCGGGCCACCGCTGACCAGATTACCGAAGCCGGCGGAACCGCCCGTGCCTATGCGGCGGACATCACCGATTACTCCGCGATCACCGACACCGTGGCGGCCATCGAGAAAGAACTGGGCGTACCGACGGTACTGGTGAACAACGCCGGTTTCGACCGCTTCATCCCGTTCCTCAAGACCGAGCCGAAACTCTGGGAGCAGCTGATCGCCGTGAACCTGACCGGCGCCCTGAACATGCACCACGTGGTGCTGCCGAAGATGGTGGCCGCCGGGGGCGGCAAGGTCATCAACGTGGCTTCCGATGCGGCCCGGGTCGGTTCGTCCGGCGAATCCGTCTATGCCGCCTGCAAGGCCGGCCTGGTGGGCTTCAGCAAGACCGTGGCCCGGGAACTGGCCACCAAGAACGTGTGCCTGAACGTGGTCTGCCCAGGCCCCACCGACACCGCCCTGCTCAAGGGCGTGGCCGAGAGTGCGCCAAACCCGGAGAAACTTCTGGAAGCGTTCCGCAACGCCGTGCCCATGAAACGCCTGGCCCAGCCGGACGATTACCCCGGCATCATTGCCCTGCTCGCCAGTGACGACGCCAACTTCATCACCGGCCAGGTCATCAGTGTGTCCGGCGGCCTGACCATGGCCGGCTAACTGCCACCTTCACGAACATGGAGACCCAGACATGAGTTACGAAGACATCCTGTACGACGAAACCGACGGCGTCGCCACCATCACCATCAACCGCCCGGACCGCTACAACGCCTTCCGCGGCCAGACCTGCATGGAACTCATCGATGCCTTCCATCGCGCCGGCTGGAACAAGAACATCGGCGTGATCGTGTTCACCGGCGCCGGCGAGAAAGCCTTCTGCACCGGTGGCGACCAGGGTGCCCACGAGGGCCAGTACGACGGCCGCGGCCTGATCGGCCTGCCGGTGGAAGAACTGCAGCGCCTGATCCGGGAAGTACCCAAGCCGGTGATTGCCCGGGTCAACGGCTTCGCCATCGGTGGTGGCCACGTCCTGCACGTGATCTGTGACCTGAGCATCGCCTCGGAAACGGCCATTTTCGGCCAGGTCGGCCCGAAAGTGGGCTCGGTGGATCCCGGCTTCGGTACCGCCTACCTGGCAAGGGTCGTGGGTGAGAAGCGGGCCCGGGAGATCTGGTACCTGTGCCGCAAGTACAGTGCACAGCAGGCACTGGAGTGGGGCCTGGTGAACGCCGTGGTGCCACCGGAGCAGCTGGATGAGGAAGTGCAGAAGTGGTGTGAGGAAATCCTTGAGAAGAGCCCCACCGCTCTCACCATCGCCAAGCGCTCGTTCAATGCCGACAGCGACAACGTTGCCGGCATCGGTGCCCTTGGGATGCAGGCATTGAGCCTGTATTACGACACCGAAGAGTCCAAAGAAGGCGTGAAAGCCTTCAAGGAAAAGCGCAAGCCGGACTTCCGGAAATTCTACAAGTAAGCAGACCGACCCGGTGGCCACCCGTCACCGGGGCATAGACACTCCCGGAGAACACCATGAATTTCGGATTTAATGAAGAACAGAACGCGATCCGCGACGTTGTGGCCCGCTTCAGCGCTGAGGTGCTGGCTCCGGGCTACCGCAAGCGGGATCAGGAAGGCGTCATCGAAAAGGATGTCATCCGCCAGCTCGGCGAGATGGGGCTGCTTGGTGGCGAACTGCCGGAAGAGTTCGGCGGCAGCGGCATGGACTGTGTTACCAGTGGCCTGATCATCGAGGAAATCTCCAAAGGGGATTTCAACGTTGGCTACATTCCCCTGCTGACCTCCCTGAACGGCCAGATCATTGCCAGCCATGCCGCGCCGGACCTGGCGAAGGAGTGGCTGCACGACATGACCTCCGGCCAGAAGGTGGCGTGCATTGCCCTGACCGAACCCCACGGCGGTTCCGACGCTGCCAACCTGCGCCTGAAGGCGGAGAAGAAGGGCGACGTGTACGTGCTCAACGGCGAGAAAACCTCCATCTCCATGGCCGACCAGGCCGACGTGGCGGTGGTGTTCGCCCGCACCGGCACGGTAGAGCAGCGCGCCTCCGGCATCAGTGCGTTCCTGGTGCCCATGGACAGCCCGGGCATCACCACCACCCGGTTCGAGGACAACGGCCAGCGCGCCATCGGTCGCGGCTCGATTTTCTTCGATAACGTGGAAGTGCCCGCCGTCAACATGATGGGCGACGAGGGTAAAGGCTTCAAACAGGTCATGCAGGGCTTTGATTACAGCCGTGCCCTGATCGGCCTGCAGTGCCTGGCCGTCGCGCAACAATCCCTGGATGAAACCTGGCAGTGGCTGACCGAGCGTACCGCCTTCGGGCAGAATCTGTCCGCCTTCCAGGGGCTGACTCATCCGCTGGCTGAATACCAGACCTATGTTCATGCAGCCCGGATGCAGTGCTACCATGCGCTCTGGCTCAAGGACAACAATCTGCCCCACAACGCTGAAGCTGCCATGAATAAATGGTGGGGCCCGAAACTCGCCTTCGATGTGGTAAAACAGTGCCTGCTTGCCCACGGTCACACCGGTTGGGGTGAAGATTTACCGTTTGCCCAGCGATTGCGGGACGTTCTTGGCCTTCAGATAGGTGACGGTACCGCGCAGATCATGAAGAACATTATCGCCCGCGAATACCTGCCAAAGTGACGCGTCCCATGCCTTCCGTGATTCAGGACGCCGAAAACCGCCTTCGTCGGCCCGGCAGCCGACCGGGCACTACAGGAGCACAAATGATCGTCAACGAATCCGGAGGCATCCCCAACCGCCTGTTTTTCCGACTGTTCCAGACAGGAAACATTCTGCAGCGTCAGGTTCAGAATGAGATGGGCATCAGTGCTGTGCAGTGGGCAGTGCTGGGTGCATTGTCTCGAGAAGGATTCGAGGACGGTACCTCATTCAATCAACTCAAAGAGTACCTCTACGTCAGTCGCCAAAACCTCGACGGCGTGCTCAAACGGATGGAACGAGACGGGCATGTTGTTCGGATACCGGATCCCCAGGATCGCCGAGCCAGACTGGTATTACTGACGGAATCTGGTCGGCTTTTCTGGGATCGGCTGCAAGACACCATTGCCGAGTTTTACAGACAGGCCATGCAGGGGATGAGTTTTGATGACGGCGTCAGCTTGCTTCATCTTCTGAAAAAGCTTCAGCATGAACTTATTGACGTTTCTCTGGAATCTCCCCGCCAAGACCCATGAAGGACCGAATGTTGGTAGTTTGGCGACAATCATAACCGAACAGCTGTGTCCCAGATTCGGCGTGAATCCATCCTGAGCTTTCAGCGATTTGCGGACTTGGCTAGGCCCTGAGTTTTCTCCCTACCCAGTACCGAATAGCCCACCAACCAATGCTGAAACGATATCTGTGGTCGCATTGCCACAGGCATTGCGCGAGTCCCTCACCAGATTGGCAACCAGGTCCTCATCCAGCGAGCGCTTTAAAAACGCCAGCGTTGATTCACTGGCAATATTTGCAATCGCCATACCGAGCACGTGAGCTCCAGCCAATCTCGTGTCCCAGTCATGTGCCTCAAGAACGGCTTCATGCTGTTCGTAAAACCGGTCCGTTTGTCCTGGGATATTTTCATAGTTCGACGCCAGGTAGGCAATATCGGCAGCGTCTTTACGCCTAACTTGGGCGTCTCTTTCCAACCAAGCAACCAATTTTAAAAGGGTTAATCCCTCGGGGCTTGCAACTGGCAGCTCTAATCTCGGCTCTTCTTTTACCGTCAACCAGTCAGCATTATCCAGTGCATCCTTAAAACCGACCACGCTCATCTGCACTTCCCCAGAAGGCGGCCACGCAATGATTGAAAGGTCACTTTCAACCGCGCCAAAAGGAAGAATGTCGATAGGTCCGCCCTGTGGGCCCTGTAAACGATGAGGGAGATCGGTTTTGGTATAACCTTCACCAATCAGGCTGTCGCGAATGCGCTCAAAACCAGTCCAATCCGGGACCTGAACGGCAAGGTCGATGTCCATTGTCGCCCGTTGAATAGGCGCCCCATAGGCGTGATGCATCACCAAATCACGAGCTGATGCACCTACAATGATGAACGGCACCTTTTGATGCAGGGCAACACGCTGGATAGCTTCGTAAACTCTTAATTGGATCGGATCAATATTCTTGGAGTCGATCTCTAATCTTGCCATAGAGCCGCTCCGCTGCTTTCAGGTTTCGGGGGTCGCCGCTCGCTACCAGATCGGCGTAAACAAGAATGTCCGGCGCAACACCGGAATTCTGATGCAAGTTATCTGGATCGTAGTGCCAGAATTTCTCGTAAATCTGCAATACCTGAGACGTACTGGCCATAGTCTCGGAAGCTTTCCGCAGCCTGTGTTCCATCACCAGGTTTTTTAGTTTGTCTCGGGGCAAATAGATCGTGCCTTGGGCTGGCGATAGAAAATCGTCCAAGAAAGATGCGGCAACTTCACCCCCCCAGCACCCACCGAAAGCTTCAGGCCTGATTTCCTTCCAGGGCACCTCAGATTTCGCCTGAAACAAGCCCATGCCTAACTCAGGCAGCAATTTTTCCGGGTAAGTCTCAACCCAGCGATCGAACAACTCCATTGCTGATTCAAGAGACCTGGAGCCTTTTTTCCCGTGCTCTCGCACATAGCCCTTGTCTTTCAGGTCGTTCAGAACCCAGCCAATTGCACCGAGTGAAACACCGCTGGCTTCTGCCATTTTTCTGTAGCTTTGACCGACAAGATGAGGGTCTGTTAGAAAACTGAAAATCAGCTTTAAACCAGATGCGTTGAAGGCTCTGGAGGTTTTTCGTGGCGAAGCACTGAGCGAGTCAGGGCGATTGCCTTTTACGAAAATAAAGAATTTCCGTTCGTTCAGGTAGGCATTGCCGGCAGCATCAATGAACTGAATGCCGGCCCCTTTCAGACGATCTGCCATATTGGGATTCACGTAATCAGCCACAAGCAATGCAGGCGCAGGCAGTCGTCGCATCTGAGCAGCGATAGTGCCCACGTTTGCCTGCTGCGCCCATCGCTTGAGCTCGACGCTATATTCAATACCCGTAGAGCCCAACTCAAGAATAAAGCCGTCAGAATAAGGCCTGACCTTACTCGCTTCGCGCTTGTGTAGCTCAAATCCAGTTTCATGATGGAAGGCGTGAACTGCCTGATTCAGGAGTTCTTGCTCATTGATTAATGTTTTCATAGCCAATCCTTACCCATGTTCACAAATTACCACCGTTCATTAATAATGAACAACTATTTTTAGTGAACAAAGATATGAAGGCGCCATCTCTTACCCGCCGGACTTCCCTCCAGCGGAAAGGTCACAGGCAGAACCTATACAGCAGCCCCCACCAATCAGCGATTACAATCACGCCGGCTCAAACCGCTCCTGCAGCCACGCCTTGATCTCGTCAGACTCGTACAGCCAACGCTCACTGCCATCCTCCTGATGAATCTTCAGGCAGGGCACCTTGATTTGGCCGCCGCCGGCTTCCAGCGCCGCACGATGTTCCGGGTCATGCTGGGCGTCGCGGGTTTCAATGTTCAGACCGAGTCGTGCGATTTCCTTTCTTACCTTGATGCAGAACGGGCAGGCTTTGAACTGGTAAAGGGCGAGATCCTTGCTGGCCTCGTCGGCGCGGGCCTGCTCTTCAGCAGAGCGGGTAACGCTTTCGGGCGTGCTGAGCTTTTCACTGAGCAGCATGAAGGGCGTCAGTACCAGACGCAGGGTGCGGAAAAAATAGCGAATAATAACTCTCATGAGTAAGACTCAAACTCCGGGTTTCTTAGTACAAAGGTGGCCTGAAAGATGTTGGCCTTCAGGAATAATATGTGTCCCTGATAACCGTGCACGAGGATACCATTTCAACAGAAAAAGTGTTCAGAGTAAGGGGGCAGCCCCTCGGGGCATCCTCAATCCTGGAGCCCTGATTGACCCACGGGATAAACGCGCTGGCATTCGGGGTGTTTATCCGATTCGGACGATGTTCTCAGTCCTGATGAGCACCGCTAATCCTTCCCCGTACCCAGGCTGCCCGGAAAGTCTCCGAAGCAACCCCAGCCAGGAATCCGAAAAACGGATCGGCCCAGAAGGTGACCAGTGCCGTTATCGCGATCACTGGCCAACAGGAAGGTTTGGCGACCCAGAGACGCTTGGTCAGGCCAAGCTCGACAGCCGCCACCATTAGCAGGGCGCCGAGACCGGCCGCGGGAACGGCAGCGATGAACGACAGGCCGCCGGGCACGAATGCGATCAGGAGCAAACCGGTGCCCAACAGAACCGGCGCCAGGCCCGTCCTGGCGCCGAAACGGTAATGAGCAGCCACACCACCCGCGCCGTGGCACATGGGCAGCGCACCGAACGGCACCAGGAAGAGATTGGCCAGGCCGGTTGTCACCGACAGACGTGCTGGCGAGACCCGGTGTGACTGATCCCCGAAATAATCCCCAACCACCAGGGCCGTCAGGACGATGGCGTTGGTGATGGTCAGCGCCAGTTGTGGCAGCACCAGGATGGAAAAGCCTTGCTGCCATTCATCCATTGACGGCAACTGGGGCATAGAGAAGATCGCCGGATCAGCCGGCAACGGCAGCCCGGGCGAACCTAGCAGGGCCCCGAGAATCATGGCCAGAGCAAGGCCCAGCAGTGCCGCAGGCCAACTGGGGAAAAGTTTCAGGGTGACGGCCAGCAACGCAAGGATAGCGAGGCCCAACGGCAGAGAAGTGGCCATTAGTTCCAGGCTCATGCTGGCCAACAACAAACCCAGTCCCAGCTGAAGGCCGCTCAGCACCGACCCTGGCACCAGGCGGGCCGCCCGGTTGATCCACCCGGTTGAACCCAGAAGCAAGAGAATGGCACCGATCAGAACGCCACTGGCGATAAGGCTCTGGGCACTGACCTGGGTGGTAAGCAGCAGCGCGGCAACCGCTTTCATGGGCTGCACGGGCACCGGCAGACGATAATACAGCCCGGTCGCGATATAGAAGACGGCGAACCCCAACAGCACCGGTACCGGCGCCAGTCCGGCCACGCCAATGGCCCCGAGACTCAGCGGCAGCAAGGTGCCGATATCCCCCAGCGCGCCACTAAATTCGTGGATCAGATTCTTTCCGGCCGAACGCTTGTGTCCGTTCGAACCTTGCATTCCCGTCGAACCCATGCGGGCTCCTGCCTGATTGGTCTGCTTATTGTTGTCATTCAAGCGTTATACATCACTGTACCAAGCTCACTTATATCATACCCCCCCAACGCCTCCGCGCGCTGAATAAAACGCTCGCAACGAGCGAAGTCCAGCAAACGCTGCATGGCCGGCTCGAAGTAGTGGCGCCTGCGCATGGCCAGGTCAAAGTGCTCCTGCTGCAGGGGAATAAATGCCAGCCCCTGACGCCTGGCAGCCGCTTCAATACCCACGCCCACATCAGACTCCCCCTGACGAATGGCCAGGGCCAGATCGTCCTCACTGAGCGAGGGATGGGCGGCCCAGGTAAGCTGACTGGCCTCTATACGATGGCGGGCAAGCAGACCCTGCAGCAGATGGCTGACGCCGGCATCGGGCTGGCGGTGGGCGAGACGAAGGCCCGGTCGGGCGACATCCTCGAGCCGCGTCAATCCGTGAGGATTGCCTGGCGCCAGGAGGAGCCCCTGCTGGCGCTTGGCCCAACGAATCAGCACCAGGTCCCTCATGCCAGTCAACCCCAAGGTAGCCGGATCGTTGTATCGCTCACTCTCCGCGTGCCAGATGTGCATGCCAGCAACCATCGCGCGCCCGTCCACCAGGCGCTGAACTCCATCGCCGCTACCCTGGCACAACATGGCAAGCTCGGCGTTGCTCTCCTTTACCGCCCACTCCAGCAGCGGGTCCTGGCTACCCACCAACACCGGCGGCGTGGGGGCACTGATCGCATCGTCACCTTCGAGGTGGTTCATCAACCACAAATCAATACGCTGGCGGGGGAACAATAGCTTTCCTGTAATCCGAACGCAGGGAATAACACCCTGGCTGACCAGATCATAAACCTTGCGTTCTTTCAGGCGCAGATACTCAGCAGCCTCGGCCGTGGTGAGATAAGCGGGAAGGGGCATCAGAATCTCCGAAGGATCAGGCAAAGCCTCAGACTGTTTTTGACTGCATATATTTCAGCAGGCTGTGCAAAGCGTAGTTAAAAACGCCACGATGCTCAACATTAAGGAGACGCAGCTGTGGAAGAAAATGCGTTTTACGTGGCGCTGTCGCTACTGGTGAACCTCGACGCTTCGCTGTACCAGATCGTGGTGCTTTCACTGCAGGTCTCGCTTTTGGCGGTCCTGATCGCGGCGGCTTTGGGGTTCCCCCTGGGTGCGGCAGTTGCATTGTGGCAATTCCCCGGGCGCGGCGGCGTGATTGTTGCGCTGAATGCCTTGATGGGATTGCCTCCGGTTGTGGCCGGGCTCGGCGTTTACCTGCTGTTATCGCGGGCCGGACCTCTCGGTGAACTGGGCCTTCTGTTCACGCCCAGCGCCATGGTGATTGCGCAGGTGATACTGGTACTGCCCATTCTCGCCGCGCTCTCGCGCCAGAAAGTAGAGGAGCTGCTGGGTGAGTACCGGGAACAGTTCGTATCGCTGGGCATGTCCAGGGCATGCATGATGCCCACCCTGTTGTGGGACGCCCGCTTTGCCTTGCTGACCGTTCTGCTCGCAGGGTTCGGCCGGGCCAGCGCAGAGGTGGGCGCGGTCATGATGGTAGGCGGCAATATTGACGGCGTGACCCGGGTCATGACAACGGCCATTGTGCTGGAGACAAGCAAGGGGGCCCTGCCCCTGGCGTTGGGCCTGGGCATTGTCCTTCTGACACTGGTCATGGTGATCAACGCCACGGCCTACATTTTGAGTGAAACGGCTAAAAGGCGCATGGGATGACTTCATTGAACGTGCCTATTAACGACCCGATCGAACTCAGTGCACCGCCGTCGCTGCAATTCGAGAGCGTCGAGTTCAACCCGTTCGGCCACCAGCTTTTTGGCCCCTGTTCTTTCAAGCTTGACGGACCCGGCCCCACGCTGGTGATGGGCCCCAATGGCGCAGGCAAAAGTCTGATGCTGCGATTGGCACATGGTCTGCTGACACCCACTGAAGGGGCCGTGACCTGGTCAGGCGACGGAGCACCCCGCCAGGCCATGGTTTTCCAGACGCCGGTGCTTCTGCGCCGTTCCGCACTGGCCAACCTCACGCACGCGCTGGCAGTCAATAATATCCCACGCAGGCTCCGCACAGATCTGGCCCGGGAAGCCCTGGCGCGATTCGGCCTGTCTGCCAGTGCCGATACACCTGCCCGGGTGCTATCGGGTGGCGAGAAACAGCGCCTGGCACTGGCCCGGGCCTGGGCGCTCTCACCGGCAGTGCTGTTTCTGGACGAGCCCACCTCTGCACTGGATCCGGCCGCCATCAAGGAAGTCGAAACCGCGGTTCAGGAATTTCATGAAAGAGGCACGCGGATCGTGATGACAACCCATGACCTGCATCAGGCCCGGCGACTTGCCGGGGATGTGCTGTTTCTCGCTGGTGGCAAAGTGCAGGAGCACACCCCTTCGAACGTCTTTTTTGACACCCCTGTTTCGCGCCAGGCGCAAGCCTTTATGAGCGGTGAACTCGTTGCGTGATTCACAACCACAAAACCCACCAAACCATTGCTCACTCGATGAATGAAACCAAAGATGGAGAAAACAAGATGAAAAAGACCCTGAATCTGGTTCTTGCAGCCGTAACTACCATGGGCCTGACGTTCAGCGCCCATGCCGAAGACTACATTACGCTGGCTTCAACAACGTCAACCGAGAACTCGGGCCTGTTCGACTCGATACTGCCAAAGTTTGAGGACGCGACCGGCATCGAAGTCCGCGTTGTCGCCGTAGGTACCGGCCAGGCCTTTGAACTTGCCCGCCGCGGCGATGCCGACAGTCTTCTGGTGCACGACACCAACGGCGAAAAGCGGTTTGTGGAGAACGGCTTTGCCACCGAGCGCGCCGATGTCATGTACAACGACTTTGTACTGATCGGCCCCAAGGATGATCCCGCAAACATCAGCGAAGCGCAAAGCGCAGCCGGCGCATTCGCGGCTATCGCCGAAGCAGAGGCACCGTTCGCATCACGTGGCGATGACAGCGGCACCAACCGCGCCGAACTCCGGCTCTGGGCCAATGCCGGTGTGGAGCCAGGCGGCAGCTGGTACCGGGAGCTTGGCAGCGGCATGGGGCCAACACTGAACACCGCTGCAGCCATGGACGCCTACGTGATGTCCGACCGTGCCACCTGGGTGGCGTTTGAAAACCGGCAAAACCTGGAGCTGCTGTACGCAGGCGACGAGGTAATGTTCAACCAGTATGGCAGCCTGCTGTTGTCTGAAGAGAAGCATCCGCACCTCAAGCATGAGATGGCTGCGAAATGGCACAACTGGCTTCTCTCCGAAGAAGGTCAGCAGGCGATTGCCGACTTCAAGGTGGATGGACAGCAGCTGTTTTTCCCGAACGCCAAGTAGGTCAGCAAGGTTAAGGGCCACTGGCCTTACCCTGTCTAACCCTGTATTACCTGAACCCCGGCGCTGCCGGGGTTTTTTATTGGTGTAAGGCAGCTGTTTTTCCCGAATGCCAAATAGGCTAATCTCTGGCAATCTCCGTAGATATTCCATTCAACGGCATTCATGAAACGGCTATAACAAAAATGACGATTGATCCCATACTTCCCGATCCCAAAGATCCACGGCTTTCCCGGCCGGTAGAAGGTGTCGATGAAAACGGCGAGGCCAAATCGATCAGCGTGATCGAGGAACGCCCGCTGACCATCTACCTGAACAGCCAGGAAATCGTCACGGCCATGACCATTGGCGATCACCCGGAGTATCTGGCCCTGGGTTTCCTGCTGAACCAGGGCATGCTGAAACAGACCGATGAGGTCACCGGAATCGATTTCGACGAGGAACTTGAGGTCGCGGTGGTGCGCACGGCGGGCGTGACCGATGTCGAGGACAAGCTGGAAAAGAAAACCCGCACCTCCGGCTGCGCCGTGGGCACGGTCTTCGGCGACATGATGGCGGGTCTGGAGGGGCTGTCTCTGCCAGACACTCCAGTACACACCAGCACCTTTTACGATCTCTCCTTTCAGATCAATCACACACCCAGCCTGTACATGGAAACCGGCGCCATCCATGGCACCGCACTATGCCAGGGCAAAACAATCCTTGCCTACATGGAGGATGTTGGAAGGCACAATGCGGTCGACAAGATTGCCGGCTGGATGTACCTGAACAACATTGCTACAGCCGATAAGGTGCTATACACCACCGGGCGACTCACCTCCGAGATGGTGATCAAGACATCGCTGATGGGCATTCCCACGCTGATCAGCCGCTCCGGCTTTACCGCCTGGGGCGTCGATATTGCCCGGCAGGTCGGGCTGACCCTGATCGGCCGGATGCGAGGCAAGAAATTCACCTGCCTGAGCGGCCAACACCGACTGGTGTTCGATCAGGACTTGTCGCAGGTACCCGATGAAGACAAGAAGCTGCGTCGTAAAGGCGCTCAACATGATTGACGGAGGCACTGCATGACGCAATGTGCAGTCATCCTGGCCGGCGGCCAGGCAAACCGGATGGGTGGCGTCGACAAGGGCCGGCTCATGCTCGGAGACCAGTCGCTGATCCAGCGGGTGATTGAGCGGATCACACCTCAGGTCGACGCCGTGGTATTGAACGCCAACGGCGATTTAAGCCGGTTCGACGACCTGGGTTTGCCCATAGTGGCCGACTCCATCGAGGGCTTTCCGGGACCGCTGGCGGGCGTTCTCGCGGGCATGGACTGGGCCGCCGAACAGGGCCATGACTGGCTGATCAGCGTTGCTGCCGACACTCCGTCCTTCCCCAGGGATCTGGCTGTCAGGCTGGCTGAACATGACACCCCGGTGGTCTTGGCGGCCACACCGGACCCCGAACGGGGCCGACTGCCCCAACCGACCTTCGGCCGTTGGCAGGTCGCTTTACGGCATGAGTTGCGCGCCGCCCTGAACGATGGGGTACGCAAGATCCGCCAGTGGACGCAGGCCCAGGGCGAAACCCTGGTGATTTTCGACGAAGGCGATTTTTTCAATATCAATACGCCAGACGATCTGGCCTGGGCGGAGCAGCACCTGAAGTGAATGTTATTGGCATCGTAGGTTGGAAAAACTCCGGCAAGACCACACTGGCCGCGGCCCTGATTCGCGAACTCTCCAGCCGGGGGTTAACGGTCAATTCGATCAAACACGCCCATCACATGGTGGATGTGGATCAACCCGGAACAGACAGCTACAAACATCGTGACGCCGGCGCCCGGGAAGTCATCCTGGCTGGCGGTCAGCGCTTCGCGATCATGCACGAACTCCGGGGAGCAGCAGAACCGACGCTGGATGATTTGCTGGCACGGCTTAGCCCCTGCGACTGGGTGGTAGTCGAGGGATTCAAGACCCACTCCCACACCAAGATCGAGGTGCACCGCCGGGAGGGTTCCCGGTCACCGCTGTTCACCGAGGATCCGAGCATTGTTGCTGTGGCGTCGGACTACGCCGCCGAATTCTCGGGCCCCGTTTTCGACATAAACGATGTACCCGCCATCGCCGACTTTATTCTGAACCGTCAAAAACAATGAGCGGGACAACCAGGAGCCGAAGATCCATGAAACCGCTTCGCAACGACTGTTTTGCCTTGCCCCCCGGAGTGAACTGGACGCCGGTCGAAGAGGCCCTGGAGCGTTTGCGTTCACGGTTGCATCCCGTGGTGGAAGTGGAACACGCCGTTCCGCTCTCACAGGTTCACGGCCGGATCCTGGCAAGCGATGTCCATGCGCCTCGGGCCCACCCCCCAAGCAACAATTCCGCCGTCGACGGCTACGCCCTGGCCGGGCCGGTGACAGACGTGCCCTGTACACTGCCGCTGGTGGATGGCCGCAGCGCCGCCGGTGAGCCTTACATGGGACAGGTGCCCGAAGGTCATGCGATCCGGATTCTGACAGGAGCGGTCATTCCAGCCGGCACGGATACGGTGGTGCTGGAGGAAGACTGCGAAGTCAGGGATGGCCAGCTGCATTTGAACGGCACGCTGAAAGCGGGCGCCAATGCTCGCAAAGCCGGCGAAGACATCAAGGCTCAGGATCGGATCCTGGTCGCCGGAACCCGCCTGACGCCCACACAGATTTCCGTACTCGCCAGCGTGGGGGTGGAATCGGTCGACGTCTACCAGAGGCTGAGGGTCGGGGTTCTGTCTACCGGTGATGAGGTAAAACCGGTTGGTGCCGCCGTCACCGACTGGCAGATCTACGACGCTAACCGGCCGATGCTCAGCGCCCTGATTTCGCAACTGGGCTACGAGCTGGTGGATCTCGGCCATGTGCTGGACCGGGCCGAAGAGGTGAAAGCGGCGCTTGAGCGGGGCGCGGAACACTGCGACCTGATCCTGACCAGCGGCGGTGTGTCCGCCGGCGACGAAGATCACGTATCGAAAACCCTGAAAGCCCACGGCGACATCAGCAACTGGCGCATTGCCATCAAGCCCGGCCGGCCTCTGGCCCTCGCTATGTTCCAGGGCACGCCGGTCGTCGGCCTGCCGGGTAATCCGGTGGCCGCCTGGGTTTGCGCCCTCCGGTTTGGCGCCCCTGCCATGGCACTACTGGCGGGCGGAGAATGGTTCGAGCCTCAGGCCTATGTGATGCCGGCCAACTTTTCGAAGAACAAAAAGCCCGGGCGCAGCGAGATGCTGCGGGCACGGGTCCGGGATGGGCAGGTTGAGGTATTCGGTTCGGAAGGCTCCGGCCGGGTGACCGGCCTGGCCTGGTCCGACGGACTGGTGGAACTGGATGAGAGCGCCCAACAGATAGAGCCGGGCACCCCCGTGCGGTTTATTCCTTACGGCAGCTTCGGCCTTTAATCAGTCAACGCTGCCATGAACCGCAAAGGCCTCCAGTGAAGCATCCTGAGGGCCCCGGGAACGGTAGGTTTCCTCGACACCCAGCTCGGTCAGTGTACGGCTGACCATCAGCAGGGTGTTGTCCTCGAAGTCTTCACACATGCTGCGCATCTGGTCGATTTCTTCACAGGCAACCGGATAGGCCGCATCGATATCCGGCGCGCCGTAATGGTCAACAAACGTCTGTGCAAGGGTACGGCGAACATGCTCGAGTTCCGGTTCGGTGATGTTGCATACCCCCACGAAACTGGCGCGCCCGCCTGATTCAATGCTGTACCAGCCGTTACTGAATGCCTGGCGGGCTTTGCCTTTCAGGTCTGCTTCGGTCCAGTTGGAGAACTCGAAGCCACCGGAGATCGCCCATTCACCACTGGGCGCAGGCTTTTCAAATACGTTTTCGTCCGATATGTCCAGTTGCAGGGTTCGGGCCAGCTTCATACGTGCTCCGCGAATTCAATCAAACTCAGTGTCTCGGTCATGACATCCTGACGCAACAGCATCCGACCTTTTTCATCCAGGCCAACAAAAATGCCGGGCCGGGGCCGTTCGATTGTCTTGCCCAGCGTGTCACAGCGGGGCCGCCATTCGTTGTGCACCCGTTCGAAACCACTGTCCATAAAGTAGGTCAGCCACAACAGCGTGTGCTTGGACCAGCTTTCCAACAGGGCCATGGGCGTGATTTCAACGCAGCCTTCCTCGTACAGACAGGTTTCGTTTGGATTTTCTCCCGGCTCGTCGGTCATCGGGATAAAGGGCACATCAACGCCAATGACCAGCCAGTTGGGATAGGCCTTGGGGTCAGAAACATCCGCGGCGAAACGGACACTGCCGCACATCGCACCGTTTACCTTGATGCGGTCGGGCCATACAAAGTGTACGGGGACTTCGGGCGGGGCCAGAGCACCAAGGCTCTCGGCCAGACCTATCTGGGCAACATAGACCGCCTGAATGGCCTCTTCCAGGGGCGTTTCCGGCGCCAGCACCAGGGCCGCACGCAGGCTGTCGCCTTGCTCGGAGTAGAACACCGTGCCGGAATCGACACCCGCAATGGCCCGGCTCACAGCCTTGTCAAAAGGGTCGGTGTGCCTGGGCACCACCTCTCCGGTCAGTAACGGTGGGAACTGGGGTGATTCGATCATTGGATAGCCCGGGCATAGACGTCAGAGGCAACAATTTCATCGGCGATGCGCTGGAAAGCCTGCGCCTGGGGGCTGTCAGGCTTCGAAACGACAATCGGAACACCCCCATCCGATCCCACCCGGATATCGAGATCCAGCGGAATCTCTCCCAGGAAGGGCGAACCAAGTTTCTCCGCCTCGGCCCGCGCGCCACCGTGTCCGAACGGATGGTGCTCTTTGCCGCAGCCATCGCAGATAAACGAGGCCATATTTTCGATCAACCCGAACAGCGGCACATCCATCCGCTTGAACATATCAATACCCTTGCGGGCATCCATCAGGGCGATGTCCTGGGGCGTCGAGACGATGACCGCTCCTGCAACGAAGAACTTCTGGCTCAGGGTCATCTGGACATCGCCCGTACCCGGCGGCAGATCCACCAGCAGCACGTCCAGCCTTCCCCACTCCACCTGGTTCATCATCTGTTGCAAAGCGCCCATCAACATCGGCCCGCGCCAGACGATGGCTTCATCGTCCGGGGCCATCAGGCCCAGGGACATCAGCGTTACGCCGTGATTTCTCAGCGGCAGGATGGTGCTTCCATCCGGGCTGGACGGCCGGCCGGAAACCCCTAGCATGCGGGGCTGGCTCGGGCCGTAGACATCTGCGTCCAGCAAGCCGACCTTTAGACCTTTCGAGGCCAGGGCCACAGCCAGGTTGGACGACACAGTCGATTTACCTACGCCGCCCTTGCCGGATGCAATGGCAATGATGCGATCCACGCCCCTCGGGTTCTTGTCCTGAGGCCTCGGAGCGTCAGTTCCGATCAGATTCGGCTTCTTTCCTACTTCGGTGTACTCAACCATGGTGTGTCCTGTTGTTTTTAACTGTCCAGATAATCATCACTGGTGCGGACCCGCGGGCGCTCACCGCCTGCCATAGGTGCTGTGCTCCCATGGAACTGGGCCTTGACCCGGCAGTCATCACACATTTTGATGAGCTGCACGTTATCAGAGTTCTTGTACATCCAGTGCTGGTTTTCAAGTTTCTCGACGATCCGGTTAATAGTGCTGGCAACGCCAAATGGGGTGCCACACTTGATGCATTCGAATGGCTCTTCACCATGCAACGCCCGGGCACTGAGCGCCGCCTTGGACACATCAAGCTGGGGCTTCAGGGTGATGGCGGTTTCAGGGCAGGTACTCTCGCAGATGCCACACTGGACACAGGCGTTTTCCGTGAACTGAACCTCAGGGCGATCCGGATGGTCACCAAGCGCACCCGTTGGGCATAGTGATACACAGGCAAGACAAAGCGTGCATTTATCGGAATCAATTTCGATGGCACCGTAAGGCGCACCGACGGGCAGCGGAATTGGCTCTTCGATCTTTTCCGACATGGCAGCCACTGTTACCCGGGTGATATCCCGGCGACCACCAACCAGCAAGACCGGGTCGCTCACCCGACCGGCATTGTCGCCGGCATCGCAGAGCTCAATGGCGGAAATAACCCGCACCCGACTCGGCGAGTTGTGGGTACCTTTGAGCATGGCCTGGGCCAGTTCCACTTCCGCAGTCACCGCACGGCGATCCAGCTCGTTGTCCGCAAGGATCAGGACCTCGGCGTAGCCGGCGCCGAACGCCGCCATGATTTCCGCGTGGCCGATCCGGTCGACATGCTCCAGCGCCATCGGGATGAGATCATCCGCGAGACCATTATCGTAGCGGGCCAGGTTGGCAATGGCTTCTGTGCCAGCCTCCAGGGTATGGAAAACCAGACGGGGAGATTCGTGGGTGTGCTCGCGATAGACCTTGGCCATCACTTCCACGGCCTTGGTCAGTGCCTCGAACGGGGTCTCATTCATGGTCACCGCAGAGGTGGGACAGACCGCGGCGCAGGAGCCGCAACCGGCACAGATATCGGAATCAATCTGGATGTGATCCCCGACGGAGAAAATAGCTTCCGTCGGACAGACATCCAGGCAACGGGTACACCCGGGTTTGTTCGCCCGGGAGTGCGCACAAAGGGATTCTTCCAGCCGGAAATACACCGTTTTCTCGAACTCACCCACCATTTCCCGGGCCGTCAGGGCAATGCGTTCCAGCTCGCCGGATTTTTTCGGGTCGGCCCAGAAGTAGCCGTTGCGCTTCTCGTGGCTCGGAAACGCCGGGGCGCCGCCACGCAGATCAATAAACACATCGCATTCGCTGCGGGCTGTGGGCTTGGCTGCTTCATAACCCAGCTCACCGCGACCGGCCGGATGCAGGGGCTGCAGGTGGGCAAATTCCAGCTTGAAATTGCCCAGCGCACCGTAAGCTCCCGTCAGTTGGCCTTTGGCCACGTCGTAGGCGGCGGATGGCAGCTGGATGGGGCCGGCATCGTTGACAATGCAGGTGACACCCAGTTCGTCCTGAACCAGTTCGGCCATCCTTATAGCCTTCTCGGTGGGACCGACGATGCAGCACACGCCACTGGACTGAATGTTTTTTGCCGGGGCCATTGGCGCCGGCAATTGGGCGGCGGCGACCAGGGCTGCCTGCTTAGCATGCAAGCGCTCGGGCTTGGCGTCGGGAGCACTCCAGCCGGCGCGATCCCGGATATCAATTGATTGGAGCGGCGCGGAGTGCTGGATCTCGGCGTAAACGTCTTCGGCGAGGCGCTCGAACAAAGCCGCCTGCTGGCCACAGGCAATCAGGACGTCGTTACTGGCGGCCAGATGTTCGGCGGCAACACTCATTTCACTGCCGCACAGTTGATCAACTGCAATCACCTGTTCAGCCGCCGCGGCTTTCCGCAACGCCTCTGAATCGAAGGTCTGTGATTTATCGCAGCTGCACAATAATAGGGTCTTGTATGCCTTCATCAGGAATTGAACTCTTTCGTTGTTTTTGTACGTATACGTTTCCGTATCGCTTTTCGAGCATGCCACAGGCATTATCTTTTGGACAATTGGATAATCGTTTGTGCCCTGCTAGTTTTACGCTATAACAAAAAATGAGATGCACCATGAGTCGTCGTACAGAACAGTGGAAACGCGAGTTGAGGGTGGGAGCCGTCGTTCGCCGGTCTCCGGGCGTCACCCGTTGGGTAAAGGAAATCTGGAAGCCAGTTGCCGTTATACCGGGGGCACCTGATGCATTCTGGAAAGAACTGGTTCGCGAGGAAGACGTTGTCGATTACCACGCCAGCACCGTTACGATGGAGCTTTTCCGGGCCGACGTCGAGGGCTATCTGGTTTCCCTGAACATGGCCGTTCCATCGATCTGGATCATCATGGATAGAGATGTAACGAGCCAGTCGCCCTCCGGATGGGTCGTCAGCACTATCACTGCCAGCGCCCATGAGGCACTGGACGCCCTCGATAGTGGCGAAAGCATTGTTGAGGCGGTTCCCATTCCCGAATCCATGGCGGCCTGGATCAAAGAGTTTATCGACATGCACTACATCGAGGAGCCGTTCAAGAAACGCCGTCGCGACGAGGTCCGTGTTGATGGCGCCGAGGACGCCAAGGGCGACCCGCGCATTCGCCAGGAAAGCGACGTTTACCGTGCTCCTGCGAACATCAAAAAGCCGAGAATTCAGTAATGGCCGAATCAAGACTCCAGCGCTGGGCGCGCAAAAAAGCCGAAGCCGGAAAACGCCCTGAGCCATCCCCTCCTCCGGTTGTCGAGTCCGAACCGACCCCGGAAGAGCAGGAACTTGCCACTAATGAAACATTGCCTGAACACGAGCTTCTGGAAAAATATGGCCTGCCCGATCCAGAAAAGATCGAACTGGGCACGGACATCACCGGGTTCATGCGCAAGGAAATTCCGGAGTTCCTCCGCCGGAAGGCCCTCAGGGGCCTGTGGAAATCCAACCCGGTGCTTGCGGTTCTCGATGGCCTCAATGATTACGACGAAGACTACACACTGGCCTCGACGGCCGGCCAGACAGTGAAATCGCTCTACAAGGTGGGAGAGGGCCTCGTCGACAGAGCCAAAAAAGCCGCTGACGTTGTGGAAGACCAATCGGGCAAGCAGGCGATTTCATCGTTGGCAGATCCTGACTCGACAACTGTTGAGGAGCCGGAGCCCGAGGACAGCCCTGAGCTGGAGAGCAGCGGAACGCCGACGGAACTTCCCGAGCAACGGCTTACCCAAGAACAGACGAGTCAGCCGGAAGAGGAACCGGAACCGCGGTTCCGTCCGCGCATGCGTTTTGACTATTAACTGAATGCATTTCAGCTATTAGCAAATTAAAGGCCGGTCAGGCCACTATTCTCGGATATGTACTAGACTAGTGTGACAGACCGCAAATAATAATTAGAAGGAACATGAATTGAGCAATACTGCGGAAATCCAGTGCCCGCGTTCGGTCTCCGAAGAGGATCGCGCCCGGGCCCAGATCTATCAGCTGCTGGGCGTCCTGCTTGTAGACCCACCCTCGAGTGATTTACTGAAAGGGCTGGCGTCACTGCAGGGTGACGAGACGCCCCTTGGTTCGGCCTGCAAGAACCTGGCAGCCCTCGCCGAACGGACCAACCCGTATGATGCCGAGCGAGAGTTCAACAACCTGTTTGTTGGTCTCGGTCGTGGCGAATTGCTTCCCTACGCCAGCTACTACCTCACCGGCTTCCTGAATGAGAAGCCCCTGGCGGAACTGCGAACCGATCTCAGGTCACGGGGCATCAAAGCCCGCAGCGATGTAAAAGAGCCGGAAGACCACATTGGCACACTTTGCGAAATCATGGCGGGCATCATCACCGGCGAATTTCCCTGCGACAGCGGGTTGGCGTCGCAGAAAGCGTTTTTTGATACCCACCTGGCCAAGTGGGCAGCCTTGTTTTTCACCGATTTGGAAGAAGCGCAAAGCGCCGTCTTCTACGCGCCAGTTGGTTCGCTTGGTCGAGCCTTCATGGCCGTGGAAGCCGACGCCTTTGCAATTCAGTAACCGGGATCTGAAGGTCCCATAAACCCAGGGGGAGGTGTCCAATGGACAACCCGAAGCGTGAAAACAGCCGTCGCCGTTTCCTGCAAATGGCCGCTGCCGCAGCTCCGGCTGCCGTTGCAATGACGGTTGCACCGAACGCCGCAGCCGAGGTCGTCAGAAAAGACGTGCCGAAAAGCCGCGGTTTACGTGATACCGAACACACACGTAAATATTTCGAATCGGCTCGCTTTTAACGGGGATTTGAGTTGATCGAGGTTGCGAAAGGCCCTTGAGAGACTCGGCTTTCCGGAAAAACGAGAATAATAAAGAGAGAGGTAAACGACATGTTAAGGAAGAAGACCAACGGGGTAGCGAAAGGCTCCCGTGCAGGCTCTTTGCTTTCTTCTCTCGCTGCCAAGACTCTGGACCGTCGTCAATTCCTGACGACGTCTGGTGTGGCAGTGGGTGGTCTGGCGGCGCTGTCGCTGACATCGGGACGGGTTGAAGCTGCAGCCCCGGCAACCGGTGGCGGAGAAGTGGTCGTCAAGAAATCCGTTTGTACGCACTGTTCGGTCGGCTGCACCGTCGAAGCCGAAGTTCAGAATGGCGTGTGGACAGGCCAGGAACCAGGCTGGGACAGCCCCTTCAATATGGGCGCTCACTGCGCCAAAGGTGCTTCCGTGCGGGAGCATGCCCACGGCGAGCGTCGTCTCAAGTCGCCGATGAAAATGGTCAATGGCCAGTGGCAGAAGATTTCCTGGGACACCGCCATCAACGAAATCGGCGACAAGATGCTCGAGATCCGCGAGCAAAGCGGTCCCGATTCGGTCTACTGGCTGGGCAGCGCAAAGTTCAACAACGAGCAGGCCTACCTGTTCCGTAAGTTTGCGGCCTACTGGGGCACCAACAACGTGGACCACCAGGCCCGTATCTGCCACTCCACGACAGTGGCCGGCGTAGCCAATACCTGGGGCTACGGCGCAATGACCAACTCCTACAACGACATTCACAAGTCCAAGGCGATCTTCATCATCGGGGGCAACCCCGCCGAAGCGCACCCGGTGTCGCTGTTGCATGTACTGAAAGCGAAGGAAGAAAATAACGCGCCGCTGATCGTCTGCGACCCGCGTTTCACCCGGACAGCGGCCCATGCCGATGAGTTTGTGCGTTTCCGCCCGGGCTCCGACGTTGCGCTGGTGTGGGGTATTCTCTGGCACATCTTCGAAAACGGCTGGGAAGACAAAGAATTCATCCGTACCCGTGTGTACGGCATGGAAGACATTCGCGAGGAAGTGAAGCGCTGGAATCCGGAAGAAGTTGAGCGTGTAACCGGCGCACCGGGTGCACAGCTTGAGCGGGTGGCCCGCACCCTGGCCAACAATCGGCCAGGCACCGTTATCTGGTGTATGGGCGGTACCCAGCACACCAACGGTAACAACAACACCCGTGCCTATTGTGTACTCCAGCTGGCCCTTGGCAACATGGGCGTAGCCGGCGGTGGCACCAACATCTTCCGTGGCCACGATAACGTTCAGGGTGCAACCGACCTGGGCGTACTCGCCGATACCCTGCCTGGCTACTACGGTCTGGCCGCTGGCTCCTGGGCTCACTGGGCCCGCGTCTGGGAAGAGGATCTGGACTATCTGAAAGGCCGCTTTGCCGTTTGGGATAAAGACGGTAAGTCCCGGGCCATGATGAACGAGAAAGGCATTCCGGTCTCCCGCTGGATTGACGGTGTCCTGGAAGCCAAGGAAAACCTTGAGCAGCCAGACAACACCCGGGCCATGGTGCTGTGGGGCCACGCGCCCAACTCCCAGACCCGGATGACGGAAATGAAGGAAGCAATGGAAAAGCTCGACCTCCTGGTTGTAGTGGATCCCTTCCCGACCGTCTCAGCGGTGCTGCATGATCGTAAAGAAGGCGCGTATCTGCTGCCCACGACCACCCAGTTCGAGACCCATGGTTCGGTAACCGCTTCCAACCGTTCTCTGCAGTGGCGTGAAAAGGTTGTAGAGCCGCTGTTCGACTCCAAGGTCGATCACGAAATCATGAAACTGTTTGCGGACAAGTTCGGCTTTACCGATCGCATGTTCCGCAACATCGCCATTGATGGCGATGAGCCGTCGATTGAGGACATTACCCGAGAATTCAACCGCGGCATGTGGACCATCGGCTATACCGGCCAGTCGCCGGAGCGCCTCAAGAAGCACATGAAGTACCAGCACCACTTCGACAAGACCACCCTGCGAGCAGTTGGCGGACCTTGTGATGGTGATTTCTATGGCTTGCCATGGCCGTCCTGGGGCACCCCAGAGATGAATCATCCGGGCACTGCCAATCTGTATGACATGTCGCTGCCGGTTTCTGAAGGCGGCCTGACGTTCCGGGCCCGTTTTGGTGTTGAACACAACGGCCAGAACATTCTGGCAGACGGTGTTTACTCCAAGAACTCGGAAATCAAGGATGGCTACCCCGAGTTCACCATGCAGATGCTGATGGACCTGGGCTGGGATGGCGATCTGACGGCTGAGGAGCGGGCCAGCATTGAAGCCGTGGCCGGCCCGGCAACCAACTGGAAGACAGACCTGTCTGGTGGTATCCAACGCGTGGCCATCAAGCACGAATGTGCGCCCTTCGGCAACGCCAAGGCGCGGGCCATCGTCTGGAACTTCCCGGATCCGGTGCCTCTGCATCGCGAACCGCTGTACACCAACCGTCGCGATCTGGTGGCGGATTACCCGACCTACGAAGACAAGACCTTCTGGCGGGTGCCGACCTTGTACGAGTCAATCCAGAAGAACGACTTCAGCAAGGAGTTCCCGATCATTCTTACCTCCGGCCGTCTGGTCGAGTACGAGGGTGGTGGTGACGAAACCCGATCGAACCCCTGGCTGGCTGAACTTCAGCAGGACATGTTCATCGAGATCAACCCTCGCGACGCCAACAACCTGAATGTCCGCGATGGCAATGACGTCTGGGTTTCCGGTCCGGAAGGCGCGCGGATCAAGGTTAAGGCCATGGTGACAGAACGCGTCGGAGAAGGCGTGGCGTTCATGCCGTTCCACTTCGGCGGGCACTATCAGGGCAAGGACCTGCGGGACAAGTATCCCAAGGGCGCCGACCCCATCGTTCTGGGCGAATCCACCAACACAGTTCAAACATACGGGTATGACTCGGTCACGCAGATGCAAGAGACCAAAGCCACCCTGTGTTCGATTATGCCGGCATAACAAGAGGTGTAGACCATGGCACTTGAAGGACAAGCAAGAGCAAAATTCCTTTGCGACGCCGAGCGCTGCATCGAATGTAATGCGTGCGTAACGGCCTGTAAAAACGAGCACGAGGTCCCCTGGGGGATCAACCGTCGCCGAGTGGTAACCATTGAAGATGGCAAGCCAGGAGAGCGTTCGATTTCGGTAGCCTGCATGCACTGCTCAGACGCGCCCTGTATGGCCGTCTGCCCGGTGGATTGCTTCTACCAGACCGAAGACGGTGTTGTGCTGCATTCCAAAGATCTGTGCATTGGCTGCGGCTATTGCTTCTACGCCTGCCCGTTCGGCGCACCACAGTTCCCGCAAGCGGGCAACTTTGGCAGCCGGGGCAAAATGGACAAATGCACCTTCTGTGCAGGTGGTCCTGAAGAAGACAATTCCACAGTTGAATTCTCCAAGTACGGTCGTAACCGTATCGCCGAGGGCAAACTGCCGATCTGTGCGGAAATGTGCTCAACCAAAGCCCTGTTGGCCGGTGACGGCAACGAGGTAGCGGACATCTATCGCCAGCGTGTTGTGAACCGTGGTTTTGGTTCCGGCGCATGGGGATGGGGCACAGCCTACGAGAAGAAGGGTGCATAAACTGGCCTGACTCATACGGGGCCCTTCGGGGCCCCGACGTCGGTCAAGGCAACAATTTCTTCTTGTTCATTCCGTTGGAGTGCTCTAATGAAAACAAAACTTTTTAGTGCCGCCATCCTCGTGCTGGCGGCGCTGCTATTCAACCCTGTCTGGGCACAAGAGTCCCCGACGGTTGATCGCACAGCGACCGGGGGCGCCCAGACCCTCGAAGACATAATGCGCCGCCAGAAACAGCTGGAGACGGACGATTCCTTCCGGTCTGAAAACCTGGGTGATCCCGCTAACGCGGCTCCAATTACGGATCAACTGGGTACCAGGGGCGGGGTTTCCGACTCAGACAACTGGCGCTCTATCCGGTACAACGAGATTGACCCCACAACGCAAGTGAGGGGGCCAGCGGCTGAGGTCCTTATTCAGGATGGCGGCATGCCCTGGTGGAAGCTGCGGGAAGGCCCGATGATTACCTACGGCGGCGGCGCAATTCTCGGTTTCCTGGCGTTGTTGGTGGTGTTCTATTTTGTTCGCGGCAAAATCATGATCGATGGCGGCCCAGCCGGCACTACGATTCAACGATTCAAAGCCGTCGAACGATTTGGGCACTGGCTGTTGGCGGGCTCCTTTATCGCTCTGGGCCTCACAGGGTTGCTAACGTTGATGGGCCGGTCCTTCCTGATTCCCGTCATCGGACACGACGCCTTTGCCACCATTGCTACCGGCTCCAAATGGGTCCACAACAACATCGCCTGGTCCTTCATGCTCGGTCTGGTGATGACCTTCGTGATGTGGGTTGCCCATAACATTCCCAACAAACTGGACTGGCAGTGGATCAAGGCGGGCGGCGGTATCTTTACCAAGGGTCATCCCTCTGCCAAGAAGTTTAACGCCGGCCAGAAAATCATCTTCTGGACAGTAATGATACTGGGCGCCTCAGTCTCTCTCTCCGGGCTGTCGCTGCTGTTTCCGTTTCAGATGCCAATGTTTGCCGACACTTTCGCGGTGATCAACAGCGTTCTGGGAACCAGCTTCCCGACTGAGCTCGCACCCCATGAAGAGATGCAATATGCCAACATCTGGCACTCAATCGTGGCGTTCGTGATGATGCTGGCTATCATTGCTCACATCTACATCGGCTCGGTTGGCATGGAAGGCGCGTTCGACGCCATGGGCAACGGCCAGGTCGACCTGGAATGGGCCCGTCAGCACCACGATCTGTGGGTGGCTGAGGTAGAAGCCAAACAAGGCAAGGGAGGTTCGTCGTGAAGGTCATGATTTCCGCTTTTGTCGCGGCTTTGCTTATTGCCACGGCTGCGCCGATGGTGCTGAATCAGTTTGGCTGGTCGTCAGCCGAGCAGACCAGCGCCGAGAGCGTTCGCCTTGACTGATCAATCCGAGGTATACCAGATCGACGCCGTCGGTCTGGTATGCCCTCTTCCGATTCTACGTTTCAAAAAACGGACCAGAGATCTGCCCAGCGGGACACAGGTCGATTTCCTTGCGGATGATCCTACCGGACGCCAGGATCTGCAGGCCCTGTGTGAAATAACGGGGCACCGTATCGAATGGATGCGGGAAGAAGAGGCGGGAATTACCCGCTATCGTATCTGCCTGGCCTAGTCCCGAACTCCCACCTTCAATGGCCACCCCGGGGATGCTTTCTAGCTTCCAGATTTCCCAGTGACAGTTTCACGTCATGATCGGTAAGCTCCGGGAGGTCATCAAAATTCGAAACCCGGGGAAAGCCCGTATCAATCAAAGAGGCCAGAGCGGCGTCGATGCAAAACGTCTCGGCAACAGCAGAATGTGATCCGTACATGACAATCGCCCTGATGGCACTGATCTCGCGGGTTGCTGTCTCGACATCACCCGATCTGCTTGCGCTGATCACCGTATGCCCGCGACTCCAGTCGACCTCATTGCCCTCCAGATAGCCGGCTTCAATCCTCTCACAGAGTGTGCCGGTTGCCTCGAGTAGTGTCCGGAAATTTGCCGACGCTGCGATATTGTTGGCTCTCCCCCTGGCGTCTTTGTCATATCCACAGTGAAACAACAGGTAAGGTTCTCCATTGACGAACACCCCGTAATAGCCTGCTGTAGCCGCTTCCGGCCTGGGGTAGTAAGTGCCTGCCGTCAATGTTGAATGCTTCTTTCTCCGCGCTATCTGGGAGCCTTTTTTCTCACTAACCACTTCTTTAATACCGATTATCTATTCGCCTGTATGCTGATAAAAACTGCCAAGGTGCTGCGCCCCGTCAAACGGAATTCTCGGGAATCGCCAACGGAGGCACCTCGAAAAGGGCATCAAATGTGGAGTTTGGAAATCGGGATTACAAGTGGACAAGGCGACACGTAAGAAACACTATCAGTTCATCTGCGCTCACTATGGTTCAACGTCCTGACAGACCGGGCAGTAATAGAGGCGACGGCTGGCCATCATGGTTTTGACAAGGGCCGAGGCGCAGTCATGGCAGCGCTGGCCATCGCGGTTGAACACCATGTGCCGGCGCTGACCGAAGCTCCATCCTTCCTGCTTCAGGCGCTCTGCCCGCTCCGGCGGATTGGTAATGCCTTTCAGTCGGTAAGTTCGCTCGACCAGTGTTTGAATGGCGTCGGCCAATTGAATCTTTTGATCACTGTCCAGATCACGAGGACGGCACCAGGGAGAAATCCGGGCCTCGAAGAGAACCTCGGAGCGGAGATAGTTGCCAATACCCGCCACGAAACCCTGATCCAGCAGCAAACCGCCCAGATTCCTTCCGCGAAAGCGCGGATCAGCGAAAACCGACAAGAGGTCTTCAACAGTTATTGGCTGATTCAGCGGATCTGGCCCCAGCCGCGAAAGATAGGGTACTTCGCTTAATTCATCGGGCCGAACCAGTTGAATGTCCGAGGCACTGTATAACCGGGCGGCCTTTTTCAAGCCAATGATCGCAAACCTCAGCTGTCGGTTAGTTCTGGGCTCCCGATCCGGCTTGCCAATGCGCCATTTGCCGTAGAGTTGATTGTGACTGTAAACGCACCAGGGCCCATCCTCGTCTGTAGCCTCGAAAAACACCAGGACGGCTTTGCTCCGCGCTTCCACCTTCTCAACTCTGCGTCCCCGAAGGACACTCTCAAAGGGTTTCAGGTGCTCAAAGGCAAAGAACACGGATTGCACTGTCTTGCCGCCTACAGCTTTGTGAATGTCGTCGACCATGCGGCGTATTTCGGGACCCTCGGGCATACTCGTTTCCGCTCCTGACCAGTCTCTCTGCATCACAGGTGAGCTAAAAGCTACGTTGCTTCCAGCAATTCGGAGTTGTCGGGTCACAAAGTTTTGTCATGAACCGGGACGAGAGAGGGCCAACGGATTGGCTGCCGGCTTCAGGTCAGTGCGATTATCCCGGCAAATTCATGGCTGTAATGAAGCGATATGGTCTCCACCACAGACATGAACAATGGCAGGGTTTACGGGTCAAGCGACAGCGTTGCTACAACCAGTATCAATAACCTCAACGCTTGTCTCCCGGACCGACCAGATCAGAGAGTTTTTCGCGTAGGGAATCAATATTGTCTTCGCCGCTCTGCTTGAGCTCATCCAGCTTTTTGCGGCCATCCGAGATCTTTTCTTCAACCGAGCGCAGCGTATCGGACGCGCTCTGCTGGATATCCGCGCTGGCCTTCTCATTCTCAGCTTCCGCTTCTTTGGCTTTGGCCTTGGCTTTCAGGGAATCGGCTTGTTTTTCCCATTCTTCCAGTTGCGCTTCTGCTTTTCTGATCAGTTCGTCTTTCAATGACATAAATGCCCTCCCTCTAGGAGTCGATGAATTCCTTACAGTTGCGTACTTGGGAGAGCAAACTGGAAAAACAACCCACACCGCCGGTAAACAACGGATTCAGTGGCCTTTTTTTCGGAAAACCACGAGACGCTCACACCTGGATCCCGGTTCGAATCGGTTCAGGCAGCGGCATAAGCCACAATCTCCACCAGCATTTCTTCCCGCGCAAACCCCGAGACAATAATTGCAGCCCGATTCGGATAAGGCGAAGCCACGTACTCGGCATAAACCTGGTTTACCGTCGCAAGATGAGCCCGATCGGTCACGTAGATGAGCGCTTGGGTCAGGCTGGCCATGCCACCGCCTGCACACTCCAGGGTATGTTTGAGGTTTTCCATGGTTTGCCTGGCCTGGACTTCAATACCGCCGGCCACCACCTGACCGCTGGCGTCGATGGGTATCTGGGCAGTAAAGAGAATGCCGTTCGCGCTCACCGCCCACTCAAGGGGGGCTTTGGACCGCGGCAGCTGGGTAGCGATAGGGGTGATCTTACAGGTTGAGGTCATGCTTGCTTCTCTGTTCAGTCGTTATCACTGGTACCTGCACCGGCACCGCTTCGGGACGCGTCGGTCGCCTCGACCAGCAGTCGGTCGGCCAGGGATTTCAGGTTATGCCAAAGCTCGTCATCGATATCCATGCCCTCCACCAGCGCCCTGTCTCTTTGTCTTTCGAGATCCTCTTCGGTCTGGCGCATCAGATTGGTCAGCTCGTATTCCGAACGCAGGCTTGGCAATAAATCGACGTGGTTGGCCATGATCAGGGTAATGCCATCGTTCTTCTCGGTGTCGTCAGGCGTTTTCTCCAGACTGTAGAGACAGATCTCGGGGACCGGGTGCCCCGCCTTGAACCCGACCACCAGTTCTGTAAGTGGGTCGTGGGCATTGCGCCAGAAGGCCGTGACATTCATGCCCCGGCGGGCAAGCCGCGACAGGTAGCCAATAATCAGGATGCGATTGTGGCAGTGGCGAATCTTGGTAACCGACAGCCCTCGCCCCCGTGCCCTGGCATACCCCAACTCCACAGCAAGACTCGCGTTGCCGAGAATACTGTGATTGTGGGCATCAAGGACGCTGAAGTCTTCATCCTGATAGACCAGGGTTGGCGATTCGTTATGATCCTCAGCCAGAAGAAACCTGAGTCCCTTTTTCAGCGCTTCGACGCCGCCCAGGCCATGGGCTTCCATCCAGGCGACCATTTCAGCCGCGTCAATGGCATCACCCTCGGCAAAGCCGATTCCGATAAACGCTTTCCTGCCTATACCCTGAAGTTCATTGAAGGAGACTTTCATGACAGGTTCAGCTCCGGTTCCACGGGAAAGCTCCAGTCGTCGAGTTCAGCAAGTCGCGCCTTGTCGGTGCCATGATCGCTGAAGAGTTCGCAGAACAGGGGCGCGCCCTGGAACATGGTTACTCTCACCCAACGGTCGGATTTAGGATCAAACCGGCTGGCACCGAAGAACGACAGCTTCGTTCGCAGAAGATGCATGGGCTTCATGTCCCGATGCCAGAGGTTGGCCTGGATCTCACCGTAAGGTGTGGCGGCCATGGTCTGGATCCGGCGCACGCATTCTTTCTGCCGGGGATGGGCCATCAGAAACTCGACTATGGAACCCCGGGGGCTGCGGTCAAGAAACGCATCCAGCAACTGATGGGTGCGATGGATCCTTGGCCCAATGGCAAGGGGCATCTCTTTTTCCGCGCCCGGTTCACTGGCGCGCACGCCCAGTCTTGGCTCTTCCTTCTCGGCAGAGCGGTACCAGAACCAGTACTGGTGGTCCGGATTCTTGGGGTCGTAGTCCAGCGCCCAGCCAAACCGCGCCTCAATTTCCTGCTTCAGCGTTGCCGCCCGCATTTCCGGCTGCAGTTCCAGTATTTCCTCACAGCCGAGCTCATCCTCAACCGCATCGATCAGATCCGGATACAACTCGATCAGCAGGGTATTGATCAGTTCCTGGGCCTCCAGTGAGCACTGTTTGTCGGCCCACACCAGTAAATCGCTCCAGAGGGTCGGGGTGGCCGGGGTCCTTTCCAGCCATTCGATAACCGAATCAATGGAGACAACCGTCGCCTCATTGCGCCGGGTCTGCTCGGCATCCTCGGTGACAGTTTCCAGAAAGTGCCGGTGGGCCCTTTTTAGCAACGCCAGAAGTTCACGCCGGCTGGCGTCGTCGGGCAGTTGTTCACGGGCATAGGCCAGAGCCCGCTCACGACAGTACACCCATTGCTGGATCAGTTGAGGGTGATTGATCAGAAACGGCGCCATGCCAAGCCCGGTGGAATTACCGATGCCCAGGTAACGCTGCAAGGATGGATGCAGGGCAACAGCCCGCTCAGGCGAGCGGCTCCTGGCAAGATGCTCTACCTGTTGCACCGAAAAGTGGCGCAACAGGTAGACCGCAAACATCTGCGCCGAGAAGGGCCGATTGAAATCGGGATTGTTCTGCAGGCGAGCGTAATCCGCAATCCCGAATTTCCCGTTACCGTAGACCGCCGTGGTTCGGTACAGATAACCGACCCGTGTCAGCCAGGCCGGATCAGGCTGGCGGCCGGCGGCCAACGCATCAACAAAGTGACCAAAGTTCCTGAGGCTCTTGTTGGCGCGCGACAGCACCAGCAATCGAGGATGTTGACGGCCCGCCTCCTGCAACGGCACGTTGGCCGCCATCTGCTCAAGAAGGCTGTCTTCCACTTCCCCTTCCAACAGCGCAAAGGTGACATCCCAGGCCTCCGCGATCACGCGGTCGGACCGGAGTTCCGGATCCAGATGCTGTGAGAACACCACACCATGATAGGTGTGGTTCGGGGTGTTAAGACGGTAGATCACAACTCCGTGACCATCGGCATCCAGGTCAAAACGAACCGTGGTGACCGTCCAGTCCTCCCGTGCCATCTGGCGAACCAGGCTGCGGCAAAAGCTCAGACGACTGGCGTGCAGGCTCCCGAGTCTGACCAGGTTCATCACCTGGTCAGAGGGGCGGAGCTGAAGTTCAGGCTTTGCATCCAACGGGGTTGCCATGTATCAGACTCCTGAGCTCTCGGACGAGCCCGTCGTCGCAACAACCAGCGCCACTTCACCCTTGGGCGGAACAATGCCCTGCTCTCGAGCCATGGCGTACGCAGACTTGGGGCCGATATACAGCGATGGCAGCAGGATCAAGGACACCGGTATGGCCGTAATTACAATGAACTGCTGCAATGCACTGATCTGACCTGCCCCCATGTACAGCAGCACTGCTGCCATCAGTGCCATGGCGACGCCCCAGAAGGCACGCACGATTGGCTCGGGCGCATCATGGCCGGCACTTACCACGGCGATGGCGTAGCTCATGGAATCGCCGGTAGTAGCGACAAAGATAGTCGTCAGCAGCAGAATCGCCAATGCCATCATGGCGCCGCCCGGCAGGGCTTCGGCTATGGTGAGTGTGGCAACATCAAACTGGAAGTTGTTGAGGGCCTCGGTCAGATCGATCGCGCCGGTGATCTGGTAGAAAATCCCGGAACCACCAAGCAGGGTGAACCAGATGGTGGTGGCAACCGGTGCCATGACGCCAACTGCGAGAATCATCTGGCGGATGGTGCGTCCGCGGGAGATCCGGGCGACAAAGATGGCCATCAACGGTCCGTAGCCCAGGAACCAGGCAAAGAAGAACACCGTCCACCACTGCATCCACCAACCTTCAGCGGTGCCCGACGTTACCGTGGCCATCGAGAAAAAGGAGCTGATGTATTCGCCAAAGCCCTGGGTGTAGGCATTGGTCAGGAACAGCGTCGGGCCGAAAATAAAGATCACGGCAGCAATCGCCAGGGCAAGAAACACGTTGAAACGGCTCAGCAGCTGAATCCCCCGGTGAATACCGGTCATCGCTGAAGTCACATACACACCGGCAAGGACGCCCAGTATGATCAGTTGGGTGCCATAGCCCTCGGCAAAACCGAACAGCTCATGCAGACCAAAGCTGACCTGGGTGGCCAGAAAACCGATCGGCCCAACGGTACCGGCAACCACCGCAATCACACAGGCAGCGTCAACACAGCCGCCGAACCAGCCTTTCATCACCCTTTCACCAAACACCGGATACAGCAGGGTTCGCGGTTGCAGAGGCTGGCCTTTCACGTAGTGGGCATGGGCCAGGACGATGGCAGACAGCGTCCCGAGAATTGCCCAGGCCAGGAAGCCCCAGTGCATGAAGGACTGGGCCAGCGCAGGTGCAACCGCCTCTGCCGTACCCGCTTCCGTATCGAATACCGGAGGCGTGACAACGAAGTGGTAGACCGGCTCACCCGCCGCGAAGAAAACGCCACCCCCGGCAAGCAGGGTGCACATGATGATGGACAGCCATTTGAACGTGCTGAGCTCCGGCGTATCGAGGTTGCCCACTTTGGCACTGCCGGCCGGCGAAATCGCCACCCCCATCGCTATCAGGAAGGTGAGCAGCAACAGTAGCTGAAAGTAAGAACCGAGATATTTAGCGGTCCAGGCGAAGCCGTCGCTGATCAGCCCCGCCGTCCACTGAATGTCGTACAGAGATAGGCCGAGAAAGAGCAGGATGAAGCCCACGCTCAGGCCCAGGACAATTGGATCGCCGAAGCGCTTGATGCCTGTTTCCGGGATAGCTATGGAGCTGGCTGAGTTTGTCATGACGATTACCTGTTGTTGTTTTTGGAACAGTGTGTAATCAGAACGCGGCGTTTACGGCGGGCCGCGTGCCGTCGGTTAACTGCTTGAGCCAGTTTCGGCCCATGATTTTGTCAATTTCCTCGTGGTTGAACCCCTTCTGACGGAGGCCCTCCACAATATTCGGAAAGTGACGGTTGTCGCTGAACCAGGCCAGCGGAGAAGGCCATCCGGCATTCGACTGGCTACCCTCGCCGTAGTCCATGGCTTTGGTCCAGCGCCCGTTACGCATCCACGTCAGCACCGATTCCGGCTGGGCCTGGCAAAGGTCCGTACCCATGCCGATGTGATCGATCCCCATCAGCTCGGCGGTATCGGCCACCATGCCGCAGAAT
The DNA here is from genome assembly GCF_002933275.1 of Marinobacter maroccanus. Lineage (GTDB taxonomy): Bacteria > Pseudomonadota > Gammaproteobacteria > Pseudomonadales > Oleiphilaceae > Marinobacter > Marinobacter maroccanus. Next base: position 130,884 of record NZ_PSSX01000008.1, read on the forward strand.
TCGTCCAGCGTGCAGTCAGGCCCGTTCCTGAGGTGGAACGGATACACTGAAAAGCCCAGAATGCCGCCGCTTTCGGCGATGGCACGCAACACCGTATCGGACTTGTTGCGCTTGGCAGGGTGAAAGCTGGCCGGATTGGCGTGGGAGATAATGACCGGCCGCTCTGACAGCTCAATCGCTTCCAGCGTGGAGCGCTCCGCGCTATGAGACATATCGATCAGCATCCCCACCCGGTTCATCTCCCGGATCGCCTGCCGGCCAAACCGGGTAATGCCGCTGTCTTCTGCTTCGTAGCAACCACAGGCCAGAAGACTCTGGTTGTTGTAGGTAAGCTGCATGATCAGCAAGCCCAACCGGCGCATGATGGCCACCAGGTCGATATCGTCCTCAATCGGCGAACAGTTCTGGGCCCCGAAGAAAATACCGACCCGGTTTGTTTCCCTGGCCAGTTCGATATCGCTGGCCTCAAAAACCGGCATGATCAGGTCGGAGTGCTCCTCGAAGCGACGCTGCCACTCGCCGAAACGCAGAAGGGTTTCACGGCAATTTTCGTGGTATACGAGCGTGGCGTGCACTGCATCAACGCCGCCCTCCCGCATTTGTTCAAAAATGGCTCTCGACCAGTTGGAATACTGCAGGCCATCAATGGTTAGCACAGACTTTGACATGGCTGCAGACCTCAGGCCTTGGTGTAACAGGTTTTGATCACCGTATAGAACTCACGAGCATACTGGCCCTGTTCCCGGGGCCCGAAGCTGGAGTCCTTTCTGCCACCGAACGGCACGTGATAATCGGTGCCAGCAGTCGCCAGGTTCACCATTACACAACCGGTCTCGGCCCGGGCCTTGAAGTCAGAGGCGCGTTGCAGGGAGCGGGTAATCAGGCCGGCGGTGAGGCCGTAATTGGTATCGTTCAGAGTCGCCAATGCCGCGTCGTAATCCGGAACCCGAATGACACAGGCAACGGGACCGAACACTTCATCGCGGTTGATGCTCATGTTGTTGGTGGTGTTGGTGAACAGCACCGGCTGCATGTAATAACCGTCTGCATCCACGTTGACGTGGTCACCACCGAAGGCCATGGTCGCGCCCTCTTCCAGCGCCACGCTGACCCAGCGTTGATTGGCTTCCAGCTGGCTCTTGCTGGCTATCGGGCCGATAGCGGTGCCGTCGGACAGAGCCGGGCCAACTTTTGCGCCGGCCAGCTTCGCCGTCAGCTTGTGCACGAACTGGTCGTGTACAGCATCCACAACAATCAGTCGGGAAGACGCCGTGCACTTCTGCCCGGACCCGGAGTAGGCGCCGGCGAAGGCCGCTTCCACCGCCAGATCCAGATCGGCATCGTCGAGCACGATCAGGGCATTCTTCGAACCCATTTCCAGCTGGCATTTCACCAGGTTGGCGGCGGTAGCCGACGCTACCCGCTGACCGACCTCAAGGGATCCGGTAAAGGTAATCGCCTGCACATGGCGGCTGGTGATCAAGGCTTCGCCGGCTTCGCGGCCATTGCCGGTCACCAGATTGAAGGTGCCCGCTGGCAGATTCTGGCGGCTGATAATTTCTGTCAGCGCCCAGGCACTGGCAGGCACCAGATTGGCGGGCTTGAACACCACAGCATTGCCAAACGCCAGGGCGGGCGCAATCTTCCAGACCGCGGTGGCCATGGGGAAGTTCCAGGGGCTGATCACGCCAACCACACCCAGCGGTTCGCGACGGGTCTCTATCTCAACGCCGGGGCGCACCGAAGCGACCCGGTCATCGATCTGTCGAAGCACTTCAGCTGCGTAGTACTGGAAGAATTGTCCGGAGCGATAGACCTCACCCTTGCCTTCTGCCAGGGGCTTGCCCTCTTCTCTGGACAAAAGCTCACCGAGCTCATCCTTGCGGGCGATCAGCTCATTGCCAATTGCCATCAACACGCTGTAGCGGGCCTCCAGAGCGGTTTCTGCCCAGATTTTCTGGCCAGCCTGTGCCGCACTGATGGCTTGCTTTACCTGCTCAGCGCTGGCCTGGTCATAGTGGCCGATAGTGTCGCTCAGGTCTGAAGGGTTCTGGTTGGGCTGGGCAGCATGGGCGCCTGCAACCCACTCGCCGCCGATATAAAGTGCGTGTGAATTTGGCATGGGTTCCTCCTTATATGATCCCCCAAGCCTAGATGCTCCAGATAAATAAGGATAATCAAAAATATCGTGTTTTTAGTAAGTTTTTCTTATACCTTAAAGAGGAAACAGACTGGGGCGTGTGCAAATGTCGATCGAACTCAAGATTCAGCCTCTACGCTACGTATTGGCGGTACGGGAAGAAGGCAGCTTTCACGGCGCAGCCCTGAAACTCCATCGGAGCCAGCCGGCACTCTCCATGGCCATTGGTGATTTGGAAGAAAAGCTGGGCCAGCCCCTGTTCGAGAAGACTCACAAAGGGCAATTAACCCCGTTTGGCGATTATTGCCTGCCCAGATTCCGGGAGCTGATCAACCAGCACGACAGGCTGGCAAGCGAACTTCAACAGATGGCCAAAGGGCACCAGGGGCGGGTGACGCTAGCCACGGTACCCTCGGTTGCCAGCCGGCTGATGCCTGAATTTCTCGCAGCTTTCGTCGCCCAGTACCCCGACATCAACATCAATCTTCATGATGAAAACGCAGAATTCGTCTGTCGACTGGTGGCCAATGGTGAAGTGGATCTTGGAATCAGCAGCATGTGGGTCCAGGATGAAGCCCTGGCCTTCAGCCCGCTTTTCGAGGATAACGTGGGCGTGGTCATGCGCAAGGACCATCCTCTGGCGGGAAGGCAAAGGCTGAAATGGCAGGAGCTGACAGAGGAGCGTTTTATTGCCAACGGCACTTCCCGGCTTCTGAAGCACACGGCCGCCGCCAGCCTGGTCGACAACAACGACTTCTTTATCTCCAACATGATTTCCCTGCTTGCCATGCTGGAAGCCGGCAGTGGCATCACCACGCTCCCGCGCCTCGCCTTCCCCGTGGCCAACGACAAGCTTTGCTTCGTTCCGCTGAGTGAACCGAAACTGGTACGCCAGATTGGCATCATCAAACAGGCCTCTCGCTCGCTGTCACCTTCCGCCCAGGCTCTGGAAAAGATGATTCATGCCGAATTGGCTGGCATGGCGATTTCCTGAAGCCAGAGTGCAGTTCAGCCCTTTGTCACTGCGAACAGGAGTTTCTCCTGGCTCGCTTTACCTGATTTTTACACCCTGTTGACGGAGCCATCCGGATAACCCTGCGATCATTCCGGACAACAGGATCCAATTCAGGAGTGGTTTATGGCAACCAGCAAAGCGGTGCTGATACTCAGTGTTCTCGTGATGGGCCTGACCGGCTGCAAGGTCACTACTTCAGACGATCATCATTACCCGGATTCCGGTGGCTTCGTTTCCGGCCTGTTTTACGACGCACGGGATACCGGCCGGCACTACCCCACGAATTCCTGGGCATTGGCCAGCGACGCTGAAGCCTGCCGAGGCGAATCTCTGTATTTCGAAACCCACAGTGGTCGGGTACGGGTCTATGGCTCGCCGGCTTACAGCGAGACCTCATTCCGGGCTGCCGCCTCGGAGCTTGAACGGCGGATCGACGGCGTGCTGAGCCGGTTCCAGTTACGCTGGTCCGATTTTGTCGAGGACCGCAGCGCTGCTGCCCCCTACCCCCGACAGGTGGTCGGATGCCTCAGCCCCGAGGTGCCACACACCGAGTTTGTTTCAGCCTCAATGGGCGCCGTGGCCTTCAATCCGTATTACGGCCAGTGGCCTTATGAGACCGGCCAGATTGTGGCCCATGAGCTGGCCCATTTCATCCAGGAAAACCTTTCCCGATATGATGCCAGTTACAGCCTGCTTCCCTACTGGTTTGCGGAAGGGCAGTCCGTTGTCGTTGCAGGCGAACCCATTGCCCCGGTCTACCAGCACTATGACTACGACCCTCTCTGGGATGTGACTCCGATTGATGCTGCAAACGCCCCGTATCGCTTCGAGCATTACGGCCTGGCCTACCGCTACCTGGAAAAGGCCAATGGCCCACTGGCGATGACGGTTTTGCTGGAAATGGTTCAGGTGCTGGACTGGGACGGCGGTTTCTATGGCGAGGTCAGCACGGGAGAGTCCGGGGCCTTTGTGGAAGCGTTCAATTCAGCAGGTTTGGTGGACCACAGGAATAACTACCTGAGTTTCCAACGATTTCGAAGTGACTACCACGACCTTCTGAACAGCAGTTATTAAACAACCGCGCCCTGAACTGGATTAAATCTGTCCAATCAGGGATAATTCCGGCCGTTTTTTAACCAGCTGTGTCGTTTGGTAGTCTCTGGTCATGACCATTTTCAGTGCTCTTCAGTTAATTATCTTTTCTGTCCTGTTGCTCAACACCGTGCACCTGATGCCGGCCTTTGGTCGTTTACTCAAAGGCGCTGAAACGGCATTCCAGTCCGGGTATCTCTGCGCCATGCTTACCGTGCGCCTGGCCCGCAATATCCTGGGCCTGGTCCTGGTAACCGCCAGCACCGCGCCCAACCCGGAAATCCACGCCCTGGTGCCCAAGGGCATCCTGTTGTTCCTGGTTTTGGCGGTACTCAATGCCGCACTGACCCAGTATATGGAACGCATCCGGGTGGAAGAAGGCGCCCGTTTCTAGGCCGCCTCACTCTCAGGCGTAAAGCGATTCGATCACGTCGGTGTATTTCTCGTAGATGTTGCTCCGGCGCACCTTCATGGTGGCCGTCACTTCGTCGTCGTCGTGATCCAGTTCCTTGGTAAGCAGGTGGAAGCGCTTGATCTGAGCCACTTGCGGCAGCTGTTCATTACCCCGGTTTACCTCGTTCTGGATCAGCTCGTTCACCCGATCCTGCTCGGTCAGGCTCCGGAACGTGGTGTAGGCAATCCGCTCCTGCTCCGCCCATTTGGCCACCGTGTCGAAGTCAATCTGGATCAACGCGGACACATACTTTCTGGCCTCCCCTATGACAATGCACTCCTTGATATAGGGACTGGCCTTGATGGTGTTCTCGATCTCCGTCGGTGACAGGTTCTTGCCGCCAGCCGTGATCATGATGTCTTTCAGCCGGTCGACAATCTTGAGTTGGCCGTCCCGCCATTCACCCACGTCGCCGGTGTGCAGCCAGCCATCCTTCAGGGTTGAAGCCGTGGCCTCGTCGTTCTTGTAATAACCCTTGAACATGCTGCCACCACGCATGATGATCTCGTTGTGTTCCCCGAGCTTTACCTCGACACCGGAAACAGCCACCCCAACCGTTCCCAGATGCACATCGTCAATCAGCTGCGCCGTGGCAACACCGGTACTTTCCGTCTGGCCATAGACTTCCACCAGGGGAATGCCAATGGTGCGGAAGAATTCGAGAATGCCCGTGGAAATGGGCGCCGCCCCGGTAAGCGCGATGGAGCATCGGCGCAGGCCGATAAAGTTCTGCAACGCGCGGAGCACCAGCCAGTAGCTCACGCCGTACAGGCAGCGTTCCTTCAGACTCCACTGCGTTCTGGGCTTCGTGGCCATGGGTGAACACACGCGGATGGCCCAGTTGAATAACGCCTGTCGGAACCGCCCGGTCTCCTGGATCTTGATGTAAATGGAAGAATGCAGCTTCTCCCAGATCCTCGGTACCCCCAGGAAAAAGGTCGGCGCAATTTCCCGCAAATCTTCCTGAATGGTCCGCAGGCTCTCACCAAAGCTGACCGTACTGCCCACATAAACCGGCGCAATATTGGTAAAGGCCTGTTCTGCAACATGGCACAGGGGCAGGTAGGAGAGGCTGGATCCATGTTCATCGGCCTGCAACAGCTCAATCAGTCCCGGCGCCGCCGCATGCAGGTTCTGCCAACTGATCATGGCGCCTTTCGGTCGACCGGTGGAGCCGGAGGTGTAGATCATCAGGGCGGTGTCATCCATTTGCTGGCTATCCAGCAACTCATCCACCAACCCGGGATGCTGCTTTTCAAACTCCCGGCCGCGGGCCTCGATGTCCTCGAACGCCGACGGCGGCTTCGGGTAATAACGCAGGCCTTTCATATCAATGGCAATGCAATGCTTCAGCTTTGGCAGCTCTGGCCAGGCTTCCAGCACCTTGTCCGTCTGTTCCTGGTCTTCACAGATCACGAACTCTGCGTCGCTGTGCTCCAGCACGTAAGCCACTTCGTTCCATGGGCTGGTGGGATAGACGCCGACACAAATGCCCTGAACCAGGCCGATCCCCATCTGACCAATGACCCACTCCACCCGGTTTTCCGAGATGATGGCCACATGGCCGCCTGGCTCAAGCCCCATGGCGCGCAGACCCAGCCCGAAATGCCGGGCCCGCCGGTAGTAATCCTGCCAGGAATAGGCCTGCCAGATACCGAAATCTTTCTGGCGCAGAGCAAGGGCGTCCGGTCGCTCGAGTGCGTGAGCCCGAAGCATTTGGGTGAGCGTGAGTTCAGGTATGGAAGGCATTGTCATGATAGCCACCGTTTACGGCGTTTGTAGTGCTTGATGTCTCGATAACTGCGGGCCTCACCTTCCTTGCCACCCACACCCAGATAGAATTCCTGAACATCCTCATTGGCCGTAAGCTTGTCCGCCGGGCCGTCGATCACGATCTTGCCGTTCTCCATGATGTAGCCATAGGAGGCAATGGCCAGCGACACCGCGGCGTTCTGTTCCACCAGAAGAATGGCAGTGCCCTGTTCCCGATTGATTCTGGCCACGATGGTAAAAATCTCCTCCACCAGCAGCGGGGCCAGGCCCAGGGACGGTTCATCCAGCATGATCAGGTCTGGCTGGGCGATCAGCGCCCGGCCCAGGGCCAACATCTGCTGCTCGCCCCCGGACAGGTAGCCGGCCAGCTGTTTGCGGCGCTCCTTCAGGCGGGGAAAGTAGTTATAGACCAGTTCGTAGCTGTCACTGAGGGACGGCTTGCTGCCACTGAGGGCGTAGGTGGCGGCTATCAGGTTTTCTTCCACCGTGAGGTCCTCAAACACCCGCCGCCCTTCCATCACGTGGAATAGCCCGTTGCGCACCAGCTTTTCAGGGGGTGTGCCTTTCACATCCTGGCCCTTAAAACGGACTTCACCGGCGGTCACCTCGCCGTCTTCCAGGGTCAGCAGCCCGGAGACGCTTTTCAGGGTGGTGGATTTACCGGCACCGTTGGAGCCAAGGAGCGCCACAATGGCACCCTTCGGCACCCGCAGTGACAGGCCCCGAAGGACCTGCACTGACTTGTTGTAGACCACCTCGATATTGTCAATTTCCAGTAAGGCTTCCATACAGCCCCTCAGTCGAGGTGAATCCAGTCCGATACCGGCTCATAGCGGCCTTCGTCCGCGTTTACCCGCCAGATACGGCCCACCGGGAAGGACATGTCGCGCACGGTAACCGGAATCCCGATGATACCGCCGGTGTCCCAGTCCTCAATGGAGGCCAGGGCCTCTGCCATGTTATCCCCGGTCAGCTCTTTACCGGCATCCAGGGTGCGCTTGACCACTTCGGTCCAGACCATGGCGTTGAACCAACCCTGCATGTAACCGGTGGGACGGTAGCCCGCTTCGGGGTCGCTCTTCTCTGCCTGGGCCCGAAGGGCATCCAGCATCGGGCCGCTTTCCTCGCTGTCGTAGTAGTTGTAGGGCATCACGCCCATGTAACCATCGGCATCTGCCCCCATCTTGTCGATGATGAGTTTGTCAGAGGACCAGAAGGTGCCCATGAACTGGGTATCCAGACCCATCTGACGCATCTGCACCATGAACTCGTTGATCGGTGACAGCACGTAGCCGTGGAACACCACGTAATCCGGGCGCACCCGGCGCAGTTTCAGAACCTCAGCCGAGACGTCCACACTGCCGGGCTTGGTGACGATCTCTTCCACCACTTCAATCCCCAGCTCGGCGGCGCGGGCTTTGCCATTTTCGATCGGATCCTTGCCAAATTCGGTATCGCTGTAGACAAACGCGACGTTGGGCATATCGCCGCCTTCACCCTGAGACGCAATATACTCGAGGATAATCCCGAACATCTGGCTGTAGTTGGGTCCGGGAATGAACTGGTACGGATAGGTTTCGTTGTCAGTCAGCACGGTGGCGAACGACGCACCGCTCATCAGGGTGTTGCCCTGGCTGTTGAGCTCCGAGGCAATCGCCTTCATGAAACCGGTGCTGTCACCATAATAGGTAGCCGGGGAGCTGCTGCCGGAAATCTTCTTGAACGCTGCGACCGATCGGTCCACCTCGTAGGCGGTGTCTTCCATGACATATTTTACCGGATGGCCATTGATGCCGCCCTGGCTGTTGATCCAGTTGGTGTAGTCGGTCAGACCCGCGTGGATGTGAATACCGGCAAACGCAAAGACACCGGAGAGCGGAATGGAGCCGCCGAACACGATGGGCTCCTTATCCTGTGCCATCGCGGGGGCAGCGACTGTCAACGCAGCGACCAGGCTACCAAGCCCGGCAAGCCGGCGACCTTTTTCGAGGATGTTTCTGAACATGTTTCTTCTCCTTGCTGCTTCTTGTTGTTGGTGGTGCGTGGGTTCCTGGTAGCGAACCCGTTGAAACACGATTAATTCTTGAATGGCCACAGGCGGAAGAAACGGCGGATACGGTGCCAGATCTCCGCCAGGCCATGGGGTTCAAAGATCAGAAAGCCCACGATCAGGGCACCAAAGATGATTTCCAGCATCGGCGACATGAACACCGGTGCGTTGGGATAGAAAGGCGTCAGCGCGGCGGTCAGCAGTTTCAGAGCTTCCGGTACCAGGGTCATGAAGGCAGCCCCGAGAATGCCACCCAGCAGATTACCCATGCCGCCGACAATCACAGCCGCCAGATAGAAAATGGACATGGAAAGCGGAAAACTCTCCGGAGTCACCACCCGATAGAAGTAGGCAAACAGACCGCCGGCTACCCCTGCGTAAAAAGAACTCAGGGCAAAAGACATCAGCTTGTAGCGCAGCAGGTTAATCCCGAGAATCTCGGCAGAAATATCCCGGTCACGGATGGCGATAAACGCCCGGCCAATCCGGGTTCGGAACACGTTCCTGGCCGCCAGCACCATCAGCACTGCCAGCGGTACGATGATGAAATACATGCTGAAATCGCTCTGGAACGTGAGCCCGAACAGGTGCGCCGGCTCCAGGCTCAGGCCGCCCATCCCACCGGTTACCGATTCCCACTCGGCGAAGATGAAATGCAGGAACACGCTCGCCGCCAGAGTCGCAATGGCCAGATACAGTCCCTTCACGCGTAGCGAAGGGAGCCCCACCAGAATACCGACGGCGGCGGCCATCAGACCGGCCAACACCAGTGTCACCGGGAATGGCAGTGCGGTATTTATCGACAGCCAGGCAACGGTATAGGCGCCCACCCCCATAAACCCGGCCTGCCCGAGGGAAATCAGCCCGGTAAAACCGGTCAGGATATTCAGGCCGGTAGTACTGATCACGGCGATGCCAACCAGGCACCCCAGGTACAGCAGGTAGGAGTCCACCACAAAAGGGAATACCAGCAAGATCAGCAGGAAGAATCCCAGCCACAGTTTCTGGGTCTGGCTGGTCCAGATTGCCTCATCGGCCTCGTAACTCTGTTTTGCGTCACCGATGCGCATCTTAAACTCGCTCTATTTCGTGGGTGCCGAATAGGCCGTAGGGGCGGATCACCAGGATGACTGCCAGCACCAGGAAAGTTGCCGGCATCCGGTATTCACCGCCGAGATAGGCACCGGCCACTGTCTCCAGCCAGCCGATGAACACGCCGGCCACCAGGGCTCCGAGAATGCTGTCCAACCCTCCAACAATCACCACCACCAGCACACTCAGGCCGATGATCCCGAATTGCGGGCTCAGCCCACCGGTGGCCGCCACCAGCACACCGGCCAGTGACGCCGCGAGAGAGCCGAACACCCACGCCATGTTGAAGACCCGGCGCACGTTGATGCCCATGGAATAGGCCGCCGCCTGATCCGAGGCAGTGGCTCTCAGGGCCACGCCACCCCGGGAGAACCGGAAGTACAACAGGTAGATGATCAGCAGGGCGGAACCAATGAGAAAGCCGTAGGCGATTTTGGGCGCCAGATACAGCTCACCAATGAACACCGGCTCCCTGGGCAGGAAATTGGGCAGCAGCTGGGGATCGGCCGTCCAGATGAACTCCACCAGGCCCACCAGGATGCTGGCGATACCGATGGTCACCATCACCACCGAAATTGGCGACTCGCCCAGCATTGGCCGGATCATGGTCTTTTCGATCACACCGCCCAGAATACTGCCGCCGATAACAGCCAGCGGGAGCGCAATCCAGGGCGACATTTCCATGCCGCCGGCAAACGCCAGGAACAGGTAGGCGGCGAACATCATGATCTCGCCGATGGCGAAATTGATGACCCTCGTGGCCTTGTAGATGATGACAAAGCCCAGGGCGATCAGCGCGTAAAGCCCACCCATGGCCAGACCGGCCAAGCTGATTTCGCCGAAGAACAACCAATCCATCAGGCGGCCTCCCCTTCGGCATTGAGCTTCTTCCGCAGGCTATCGATGTCGCTGTTGCCCAGGTACGCCTTGATGACTTCGGGATTGTTCTGAACATCCGCCGGCAGACCCTCGGTGATCACCTGGCCAAAATTCAGCACGGCAATGTGGTCGGAAATGTCCATTACCATGCCCATATCATGTTCCACCATAAGCACGGTGACGCCCCACTCCTCACGGATGTCGAGAATAAACCGGGCCATGTCCTCCTTCTCTTCCCGGTTCATACCCGCCACCGGCTCATCCAGCATCAATACTTTAGGCTGCATGGCCAGCGCCCGGGCCAGCTCGACACGCTTCTGAAGACCGTAGGAAAGACTCGCCACCGGTTGGCGGCGAATGTGATCAATTTCCAGAAAGTCGATAATCCGTTCTTCCACCTCTTTACGGACTTCCATTTCCTCACGCCGGGCCGGGCCGAAATAGGCCAGAGCGCTGAGCAGACCGCTCTTCATGTGCACATGGGCGCCGAGTTTGATGTTATCGAGTACGGTCATACCCCGGAACAGGGCAATATTCTGGAAGGTTCGGGCCAGACCCAGTGCGGCTCGTTTCGGCGGCTTGATACTGCCCGGCAGAGGCTGCCCCTGATAGCGGATGGTGCCCTGCTGGGGTTTGTAGAAGCCGGAGATGCAATTGAATAACGAAGTTTTACCGGCGCCATTCGGGCCGATAATGGTGGTTACGGTGTTCTCAGGCACCCGAAAGCTCACGTCCTGCAGCGCCTTCACACCACCAAACGACAGAGACAGGTTGCTGATTTCAAGGATGCTCACACTACCTCCCGGCACCCCTGGCGCCGGGTACACAGGCACGCGAATACGCCCTGACAATACCCATCTCACGCCCGAAGATGATTGTAATTTTTGTTGTTTCTTATAGCCGGGGGTTAGCCCCGATCAAGTTTTAAAGTAGTCCATTCAGGCAACATTAGGCAAACCCCTCTATCCTGTTACCCGACAGACAGCAATAATCAGTACGCAGGTTTCGGATCTTCAGACCTGCGGTATCGGGAGGGCAATTGACCATGACAGACACGCTGGTAACAACCGCATTTGATACCGAAACCGGTGTGGCCAGATTAACCTTCAATCGCCCGGAGGCCCTGAACGCCATCAATGTGCCCCTGGCCAAAGCCTTTCTCGAGGCGGTTCAAGAAATCAACAAGCTTTCCGGTGTTCGCTGTATCGTTCTTACGGGCGCAGGACGAGCGTTCATGGCCGGTGGTGATGTATCCAGCATGGCCGGCACGTCGGAGCAGGCAGGGGCAGCCATCAGCGCGATCCTGGATGCCGTCAATCCCGCCGTCCTGCTCCTTCGCAGCATGGATGCGCCTGTAATCGCTGCGGTCCGGGGCATAGCCGCCGGCGCAGGGCTCAGTCTCACGCTGATGGCCGATCTGGTGATCGCCGAGGAAGGCGCGAAATTCCTGGTGGCCTACAACGGTATTGGTGCGGTTCCAGATTGCGGGGGCAGCTGGGCCCTGGCTCACAAACTTGGCGCTGGCCGGGCGGCGGAGCTGATGTTGCTCGGGCGCACCCTGAGTGCAGCGGAAGCGAGGGACTGGGGCATGGTCAACGACATTGCCCCTGACGGCGAATTCGAGAACCGGCTGAATCGTATGATCGAAAAAGTAGCCCAGGGACCAACCCGGGCCTACGGGGCCTTTCGCCAACTGATTGATCGGGCCAACGGCGACCAGCTGGCCGACCATCTGGAGGCAGAGCGCGCGGCGTTCCTTGAAATGACCCGGACCGAGGATTTCGCCGAAGGCGTGTCGGCGTTTCTGGCCAAGCGGCCGTAAGGGTTTCGCGGCCGCTGACGCTGGCACAAATACAGCGCGGTTGCGGCCGTCGCGTTTTGCCCGGTAAAGGGCTTTGTCCGCTGAAACCATGATGTGCTGGAAGTTGCCATGCTCCTGTGTAAGAGAGGCACCCCCGATGCTTGCAGACAGGTGGACCGGAATACCATCGACTTCTCGGCCAGCCTCAAAAATTCGTTGCAACAGGCGCCCGGTTACGGCCTCGATCGCCTCACGGTTGTTGTTGCGCAGCACGGCAGCAAACTCCTCCCCGCCCACACGTCCAATGATGTCGTCATCCCGGAGTTCGGCTTTCATCAGGTTCGCCACGATTCTCAGCACCTCGTCGCCAGTAGCGTGCCCCCAGCGGTCGTTGATCTGCTTGAAGTGGTCCAGGTCTATCATGAGGACAGTAATCAGTTTTCCCTCTTCCCGGGCTTTTTTAAACGCCAGCTTGCCCTCCCGGTAAAACGCCCGGCGATTGAACAGCTGGGTAAGCCCGTCCCGCTCCGCCAGCGCGACCAGAGCCTGTTCGGCACGAGTAAACGCCAGCAACGGAAGCGCCATGGCCGTAGCGCTCACCAGCAACAGGTGGTTCACCAGAATCAGTTTCAGCAGCACCTGGAGATCGAGCTGTGTGCTTCCGCTCACGGACACTGTGATCACCAGCACCTGGGCCATCATCAGCGTACCGTGAATGCCGAACAGCGTTTGCAGAATGCGAAGAGGCAGTCTGGGCCTGCGCTCAATCGAGCCCAGCCGGTAGATCGCCAGACTGAAGACCAATGCCGAGAACAGCGCAGTCAGGAATCTGGCAACAAGCGGATCCCATCCAGTACCGACAGCCAGGCCGAAAAGATAGAGTAGAGAGGCACCATAGATTATACGGGACGACCTTCTGGTGCCCACTATTGGCAAATCCACCAGTGCGTGTATTCCTGCAAGCACCAACAACGGGGAACCCCCAAGAACGAGATGGGCGATAAAAACGAAAATCCCCGGGGCGGCGGCCAGCTCATTGGTCACCGCTAGCGCGGTACCCATTACGAAACTCAGACAGGCGAGTGCCCAAAGCAGAAAACAGCGTTCCCGGTGGCGCAGGTGGTAGATCGCCCACAGCATCCCTCCGATCAGGAGGTTAATCATGACCGACGTGACCAGCAGCGTTGGCAGGTGCATGTTCAGGTCCATAAACGCACGGCATTCCAGGCTTGATAATGGCTTTTTCAGCGTATCAGCTTAACTTCTGAGCCTGCGCACCTGCTATGTAGCATTTGGTATGATAATTGTCACAGATTGGCACGACATCCATGAACTCACTGCGAGACCCCATGAATCCAACCATAGAACTTCTTAAATCCCACCGCTCTATTCGTAAATTCACCGGTGAAAAAATTCCGCACGACCTGCTCAGGGAGCTGATTCGCGCCGGCCAGTGCGCCGCCACCTCGAATCATGTGCAGGCCTACTCGATCATTCACGTGATTGATCCGGACAACCGCCGGAAAATCGCGGAGCTGGCCGGTGGCCAGAGCTACATCGCCGACTGTTCGGACTTTCTGGTGTTCTGTGCCGACATGCGGCGTTCAACCGATGCCGCGGGGCGAGCCGGGGCCGAGGTGGTGCGAGGGATGACGGAACAGTTACTGGTAGCCACCATCGACACCAGCCTGATGGCCCAGAATGTGGCGATCGCCGCGGAATCCGAGGGGCTCGGGCTGTGCTATATCGGGGGCATACGGAACAACCCGGCGGAGATCAGCGAGATACTGCGGCTGCCGGAGCATGTCTATCCGGTGTTTGGTATGTGCCTGGGCTACCCGGACCAGAATCCGGAGGTGAAGCCTCGACTGCCGGTGGAAGCCATTCTCCGGGAAGACGACTACTCCGACGCCCGGGACGAGGAGCTCGTTGCCGGGTTTGATCGCACCATGAACGAGTACTATCGGGAACGCACCGGTGGCAACAAGGACACCACCTGGTCCGAGCAGCTGAAGCCGCTGTTCACCTCGAAACTGCGGCCACACATGCGCGACTTCCTGCGCAAATGCGGCTTCGAGATGAAGTGACCGCCAGTCGGGGCACTAGGCGATCGCTTTCGGCCTGGTGACCCGATCCACCAGATACACCAGACCGTGGTAGTCGATACCGCTGTGCCGGCTAAGCCCGATCTCGCAGGTACGGCTCGTGGATATGCCTTCCTCACAGCCCGCCGTCTGCTCTGCCAGTGTTTTCAGAGAATGAGCGTTGAGCTCGGGCACGTTGAAGCCTTTATCCCCGGCAAAGCCACAACAATGGATGCCCTCGGGTACCACCACCTGAGTGCTGCAACGCCGGACCACATCGATCAGTCCGTCTGACTCACCCAGGTGCTGGGTGCTGCAGGTGACGTGCACCGCCAGCGGGGTCTGCTCCGGCTCGAAATCCAGGCGCTCGTAGAGATGATCACGAATGAACCGGACCGGATCAAACAGCGTCAGGCCGGCTTCTTCGGCGGCTTCGCGGATCTGCAGGGTACAGGGGCTGGTGTCGCAGTAGATCGGATCGACGCCATTCCGGCTGGCCCGCAACAGCGCCGAAATCAGCTCGTCTTTCTTTGTCGCCGCCTGGTCCGGATAGCCTTTGGAGGCAAAGGGCTGACCACAACACAGGCTGTCCAGCTCCTCCGGGTACACCACCTGGTATCCGCCCTTCTCCAGCAATCGTCGGGTTACCTCAATCAACGGCTCCTGTTGCTTGTCTCCCCTGGCCGGGCCCATGGTCCGGGATACACAGGCCGCCAGATAAACCACCCGGGGCCGGCCATCGGCCGGGGCCTGCTCTTCAGCCGGTGACACAAACCGTACCGGCTGGGGCAGGCTCGGATCCCACTGGGCCACCCGGCCACCAGACACTTTGCGAACGCCGGCACTGAGCCGGGTCAGCAGCGGCGCGCCCAAGAGTCTTTCGGCCGTGGATGCGCCGGCCAGGACAAAGCGGGTCGCTTTCAAAGCGCCGGCAAAATGTTTCGCCAGCTGATTGGCCACGGACTGGCCGGTGGCCTTCTCGCTTCTCAGCTTCCGCACCAGATCGCCGGTATTGATGCCTACCGGGCATCGCTGGGCACAAAGGCCGGTTGCGGCACAGGTATCCAGGCCATGGTACTGATAGGCCTTTTCCAGTTCGGTGGTGTCTTCACCGGCACGGCGGCGGGCCTGAATATCCCGCCAGATCACGATGCGCTGGCGCGGCGACAGGGTGAGGCTTTCCGAGGGACACACCGGCTCGCAGAAGCCACATTCGATGCACTTGTCCACCAGCGGATCGGCCTCGGGCATGGGCTTCAGATTCTTGAGATGGATCTGCGGATCTTCCGACAGCACTACATCCGGATTGAGCAAATTCTCCGGGTCCAGCAGACGCTTGATCTGCCACATCAGCTGCCAGGCATCGTGCCCCCATTCCAGTTCCACGAACGGCGCCATGTTACGGCCGGTACCGTGTTCCGCCTTCAGCGAACCACCAAACTCCACCGCCACCAGTTGCGCCACATCCTGCATGAAGGCTTCATAGCGGGCGACCTCCGCGGGGTCGTCAAAGCCCTGGGGGAACACGAAGTGCAGGTTGCCCTCCAGGGCATGCCCAAAGATGATCGCGTCGTCATAGCCATGCTTCACGAACAGCGCCTGGAGGCGGGTGACGCCTTCGGATAGCTGATCAATGGGGAAGGTCACATCCTCGATGATCACGGTGGTCCCGTTTGGCCTTACCGCCCCAACCGCAGGGAAAGTGCCCTTGCGGATGGCCCAAAGCTGATCGGACACTTTGGCGTCGCGGGTAAAATCCACCTGCTGCTCAAGGGGGAATTCTGCCAAAGCCTGCCTGATTCGCGTCAGCTGCTGATCCAGAATCTGCGAGGATGACGCCCGGGTCTCCACCAGCAGCGCGCAGGCGTTTTCCGAAACATCATGAATCCAGTCCGGCAGGCCGGGCTTGTCCTGAACCGAGCGAAGACTGCGACGATCCAGCAACTCCACGGCCGCTACCGGTTGTGAACGCAGCACCGACGCCGCCCGACAGCAGCTTTCAGCATCCCGAAACACCAGCAGGGCCGTGGCCTTGTCCGGATACTCGGGTACGGTGTTGTAGGTCACTGCGCTGACAAAACCCAGCGTGCCTTCGGAGCCCACCATCAGGTGCGTCAGGATGTCGAGTGGACAGGTAAAATCCACCAAGGCGTTCAGGGACAGGCCGGTGGTGTTCTTCAGGCGGTATTTGTGCCGAATGCGCTCCGCCAGCTCGGGATTCTCCCGGGTATTGATGGCCAGCTTTTTCAGGGCCGCCAACAGATCACCGTGGCTGTCGCGAAACGCCGAAACGCTTGCCGGATCCTCGGTATCCAGCACTGCGCCGTCCGCCAGCACCAGCCGCATACCGGCCAGCGTGTGGTAGCTGTTCTGGGCGGTGCCACAGCACATACCGCTGGCATTGTTCGCAACAATGCCGCCAATCTTGCAGGCGTTGATGGACGCCGGATCCGGTCCGATCTTGAAGCCCTTGGGTGCTAACCAGGCATTCGCCTGAGCGCCGATCACACCCGGTTGCAGACGAATCTGGCGGCCTTCTTCCCGGATGTCGTGGCCGTTCCACTGATCGCCCAGAACGATCAGGATCGAATCACTGATCGCCTGTCCGGAAAGGCTGGTACCGGCGGCCCGGAAGGTCACCGGGACCTTGTGGCGGCGGGCGATGGCCAGAAGATCGACAACCTCTGCCTCATCCTGAACCCGCACCACCACCTTGGGAATCAGCCGGTAAAAACTGGCGTCGGTTCCGAACGCGAGGGTGGACACCGGATCGTTAAAAACCCGGTTTTCGGGAATCCGTTGCCGGATATCGGCCAGCACTTCCGGGGTAAAAGTCATGCATCCTCCAGAACCAGCACAATGAGCTCACGGGGGCCGTGGGCACCGTAGGCCAGCACCTGTTCGATGTCCGCGGTCTTGGACGGGCCAGACACCAGCAGAACGTTTGTTGGCAGCCCGGCCGCCCAGTCCTGGGACACCATCATGTCATACAGATTGTCATGAATCTCGCTGGCCTTGAGCAGGGCAATGTGTACCGGCGGTACCAGGCTCATCAGGCGCGGCTCATGGCGATCCGGCCAGAGCACGAGCGTGCCGGTGGCGGCGATCCCACCCAGGGTGCCGGTCAGGCTGGCCTCCACATTCCAGAACAGCTCTTCTTTCCAGGCTTCCACCGGCTGATCATAAGCCAGTAACTCGACCCTCTGCTCCGTGGCCTCGAAGTAAGCCTGCAGCGCCCGGCCATGTTCCTTCGCCGGTGCGCACAACAGGTTGGTGAGATTGCGTTTGTTCAGAAGTTCCGCCACCAATTCCGGCCAGTTGTCAGAACGGCACTGATGCACTTCAGTGTGAACCGCTTCCATGAGGCTGCGCAACCGGGCGATCCGGTCTCCCGGCGCATAGCGCCAGGGCTTGGTCACCAGCCGCTCGTCGAACTCGTCGGGGCGGGGTGTTGTGCCGGCGAGGCTGTCTCTCAACTTACCAAGAATATTACCGCGCGCGCTCATGATGGCCGGCCTCCGTTCTGATCAAGATGCCGCGCCGCCAGATCATGCAGGGAACGGCGGGCGGGCACCGGTGCGCTGTGATTCTCGGTCCAGGGGCCGGCCTTTTTCGGCGCCAGCGCCCGGAAGCGTGTCGCAGCCCAGAGAAAACTGCGATACAGCGCCGGCCGGGTATTGAGCATCTGCCAGCCACGCCAGATCCACCGCTCCGTCCGGGAATATTTGGCGCCGCCACCTTTCACCTGCTGCGGCTGCTCCGGATCCTTCACATTTTCCTGGCGCAAGCGTTGCAACAACTCGGGGATCGGTATTTTCACCGGGCACACCTCACCGCAGGCTCCGCACAGAGAGGAAGCACTGGGGTGGTCCGGGACCTTGTCCAGGCCGGCCATGTGCGGCGTGATGATCTTGCCAATGGGGCCTGGGTAGACCTCGCCGTAGGTGTGGCCGCCCACCCGGGTATACACCGGGCAGTGGTTCATACAGGCGCCGCAGCGGATGCAGTTCAGGGTCTGGCGCATCTGGGCATCGGCAAAAGCGCCGGTGCGGCCGTTATCCAGCAGCACCAGGTGCACCTCTTCCGGGCCGTCCAGTTCGTCGGGCTTGCGGGGGCCGGAAATCAGGTTCACGTAGGTGGTAATGGGCTGACCCAGGGCTGAGCGGGTCAGCAAGGACACCAGTGGCACCACGTCCCTCAGGTTCGGCACCACTTTTTCGATACCCGTTACCGCAATATGCACCGGCGGCGCCGTGGTGCTCATCCGGCCGTTACCTTCGTTTTCCACCAGCAGCAAGGTGCCGGTTTCGGCGACGGCGAAGTTCACTCCGGAAACACCCACATCCGCTTCCATGAATTTCCGGCGCAGGGTCCGGCGACCAATCTGGATCAGCTGGTTAACGTCTTCGGTCTCCGGCTCGCCCAGTTTGTCGTGGAACAGCTTGGACACCTGCCGCGCGTTCTTGTGGATCGCCGGCATAATGATGTGGGAGGGCTTTTCGTTGTCGAGCTGAACAATGTATTCCCCCATGTCGGATTCCAGGCATTCAATGCCCCGCTCCGCCAGGTAGTCATTCATCTCCATCTCTTCGCTGACCATGGACTTGCCTTTCACCACCTGGCTGCCCTTGCGGGCTTCGATGATGTCGTGCACCAGGTTGTTGGCTTCCTCGATGGTCTCTGCCCAGTGAACCTTGATGCCGTTTTCAGTGAGCTTCTGTTCAAGCTGTTCCAGCAAGTCCGGCAGACGGGACAGCGCACCAGCCTTGATACGATTCCCCAACTCCCGCAGGCCTTCGCGTTCGTCGGCGTCTGGAAAAGCGTTGGCCCGCTTGGTCATCAGCGAGTCCATTGCCACCCGGAAATTTTCGCGCAACTGCCCGTCCGCGAGGGCTTCTTCGGCACGGCCCCGGAAATCCGGGGTCAGTTCGGTAACCGGAATACGCTGGCTCATGCCACCTCCCCTGCACTGGCACCATTGATCCGCTCCCACAGGAAACTGGCCAGATGCCGGCCCCGGAAGTTCTGTTTCTGTTTCTCCAGGGAACCGTTGATGTTCATCAGGCAGCCGCCATCGGCGGTGACCATTTCCACCGCCCCGGAGTCCATCAGCGAGCGGGTCTTGTCTTTGACCATGGCACCTGAGACTTCCGGCATCCGCACCGAGAAAGTGCCGCCAAACCCGCAGCATTCGCTTTCATGGTCGTGATCGACGCGCTCGACCCCTTCAAGCTGCTGCAGAAGCTCGCGGGCATGAAGGTGGGTATTCATTTCCCGGCGCGCTGAGCAGGAGGTGTGCAGGGCGATCCTGCTGGGCGCGCCCCGGTCAGCCAGCTGCACCTTGCAGACTTTCAGCAGAAACTCGGTCAGCTCGAAGGTGCGCTCGGCCAGAGCTTCCACCCGTTTGAGCGTGTCCGGCTCGTCGGCAAACAACGCCGGGTAATGGTGCCGGAACATCCCGGCACAGGAGCCGGACGGCACCACTACCGGCAGACCCGATCGATCGAGAATGTCCAGCTGTTTGCGTGCCACGGCTTTGGCCTCATCCCGGTATCCCGAAGTCCAGGCGGGTTGCCCGCAACAGCTCTGCTCTTGCGGGAAATGCACACGCACACCTTCCCGCTCCAGCAGGCGGATGGCGTCCAGCCCGGCTTCCGGGAAGAACAGATCCACCACACAGGTACCGAACAGCGTGACCGCTTCCGACTTCTCCGGGTAATGCCGGTCGGCTTCCCGCTCGGGCGATACCCGGGTGGCATTGGGGGCGGCATCGTAAAACAGTTGGCTCATTGATTGCGCCTCAAGACAGTCTCAAACAGAAAAACTTTAAATTGGTATTACCAATTGACATTGCATAATAACCAAGGTATTCGAGACCGGCTGTCGATGTCAAAATTTTTCGCGGAAGGCTTCACTCTGAACAGCAAACATACATCGGCGCTTGGCCTAGGACTTGCTCTGTGTTATTGGTATTACCAATAAATTCTAAGACAGGAAATTCTTTCTTATGGACGTCGGGCATATCGCGCCTCGCAGACTCGCGGACACCATCGTGGAACAACTGGAAACCATGATTCTGGAAGGCGCCCTGCAACCGGGCGAACGGCTTCCCCCGGAACGGGTCTTGTCAGAGCAGTTCGGGGTGTCCCGCCCTTCCCTGCGGGAGGCCATTCAGCGGCTGACCGCCAAAGGCCTTTTGATCAGCCGTCAGGGCGGCGGCAACTATGTCACCGAATCCCTCGGTGGGAGTTTCAGCGATCCGCTGATTCCTCTGCTTGAAAACCGGCCAGACGCGCAGCGGGATCTGCTGGAGTTTCGTCGCACCCTGGAAGCAGACTGTGCCTACTATGCAGCCCTGCGCGCGACGGAGGTTGACAGGGCACACCTGAAAACCGCCTATGAGGCGCTTCAGGCCTGCTATAGCAAAGATAAAGATCGGGATCTGGAAGCCGAGGGCGCCGCCGATGCTCGCTTTCATCTGGCGATTGCCGAAGCGAGCCATAACGTCATTCTTCTGCACACCATCCGAAACCTGTTCAACATGCTGAAAAGCAACGTGGTTACCAACATCGGCGGCATGTATCAGAGAGAGGCGGAAACCCGGCAGGGGCTGGTGGAACAGCACCGGATGCTGTACGAAGCCATCACCGAAGGACGGGCCGAGGAAGCCCGGGAGCTGGCCGGCAAGCACATCCAGTATGTCCAGCAGGTGCTTTCAGAACGCAGTGAGAGCCACCGCCGACTTGAGCGATCCCTGCGGAGGGACAAGCTCGCCCGATCATGACTTGCTCGATCCTGAAAGGAAGCGATCAGAGTCTCAGAGCAGTCGATTGATCTCCTTCCATAACCTGCGATAGGCGTCGGCGGCCACTGAGCTGGGCGCAAGCAGCTCCACCGGTGTGCCTTCCTCACCCATCTTCTCCACCACACTGGCGTTCGGGATGATGGT
This sequence comes from Marinobacter maroccanus, assembly GCF_002933275.1. Lineage (GTDB taxonomy): Bacteria > Pseudomonadota > Gammaproteobacteria > Pseudomonadales > Oleiphilaceae > Marinobacter > Marinobacter maroccanus. The sequence goes on from NZ_PSSX01000008.1 coordinate 152,213, forward strand.
CTTAAGGCCTTTGGGCAGGATTTCATCCTGGGCGTTAATCAGTTCCCGATGAAGACCCTTCCGGCGGTCTGCCATGGAATAAAACGGGTGGAGCTTGCCCGGCTTCAGCTTCTTGTCCTTGGCAAACTCCAGCAACTGCTTCCAGCTGTTCAGGGACAGCCAGGTGGGAATCACCGGCACAAACACCTCGTCCGCCGCTTTCAGCACCTGTTCGGAAAGTCGGGACAGCGAAGGCGGGCAATCCAGTATCACCAGGCTGGTTTCTTCGGACAGCGGCGCCAGCCACTGCTTGATCAGGTTGCTGCCATCCTCCTGGTCCAGTTTCACATCGAGGTTACGGAAACTGGTGTGGGAGGGAATGAAATCCAGGTTTTCGTAGTCGCTCTCGTGAATGAATTCGGCGATGGGGGTTTTGCCCTTGAGCAACTGCGATAACTTGTGCCCTTTCACCTCTTCAGCACCGGCCAGATACCAGCTCGATGCGCCCTGGGGATCCAGGTCCCACAGCAGGGTTGAATACCCGGCCTGGCTCGCCAGATAGGCGATGTTCACGGCAGCGGCGGTTTTACCGACACCGCCCTTCAGGCTATAAAACGCAATGGTCCTCATCCTGTCAGATCCTTTTTTCCAGGCATAAAAAAACCGGGGAAGTCCCCGGTTAAAGCATTCACACGATGCACAACACAATGCATGTCGTCCTGATGAGTTCTCAGGCTAAGCTTTTCCGGTGACAGTTTGATGACAGCCTCCAGGCCGTCCTCAAAATTTTCGCATCCTTACTGACTTACTTTCTCCCAGACTGTCAGCTCGGAGAAGCTGTGCTGGAACTTGTTCCTTGTCTCCCTGATGACAAACGGCAGGCTCCAGGGTTCAAACAACAGCCGGAAATGGGGCGCCAGCATTTCCTTGAGGCCGTCGAACGTCGAGAAATCTTCACCGTCCTTCTTGAACCCGCCAACCCAGTGTTCCTTCGGCGTGTACTCCTCCAGCCAGGTATAAGGTGAGGCAATCACCAGAAGCCCGAGCTCGTTGATCCGCTCATGGATGGTCTCCAGAAACAGCGATGGCTGGTACAGCCGATCGATCAGATTTCCCGCGAGTATCAGATCATACCCGGTGAACTGCGATGGCAGATCGCAGGCATCGCCCTGATGAAAGGCCACACGGTCAGCGGCCTCTTCCAGCCCGAGGGAGGCGAGACTCTGGTCCTGGAAGGTCACCAGCTCGCCCTCTTCCGGACGGGCATAACGCACGCGTTTGTCTCGGGCCACTTCCTGACACTTGTTGACGAACGCGTTGGAAAAATCGATGCCGTCCACGTGCCGGAAATGCCGGGCCAGCTCAAAGCTGGTACGGCCAACGGCGCAGCCGATATCCAGCGCACGATCCAGGGGCCGGCCATCCATGGCATGCATGGCGGCATCCGCCAGCGCCTTGGGGAAGTTGGCCTCACCATGCCACCGTTCGCCAAAGTGAAATTCCAGGTATTGGGCGAGGGTGGTGTCGTTTTCATAGTACGCGGTTTGCTGCAATGGAATTCTCCTACCCTGAATGGTTCAACGACTACCTCTAGCGTAACAGGAAGTTGCCAATACCCTGATCAATAACCGCCTCTTCCGACCGGTCCTTGAGCGGCACCCCGGAAACCTTCTTCCGGCGCGCCGCCCTGAGCAGGTACATCAGACGCCTGCTCGCCTCCCCGCATGAAAGCCCCGCCGGCCGGATATTCGATATGCAGTTTCGGCTGGCATCGGTCAGCCCTGGCCCCGGCTGCCAGGTCAGGTAAAGTCCCAGGCTGTCCGGAGAGCTCAGGCCCGGGCGTTCGCCAATCAGCACCACCACGCAACGGGCGTTGAGGCGGTGGCCAACATCATCCCCGATCGCAACCCTCCCCTGAGAGACAACAACCAGCGGGGCCAGTTCCCAGGGCTGATCATCGGTTTCGAGATCCGTCAGTAGTGCCTCGAGAAAACCGACGGCGTTTTCCTGGACGCCATAGGAGGACAGGCCGTCTGCAATCACCAGAGCCAGGTCCACGGGCGAGTCACCGGTGTGACCCAGACGATCCAGCGCCTCACAGGACGGTTGGCTGAGTCTGCGGCCAAGATCGGGGCGCTGAAGATATGTGATTCGGTCGCAGGCCTGGCTTTGCAGGTGAACCGGATCATGTCGTAAAAGCGTTTTCCTGCTCCCGGTCAGTTCTTTCAGATCGGCCATCAGCCGATCCGTGTCCAGCGGCAGGTGCACGGCATCGCGGGCCTGGGCATGGGCCAGTTGAAACGCCAGCATCTCCTGCGTGGGCAGGCTGATGCCTGCCCGGCCAAGTCCAATCCGGGCATCGGTCCAGGCCGAAAGCCGGCGCCAGGGATTCTCGGTTACAGCCAGCTTACGCTCAGTCATTACCGTGGCCCTCCGGTAACCGGGCCAGGCTTTCCCGGAAGGCTTCCGGTAATCCATCGGCGGGAACCTTGCCTTCGCCATCCCGGAAAATCTGCATACGGGTGAGCCACTGTTCGAATTCCGGCGCCGGCCGTTTGTCGAGCACCCGGCGAACGTAAAGGGCATCGTGAAACGAGGTGGTCTGGTAGTTCAGCATGATGTCGTCGGAGCCGGGTATGCCCATGATGAAGTTACAGCCGGCCACCCCCAGCAGGGTGAGCAGGTTGTCCATATCGTTCTGGTCGGCCTCGGCATGGTTGGTGTAGCAGATATCACACCCCATGGGCAGACCCAGCAACTTGCCACAAAAATGGTCCTCCAACCCCGCCCGAGTGATCTCCTTGCCGTCAAACAGGTATTCCGGGCCGATAAACCCGACCACCGTATTCACCAGCAGCGGCTCGAATTTCCGGGCCACCGCGTAAGCCCTGGCCTCGCAGGTCTGCTGATCGACACCGTGATGGGCATCGGCCGACAGCGAGCTGCCCTGGCCGGTCTCGAAATACATCACGTTACGACCAACGGCACCCCGATTCAGCGAGAGAGCCGCATCCCTGGCCTCGGCCAGGGTGGCCAGATCAAACCCGAAACTGCGGTTAGTGGCCTCGGTACCGCCTATGGACTGGAATACCAGATCCACCGGCGCCTTCTGCTCGATGGCTTCCAGGGTGTTGGTCACATGGGTCAGCACACAGGACTGAGTGGGAATCTCATATTTTCGAATCACCTCATCCATCAACTGCAACAGGCGGACACTCTGGGCCACGTTGTCCGTAGCAGGGTTGATCCCGATCACCGCATCACCGCTGCCATACAGCAAACCGTCCAGGATACTGGCCGCAATGCCCGTAATGTCGTCGGTCGGATGGTTGGGTTGGAGGCGAGTCGACATCCGGCCGGGCAGACCTATGGTGCTTCGAAAGGCGGTCTGGACCCGGCATTTGGCCGCCACCAGAATCAGGTCCTGGTTGCGCATGATCTTGGACACAGCCGCGGCCATCTCCGGAGTAATGCCAGCCCGGACGCTCGCGAGCATCTCCGGCGTGGCAAGGTCGCTGAGCAGCCAGTTCCGGAAATCGCCAACGGTAAGATGGGAAACCGGCTCAAACGCCTCGGAATCATGATCATCCAGAATCAGACGGGTGATTTCATCCTGGTCGTAGGGGATGAGCGCTTCATTCAGAAAGGTTTTCAGGGGCAAGTCCGCCAGGGCCATCTGGGCCACCACCCGCTCCTCGGCGGTGTGCGCAATGACACCCGCCAGGCGATCACCGGAGCGCGCCGGCGTGGCTTTCGCCATCAATTCCGCCAGCGTTGCGAACTGCCAGCGCCGGCCACCCAGACTGTAGCGATACATTACCCTCTCCCTGAGACCGTTGTTCTACTATCTTAGGTGAATATCACCCAGACAGATCAACTGCCGGATTATGAACCTGTGCCACGGCCAGTTCGGAGCAATCCCGCGAGCCAGCCAGTCAGGTCAGGATAGGCGTCCAGATTCAGCACGAATTCTTGCCCACGGGCCGCACAGTTCAGGTAACACCAGGGTGACTTGAGCTGCCAGCGGTCCGTTTTGGTGTGATAGCTCAGGGGCGGACGGTCATCGCCCGGATAAAAAGCAGCAGGCAGGCGCCACCGGGTGGGCAGCCGGCTGTGCGGATCGGTCAGGACCAGCTCATCCCTCAGTTTCGGGAACACACCACTGCCGGAAAAGACCTCCGCGCCGGTTGGCAACTGACAGGCAATGGAAGATTCATAGAGCGTGTTGCCGGCGTCTGGCTGGCCGTGGAAGTGGGGATGGTATCGGGCCCAGGGCAAGGCGCACGGCGCCAGCTCATCAATGGTGTGGATCTGGCCAACATGCAGCCAGCCCCAGATAGCATGAAACGGTCGCGAGCCGGGCACAAACCGCCAGCGCCGGTTATGCATTTCAGCGCGGCGGAAAACCCCGAAGAACAGGAACAGATCTCCGGGCTCAACTCCCTGATTACGCAAATGCCCCTGGGCCGAACCGGTCTGGCCCAAAACCGGTCGCCAGCCCTCTTGTCGCGGGTAGGCACCCGCCATCAGATCCGGGTCCAGGTGGGCGCCGTGTCCGCCACGAATTCGGCCACCAGAAAGATCCCGGGCAATCTTGCCCAGCCGGCGTTGCTCGAAGAGGACATTGTCATAGCGGATTCGGGACTGGGAGTCCGGAATCGGCAACACACACAGGGCATCGTCCGGTAACACCGGACTGGGACAACCACCGGCGGAAGAATCGAATCCCTTCCGGCTCAGAATAAGTCGCATGGCATCACTCGAAAAGCATGAAGGCTGAACGGGCGGTAAATGCTATCTTAGAAAAAACAAAAATGCGCGAATGCCACACAGCGGAACCGCCAACATCATGAGAATTGTCTGCATCTCCGACACCCACAGCATGCACCGCCAGATTGAGGTGCCCGAGGGTGACCTGCTGATTCACGCCGGCGACTGCCTGGGTGTCGGCACCCTGGACGAACTGGAGGATCTGGATCTCTGGTTCGCTGAACTTCCCCACCGCAATAAGATTCTGATTGCCGGCAACCACGACTGGTGCTTCCAGGATGAGACGGCCGAAGCCCGGGAACTGGTACGGCACGCCCATTACCTGCAGGACAGCCCGGTGGAACTCGAAGGTCTCAAGTTCTGGGGCAGCCCATGGACGCCGACGTTCTTCAACTGGGCGTTCAATCTGGAACGGGGTGATGCCCTTGCCGAGCGGTGGGCACAAATACCCGAAGACACCGATGTGTTGATCACCCACGGCCCTCCCGCCGGCATTCTGGACAAAATTATTTCACCCACCGGCATTGTTCGCCCCGGTTGCGACGACCTGGCTGAACGGGTGGCCAGACTGACCCTGAAGCTGCACATCTTCGGTCACATTCATGAGGGTTACGGCCAGGAACAGATTGGCGACTGTCTCCACGTGAATGCCAGCACCTGCAATGACCGTTTCCAGCCACTGAACCCGCCGATTGTGATCGATCTTTAGCCTGGTCAATACCTTCATAAAACTCACATCCCCTCGTCACAGTCCCCTTGCAGACTGAGGTGGGCCGCGTGCCCTCAACCTCTATCAAGGAATCAGGGACAGAACGATGAAGATCAAAAAATCACTACTGGCAGCTGCCATCGGCGGCCTGCTCACCAGCTACGCACAGGCATCGCTGGTCATCAGCGAATATATCGAAGGTTCTGGCAACAACAAGGCCATAGAGCTTCTGAATACCGGCGCAGATCCCGTAAACCTGACCGCCTGGGAGCTCCAGATCTTTTACAACGGTTCCCAGTCACCCGGACAGACCTTAAACCTCGAGGGCATCGTTGAGCCTGGCAGCAACTATGTTTTCGCCAGCAGCTCGGCGGCCCCCGCCATCCTTGATGTGGCAGACCAGACCACCGGCGCTGGCCTGTTTAACGGTGACGATGCCGTTGTTCTGCTGAACGGCGGCAACCCGGCCGACAGTATCGGCCAGATCGGAACAGACCCGGGCAGCTACTGGGGCAGTGGTGATGTCCGCACCCAGGACCGGACACTGCGACGCAAAGACGGTGTTCCCGGGGATACCGATCCATTCAACGCCTATGACCCAGGGCCCGTTTTCGATGGTTTCCCGCAGGATACCTTCGACGATCTTGGCAAGGCAGGAGGCGATAGCGGCAGTGATCCCGAGCCACAAACTCCCGACATGACCTGTGGCGGGCCAGCTACTTTCATTTCAGCCATTCAGGGCAGCGCTGACAACAGCCCTCTTGTTGGCCAGGCGGTTGTTGTGGAGGCTGTCGTTTCCGCTGTTTTTAACAACGACGGCCAACTGGGCGGATTCTATATCGAAGAAGAGGCCGGCGATCGCGATGGTGACATCAGTACCTCGGAGGGTCTGTTTATCTACGGACCAGGCCTGACAGCCGAGGCGGGCCAGCTCCACCGCATTGCCGGTGAAGTGACCGAATTCTTCGGCCTGACCCAGTTAACCAACGTGTCTGCCACCCAGTCCTGTGGCACCGCGACTCTTCCAGCCCCGGCTACTGCGAACCTGCCCTGGGACACCCTGAATGCACCGGAAGCGCTGGAGTCGATGCGTGTGAGCTTTAACAACAAGCTCACGGTCAACGACAACTACGATCTGGGTCGCTTCGGTAGTCTCACTCTCGGCAGTAAGCGCCACTTCATCCCGACCAGTATTGCCAGCCCGGGTGCAGAAGCTCAAGCGGTGGAAATGATGAATGCCATGGACCGGGTCGTTCTGGACGACGCAAGCAACCGCCAGAATCCTGCTACGGTTCCCTATCCATCACCGCAACTCAGCGCCTCGCAGACCGTCCGTGCTGGAGACACCGTGGAAAATCTCCAGGGCATTCTCGACTACCGCTTCTCCGAGTGGCGCATACAACCTGTTACCACGCCTGTTTTCGCCCAGGACAATCCGAGAACTCTTGAGCCACAGCTTGAGAATCGGGGCAATCTGGTCGTGGCTTCCTTCAACGTTCTGAACTTTTTCAATGGCGACGGACTGGGCGGCGGATTCCCTACTGATCGCGGGGCCGATACCCCTGAAGAACTCAACCGGCAAACTGAAAAGCTGGTCAGCGCCCTCAATGCAATGAACGCCGACATCATTGGCCTGATGGAAATTGAGAACGACGGCTATGGCGAGAACAGCGCAATATCGGAGCTGGCCGAGGCGCTTGGCAGCAACTGGGAGTTCGTAGACCCGGGCCTCGAAAAGCTTGGCAGCGATGCCATCGCGGTTGGCTTCCTCTACCGCACTGACCGGGTGGAAACCGTCGGTGAGGCTGCCACTCTATCCGGCTCCGCGTTCGCGGACCTGAACCGCCAACCTCTCGCCCAGACATTCCGCCCAATGGGGTCAAACGATGGAGTCACCATTGCCGTTAACCACTTCAAATCAAAAGGCTGCGGCAGTGCCGACGGAGCCAATGCCGACCAGGGCGATGGCCAGGGCTGCTGGAACCCGGTTCGCACCCAGGCTGCTAACGCGCTGGCAAGCTGGCTGGAGGCCGACCCCACCGGGACCGGTGAAGAGGATTCACTGATCATCGGCGATCTTAACAGCTACGCCAAAGAAGACCCCATCCAGGCGCTGGCCGATTCAGGCTACACCGATCTGGTAGCCAGATTTGAGGGGACCCGAGCCTATTCCTACGTGTTCCTCGGCCAGGCAGGTTATCTGGACCACGGGTTGGCCAACCTGTCACTGGCGGAAAAAGTGGCGGACACCAGCATCTGGCCAATCAACGCCGACGAGCCCCGGGCGCTGGACTACAACACAGAGTTCAAGACACCTGAGCAGCAGGCCAGCTTCTATGCACCCGACGCCTACCGGGCCTCAGATCACGATCCCGTGATCATTGCCCTGAACCTGGAAACAACCCCTGCCAGCGCTCGCGCAGACCTGAACGGCGATGGCCGGGTCAATGGACGTGACCTGGCCCGCTTTGTCCTCGCCCTTCTGTTTGGCAAGGCAAATGGCCCGACTTACGACATCAACCAGGACGGTCGCATCAACAAGGACGACATGTTCGCCATCATTGACGCAATGCGCAGCCGATAAACGCTCCGCGCAAGAACGCCCGCCAGCTGGCGGGCGTTTCAGATTGCTGACGAACCCCGGTTTTTCCGGGGTTCGTTGCGTTTGGGCGCATTAAATTCAGTTGGCGACGGATCTAGCCCAATAGTCCCGACCGGATTGCCAATACGCGAGATAACGCAGTT
>NZ_PSSX01000009.1 GCF_002933275.1 Marinobacter maroccanus
CATCACGGACAGTTACGCTACGCCGGCCAACCTGCACGACAGCCGCCCTTATCTGGACAGGCTGGATCGCCAATGTGAGCGCTTTGGCTTCAATGTCTGGGGCGTTGGACTGGATGCGGGCTACTACACCGCCGGCATCTGCAAGGGGCTGGAAGACCGGGGCCTCTACGGGGTGATGGGCTATCGGCGACCGAACAAGCCCAAGGGCTATCTCCCGAAGCGCGCCTTTACCTACGACCCCGAGACCAACAGCTATCGATGCCCGCAAGGTCAGCAACTGATCTACGCCACCACCAATCGCCTGGGCTATCGGGAGTACAAATCCAATCCGGCTCACTGCAAAGACTGCCCGCTACTGGGTCAGTGCACACGCAGCGCCAATCACGTCAAAGTGCTTACCCGGCATGTCTGGCAAGACAGCAAGGACCGAACGGACAGTTACCGGTTAACCCCATGGGGCAAAGCGCTCTACAAACGACGACAGGAAACCGTAGAGCGATCATTCGCCGATGCCAAGCAGTTACATGGTCATCGTTACGCTCGCTTGCGAGGGCTCTCGAAGGTGCGTGAGCAATGCCTGTTGGCCGCCGCTGCCCAGAATATGAAGAAGATCGCGCAGATCCTGGCGCGTCTTTTATGGCTCAAATCCCTTGGGGTGCCTGGCTTGCAGAGCCAAATTCGGAAATGGGACCGGAAACTGGCTTATTCGGAGTATTGGCAATCCGGTCGGGGATATTGGGCTAGATCCATCGCCAACTGAATTTAAAATGCCCAAGCGCAACGAACCCCGGAAAAACCGGGGTTCGTCAGCAATCTGAGCCCGGTGAACTTCACCGGGCTTTTTTTGACATACCCAACAGGACATTGCCAATCTGAATGCAGGACAACAGACCAATGTTCCGCAACTCAGGCGGAAAAGGAGAACTCTCATGTATAGCAAGATCCTCGTTCCGGTCGACCTCGCCCATACCGATAAAATGGTGAAGGCGCTCAATACCTCCATTGATATTGCCAAGCATTACAACGCGACCCTGTGCTACGTCAGTGTCACCAACAGCACGCCGGGAGCCGCCGCCCACAATCCGAAAGAACTTAGAGAAAAACTCAGCGTCTTTGCGGACGAGCAGGGCAAATCCCATGGCATCAGCACGGACAGCATTGTCATGGAATCGGCAGATACCGCCGTGGAGCTGGACGACAAGCTTTTGGAGGCGATCGAAAAAACCGGTGCCGACCTGGTGGTGATGGCTTCTCATCCACCGGGTATCGGCGACAGGCTCCATATTCTCCATTCGAACGGCGCCAACATTGTCAGACACAGTGATATTTCGGTGTTCGTCGTACGCTGAGGACCAGATTCCCCTAAAATGGCGGCCGGGACGCTACTCCGGATGCTTTGCTGTATCAGGTCCTGGAAACTCCACACCTGTCACCTGAGCAATGAAGAACGGAAAATAATCGTCTGTGGCAAAGAAATTCCCGGCTTCCACGCGGGTTGGCAAGAGAAACCCCTGGAACTCTCGAAACTCTGACAGGAAACCGCCGAAAGGCTGCAGGCGATGGACTTTTTCCGGATTTGCATTGCTCCAGCGGTCGAAGCTTACCTGCAGGGGACGACCGTCTTCAGCCACCACAACATCCACCGCCTGCTCCATACCCTCGTGGCGGACAATCACCCTCGCGGTATTTACATCCACAAGCCTCCACGCAACACCCGGGCCTGGCAGCAGCGCCGCCGGCGACCAGAAAACCGCCTCTGCCACATACCGGCCGAATGCCGAACGGGTGTGATCCGGATCGCCGCCCATCCGGGCAACCGGCAGCAATCCCATCAGCCAGAACCGCGTCCACTGCTCGGTGTCTGAGCCGGAAATCCTGAGCAGGCCGCGGTTGGCGCTCATTTTCCAGATAAATCCTTCGGGCATGGCCAGCATCTGGGTGGCCTGCATGGCCATGTAATCGGGCGACTCCCGATTACCCATAGCGAATTTTCCATTCATGGATATCCGGGCCACTGTGTAGAGCGGTGTACCAGGCTGAATAGTGTACCGGAAATACCGCTGGGCCGGCTCCGGCAGGCCGTCAAGAAGAGAAAGATCGAAGCGCTGCGGTGACGCCGGCTGCAGAGCCGCCAACTTCGCCATGGCGGCCCGGTCCGCGGTGTCGTCAGCCTGTCGCCAGAACCAGAGGGCAACGGTGACAGCAACCAACAAAATCAACAGGATCAGGAAAAAGATTTTCATGTAAGCTATGCTCCGTAGCAGTCATTGTCCCTGCCTGGCCCGTATCCAGTCTTGTTCCAGATCAACGAACGTGACTGGCCGACTCACTGTCCGTCTGAAAGGTTTTATGAAAGTACCGAAGAGATTACAACCACTTGTCGATGACGGCATGGTGGACGAAGTGCTCTACCAGCTTATGAGCGGCAAGGAAGCGCAGGTTTATGTGGTGCGCTGTGGCGACCAGACACGTTGCGCCAAGGTCTTCAAGGAAGCCTCGAAGCGAAGCTTCAAGCAGGCGGTGGAATACCAGGAAGGCCGTAAGGTCCGGAACAGCCGGCGTGCCCGGGCTATGAGCAAGAAGACCAAATACGGCCAGAAGGAACAGGAAGACGCCTGGCTCAACGCCGAGGTAGATGCCCTCTACCGGCTTGCCGCCGCGGGTGTCCGGGTTCCCGAACCCCTGGGCTTCGTGGACGGTGTGCTGCTGATGGAACTGGTGGCGGACGAAGATGGCAAGGCCGCGCCCAGGCTGGATGATGTCATCCTTTCCCCGGAACAGGCCCGAGACTTCCACGGCCAGGTCATCCGCGAGGTGGTTCGCATGTTGAGCGCCGGTCTGATCCATGGGGATCTGTCAGAATTCAACGTTCTGGTCGATGCCAACGGACCCGTTATCATTGATCTTCCCCAGGCAGTCAATGCGTCCGGCAATAACAATGCAGAACGCATGCTCGAGCGCGACGTGGACAATATGCGCCGCTATTTTGGCCGATTTGCGCCGGAGCTGTTGAACACCGATTACGGCAAGGAGATCTGGGCACTCTACGAATCAGGCGACCTCCACCCGGACAGCAAACTCACCGGCTGCTTCCAGCACGATGATACCGCCGCCAACGTCGACGAACTGATGGAAATCATCGATGCGGCAAAGGAAGAAGAGTGGGAGCGGCAGGAACGAATGAGGGACTCTGAAGAGGACTGAAATAATAGCCGCTGCTGGTCAGCTCTCGGGCGTCGTTTTCTGTTCGCTGACCATTACTGACATCACCTCCTGTTCCCTGGGTCCGGGCAGAATACCCGTCAACCAGGCTTCGATAACCGGCTCACCGTGCTGATTGGAGAGTACCGCTTCGGCCCGGGCCCGGTTGCGCTCATCTACATCGGTAATGGTGAACACGCAGGTTATGGTGTCGCCGAAATACACTGGCCGGAGGAAGCGAAAGTTCATTCCGGACGCTAGCCAGCCTATCTGCCCGCCCACTTCCGTGATCATTCCACCAACCAGAAGACCATGGCAGATCTTGCCCTGCAGGTTCTTGGCCTGTGCAAATTCATCGCTGTAGTGGACCGGGTTCTGATCGCGGCTGATGTCTCCAAAGGACAGGGTCTCATCCTCGGTGAACGTTCGCGCCAGGGTAAAGGAATCCCCGGCTTTCAGGCCGGCAATGGCTCTCTTTCGAATATCAGACATGGTATCGGTCCCCGATCGCTCAGCAGTTCACAGGTACCGACCGCCAGACCCTATGGCGATCACAATCAGGCCGAGGATCAGATTGATACCCACAAGCCGGCGAATCTTTCCCACCTGAACGCCGCCAGCCTGCGGATCCTTGTCTGCAACCGCCTGCTTGAGCCGCCGGAAAGGGGCAAAATACACGTGGAAGTAGAGCAGCATCATTACCAGCCCGAGCGTCTGCATGGCATGAATATGCCAGCCAGCACCGGCCATACCGCCAAACACACTGAAAATCATCCAGTAGCCGGTGACCAGTAGCAGTAGAACTGACAGCCACACCCAACGGAAGAAGCGTTCAAGTGTCCTGGACCAGAGAGCGCCACGTTGTGAGGCCTCTACCACCTCAACCACGGCGGGGCGCATCGCCATGTAGGCGAAGAACATCCCGCCAACCCAGATAACCGCTGACAGAACGTGCAGTGCAATTGCAAGACTCATGAAAACTCCTCTTTGCCTGGCTCTCAGATGGTTTCAAGCTCTACCCGATTCCGGCCGCCGGTTTTACCCCGGTAGAGCGCCTCGTCAGCCCGACTGACCGCCGTACTCAGGTCCTCGCCAGCCCGCAGCTCGCTCACCCCGATACTGATCGTAACATCGGCATCACCACCAATAATCCCACTCCAGTCTCTGGCCAAAAATGCGTTGCGTATCCGCTCCGCGCTTGCCTGCGCTTTGCCGGAATCCGTATCAGGGAGAATGGCCAGGAACTCCTCACCGCCCCACCTACCAATCAGATCCTGGGCTCGCAGCTCCTCACGAATCACATCGGCAACGAAACCCAACACTCGGTCGCCGGTTTCGTGGCCATAGGCGTCGTTGATTGATTTGAAATGATCGACATCCAGCAGAAGAAATCCAACCGGGTGGCCGCTGCGGCTGAACCTGGCCAATTCTTTTTCAGCCAGATAGGTCATGTGCCGGCGATTGAAAAGCCCGGTCAGTGAATCCGTTGTTGCCATTTCCCGGAGCTTGCGCTGGGCTGTGACCACCATTCTCAGGTAATAGGAAGACAGGTAACTGAACATGGCAAAGACCACGCTCAGGTTAAACAGATGGACGATATGCAGAGCCGTTTGATGAATCGGCTGTAACGGCTCGATATACCACATCAGGACATCCAGGGCGATGTAGTAACCCCACAGGGCCAACAGCGCATAGATGGCCCATTTCCGTGATGCGGACACACAAATCGCCGGTATGAACATCAACAGGTAATAATGGAAACCGCTCTCCCATCCAATCAGAACGATGCCAAGTCCGGCATGGCCAAGCACTTCGGCCCAGATGAGTACGACCGCAATCCTGTTCCTGTGGTATTTGAGTGCGTAATAGGCCCCGGCGTACATGGCCACGCTAACCACGTTGATCCATGCCAGAATCGGCGAACCCAATGCATGAAAAAGAAAGAAAAAGATGACATCTACAGTTCCGGCGATCTGGGCACATCGCATGGCCAAACGCCAGAACTGGGGCCTGCGCTCCCGCTCAGGCTCATAATTCATTGGAGCACTCGCACTTTTCATCGACAGCAGAATTCCTTTTTAAGTTAACAAGAGTACTCGTTAAAACAGAATCCTGCCTCACTCCAATGCAAACAAATGAAAATGTTTTTAGGATCACCACGGCAGCTCGTCGCCGTTGCTGTGCCAGAACGATCCGGTATTCTCCAGGGTCAGGCCATCAATCCGCTCTGCCAGGCCCTTTGCCGATTCTTCTGGAGTAATCAACCCACCAAAATTCACCATTCGGGTCTGAACATAACCCGGGTGCAGCTGGGCCACGGCGATACCCCGCGGTTTCAGATCCATCGCGAGGGACTTGCCAAAGGCATTCAACGCCGCCTTTGAAGCACGGTACCCATAGCGGCCGCCAGAGTCGTTGTCGGCGATAGAGCCCATCCGGCTGGTGATGTTGGCGATTTTGCCTCCGGAGGGGATTTTTTCGAACAAGGCTTCAGCCACTCTCAGGGGAGCATAGGCATTGATCTCCATCTGGGTGCGGATGGAATCGAAATCGATACTGCCCAGTTTCTCGTCCTGCAGCAGACCGGCATTGTTGATCAACAGATCGATACGCTCGCCCTCAAGACCGGCCACGAGCTTGGTTACGCCCTCATCGGTGGTCACATCGACTCTGTCGATGATCCTCGCCGCAACCTCTTCCAGCTCCGGCGAGGCCTCCCGGCACACGCCGATCACCGAGCAGCCGCGGCTTGCATAGAGCCGGGCGAGCTCCAGACCAATGCCCCGGTTTGCCCCGGTGATTACAACAGTGGAATTATCGGACATATCAGCCTCCTCAACGATCAATTCAGTTCATGCAGCTTCACATCCCCTGCACTGTAGAACAACCAGCAATACGGGGCCCTGACTGCGTGCAGATCCAATTTTTCTGTAAGATACGGGGTAATTCAATCAATGGTCGCTGGGGGCAGCATGTCGGCAGCACTTGTTTTCGCAGTATTTGCAGTGACCCTGATCGCGGCAACCATATTCTACCTCTTCTTCTACCGCGCCTGGCGGAGGGAACGGGAACTGAGGGCCCCCTTTCCAACACCGTGGCGCGAGCATCTTGATTCGAACGTGCCGCTTTACCGACAGCTTCCTGAAGCCCTCAAGCAAACCTTGGAGCAACGGGTCCAGCTTTTTCTCTCCGAGAAAGAATTCTATGGCTGTGACGGCTTTGAGGTGGACGACACGGTGAGAGTAACCATTGCCGGCCACGCCTGTTTGCTGATTCTTGCCCGCCCCTATTCGGATTTTGACGAGGTAAGCAGCATTCTGGTCTATCCCGATGCCTATCACGTCAGAGACATTGAAAGCGATGGCATGGTTGTCAGCGAAAGTAATGAAATTCGGGCCGGCGAGGCCTCAAGCAGGGGCCAGGTGGTGCTGGCCTGGCGAGAATGTCAGGAGGCCGCCAGGAACCCGCACAGTGGCCATAACGTCATGCTACATGAGTTTGCACACCAGCTGGACTACCTGGACGGCACCGCAGACGGGGCACCGCCGCTGAGTGGAGAGCAGGCCCTGCACTGGCAAAGTTCCATGACGACGGCCTACGAAGACCTCAGGCATTCCCTCCGGCACCACCATAGATCCTGGCTTGATCCATACGGCGCTACCGAACCGGCAGAATTTTTCGCAGTGCTGACCGAGGCATTTTTCCAGCAGCCGCGCCATCTCAAGCGAGAACAGCCCGAGGTCTACAAGGCCCTGCAAGGGTATTATCGACTGGATCCGACAACTCTGTGGCAGGATGCGTGACAGTTGTGACAGATCGATGCGTGGTCCACTATGTAGGGAAGTGGATCATTTGGTGGAGGTGGACATGCCAGCCATAGGATGGATATTCATAATTGTTGCCCTTGCGTTGATCGTGGGCAGCCTGATGATACTGCGCGACAACGCACACAGCATGAAAATCTCCGATGAGAAAATGAAAAAGATTCAGGCCCGAAAGGCGGAGATCGAAGCCGAGGAAAGCGCGGAAGACAAGGAGTGGTAGCCCGGCCAGTTCAAGCATAGAAGACTAAACCGGGCAGATGCGTCAGTGCCCGCTGTAGCCCATTTCCTTGCCGGAGTGGTCCATGCTTTGTTTTTCCATCATCTCGCGATCCAGCGGCGCAACATTCAGCTCAACCTGCATCTCTTCAGCGCCCTCAAAGCTCAGGGTCATCGGAATGCTCTCACCCTCGCGCAACGGGCTTTTCAGTTTTTCCAGCATCAGATGAAAGCTGTGGGGCTTCAACTCCACGGTACTACCCCCTGGTATGACAAGCCCGCCCTTGACCGGAGCCATTCGCATCACACCATCGTGCATGCTGGTCTCGTGGATCGATACGCTGCCTGCCCTGGGGGTTGCGGCACCAACCAGGGTGATATCACTGCTGCCGCTGTTAGAGATACTCATGTAGCCCACCCCCATGGGCGTACCAGGCGGTGTAGGCCGGCTCCAGGGGTGATCGACCTTGACCGGCCCCTGGCTGTAATCATGGGCCAGAGCTGTCGGGGCAACCAGGGCCAATGCCAGCACAAATACGCTCAGGCAGTACTTCATGTCCAGTATTCCTTGTCGATGATATAGAGGTACAGGATAAAAAGACGGTACCGCGGATCCAAGTTTTTCAGTGCGACGAATGGTCGCAGATAGTCGGGCGAAGCGCCAATTCAAGCTCCCATGCCTTCAGGCCGTCATCCTTGGAACTAAATGCTGCCAAATATGACAACAGGGTAATACCGAACCCATGAACCCACGGCGTCAGTCAGCGTAAACTGGCGTCAATACGTAGCGGGTTATCTGAAAGAGGAGCTGGCAAATGAACGTAATGTCTGTACTGAACCAGGTAATGAAACAGGCCCAGGGCACTCAATCCCAGGGTGGAGGCATGGATGTCAACAAGATGGTGAACAGCCTTGGCAGCCAATTCAAAGGCGGCCAAAGTTCCGGTTCAGGCATTGACGTGAAAAGCCTGCTGGGCGGTGGTGCCCTGGGTATGATGCTGGGGTCCAAACGCGGCCGGAAAATGGGCGGCAAAGCCCTGAAATACGGTGCCCTTGCCGGCGTGGGCGTATTGGCATGGAAAGCCTATCAGAACTATCAGACCAACAGTCAGAATTCGGCCCAGCCGACAATCGCGCAACAGGGCCAACCACTGGAGCAACTGCAGGGACAGGCTCAGGAGCATAGAGGACTGGAAATACTCCAGGCCATGATCATGGCGGCCCGTGCTGATGGCCACATCGACGCCAACGAGCGCGCCCTTCTTACCCAGGAAATCGAAAAACTGGGGCCGGATGACGAACTCCACACCTGGATCCAACAGCAGTTCGACGCCCCGCTGGATGCATCTGCCCTGGCCCGCAATGCTGACTCGCCACAGGCAAGCCGGGAAATCTACATCGTCAGTGCCGTAATGATTGACGAACAGAACCCCATGGAGCGCGCGTGGCTGGACCAACTGGCCAGCGCCCTGCAGCTCGACCCAGGGCTTGCGAGGGAACTGGAGCAACAGATCCAGAGTGCAACAACGGGGTAAAAGTCAGGCTTTCTTGACGAATTCGGATTTCAGTTTCATGGCACCAATACCATCGATTTTGCAGTCGATATCGTGATCGCCTTCAACCAGGCGGATACTCTTCACCTTGGTGCCAACTTTAACCACTGAACTGGAACCCTTGACCTTCAGATCCTTGATAACAGTCACCGAATCGCCATCCTGAAGCTCATTGCCGTTGGCGTCGCGAACCACCTTCGCGGCGTCAGCCGCCGCAGCCTCTGCCTCAGACCACTCATGCCCGCACTCTGGGCATACCAGTTGAACGCCGTCCTCATAGGTGTATTCAGAACTGCACTGGGGGCATGGCGGAAGCTGCGACATTATCATTTCCTGTTAATTGAATGGGCGCGGGATTATACCATCAACGCCCGGGCGAAACCCTTGCCAAAACCGTTGGCGTCTCGGACAGAGGCAAGGCAATGATCACCCCCTCATTGGACGATGGGAAAATATCGGTCAGAGCCGTGACGTTTACCTGGTGCGACACCATGATCACCGGCGCACCTTCCTCGAGCTGATTCACCAGAGTAATCGTCTGCCGCGTCTGAGTCGGCCCGTCACCACGATTACGGAAAAACGAATTCAGCGACGGCCACTCGGTCACCTCCCCCATGTCCATTCCGGTAGCGGTATCCATACAGCGACACCACTGACTGCTGAACACCCGCGCCTCGGTAATACCATGCTCTGCCAGAAACGGCTTCCACGCCCGAGCCTGCTCCCGGCCGGTATCGTTCAGATTCCGCTGGGTGCTGCAATCGTTAATATCGAAGTTGCCCGGGTCCCCGGTCCCCGGCGCCAATGCGTGACGCAGCATCAGAACAGCCCGTCCGTCTCGCAGGGCGTCCCAGGCTTCTTCGTTGTTATCGGCAGCGGAAACGCTGAAACACAGAGCCACCGACAGACAAACGGTTAGAAGAAATTGACCACGCATAGTTGCTACCTCCCGAAAAGATCCAAACTCGTTGTAGGACTCGCGGACAAACTGACGATGCCCGATCGAGGCATTGGGGGTGCCCTTCCAAAAATGTTGAAGGCCAGGGATGGCCTGAAACAAGCGCACATGGACGTGCTCGTAGCGGTTTTTGGAAGGGCGCCCCCAATGCCTCAGCCACCCAAGCCGAGAACCACGAAAAGATACGCGGATCCACCCTACCAAGCTCACAACAACAAAAGGTAAACTCCCACCAGAGCCAAGCCAAAAGAAGGAACCACCATGCCAATCTGGGTCGACGCCGACGCCTGCCCCGTCCCAATCCGGGAAATCATCTGCCGCGCCGCCACCCGCTGGCAAATCGACACCACCTTCATCGCCAACCACGCCATAACCCTGCCCCCGAGCCCTTACATCAAGCGCCGACAGGTCCCACAAGGCTTCGACGTGGCCGACAACGAAATCATGGACCAGATGCACGAAGGCGACCTGGTCATTACCCAGGACATCCCCCTGGCTGCCGAAGCCATTGAAAAGGGCGCCGACGTCTTCAACCCCCGCGGCCAGGCCTTCACCAAAGAGAATATTCGCCAGCGCCTGGCCATGCGCAACTTTATGGAAGAAATGCGCAACGCCGGCCAGGTCACCGGAGGACCCGCCCCCTTCAGCCAGACCGACCGTAAGGAATTCGCCGACAAGCTTGATCGGTGGCTGCAAAGAAACGCACGCAATTGATAATGATTCTATTTTAAAACCCGGGCAGATCCGCTACCCTTCCCGCCTTATTGATTGCAGGCTCAGCGCGGGCCTGCCTGATTCACGGGAGAGAAGCGGAGTATGTCCTCACACAGCCACAAAACCACCAGCAGTTTTGCTGCCCTGGCCCGCCTGCTTAGATACGCCCGGGGATATCGCCGACAGATCATCGCCGCAACCACCTGCTCGATCATCAACAAACTCTTCGATATTGCCCCGGAAATCCTGATAGGCGTTGCCATCGATGTGGTCGTAAACCAGGAAGAGAGCTTTGTGGCTGGCCTGGGTTTTGAAACCGCCCAGGAACAGATCACCATTCTGGCCGTACTCACCTTCTTCATCTGGGCCGGCGAATCCCTGTTCGAATACCTGTTCCAGATACTCTGGCGCAACCTGGCCCAACGGCTGCAGTCGGACTTGCGACAGGATGCCTACGAACATGCCCAACGCCTGGACATGAGCTTCTTCGAGGCCCGCAGTTCCGGTCAGTTGGTGGCCACCATGAACGACGATGTGAACCAGCTCGAGCGTTTTCTTGATGGCGGCGCCAACGCCATGATCCAGGTGCTGGTGACTGTTGTTGCCGTCGGCGCCGTATTCTTCGTGCTTTCGCCGCTCATCGCGCTGCTGGCATTCACCCCCATTCCCCTGATTATCTGGGGCGCCTTCTACTTCCAGCGCAAAGCCGGGCCACTGTACGCTGATGTCCGTGAAAAAGTGGGCGACCTGTCCAGCCGGCTGGCGAACAACCTGGGTGGCATCGCCACCATCAAGAGTTTTACCGCTGAACAGCGGGAAGCCAGGCGCCTGAAAGAGAGCAGCGAAGCCTACGTGGAGGCCAATCGCCGGGCCATCCGCATCAGCTCGGCCTTTATCCCGGTCATCCGGATGGCCATCCTAGCCGGCTTCCTGGCCACCTTCACGGTCGGCGGCATGATGGCCCTGGAGGGCAGCCTGAACGTGGGTGCCTATGGTGTACTGGTGTTCCTGACCCAGCGCCTGCTCTGGCCCCTGACAGGGCTTGCCGAGGTTATTGACCTGTTTGAACGTGCCATGGCCAGCACCCGTCGGATTCTGGACCTCCTGGCCGAACCCGTGCACGTGCGTGACGAGGGAGGCAAGGCTCTCCAGGAACCGGTAAAAGGCGACGTTGAGCTGGAGAAAGTAAGCTTTCACTATCCCTCCAGCGGTGCCGGCATCCGGGATATCAGCCTGACCGTGCCAGCCGGCAATACGCTTGCGCTGGTCGGCGCTACCGGTTCCGGAAAATCGACTCTTATTAAATTGCTGCTCCGGTTCTACGATCCGAGCAATGGCGAAATCCGCATTGATGGCCAACCCATTCGGGACCTCAGCCTGAAGTCCCTGCGCAGCGCAATCGGGCTGGTGAGCCAGGATGTCTATCTGTTTGAAGGCACCATTCGCGAGAACCTGGCCTACGGAAATCCGGCTGCCAGCGACGCCGAGATCACCGAGGCAGCCAAAACCGCGGAAGCCTGGTCCTTCATCGAAGCCCTCCCTGAAGGCCTGGATACACCGGTCGGTGAACGGGGCGTTCGCCTTTCCGGGGGACAGCGCCAGCGACTGTCCCTCGCCCGTGCGCTGCTGAAAAATCCGCCAATCCTGGTGCTTGATGAAGCCACCAGCGCCGTGGACAACGAAACAGAAGCCGCCATCCAGCGGTCACTGAAGCGCATTGGCCATAACCGGACCGTGATCATGATTGCCCATCGACTCTCCACCATCGTTGATGCCGACTCCATTGCGGTGATTGAAGGCGGCAAAGTGCTGGAACAGGGAACCCACCGGGAGCTGCTGGACCAGGATGGCGCCTACGCCAACCAGTGGCGGGTGCAGACCGGGCAAATACAGGCAGCCATTTAACGCAATATATATTGATAGTGATTCGCATTTAAATTATTCTGCAGGCCCTCAGCATTTCGGGAGCCTGCATGCCTGTTTTCTTCGACGTTTCCAGTCTCAATGTCCGCATTGGCGACACCACCATACTTCAGGACCTGAACCTCGGTTTCGTTGAGGGTGAGGTAACAGCCCTGCTCGGGCATAACGGCTCCGGCAAGTCCACCCTGCTCAAGGTGCTTGCCCGGCAGCTTGCACCGTCTTCGGGCGAAGTACAGCTTCTGGGGAAATCCTTCCGGAGCACAGGCGCCAGGGAGTTTGCCCGCAGCGTGGGCTATTTGCCCCAACATCCACCGGGAACCGACGGTTTGACGGTCCGCGAGCTGGTTGCCCTGGGTCGCTACCCTTGGCGCGGCCCGCTGGGCCGCTATAACGAGGAAGACCACCGACTGATTGCCCAGGCCATTGAGGACACAGGGCTCGGTCAGTTTCAGCATCGCTCTGTCGACACGCTCTCCGGTGGTGAACGCCAGCGTGCCTGGATTGCCATGCTGCTGGCCCAGCAGACCCAGTGCCTGCTTCTGGATGAACCCATATCGGCCCTGGATGTAAAACACCAGGTTGAAACCCTGCGACTGGTCCATCGTCTCGCCGAACAGCGGGACCTTACGGTTGTCGTGGTGCTTCACGATGTGGATATTGCAGCGCGGTTCTGCGACCGTCTGGTCGCCCTTAAATCCGGTCAGCTTGTCGCCGATGGCAGCCCCCGGGACATCATGGACTCCGGCATCCTGGAATCTATTTATGGCGTGCCCATGGGCGTAATGGAACGGGCGCCCGGACAGTGGGTGTCCTATGTTCACTAGGTCTGAACGCTTCTGGCGATACAGCGCGGCGCTGCTGTTGAGCCTGGTGCCGATCTTTGCCAGTGCCGCAAGCTGGCAGCACGAACAGGGGACCCTGACCCTCGAAAAAACGCCGGAACGGGTGATTGCTCTGAACTGGGCGGCCACCGAGGCGCTGCTGCTACTGGGTGTCACACCCATCGGCGTTGCCGATCGCGATGGCTATAACGTTTGGGTCAAGGAACCGGAACTTCCCGAAGGTGTGGCCAACATCGGCACCCGGGTGGCGCCGAGCCTGGAAGCCATTGCCGAGCTCAAACCGGATCTGATCGTCACCAGCTCCGAGATGGCTCCTGCGGCTAACCTGCTGGAGCGCATTGCTCCTACCTATGTTGTCAGCGTTTACAAGCAAGGCTCCCGACCGTTCGAAAAGGCCAGCGGTATGCTTACAACGCTTGGTGATATGCTGAACCGGGAGAAACGCGCAGAGGCTGTTCTCAACGACATCGACCAGACCCTGCAGGCTCAGCGCCGTCGTCTGGAGAATGCCGGCCTCACGGACCGACCGGTGGCGCTGATGAACTTTCTGGATGACCGCCACGTTCGCGTCTATGCACCCAACGGTCTTTTCCAGAGCGCCCTGAACGCCCTCGGCCTTGAGAACGCCTGGCCCCACTCCGGGAATTACTGGGGGTTCTCGGTGGTCGGGCTTGAAGCACTTGCGCCCTACCGGGACAGTCGGATCGTTGTCATTTCTCCGACCTTGCCCGGGTTGTCAGACACCCTGGCCAACAGCCCTTTCTGGACCTACCTGCCGCCGGTTCAGCGCGATCAGGTGTACCAGATTGATCCGGTCTGGCCGTTTGGCGGGGTCTTCCCGGTAAAGCGACTGGCAACGTTACTCGCTGATGGTCTGCTGGCAGGAGGTTCAGACAATGTACGCTGAATCCACATACAGCCCGGTCGGTCGACCATCCCTGCCCGCAAGGGTGCCGGTGGCTGCGGCACTGATCTGGTGTAGCGCGTTTCTCGCTAGCGCGGCGCCCTGGTTTGGTCAACTCGACGTCGGCGCCCTCATCGCCGCCTTCTGGACGTTTGAAGCCAACGACTACGCGTCGGTACTGGCGCACTACAGTTGGGCACCCCGTGTCGCCATTGCCGTCCTCATTGGCTGTGGCCTTGGCCTCGCCGGCGCGGTTACCCAACAGATCCTTGGCAACCCCCTCGCCTCGCCCACAACCCTGGGTGTGGAGGCCGGCGGCCAGTTCGGGGTAACAGTCGCGACCATGTTCTTTCCCGGGTTGCTCGCCTTTAGTCCGGACCTGGTGGCGGTTTCCGGCGGGCTACTGGCAATCGGCCTGGTTATCGCGCTCACCTGGCGCCTGGGCTTTTCACCGGTCACCGTGATACTGGCCGGACTTGTGGTCACTTTTTTCCTGGGCGCCGTGAACATGGCGTTCCTGTTACTCAAGGGCGAATGGCTGGGGAACCTGTTTATCTGGGGCGCGGGCTCCCTGGTCCAGAATAACTGGCAGCCGTTTATGGAACTCTGGCCCCGGGTGCTGGTGCTGGGCGTGCTAATGATCCTGTTGATGCGCCCGCTGCAGGTCATGCAACTTGGGCAGACCTCTGCCCGGTCCCTCGGCGCAAAGGTCGGTCTGATTCGGGTGCTGGCGCTGTTTCTGGTGGTTCTGATGAGCGCCACCGTGGTCAGCCGGGTTGGTGTCGTGGCCTTTATCGGTCTTGCGGCACCGGTGCTGGCAAGGTTGCTGGGCGCCCGAACCCTGCCTGAGCGCCTGATCTGGAGCAGCCTACTGGGTGCGGGTCTGCTGTTACTGGCGGACACCCTCGCCCACTGGGCATCCACCTGGGGCGACGGGTCACTGGTGCCAACCGGCACGACCACCGCCCTGATCGGCGGACCGATTATTCTGCTGGCCCTGCAGGGTTTGAAGAACACCCATCATATGCCCGGGCAAGACGACAGCCCCGCCGGTTTCCTGCCGAAAAGACGTTCCACCCTTGTGATTGGAGGAGCCATAGCCGCGCTCCTTCTGAGCACAATTGGCATCTCCATGGGGTGGTCCCCGGGGCTGGACGAATGGAGCTGGACTCCGATTGCCCAGTGGCACGAGGCGTGGGTCTGGCGCGGCCCCAGACTACTGGCAGCCATTCTTGCCGGCGTCGCCCTGGGCCTTGCAGGAACGCTGATCCAGCGAATGACAGGCAACCCCATGGCCAGCCCGGAGATGCTCGGCATCAGCGGCGGCGCGGCGGTGGTCATGGTCTTGATTGTGCTGTTTGGTGCCGATATTGGCCGGGCAGGACAGCTTGGAGCGGCCACCCTGGGCGCCGCAGCTGCTCTCGGTTTGTTGATCATGCTGGCCCGCAAGCACCGGTTTGCCGGCAACCAGCTCCTGCTCGGCGGGCTCGCACTTTATGTGTTTATGGACGCCGGCCTTCGCCTGGTCATGGCTTCCGGTGGCACGGTCGCCTCGCAGCTTCTCAACTGGATGTACGGTTCCACCTGGCTGGTCTCGGAAGCCGAGGCCCTGGGGCTTTTGGCGCTGATCGTGCTGATTTCGGCTGGCCTCCTGGTGATTATCCGGCCCCTGAGCATTCTTCCCCTGGGTGAAACATCGGCCAGCTCACTGGGCTTGCCGGTAACGAAAGTCCGTCTGCTGTTGCTTCTTTTGGCGGCGCTGCTGACCGCTGCGGCGACGGTGGTGATCGGCCCGCTGAGTTTTGTGGGTCTTATCGCACCCCATCTGGCCCGTGTTCTGGGCCAGCAGACCGTGGGGCGACAGCTCGTTGTGGCTGCCCTTGCCGGAGGCTTGTTGCTGGGCGTTGCCGACTACCTCTCCAGAACCGTTGTTTACCCCAACCAGCTTCCGGCCGGGCTTCTGGCCGCTCTGGTCGGCGGCCTGTATTTTCTCTGGGGGCTGAGTCGCCATGGCAGAGCCTGACCGCACCCCCGGGGTCGGCCCCTGGGCCCGGGAATACAGCCTTCTCCTGCGCCGGTCAGGACTGG
Source organism: Marinobacter maroccanus (assembly GCF_002933275.1). Taxonomy (GTDB): domain Bacteria; phylum Pseudomonadota; class Gammaproteobacteria; order Pseudomonadales; family Oleiphilaceae; genus Marinobacter; species Marinobacter maroccanus. Next base: position 16,224 of record NZ_PSSX01000009.1, read on the forward strand.
ATCGGGAATTGGTTTTGAATGAGACGCTGCAGCCTTCTGGCGGTGCACGAAGCGGCCTCTTTTCTCTGGCCCAGTGCCTGGAGCAACCGTCGCTACTGCTCAGCCAGGTTGGCATTGAATCCTCCGACAACGCCGGGCCCCGGGCCGTGCGCGCGTTTGTTTCTGTGCTGCAGCAGGATCTGGCGCTCAGCGTGGTTGCGCCTCTGACCCTCAGGCTATTCCGCGACGGCCACGCGCCTTTACCTGACCCCAAACGAATATTCCTGGCCCCGGCGGACGAACAGACACAGACAGCATCCCGATGGTTTCAGGTGCCGGGCGGGGAGCAAGTTGATGAAGAAACATTTGTCCGGTCGGCAGGTGCTCTTACAGCTGAGTGGTACCCGGCCTTCCGGCGCCAGCTGGGCGTCAGCCCCGGCGCCTACTGGAGTAGCATAGGGCTCGGATTGGGAGCGCCGTTTTCAGCCGTGTGGAACCGGGCCGAACCGCAAGCGCTCTGCCTGTTGGCGCAAGGCTGGTTGAAGCAGTTTCAGAACGATGCAAACCAGTTCATCGACTGGATTCCGGCCGTATTCGGTGGGCAGACCACGGCAATCCCCCAGCGCAAGGGGTGTTGCCTGAAATACCTGCTCCCGGAAGGCGGTTACTGCGGCACCTGTGGTGTGCATCGCAAGGAACGACTCGCCGCACTTACGCCCCAACGGCGGACAACAGCGCCAGGCCAATGGCAACCAGGCCGATAAGCACACCCGCCCCTGCCGCAAGCTTCAAACCTTCGATCATTTCCTGTTCGGGTGCCATTCCCTTTCCTCCCGTTTAACGTGAACCCATTGGATCCACTTTATTGCGAATCATTATTATTTGCAATAGCCGATCACTGATCCGTAATCCGGCGGGAGCCCTATACTCCTGGTAACGGGACCGCTGCTCGGCGAAGCCCGCTTCAACTGCTACTCTGAATGTTCAGACGGCACCGGTAAAAACGGAGGAACCAATGGGCATCTTCAAGCACCTTGTCCTGACAGGCAGCTTATTGCTGGTTGCCGCTCCCGGCATGGCGAACCAGACCTTTTCCTCCGAAAAAGCGGATTTCCGCCTGGAAACCGTGGCCCAGAATCTCGAACACCCCTGGAGCCTGGCATTTCTGCCGGATGGCTCCATGCTGGTGACGGAGCGGGAAGGACGGCTGCGAATGATCCGTAACGGTACGCTGTTGAGTACCCCTATCAGCGGGCTACCAGAGCTCGTCGTATCCGGCCAGGGCGGACTGCTGGATGTGATCCTGCACCCGGACTTCGGGCAGAACCAAATCCTGTTCCTGAGCTACGCCCACCGAAATCGGGACGGTATGACCACCCGGGTGGCGCGCGCCCGCCTGGGCGATGATCGCCTTACTGACGTTGAGGTCATCTTTGAAGCGCTACCCCGCTCCAACACAAGTCGGCACTTCGCGGGCCGCATGGAATTCGACCGGGACGGCAATCTCTACGTCTCGGTCGGCGATCGTGGCGACATGGATCGCGCCCAGGACGACGCTGACGATGCCGGAGGTGTTCACCGAATCACAACCGACGGCACCCCCGCGCCGGGCAACCCGTTCCTGGACACCAGCGGCGTCAACGATACCTTTTATACAATCGGCAACCGCAATATTCAGGGCATGACCATCCACCCGGAAACCGGCGAGATCTGGAGCCACGAACACGGCCCCCGGGGTGGCGACGAAATCAACATCATCCGGGCAGGCACCGATTACGGATGGCCGACAATCACCTACGGCATCGACTATTCGGGCCTGCCCATTACTGACAAAACCAAGAAGGAAGGCATGGCCCAGCCACTGCATTACTGGGACCCGTCCATTGCGCCCTCGGGCATGGCGTTCTATACCGGAGATCTGTTTCCGGAATGGCAGGGCGACCTGTTCGTGGGCGCACTCAAGATGCGCAAACTGGTTCGCCTGCGTATCCAGGACGGTGAAGTGACGGAAGAAGAAGATCTGCTGACCGATCTCGACGAACGGATCCGCGATGTGCGCATGGGCCCCGATGGGGCACTCTGGCTGCTCACGGATTCACCCCGGGGCAAGGTTTACCGGATGGTGCCGGCTCAGTGAGGGTCGTTGGTTCTTTCAGTCTTTTCGAACTGTGGCAGTTCGTCTGTGATCTCGAACCAGTCGGACTTTGACCCGACGAAGACGTGTTGGGCCGGCCCCTTGCCCAGGGGTTCGTTGATGCAACCGACTCTCAGGCGGAGAATCCCGGGAATGGCATCGACACGGCTGTAGAGCTGGCTGCCGCAACGGCTGCAGAAACCCCGGTACTTGCCGGGGCGTGATTCGAACTCGGTAATCCTGTCTTCGCCGGATACGAACCGGAACCGCACCTTCTGCACCGGCGCGCTGGCCGAGAACGCGCTGCCGTGGGCACGCCGGCACTGGCTGCAATGGCACAGGGCCACCGGGCCGAGCGGGCCATCGTATTGGAAACTGATATCGCCACACAGGCAACGACCGGTGTACATGGTCCGGGCCTCACTGCTTCGGTTCACTGGTTAATTCTCGCGGGATGATACCCGCGGGCCACTTGAAGAACCAGTCTGCCGGCACCACTTTAGAAACACATGATTCGCTAAGGAGGACATTATGTCATTCAGCGCACTTCCGAAAATCGGCATGGGAACCTTTCGGCTCAAGGGTAATGACGCCCGAGACGCCGTCAAGAGCGCCCTGTCGCTGGGCTATCGCCATATTGATACCGCCCAGATGTACGGGAATGAAGCGGAAGTTGGCGATGGCATTACCTCCAGCGGCATTCCGCGCCGGGAAATTTTTCTGACCACCAAAATCTGGTTTGACCAGCTGCACGCCAGCGATCTGATCAACAGCCTGCACGACAGTCTTGCGCGGCTGAAAACCGACCATGTGGATCTGGCCCTGATTCACTGGCCATCGCCCGGCGATGAAGTGCCCATGAAAGAATATCTTGGTGCCCTCAGGGATGCCCAGCGCGAAGGGCTGGCCGAGCACATCGGCATTTCCAACTTCACCTGCGCCCAGATGGATGAGGCGAAAGAGATCCTGGGCGACACACCCATTTTCACCAACCAGGTAGAGGTGCACCCCTTCCTCGCCAACCGCAAGGTCGTGGAGCATGCGCAGAAGCTCGGCATTACCGTTACTGGCTATATGCCGCTGGCAGTCGGCAAGGTGATGGAGGACGAAACACTGCAACGCATTGCCGGTGAGAGAAACCTGACGCCGGCCCAGGTGGCTATTGCCTGGGTGGCATCGAGAGGCGTTGTGCCCATCCCTTCGTCCACACGCCCGGGACACCAGAAGGCCAACCTGGAGGCGCTGGAGGTTGAGTTGAGCGAGGAGGAAATACGCGCGATTGACGAACTCGACCGTAACGAACGCATCGCTAATCCGGACTTTGCGCCGTCCTGGGACTGAGCCAGGAGCCTGCACCCACCAGAAACAGCGTAGCCATAGGGGCGACCAGCAACCACCAAGCTTGCAGCACCCAGAACATGGCCGCGCTGAACAGACTCCACAACACCAGCAGCGGCAGGTAAAGCCAGCGCCAGGGCCCGGTTATCACTGCAACAATCAGGGCACCGGCCGCTGCGGTGGTTCCGGGCGCGATGCCAAACAGCGCGAGCGCCTGCCACTGGCCAGACTCCGCTACGGCCAACCAGGGCAAACCACAAACCACGATCAGCCAGAGGGCAACAAATCGGCCAGATGGTAGCGCGGCCTCACGAACGCCACCGGAAAACATCGCGGCGGCAAGCAGAACCCCTTGCGCCACAAAGGCCCAGCCAAACCAAACCGCCGGCCAATTAATGGGGCCGAAATAGCCCACCAGAAAGCCATAGCCACTGACGGCCCAGGCAACCGCCATCAGCCCGACAGCCAGACGCCGTTCGAACCGCTTCTGCCTGAAAAGCAGAACAGGAATGCCAATGGCAGCAACCACCGCCAGCACCTGCCAGGGCCAGAGATCCTGGTTGATCCGAACAAACAGCCGCAGAAAAACCTGCGGCCCGAACATCACGAAATCCTGCAGCGAGTAGCTCAGCCAATCCGCGCCACTCACAGAGACCCCACGTAATCCGCCATCCGCTGGCGCTGATCGGCATCCGGAAGCGCCCCATAGAGTGCGCCCATGTTCTCCTTCATATGCTCGACCTTGCTCGTGGCCGGAATGGCACAGGTCACGGCCGGATGGGAAATGATGAACTTGAGAAAGAACTCTGCCCAGTTGCTGACACCGGCCTCCCCGGCCCAACCCGGTAGCGGCTCGGACTGGAACCGGCGAAACAGCGAACCACCCTGAAACGGCCGGTTAACGATCACCCCGATGCCCCGCTCCCGGGCCAGTGGCAGCAACCGATCCTCAACCTCGCGATCCAGCACGTTATAGGTCAGCTGCACGAAATCCAGTGGTTCCCGCTCCATGATCTGCGCAAACTCCCGGTGCCGTCGACCGTGGGACGTGGTGATGCCGATATACCGAACGTCACCGTTGGCCTTCATCTGCTTGAGGGTTTCAAGATGCCCTTGCCAACCCAGCAGATTGTGGACCTGCAACAGATCGAACTGATCCAAACCCCAGCGCCTGCCAGAACGCGCAGCCTCCTGCCGGGTTTCCGATTCGTCGCCGGTCCAGATCTTGGTTGCTGCAAAAATCCGGTCGTGGGCGTCCAGAGAATCCAGCGCCTCACCAATCACGTCCGCAGCGGTGCCGTACATCGGCGAACCGTCCACAACGGTCCCGCCCAGATCGAAGAAGGTTTTGAGGACTCTGGTACGCTGCGCGACCAGTTGCTCGTCGCCACCAACGTTGAAGGTAATCCAGGTGCCCATGCCGATCGCAGGGATGCTTTCGTTCGCTCCCGGGATCCGGCGCATGATAGGGGATAAAGAGGGTGTTCCCGACGTGTTTGCAAACAGCGACGGAGATTTCAAAGCGAGACCGGCAAGACCCGCATTGATAAGAAACTGTCGTCTACTGAACCAGTCAGCCATGTCTCCACTCCCACCACGACGAATTTTCATGCGAAAAGCACAAGGTGCCAAAGCGTGGGCGGGTCATCCCTTTGCCAGACCGTGGAGGGCCAGGGATGGCCCGACCGAGCCTACATGGAAGTATTTACGGCGTGTCTGGCAAAGGGATGACCCGCCCATGCGACCACTCGAGAGCTGACAGTCTTCGTCGCAGGTCAGTTCCCGTAATGGGCGTCGAGATATTTCAGAATACGGGCAGACTCTAACAGCCCTTCCCCGGTATTGGGGTCTTCAAGATAGGGCACCTGAACCCGCTTGTGCACCTGGAAAAACGCATCCCGCTTGCCACCGGGAATCGGCGTATAGGGCCCCGGCTTGATACGCTGCTTCGCCGGCCCGATTTCAGTCCAGTGCTCCTTGCCCAGATTGTGCAAGGTATAGGGAATTTCCAGTTCACAAAGCCGCTCACGCACCAGCCGAGAAAACGGGCTGCCCTCGAAACTCCATAGGTGTAACGGCTGCTCCGGACGCTTGCCCAGGGTGACACGCAGCCCCCGCATGGCACTGGTCACAGAAGCCACCGATCCCAGGACCGGCTGCCAGACCCGGCCACGATAGTAGGACGGCACCGACCGGCCTGCATATTGCCGGAACAGATACTCGATGATTTCCTCGGATTCGTACATGACCGTGCCCGTGTTCTGGTCCGCCAGCAACGGGAACTGTTGCCGACCTCCCAGCGACTCCGCCTGGGCCCGGAAAACCGAACCACCCTTCGGGCAGGGCCGGATGTCCACATCCAGATTCAGGGCCGTCAGGGCTTCACGAACACGGCGGCAGTACGGACAGCCCTCCATGTCGTAGAGCACAATGGGCTTTTCCGGCTGTGGCACGTTTTTAACCACCAGGCAACCGCGCCAGGCTGTGAGCGACGATGTAGCGACCGAACCCAGCACGTGGACATTATGAGACAGCATATTCGACATAAACAAACCTTCTGTTGGAGACCACGCCATTATCACGCAATCTGACGATTTTCCATTGGCTCCCGGGATCAGGCCCCAAGATCATTAAGTTTTGTCCACCTAACCCCATGATTCACAAGGGCACTTACATCGCGTCACAAAAATTCAATACAAACAACGACACTACTGCCAATTTTTAACGTCATGTAGAGCTTTTCTGCATAGTACAAACAGCCAGGATGGGCTATTGTTGAGGTATAAGAACTCACTGGATGGTGATCATGGTAATCCCGGGTATGCGACGCTCAGGCCCTGTAAGAGCAGAAAAACTGTGTCTTCGAATCAGACGCTCGATGCTGGCATCCCTCGTGGCCTTCACTGTGATGGCGGCTCCTTCCGTCGCAGTCGCCGAGAACGATGACTCCGGCTTCTCCGGCAATCGCCTCTGGACCAATCAGCTGAAGGATTACGCGCTTCAGTCCCTTCATAATGAAGATGCCATGAGCATGGCGGCCATTCCGCTGAATGGCCCCGGCATCAATCAGTACATCAATGCCGATGCACTGATGAGCCCGGGCTCCATCATGAAACTGGTAACCACCTTTGCGGCACTGGAGTTACTCGGCCCCAATCACCACTGGGATACCGATTTCCTGACCGACGGCGTTATGGCCGACGACACCCTCAAAGGTAATCTCTACGTCCGCTTTGGCGGCGACCCGAAGCTCACCATCGAACGGCTCTGGACAACGCTGAGCGAGCTGCGCAGCATGGGGATTACCAGAATTGAGGGCGACCTGATTCTTGATGGCACCTACTTTCAGGTTGACGGTGGTTTTCCTGCGTTTGAAGACAACGGCGACAACCCCCACGCGCCCTTCCTGGTAGAGCCGTCCGCGTATCTGACCAACCTCAACCTGATGCACTTTCAGGTGCGGGCCGATGAGCGCGGCACACAGGCCTGGAGTACGCCCTCCCTGGGTGAAGTCGTCATCGATAACCGCGTGGTTGCCACCGCCGAAGGCCCTTGCCCGTCACGAAGAAACTTCGAATGGGAACCCATTATTCATGAAGAGCACCGGGTGACCGTTCGGGTAACCGGCGAACTGCCCCAGGGCTGCCGAACCACCACCTACCTGTCGCTGCTGCCCCATGAACAGTACAGCGCCTCATTGATTCGCTCCTTGCTGGCGGAACTCGGGGTCGTGGTCTCTGGCGGCGATCTCAATGGGGTTACGCCGGAAGACGCTCGGCTGGTAATGAAAACCACCTCGCCGGATCTGGTAACCATGGTGAGGGATATCAACAAGTGGAGCAGCAACGTCATGGCTCGCCAGCTGTTGCTCACCATTGGCGCCGAGAACCGCCTGGAAGATGAGAACGATGATCGGGTTGCCGGCATTCGTGTGATCTATGACTGGCTCGAAGACAAAGGCATCAACACCGCCGGCATGGTGATCGACAACGGCGCGGGCCTCACCCGACATGGCCGCATTACCGCCCGCCAGGGTGCACAAATTCTGCAGCATGCCTGGAACAGCGCCTATTCCGCAGACCTGATGGCCTCCATGCCCATTATCGCTATGGATGGAACCATGGCACGCCGCCTGCGCAATACCGGCATGGATGGTGAGGGCCGCATCAAAACCGGTTATCTGGAAAACGTGAGGTCGATCGCCGGATTCACCCGCGATGCCAATGACACCACCTGGGCGGTAGTGGGGATGGTCAATAACGATCCTGCCTGGAACGGCCAGGCCGTGCTGGACCGGATTCTGTATTCGCTGCATTTCCGGCCACCGACGGGAACCGCCATTTCACATGCCGACTCCGGCACTTCTGAAACCAGTATTCAATAAAAAGCCCCGGCCGTGGCCGGGGCTCATTCAAAGCGTTAACAACACGCTTTACTGGGGCTGACCTACGAAGTCATCGAACAAGATAAGCCCCAACGCTTGCAACGCCGGATCTGCATTATCAGGATCCGCATCCCGCGCAACCACTGTGTAGACTCCACCTGCATTCAGCTCAACACCTTCGGCGGTAATCGCCGGTGTACCAGTGCCTGCCGGCGCAATGTAAACGTTATAGGTGCCATCCGCTATCGGCAGGTAATCTGTTACGGCTTTGAAGGGCACGTCTGACAGAGCCGGATCAGCGTTACCAATACCGTCCTGAGTGCCCGGTACCAGATAGATGTCGACATTGCCGGCGGCAGCGGACGCGTGAACAATTCTCAGAGAGGCTTGGGTCGCGATGCTGCGAACAGTATCCTCTGCGACGAGCGCTTCGATGTTATCCAACTGCCCAACCGCAAGAACGCTATAGCCTTGACCGTTGACAAGTGGCAGTGTCTCGTCAATGACAACCTGCCCACCACTGAGCATGGTTCCAGCAGCCGCTACCCGAACTCGGGTATCCCCGGCCGGCAAAGCAGCATAGCCATCAAGGAAGGCGAACGGAGAAACACTGCCGAACGTTATGTCAGACAGTGCCGCCGGACCTGTTTCGCCAACAAAAACGTCAACGTCAGGTGCGTTGGAAGATGCATGCACAACGCGCACGCCGGCGTCTTGGCCTGCATCGAAAATTTCGGCAACATTACTGCCGTTAAGTACGACTAAGCTGATCGGGCTTGCATCGCTATTGGCGCCAGTATTGTCAACGGCGCCAACCAGAAGATCAGAACCTGCCGGCAAGCCAATCTGCCCGCTGTCGTAAACAACGGTGTCTGAACCTGCAGGGGTAACCCGAATCTGATAGTCGTCTGAGGCAGGAAGCTCCAGCGGACCTACACTTTCTTTGAAGGAGAAACTGAAGGTAGCTTCGGCAGGAAGCGGATCGCCGGAAGCGGTCACATATACATCCACTGGACCAGCGGCAGCGGTCTGCGCCTCGGGTGAAAGATGGACAACCCTCAAGCGCGCGCTGTTGGCATCATCACGGGCGCCATCATCGGTCAGAATCAGAGGTTCGATGGTCTCGTCGCCAACTTTACCAACTGCAATGACGTCGTAGCTGGTATCGGAACGAAGCGAAACCCCATCTGCAGAGATCACTGTCACAGTCTCACCGCCCGGGAGCAATCCGTCGACAGCAATATCAGCAACTCCAGCACTCGGCGTCAAAGCAGCGGCCTGCTTATAATCAGCACCGGGGACGACAACATCACCGTTCACCCGTACATTCACCGCAGGTGCATCCGAAGATGCATGCAGGACTCGGACACTGGTGGTTGCTGGATCATCATCGTCATCAAGCCAACACCCGGACAGCATGACACTGCTCGCCAAAACCATCGGTAAAGCGTATTTTGTATTCATTGTTTCAACTCCCCACTTGTAGAGGTTGTTTACCAGGATTTGAGTGGTTCGAACCTGCACAAATTCAGTCCTTGAATCATGCGTCAAAGCATTTACGGGGAGTCAGAAAGAACGGATTTGCATCTTTTAACATTTAAGCTTACATGTGTACGCAATCAGTCAAGTCTGCGCATGGTGAACTCCGTCATCTTCCCGGCAAGCGGCGCGATGAAGGTCACCAGAGGGAAGGCGACGGCCCAGGCGACCAGGAAAGCCGGTCCCCATCTGTAATGGAACTCACTGTCGATGCCCGTATTGATGAAGGTGATCACCCCGGACATCAGCAGGGACATGATTCCGGACATGTAAAAGCCGAAAATCAGCTGGCGTAGACGTGAAAGTCTCATTTTGCTCATGACTTCTCCTGAACAATGCTCCAGCGTTACTCGGAGCAGCATCTGAAAGGCGTGATATGTCGTACACTGATATCTATCAAAACCAGAATGATAGTGAGCTTGCAATCTTTTTTCGATAGGCCTTTTTATCAAGACAGGTGAGCCATGGATACCGGTCAAGAGAGCACAACCAGTTTTGCCAAGCCCTTTGTTCTCATTCTGGTACTGGCGTTTGGCCTGGCTGGTTGCAGTTCGACCAAGCTCGCTTACCGATATGCAGACTGGGGCATTGTATGGTGGGTTGAAGACTATGTTTCGCTTACCGCCGATCAAAAGCAGCGGCTTAATAACGATATTGAGCAACTCCGGCAATGGCACTGCAGTGCCGAGCTGCCCCGTTATCAGGCCTGGCTGGATGAACTCGAGTCTGACATATCCAACAACCCGCCCGATCAGGCCACTGTAGAATACCATCAGCAGCAACTTTTCAGTTTCTTCCCGAGTCTTCTGGAACGGGCAGCCCCGGTCGCAACAAACCTTCTCTCCAGCCTGAGCGATGAGCAGGTACAGGAGTTGGCGGACAACATGGCGCAAAGCCAGCGGGAAATGGAAGAAGAATTCCTGGCCGATTCCCCTGAAGCGACAGCCGAGGCCCGGGCCGAGAGAACCGCAGAGCGGGTTGAGCGTTGGCTGGGGAAGCTGAACAGTAAGCAACGAGACATCGTGCGGCAATGGTCTGCCAATCGGGCCGCCCAGACTGAAGTCTGGCTGCAGGGGCGCAGGAACTGGCAACTGGCACTGCTGGAGATATTGGAGGGAAGAGACGAGCCGACGTTTGAGGCGGAACTGGAATATCTGATTCTCAATTCCGAGGAGGTGCGGGGCGAGGCCTACAAAGCCATGATGGCGGAGAGCCGCGTAGCCATGGCGTCCCTGATGCATGATCTGATTCTTGCGGGTGACAATACAACACTGGCCCATCTTCAGAATCGGGCAGGAGAGCTCAACAACGACTTTGAAGCATTGACCTGCTCGCCGGCCTGATCGCCGAGACCGTTTGAAAGTGGGGTCAGATGAAGGCTTTCATCTGACCCCTGATTAGCCTCAGACGGTCAGGTAACCGCCGTCCGCATTGATGCAGGCGCCCGTGGTATAGCTGGAGGCATCAGAAACCAGGTACAGCACGGTACCTGCCATTTCACCTGGATCCGCTACACGCTTCATGGGGATGTGGGCCATGGCCTGCTTCTTGATGGCTTCGTTGGTGGTCAGAGCACTGGCAAACTTGGTATCAGTCAGCCCCGGCAGCAGCGCATTCACGCGGATTTTCTGCTGACCCAGCTCCATGGCAAAGGATTTGGTCATGGAAATCACCGCGGCCTTGGTGACCGAGTAAATGCCCTGGTAATGGCCCGGATTAACACCGTTCACGGACGCCACGTTCACAATCGAACCGCCACCGGCTTTCTTCATCATCTGGGCGCCGCGGGCGCACATGAAGAAATAGCCGCGGATATTCACATCCACGGTCTTGTTGAACGCACCGAGATCGGTGTCTTCCACCGGTCCGAAGTACGGATTCGCCGCAGCGTTGTTCACCAGAATGTCCAGCTTGCCGTGGGTCTGTTCAATGTGCCCCCAGATACTTTCGATCTGATCCATATCACCGATGTGGCAGGCGTAGGCTTCGGCGCTACCGCCGGCATCCCGGATGCTGCTGGCAACGGCTTCGCAACCGTCAATCTTGCGGCTGCTGACAATCACGTGGGCACCATACTCGGCCAGGGTCCGGGCAATGCTCTCGCCAATGCCGCGGCTGGCACCGGTAATCAGGGCAACCTTGCCAGTCAGATCAAACAGGTTCTTGCTGCTCATTCGTTCACCTCAATTCACTATCGGAATGTCACCAGGGCGGGGTCATCCGCTTCCAGGTGGCTGTAGTTATTAAAAACGGCCAGGCTGCGCCGGGGGCCTGAATACAGGACCCGCGACACGCTGGTGTTGGCGATCACCTCGTTCAGGCCCAGTGCCCGGGCATCATCCAGGCCAAGCAGATGCTGGGCGATTACGGAAATCGGTCCACCGGAGGTCGCCACCAACACGTCGCCGCCATCGGCGTACTCAATCATCTCCTCGAAGGCCGCCAGAACGCGGGCCTTGAAGTCCGGCCAGCTTTCCTCGTACTCATGGTCATACTCGCCTGAGGCCCAGCGATGCACAGCGTGCACAAAGGCCTCCTGAAACGCCTTGGCCGGCTTGGGGAACGCCTTGAGATCCCGCGCCATCACCGCGCGATCACTCCACTCCGGGCGGTACCGGGCCACCACGGTGGTGTGGTCAAACTCGTTGAAGCCGGGGACTACCTGCATGTCGGGCAGTTTGGCTCCGTACCCGGTGGCGATGGCTTCCACGGTTTCACGGTGGCGCTCCAGATCGCCCCCGAAAATCGCCGCCGGTTCAACTTTGCCAGCCAGCCAGCGGCCAAGCACCCTGCCCTGCTCCCAGCCGGTGGAAGAGAGTTGGTCATAGTTCTCCTTCCCGAAACTGGCCTGGCCGTGACGAACCAGATAAATCGTCGCCATTACAGGGAGCTCTCCGCAATCAGGCGCTGACAGCGCTTCTCAAGGTAATTGGCGGCGTGCCCAAAGGCAGCGAAACGCTTGTCTTTAGTCTGGCCATGATAGAACCGGTAATAGATCTGCTGGATGATAACTGCCAGCCGGAACAAGCCGTAGATCTCATAGAAGTCGAAGTTATCGACCTTGAAGCCGGACTGCTCCATGTAATACGCCACCACTTCCTTGCGGGAGAGCATGCCCGGGCGATGGGTCGGTTGTCGGCGCAGCATCTGGAACGGGCCTTCATCATCGGCCTCAATCCAGTAAGCCAGGCTGTTACCCAGATCCATCAGCGGATCGCCGATGGTGGCCATTTCCCAGTCCAGCACGCCGATTACCTCGAACGGGTTGTCCGGATTCAGCACCACGTTGTCGAAGCGGAAATCGTTGTGGATCACCACCTGGGCAATGTCCTCGGGCATCTTGTCGTTGAGCCAGCTCATGACCTGCTCGAAGTCGCCCACATCATCGGTGCGGGCCTTACGAAAACGGTCACTCCAGCCGCCAATCTGGCGCTGAACGTAGCCCTCGCCCTTGCCCAGCTTGTCCAGGCCGGCTGCTTTGGCATCCACACGGTGCAGATCTACCAGCTTGTCGATCACGTTCAGGCAAAGCTTGCGGGTATCGGCTTCACTAAGCTCAAAATCCTTCGGAAAGTCCTGGCGCAGGATGATGCCCTTCAACCGTTCCATCACGTAGAAATCGCAACCCAGCACGTCGTGATCATCGCAGATGGCGATAATGTTGGGCACGTAGGGATAGACGGGCTTGAGCGCCCGCATGACCTTCGCCTCACGCAGCATGTCGTGGGCAGACTTGGCAATCTTGCCGAACGGCGGCCGGCGCAGCACATAAGACCGATCACCGTAGTCCACCTGATAGGTCAGATTTGAGGCGCCGCCCGGGTATTGACGAATCTCAGGCTCGCCTTGCAGGTCCGGGATCGCCTCTTTCATGAACCGGTCTACGGCGCCGGTGTCCAGCTCCTCGCCTTCCCGGATGTCCACGGCCTCGTCGATCTGGGTCATTCAGGACTCTCCTTTTGAATCTTCAGTTAAAGACAGTTAAAAACAGCGCCCTCAGGCCTTGCTGCCACCCATCTTGCTCATCCAGCGCTTGCTTTCCTGATGCATCAGCCAGTCGAAAGCCTTGGGCGCATGACGCTTGAGCATCCACATACGGCGCTCCTTGGCGTGGGGCAGTACCCAGAAACTCTTGTTCTCCACCGACCGAAAAATATCCTCGGCTACGTCCTCGGCGGTTACCGTGGAACGCTTCATCAGCTTGTTCACATTCTGCTGAATGCCGGGAATGTCTGAACGCATGCTGCTGGTCAGATTGGTCTGGAAAAACGCCGGGCACACACAGCTCACATGAATACCGGCATCCCGAAGCTCCTGACTCAGGGTTTCAGACAGGGCAATCACCCCAGCCTTGGTAACATTGTAGCTATCCATCAAAGGCGCCAGCATCAGCCCGGCCATAGAAGCCACATTCACGAACGCCCCGGAACCCTGCTGCTTGAATTGAGGCGTGAACGCCTTGCAACCACGAACCACACCCAGCACGTTGATATCGAGAATCCACTCCCAATCCGCCATAGTGGTATCTTCAATGGAACCGGCAGAGGCAACGCCAGCGTTGTTCACCACCACATCAACGCCACCCCATTTTTTCACCAGATCATCGCGGACTTTCTCAAAATCGGTCAGGCGGCGAACATCGCATTCGACGTAGTAGCCCTCGCCGCCAGCTGCGGTAATCTCTTTCTCCACGCCAACGCCCTGCTCCGGATTGATGTCGCCGATGCAGACTTTGGCGCCTTCTCTGGCGTAACGCAGTGCAATCGCCCGACCGAGACCGCTGGCGCCGCCGGTGATGAATACTCTTTGTGTCATGGTGATTCCCGTTGTATCGATTTTTAGTCAGCTTAACTCACAGGTATACGAGAGTGGGCGGGGCTGGCCTTCTGAAACTGTGCGGAGCCAAGCGTACATGGACGTATTCACAGCGTGTTTCAGAAGTCCAGCCCCGCCCGCTCCGGCACCGAGCTATCAGTTCTTGTACTTTCGCAATTCAAGACGAGCCACCATAGCCCGATGCACCTCATCAGGCCCGTCGGCCAGGCGCAAAACACGAGCATAGGCAAACAGCTGCGTCAGCGGGAAGTCGTCATCACTGACCCCGGCACCACCGTGAATCTGAATGGCCTGATCAACAATGGTCTGCAGCATGGACGGAATCACCGCCTTGATCATGGAGACTTCCTGAAGCGCCCCCATGATGCCCTTGGTATCCAGTGCCCAGGCGCATTTCAGTGTCAGCAGCCGCGCCTGCTCAATGGCCATGCGGGCATTGGCAATGATATCCGGATTACCGCCCAGCTTGGCGATCGGCCGCCCGAAGGCTTCCCGAGTGGTGGCACGCTTGATCAGAATCTCCAGTGTGCGCTCCGCCGCACCGATCGCGCGCATGCAATGGTGCACACGGCCTGGCCCCAGACGGCCCTGGGCAATCTCGAACCCGCGGCCCGGACCGGCAATGAATGCGCTCTTGGGCAACCGAACGTTATCGAACAGCACCTCACCATGGCCGTAGGGCTCATCGTATTCACCGAATACCGGCAGCATACGCTCGATCTTGACGCCCGGAGTGTCCAGCGGCACCAGCACCATGGAATGGCGGCGGTGTTTGTGGGCGTCCGGATCCGTCAGGCCCATGAAGATGGCGACCTTGCAGTCGGGGTGCCCGATACCGGTGCTCCACCATTTGCGACCGTTCAGAACCACTTCGTCGCCTTCAACTACGGCGGTGGCTTCCATGTTGGTTGCATCGGAAGAAGCAACCGCCGGCTCGGTCATGCAGAACGCGGAGCGGATCTCACCGCTGAGCAGCCGGGGCAGCCACTCGGCCTTCTGCTCTTCCGAGCCGTAGTGGATCAGCACTTCCATATTGCCGGTGTCCGGCGCGTTGCAGTTGAAGATCTCCGGCGCAATAAAACTGCGCCCGGTTTCCTCGGCAATCAGGGCGTAGTCTGAGTTCAGCAGGCCGCAGCCGTATTTTTCGTCCGGGAAGAACATGTTCCAGAGGCCCTGGGCCCTGGCTTTTTCCTTCAGCTCCCGAATGATCGGCAGCACAACCCAACGGTTATCCAGGGAGGCAAGCTCCTTGTGGTACTGCTCTTCAATTGGAAAAATCTCATCCTTCATGAACTGTTTCACGCGGTTGAGATAATCCTGGCCTTTCTCGGAAATATTGAAATCCATCGCCGTCTCCTCGCTAACGGTTGCACGGTGGCGTGCACGGAATAATCACGTTGAGACCAGTCTAGGGACGACTTAACTATTACGCGACTGAATTATTCTTATCGTTTATTATTAACCAAACTTATTCCAAAATTCGCAAGAACGGACCCGCTCATGGCCCTCAACCGCCTGGACCTGAACCTGCTGCACGTATTCGACACCATCTACCGGGAAGGAAGCCTGACCCGCGCGGCCAGGGCACTGCATCTGACACAGCCTGCGGTCAGTCACTCGCTGTCCCGGCTCCGGGACCATTTTGATGATCCTCTGTTTACCCGCCAGGGCAATCAGATGGTGCCAACGCCCCTGGCCCGGCGCTTCCTCGAATCCATGCGACCGGGCCTCACCCAGATCCAGGGCGCGGTAAACCAGTTTCATGCCTTTGATCCGGCCACCCAGCGCAAAACCTATTCACTCGGGTTGCGGGACATCCTGGAATCCACCTTCCTGCCTCGCCTGATGGCGCGTCTGGACGCCTACCCGGAACTGGAGATCGTCAGTCAGCGGATTGCGCGGCGTGATATGGAGACGCAACTGGCGGCAGGCAAACTCGATTTTGCCGTGGATGTGCTTTTGCCCGTGAGCAACCAGACTTCTCACGAACTGCTGCGGCGCGACCGGCTTGTGGTTCTGGCCCGGGAAGGTCATCCCCTGGCCACAGAGGTTCTGGATATGGAGGGGTACCTGTCGGCAAAGCACGTGCTGGTGTCGTCACGGACCGAGGGGCCCGGAATTGAGGATTTCGAGCTATCGAGGCTGGGGGTTCAGCGCAGCATCCGGCTAAGGTGCCAGCATTACTACGCCGCTTGCAGAGTGGTGGAGGACACCGATCTGCTGCTCACCATGCCGGAAGCCTATGCCCGCATCATTGCCGAGCGGGCCAATATCCGGATCATGGATCCGCCAGCGGACCTGCCGTCCATCGACGTTCACCTTTATTGGCACAAGGCTTATGAGAGAGAGCCGGCGCTGATCTGGTTCCGGCAGCAGTTGAAGGCGATCAGTTGAGAATCAGTACGCCCCGACAAGCATCAGGAAACCGAAAAATCCGATAGCCGTGATGCCCAGGGAGGCCACGACGATGCCAAGCCCCCACAAGACAGCGGCGCCATCGGATACTTCAACATCGTGGCCCCTGAGGGTTCGGTAGAAAGCCCATGGGCCCAGGACGAAAGCACCGACGACTGCAAAAACCAACCCGACGCTAATCCCGGCAAAGGTCCAGGTAGCGAGAACCATGGCGCGGTCTTTTACCTGATCAGTAACGCCGTGGTGCTCCAGAAATTTCTTGCAGAAAAACCAGATCAGGGCGAACAGGATGATGACAAAAACCAGTCCGCCAACAATGGTGATCATTCGGTATAGCAAGATGTCGTTCCTATCGGTTCAGGGGCAGCTTATGCCGGAAACTCGGGCTCCGGTAGGCATTCAAATCCCGGTTTGGCAAACAGGTAGCCCTGGTAGAGGTTAATACCCTGCGAGCGCAACCAGAAGTACTCTTCCTTGGTTTCGACACCCTCAGCGATTATTTGGCCGCCAAGCTGGTTCATCATGGTAATAATCCCGGCCACTACCGCCTGTTTGTTGGGCTCTACGTGAATATTACGAACCAGAGCCATATCCAGTTTAAGAAGATTTGGGGGACTGGCCATCATAATGTTGTAGCGGGAGAATCCGGCACCAAAATCATCGATGGCAGTGCTGAACCCCATCTCCTGGTAGGCCTCAATAATCGACGCCAGATGTTCAACAGACGTAGACGTCAGGTTTTCGTCTTCGGTCAGCTCAAAGATTATCTTGCGAGTATCGAAACTGTAGGTCTTCGCTGCAGCGAGCGTGGTCCGGATGCAGTACTCCGCCCGGTAGACCGCGTTCGGCATGAAATTGATGCTGAGCATCGTATCCATGCCCAGCTTGGCAGCGAGCTTGACCGCTTTGACACGGCATACCTGGTCGAATGCATAGCGGTTCTGGTCATTCACCTTGGAGAGAACGCTCAACGCACCCTCGCCTTCAGTGCCTCGCACCAGGGCTTCATAGGCGTAAACAGACTTGTTTAGAACATCGACAATGGGCTGGAACGCGAAGGTAAAGGAGAAGTCCAACCCCGCTCCACAGGCACATTGCTCACAATGAGACTCATCAAATAATACGGCGGGTTGGTTCACTTCAACTCCTGACTTCACTTCTGGCGGTTTTACAGTGTCAATAAGACGTATTTTCAATCCAATATAGCTTCGAACCCCTCTCTGGTAAAACCACTTTTTGGTTAAAGCGTGTCAAACGGTGGCATCCCCTGTTTACATGACTAAACTGGGGTTTGTCGTTTATACGTGTCTGTCCACAAAAGGAGTTTCCCGAATGGCCCAATCTACCCGTATCGCTGTAACCCCGGGCGACGGCATAGGCCCCGAAGTGGTGGCCGAGGCTGTGCGCTGCCTGGAAACCCTGCGCGCGAAACACGGCCTGGACATCGAGTGGACGCGTTTCCCCTGGCCCTCCCACGCCTGGCACGAAGAGCATGGAGAGTCCATGCCGGCGGATGCCCTGGCGCAGTTACAGAAGTACGATGCCATTCTGTTGGGCGCCCTCGGCGATCCGGGCCCCATGGACGATCCGGACCGCTACCTGCTACCGGACAGTATCTCTCTGGCACCCCTGCTGGACATGCGCAAAGGGTTCGACCAGTGGGTCTGTGAGCGCCCGGCCCGGCTTCTTCCCGGTGCCCGCCAATACCTGGCGGATGAGCGCGCCAAGGACATCGACATGCTGGTGATTCGGGAAAACTCGGAGGGTGAGTACGTGAGCCAGGGTGGTCGGTTGCGCAAGGGCACGCCAGACGAGGTAGCCACCCAGATGGAGGTGTTCACACGCAAGGCAACCGACCGGATCATCCGTTACGGGTTTGAACAGGCCCGAAACCGCGCGGCAGATCGGGTAAAGGAAGGTCGGACGCGAACATTCCGAACCCTGGATGGCCGCACCTGCGAAAGCCAGGTTTGTCTGGTCACCAAACGCAATGCCTTGCGCTACTGGGGCGATATGTACACCGAGGCCTTTGACGAAATCAGCAAGGAATACCCGGATGTGGCCACACACCATGAGCTGGTAGACGCAGCCTGCATGAAGTTCGTACAAAGCCCCTGGGCATTCGACGTGGTGGTGGCCAGTAACCTGCAGGGCGACATCCTGACAGACTTGGCCGCGGTGCTGTCAGGCGGCATGGGGGTTGCGCCTTCCTGCAACCTGAACCCCACCGATCCTGATATGCCTTCTATGTTCGAACCCACCCACGGCAGTGCTCCGGACATCGCCGGACAGGGCCTGGCGGACCCCACCGCCATGCTATTCACCGCCGCCCGCATGCTCGAATGGCTGGGGCGCAAAGATCCCGCCGTTGCCGCCGCGGGCAAAGAACTGTTCGATGCAGTGGCTGCAGATCTTGCCGAAAATTCCGGTACCCGGCGAGGTACCCACGAAATCGGCTCTGCGATCTGCGAGAGGCTGTCTCAGTAAATCAGGGCTACTGGTCGGCCATGACGAATTCAAGTCGGCCAGGCGCCACCCGCACATCCACAGGCATCATACCGAACATACGCTGGGCGAAGTCGGTTTCGTCCAGCCGATACACCGGCATGGTCTCCAGCATCTGGGCCACGAGCCGCATCACCGTATCGGTTACAGGCTTCAGATCCCCTTTGAAGAAGGGAGAGTCAATACTGCTCTCCAGAAGCTGCAACCGTCGTATGAAAATGGCTTTTTCAGCGCTGTCGTAAACCGGCGCACCCTCAACCTTCAAGGCAATATCTACGGGCAACTTCGCCATCAACGCATTCAGGGCAACCTGCCCCCTCAAATCAATCACAGCCACGTCCCGGCCATCGAGCCCCAGGGTAATGTCTGCATCATCGAGACTCAGACTCAGCGGTGACCCGCTGTTCAACTGGTTGCGATCAAATTCACGCACCACATCCTGGAGATGCCTTTCCAGCTCACCTTCGGAAATCGAATAGGGCGACAGACTGGCACAGCCGCTGGCGAGCGCCAGCATCAGGACCAGTAGCGCCCGAAAGAGATACAGCGGCGTTTTATTCATTTTCAGCACGGGCCTCCACTTGAGGCGTCAGATTGTCGTCAAAAACCACGTGCAACAGGATGGGCCTGCAACAGACCTGGCAATCCTCGACATACTCCTGTTCCGGCACTGAGGGGTCGACGCTGATATCCAGCGTCTCCCAGCAGTACGGGCACTGAATCAATACCGAGTCCAGGGCTGACATGGCATTACCTCAGAACTGTTGCTTGGCCATCCACGGGATGACGCGATCAAACGCCTCTTCCAGTTTCTCGCAGGTTGTGGAAAAACTGATCCTGACGGCGTTGGTACACCCTTCGCCGAAGGCATCACCGGGCACCATACAGACCCCCGTTTCTTTCAGCATCCGCAGGGCCAGATCCGAGCCGTCTACATGGGGCGGAAGGTCAGGAAACGCAAAAAAGGCACCGCCAGGCTTGTAGCCCGTCATATAGGGAGTCTGATCAACCAGCTCAACCACCTTGTCCCGACGTTCACGATAGATATCGACCATATCTCGAACGCACTGCTGGTCGCCTGTCAGAGCGGCCACACCGGCAAACTGTGACGGCGTGTTTGCCACCGACGTGGTGAACATGTGGTAGCGACGCAGAGACTTGATCGCCGCCTGACTGGAAATTACCCAGCCTACCCGCAGCCCCGCCATACTGTAGGTTTTGGAAAAGCTGCTGATGCACATGATGTTATCCAGGTCCATCGAACAGTTCAGCACGCTGGCGAAGTCGTCATCGTCAAAGATCAGGTGATCGTAGACTTCATCCGCATAAACCTGGATGCCCCGGTAGGCGCACTCTTCAAGGATGGTTTCAACGGTACTGCGCGGGTAAACCGCCCCGGTCGGATTATTGGGGTTATTCAGGATAAGCGCGAAGGTCCGGGGCCCCATGGCACGGATCACTTCATCCGGGTCCAGCTGGTGGTTATTTTCCGCCCGGGTCTGGACAAACTTCACCTCACCGCCGTTCATTCGGATCAGTGGCGCATAGAGCAGGAATGACGGATCCGTCACGATAAACTGCCGACCTGGCGCGGAGGTGGCAGAAATCGCCAGGTACATGGCCTCTGTGGCACCACTGGTAATCAGGATGTTATCCCGGGTCAGCTTGCGGTTGTAACGCTTGCCGTAGTAGTCGCGCAGGGCCACCAGCAGTTCCGGCAGTCCGGCATCCATGGTGTAGCCGGTCTGCCCCGCATTGAGCGCATCGATATAGGCATCAATCACGTGCTTGGGGGTCGGCAGATCCGGCTGACCGATGGAAAGATGAATGACATCCTTCATGGTGGCCGCCATATTCACCATGCGCCGGATGCCCGGCACCGGGATAGCCTGCATGGCAGGGTTCCAACTGGCCTTCGTTTTCCGGTACTTCACTCTACGCGGTTTGGTCTGGCCGGTTTCTTTGTTGGCGGCTTCTGCCATAAACACCTCCTGCAAACGGGGCAAATAAAATCCACTCCTGCAGGTTAGTCAGTATGAAAGGCCTCTACAAGACAAAACGTCATAAAGATGGTGTACGTGAAAGTACCGCCATCACCGCCGTCAGGGCAAAATCTGTTACCCCGCAAGTTGACCCGACAGTACCTGCCGACCAGACTGTAAATACCCTCATGGGCGATCATCAGTCACACATAGTCATTCATCACAAAAAGCGGAGGCTTAATGACTCAGCACAGCAAACCTGTTGTTACCGTTCTCACCGCGCCAGGGGAGCAGGAACCGCCGGGGATGGACGCAGTCAGGGCCCGCGCGGATGTGCGTTTTGCCTGTGACGAGCCGACCCTTCGCGACACCCTGCCCGGCACCGACATCATGATGGTGACGGACTTTCGCACGGAGGCCCTGGCAGCCGCCTGGCACACGGCAGACAAGCTGAAATGGATCCACGCTACCAGTGCTGGCGTTGATGCGCTGATGTTCCCGGATCTGATCAAGGGCGATGTCACCGTGACCAATGCCCGGGGCATTTTCGACCGCACCATTGCCGAGTATGTGCTCTGCACCATCCTGATGTTCGCCAAGGATTTCCCGAACTCCATCCGGCTGCAGATGAAGCACCAGTGGAAACATCGGGATACTGAGCGGGCTGAGGGTAAGCAGGTTCTGGTTGTCGGCGCCGGCTCCATTGGCCGCCAGATTGGTCGCCTGGTCGGCGCTGCCGGATTAAAGGCACACGGCATTGCCCGCAAACCGAGAAAAGAGGATCCGGATTTTGTAGCGGTGCACGGCAACGACGATCTTTACGAGCAGCTGGGGCACGCGGACTTTGTGGTGATTGCGGCACCCCTGACGCCCCAGACCGAAGGCCTGTTTGACGCGAAAGCCTTCAAGGCCATGAAAAACTCCGCCCGCCTGATCAACATTGGACGTGGCCCGATCGTCAAAACCAATGATCTGGTCAAAGCCCTCGAAAATGGCGAAATTGCCGGCGCCGGACTCGATGTCTTCGAAGAAGAACCGCTGGCAGAAGATCACCCGCTCTGGGACATGGAGAACGTTACCATGACCGCCCATATGGCCGGCGATTTCATCGGCTGGAAGCGGGCGCTGACCGACCAGTTCCTGGAGAACTTCGACCGCTGGCACAAGGGCGAGGAGTTGTTCAACCTGGTGGATAAGGAACTGGGATACGCTGGCAGCAAATAACCGACTTTATCCGCCAGCAGAAAAAACGGGAGCCCGCAGGCTCCCGTTTCACATTCAAACCAGTAAAACCAGATCAGCTACCAGACAACGACTGGTCCGAAGGATCGATCTCCATCTGCTGAATCGCAATCACCGCCTGGGTGCGGTTGCGCACCCCGAGCTTCCGGAACACCGCCGTGATATGCGCCTTGATGGTGGCCTCCGACACGTCCAGATCATAGGCGATCTGTTTGTTCAGAAGCCCTTCGGCCAGCATCCCCAGCACCCGGAACTGTTGCGGAGTGAGCGATGCCAGCTTCTCGGAAAAGTCGGTGGCATCCGAATGCATCCGCTCGATCTTGTCCGCCACACCCTCCGGCAACCAGACATCCCCTTCAAGGACAGCCTGAATCGCCTCGGTGATGGTGGGCAGCGGCGCCGACTTCGGAATAAAGCCGGAAGCGCCGTAGTCAATCGAGCGGCGCATCACCTGCAACTCCTCGGATCCTGACACAACCACCACCGGCAACCCCGGGTACTGCCCGCGCATAAACACGAGCCCGGAGAAGCCGTGGGCACCCGGCATGTTGAGATCCAGCAGAACCAGATCCGCATCCGGGTGCGACTCTACCGCCGCCTGCAGTGCCTTGATGCTGTCGACTTCCACCGTCTCGGCATCGGGCACCGCCTGACTGACCGCCTGCTTCAATGCTGCGCGAAACAGCGGGTGATCATCAGCGACGATAATTGTTTGTGCCATTCAACAGATTCCTTACAGGTACGTGGCCTGGTAACACACAGGCGTTACTGGTTCGCACGACCGCTGATCAGGTCATCGACTACACCCGGATCTGCAAGCGTAGACGTATCACCCAACTGATCGTGCTCGTTAGAGGCAATCTTACGCAAAATCCGGCGCATAATCTTGCCAGAACGGGTTTTTGGCAGTCCAGGCGCCCACTGGATCACATCCGGGGAGGCAATCGGGCCAATTTCCTTGCGCACCCACTGCACCAGTTCCTTCTTCAGTTCGTCAGAGGGCTCCTCACCATGAACCAGGGTAACGTAGACATAGATGCCCTGCCCCTTGATTTCATGGGGATAGCCAACAACAGCCGCTTCGGCGACTTTATCATGGGCAACGAGCGCGCTTTCCACTTCCGCGGTACCCAGACGGTGACCGGACACGTTCAGAACGTCATCGACGCGGCCGGTGATCCAATAGTAGCCGTCCTCATCACGACGGGCGCCATCACCGGTAAAGTACATGCCCTTATAGGTGCTGAAGTAGGTCTGGGCAAAGCGCTCATGATCGCCAAAGATTGTGCGCATCTGGCCCGGCCAGCTGTCCAGGATAACGAGGTTACCCTCGGTCTTGCCTTCGAGGATATTACCTTCGTTGTCCACCAGTGCCGGCTGCACACCGAAGAACGGAACGGTGGCGGAACCCGGCTTCAGGTCGATGGCGCCCGGCAGCGGAGAGATCAGAATGCCCCCGGTCTCGGTCTGCCACCAGGTGTCGACGATGGGGCACTTGCTGTTGCCGATGACCCGATGGTACCACTCCCAGGCCTCCGGGTTGATGGGTTCACCCACGGAGCCAAGCAGTTTCAGGCTTTCGCGGGTGGTGCCGTCCATGCAGGACTCGCCTTCAGCCATCAGGGCCCGGATAGCGGTCGGGGCCGTGTAAAGAATGCTCACCTTGTGCTTGTCCACCACCTGACCCATGCGGGAGCTGTCCGGATAATTGGGAACGCCTTCGAACAGAACGGTGGTGGCGCCGTTAGCCAGCGGGCCGTAGAGAATATAGCTATGGCCGGTCACCCAGCCGAAATCGGCAGTACACCAGTACACATCGCCATCGTGGTAATCAAATACGTACTCGTGGGTCATGGATGTGTAGACCATGTACCCGCCGGTGGTATGCAACACACCTTTCGGCGCGCCGGTGGAACCAGAGGTGTAAAGCATGAACAGCGGATCTTCGGCGTTCATGGGCTCTGGCGGACAGTCTGCCGCGGCGGACTTCATCAGGTCCTCATAACGCGCGTCACGGGCATCATTCCAGGGCACTTCGGAATTGCCGGTACGGGTCACAACCACCACTTTCTCGACACTGGCGGCGTCTTCGTTCTTCAGGGCCGCATCCACGTTCTTTTTCAACGGAATCTTGCGACCGCCACGGACACCTTCATCCGCGGTGACCACAAAGCGGGACTTGCCGTTCACGATCCGCGCGCCCAGGGCTTCCGGAGAGAATCCGCCGAAAACCACAGAGTGAATCGCACCGATACGAGCGCAGGCCAGCATGGCGACGGCTGTCTCGACAATCATCGGCATATAGATAGTAACGACATCACCCTTTTTCACGCCCAGACCTTTCAGGACGTTGGCGAACTTGCTGGTTTCCTCGTGCAGTTCGCGGTAGGTCACGTTACGCGAATCGGCCGGATCATCACCTTCAAAAATGATGGCTGTCTGGTCGCCACGTTTTTCCAGATGACGGTCCAGGCAGTTGGCTGAGGCGTTCAACTGGCCATCTTCGAACCATTTGATGGACAGATTGTTGTAATCGTAGGTCGTGTTTTTCACCTTGGTGTAAGGCTTGATCCACTCAAGGCGTTTGCCGTGCTCACCCCAGAAGGTATCCGGGTCTTCAACTGACTGACGATACATCTTTTCATACTGTTCCCGGTTCAGAAGGGCTCGTTTGGCCACTTCCGGGCTCACCGGATATACCTGTTTATCAGTCATTGTGCTCCCCCTTTAGTCAGAGTCTGTTGTCATTGTCGGTTTTGGAATTCAGACGTTGAGGCCTCTCCGGCCCTGTAGACGGATAGTGGTAGTTCACCATGCCAGCCACTACACAATGAATTAGACTAACGTCCTAATCCGCCTGAACTTTTAGCCAAAAAAGGTCGAAAACCCGCAAGAAAACAACGGTAAATTACGTCGAACGAGAAGCTTTCTAAAGGATAGTTCGATTGCAGCCAATGGCAAACCGGGAGGGAAGCGGGCTACGCAAAAAAGCCCGGTCCTGACGACCGGGCTCATGGCTTCACGCGGCCTTTTTACGAGCCTTGGCGGAGCGCAGGCTATATACCTTGCGCTCTTTCAGAGCGTAGCGGTTGAGCCCTGCGAGGTGAATCTTGCGAAGGTAGACCGCCCAATCAATCTGGCGGGCATCCACCGGGAACAGAACTTTGTCGAGCTCGCCCATTCTGGAGGCCAGTGCCAACAGGTCGTCGTTCCGGAAGATATAGTCCGGTGCGGTGTAGAAACCAAAGATGGTTGCCAGGGACCGGGTGGTATCCAGGTTCCGGAGCACTCTCAACTCGCGGTTCTGGCCCAGCATGCGCAAAACCTTCCCGGTAATGCTCAGGGGAATGCGCACGCCGCCGACAACGGCATCGAACAGCCGGCGGTTAACCGCAATAAAGGGTTTGGTCGGCTGCCGGTAGAACAGCTGATCGTATTCTGCGAAGTTGGCCCTGGATTCCGCCATCAGGTGATCAATGAACTGTCCCAGGGAAACCGGGTTGGAGCTGCCACTGCAACACTGGTAAATCCGGTGACGCGGCGCATCCACAACGGCTTCGGCGGCGGCAAGAATGATGGCGTTGGCCACCAGATCCACGGGAATAACATCGATAACGCCGGCACGCTTGCCCGGGAATAGCGTGACCTTCTCGCGGGCGTAGGCCAGGATAATGGCGTCTGCCACCTTCACCCCCTCAATCCAGCCCGGCGCGGGCTCCTCGAGCGCACTTTCAATAATCGATGGGCGCACGATCGTCAGCGCGCGTCCTGACAGGGCCTTCAGCAGAAGTTGCTCACCGAGCCACTTGGTAAAGGTGTAGGTATCGCTCCAGCCGTAGTGATTGGCTTCACGGATGCCCAGATCCACCAGCTTCTTTTCGAGCATTTTTCCGGAGTAGCGAGAGCGTACGTCCGCAATCTTGTCCTCCAGTAGCCGAACCAGCTCGTCAATCTCGTAATAACCTTCCGTGCTGCGGGGAATGGATTCACCCGCCGGCTTGATCACGGTCTCTGTGATCTGGCCGGAATTCATGCCGTTTACATAACAGGTGGACACCTGAAGGACTGCCAGGGCTTTGTTCTGCCGGGCAAGTTCGGCGACGTTTTCCAGGCATCGGGTGTTGATGGCAAGCGCTTTGTCGAGTTCTTCACGGAAGTTCACACTGGCCGCGGAATTGATGACCACATCAATGGTGCCAGCGAGCTTGCGGAAACGGTCACCGGACAGGCCAAACAATGGTTCTGTCACTTCCCCGGTAACGCAGTGCACACGCTCTTCAATGAAGGTTTCGAAAGCCTCGTTGTCATCCTGACGCAGGCGATCAAAGACAGACGAGGTGGCGATTTCATCGAAAAAACGCTCCCGGGCATTGGGGTGACGTTTGTTACCACGGATCAGCAGGTGAATGCCGCCGATGTCTGGAACGGCGCGAATAAGCTTTTCCAGCACCACCTTGCCGAGAAACCCGGTGGTACCAGTAATCAGAACATGCTTGCCCCGGAGCCGTTCAAGTACTTTTGACGACGCTTCGGGATTCAACTGCTGTGTTGCCATGGGAGAACTCCTTCTCATTTCAATTCGTTGTCGGCGCACACCTGCCAACAAAAGGAAAGTTTGCGAATCCGGTACGACAGATCCACTGCATATTGCGGGCCACGATTAAGATTTATGGTTAATCGTTGCACAACTTTGGTGACAGAGTGGTGACACACAGCAAAGTTACGCTACAAAAAGTGCTAATAAAATGACGGAAAAGAGGGTAGGTTTTTCTGCCTATCAGGAGCGCCCCTGGTCACTGCCCGAGAGAGACCGCAAAAGCTGATCCAGGGAGATATCCGCCGGCTGCTCCTTCAACACCCGTACCAGGCGATCCTGCTCGCCAAAGCTGATGCGGTCGTAAAACGGCTCGCGGAGCACCGGGTGGGCCGGCTCAGGGGTGGCCGGTTCGCGCGCGGGAGGCGAAATCTGGTCCGCCAGCTCACGAAGATGGATGGCCAGATGATTCTTACGCTCCGGGCTGAGATTCTCCCACTGGAAAGACCCCAATCCGGTCTGGATAATCTCGATGGCATCACTGTCCAGCGTGCTCCCCAGCAGTGCAAAAAGCCGGGTGAATGCTTCATAACGCAGCATCGGGTCGACCGGCGCCTGACTGAATACAGCCTCAATTTCACCAACGGCCTCCAGGCAACGCTCTTTGATCGCCGGCGCCTCACTCTCAGCCTGGGGCTCTGGCTTGCTCAACCCTTTGGGCGGGGTCGCGGACTCTCTTTTGGACACCTTGTGCCAGTAGGCTGCAATACCGGCCTTGCGCCTGGGTAACTGGGACAGTCGCACATCCAGCATGTCCGCAAGAGTATGAAACTGGCGGCATGAGGGGTCCGAAACGGGCAGAAGTGCAACGGGCTTCTGGTTGAGAACCGACTGGCGAAGGGTTTCGTCCCGCCAGATCCCACCCATGTAATGGAGCGAGATTCCCAGGTGGCGCTGAGCAGCGGCATCCAGACGCTGAAACACGGATCGCGCCTGACTGGCACCCTGGGCCATATTCACCAGAATGCTGGGAATCCGGTTGTACCCCCTGCGCCGCAGAACCTTGATCAGCGAAAAGGCGTCGGTCAGGGAGGCCGGATCCGGGGTCACGACCATGCACGCCAACTCCGTTGCAGCAATCATATGTAGCCCGGCGGCCTGCAGACCGGCAGCGGTATCGGTGATGACGTAATCGTAGCGGTTTTCCAGATTATAAAGCGCCCGCAGTATGCGGAGGCTTTCAGTCGGCCCCATATCCATGCATTCCTGCACACCGGAAGCCCCTGGCACGATGTGCAGGCCGTAATCCGTCTCGAGGATAATATCTTCCAGACGACACTCTCCGGCCATCACATTGGCAAGGGTTTTTCGCGGATACAGGCCCACCATGATACTGACATTGGCCAGATCAGTGTCGCCATCCAGCAACAAAACCCGGTTATCCTGCCTCGCCAGGGTAAGCGCAAGATTCAGGGCAACCGAGGTTTTACCCACCCCACCCTTTCCGCCGGTAATGGCGATGGTGCGAGGTTGGTTCGGATTGTGCTTAACAGGTTCTCTGGCGCTCATCACCGGTAATCTAGGTCCCTGATTTTTCGGTTTCGGATAGTTTAACCTGTAAAAATTCTACACATATCACGAATCAGATAATATATTGCTTAAAAAAAGAGCAATAAGTATTTAATAACGACGGATTATTGTCTAAGCTCTTTTCGGACAATAAGAATGAACGCTCCGTCAGATACTGATTTTTCGCCGCACGGCAGGTAAGCCTATGCACATTGCGCCTGATTTACAGCTACCGAGTCTCCCGGAAGTGACCTTGCGGGCGCTCGATGCTTGTCATCAGGACGAAAGCTACCGAAAAATCAGCGAGATTGTCTCTGCCGATACGGCGCTGGTGGCTCGTATACTGGCACTGGCCAATTCCGCCCTGTACGGTCCCTCTACCCCGATCCGATCCGTTGACCAGGCACTCCTGAGACTTGGCACCCGCCGTTTTCACACGCTGGTACTGACCGCCGCCCTGCGGCAACTGCTCTTCGAACTGGGCGGGGACGAATGGCAGCAGCTCAGAGACTTCTGGCGACACTCGCTTACTACCGCCCTGACCGCCCGGGCCCTGGCCACGCTCACCCGTTACCCGGAACCAGACGAAGCCTTCATGCTGGGCATGCTTCACAACATCGGCGAACTGATCGCTATTAAAACGCCAGTCACCGAGGCGAAGCAACACTATCTTGATCACCAGTCAGACATCGCCGCCGAGCTCGTGGCTTCCTGGGGACTGGGGCCCATGGCCGCCGATGCCATGCGATATCAGCAAGCCTTGCCCTCGGAACTGCGGGATGCCGGGCATCTGGTAAAGCTGATCAGCCTCGCTACCCGGCTGGCTCTGTCCGACGCCGCAGGCATTGCAGCTGCAGGCACGGTATTCGGGCTGAACGAAGAACTGACCCGCGAGATCAACCGCCGTATCGGACATGAAGTCTCGGGTATGGCTGCCTCTATGGGAATTCCACTGGATGAGGATTACTGTGGCGAAAGCGCCTCGAGGCAACTCAAACAGACCATTCTTCGTCAGGCCATGGCGAACCAGGCCATCAACCTTGCCGACCTGACCGGTGAAACCGAGGATATTCTCGCCGAAACGGTAAACAGTCTTACCCTTATCACGGGCCTGCCGGCACTTTGCTTTGGGCACACAGGAGACAACCTCGTGCTCCTGTCCGGCACCATTGGCGACATCCCCGAACTGGCAGTAACCGCCAAGCCCGGCGGCAGTGTGCTCACCGAAGCTTTCATTTCCGGGCTGCCAGTCAGCCTTGGCGAACGCTCACCAACGGTGCTGGACCGTCAGTTGCTCTCATTGTTACACACACCATCGCTGCTGGCCGTGCCGGTCAGGGATGGTGACAATTGCCCTGGCGTATTCGCCCTTGGCACCGACAATGATCATCTTCCGACAACGCTTGAACTGGCTGATATCTTTACCCACCAGCTGTCTTCCGTGTTGGCAAACCGAACGCCTGCTGGAGCAAACGCGGACACTGCAGCGGAAGGACTGGATCAGGAAATAGCCCGTGACCGGCTGCGCAAACAGGTGCACGAGGTCAGTAACCCGCTGACCATCATCAGACAGTACATTTACCAGTTACGCGGCAGGCTCGAAGATGCCGGTGTCCAGCAGGAGCTGGACGTGATCCGCGATGAGCTGGACCGGGCCGGCAACCTTTTGCTGCAGATGAGCCATACTGACAACAGCCAACAGGGTGACGACGGGGTTGAGCTCAATGCCGAACTGGAAAGTCTGGCCCGTATCCTCGAAGATAGCCTGTTCAGCTCAGCGAACCGCAACCTGAAGTTATCCCTGTGCAGCGAACCAACACGGGTTACAGCCGGCGCCACCAGAATTCGCCAGGTTGTTATCAACCTGGTTCGTAACGCTTCGGAAAGCCTTCCGGATGATGGCGGCACAGTTGAAATACATACGTCTTCCCCGGTGTGGCAGAATCATCGCACCTGGGTGGAGCTGGAAATTAAAGACACAGGCAGGGGAATACCCGGTGAGATCAGGGACACCCTGTTTTCACCGGTAAAAACCACAAAGGGAGAAGGCCACAGCGGTTTGGGCCTGAGTATTGTGAAGCAGCTAATCGATGACATGGAGGGCATCATAGCTTGTCGGACCGGGCAGGAGGGCACCACCTTCCGGATTCTGTTCCCGGCCGCCAGCCATAAAAAGAACGAGACCGACTGACGCAGAAACAACGGACACAGACCGATGGCACCTGAACAAACTGATCAGCCTTTCAGTCACGGGTTAACGGCACGGATACTGGTAGCGGACGACGAACCCCGCCTGCTGAATACACTGGCTTCGCTGTTGCGCAGCCGGGGGTACGAGGTTGCCGAAGCCCACGGTGGTCGAAAAGCCTGTGACCTGATTGACCAGCAAACATTCGACCTGGCGCTGCTGGATCTGCGGATGCCGGAGGTCAGCGGCTTCGATGTCATGGCCCACCTCGCCAATAGTCAACCGGATTGTGGAGTGATTGTGGTTAGCGGCGAGAGTTCCTTCAGCGCCGTGAGCCGCGCCCTGCGCCGGGGCGCCCTGGACTACATCCGCAAACCCTTCGATCCTGAAGAATTGCTGGCCACGGTCGAGAGTGTTATCGGGAAGAAATCACTTCTTGAAGCCCACGAACACATCCAGATGCGACTGGAAAAATCCGAGGCCTTGCATCGATACATCGTAAACAGCTCGCCCGACATCGTTTTCATGCTCGATCACGACGGCCACTTCTGTTTTGTAAACAGCAAGGTCGAGAGCCTGCTCGGATATCAGCCAGCGGAACTCTGTGGTCAACATTTCCGACATATCCTCGACGACCGGGACGTGACCCGGGGAACCCTGGCCCTGAAGGGCCCCAACATTACCGCGGACAATCCCAGAACCCTGGAGGTTCGCCTGAAAACCCGCGGAAGCCGCCGGGCAACCCGACATTTCGAGATAACGGCCTTTCCAATCGATCCGCAAACCTGGCCCCATTCTGGAACAACCCAGGGTGGCGGGAATGGCAATGGCGCGCGCTATTACGGCACCGCCCGCGATGTCACCGAGCGAAAGGAGGCCGAAGCATTCATCAATTTCCAGGCCTATCATGACTTGCTGACCCGCCTGCCAAACCGGGCGCTTTTCAAGGACCGTCTTGAGCTCGCGATAACCCACGCCAAACGTGGCGGCCAGAAACTGGCAGTGATGTTCCTGGATCTGGACCGCTTCAAGGTCATTAACGATACCCTCGGCCACGCCATGGGAGATCGTCTGCTGCAGGCAGTAACCCACCGTCTGGAGAAATGTCTGCGCAAGGGCGATACCCTTTCCCGCTTCGGTGGCGATGAATTCACCCTGTTATTGCCTTCCATCCACAATCACGACGATGCCAGACAGATCGCCAAGAAACTGATTGATGCCCTGAGGGCGCCTTTTCAGTTGGGTGATCACGAGGTGTTCGTGGGCGTGAGTATCGGCATCGCCATCTTCCCGGAAGCCGGTGAATCCATGGACCAACTGATCCAGAACGCCGACATTGCCATGTACCACGTCAAAGGCAAGGGCAAGGACGGCTACCGCTTCTATTCCGACAGCATGAGCATCGACACCGCCAACCGGCTTAACCTGGAGCGGGATCTGCGCCTGGCGCTGGAGCGGGACGAGTTAAGGGTTTTTTACCAACCCCAGGTTTGCTCCACAACCAACCGGGTCGTCGGTCTCGAAGCCCTGGTCCGCTGGCAGCATCCCGAACGTGGACTGCTCTACCCCAGGGACTTCCTGCCCCTGGCGGAGGAGACCAAATTGATCGGCCAGCTCAGTGAGCGGGTTCTGGATCAGGCCTGCCAGGACGTTGGCCGTTGGATCCGGGCCGGCCGTGCCGACCTCAGGCTGGCTGTCAATCTGTCACCCATCCAGGTCGAACACCCACGCTTTGTGGAAACCCTGATGCAGCAAGTAAAGGCCCACAACTTCCCCGCCGGCAACCTGGAAATCGAAATCACCGAAAACGTGATCATGAACGATCTTGAGCAAATCTCCCAGAAACTCCGGGAACTGGCGGCTCTGGGTGTCCGGATAGCGATTGACGATTTTGGCACCGGCTATTCGTCACTGAATTACCTGCACCGCCTTCCAATCCATACCCTCAAGGTCGACCAGTCTTTCGTAAAAGCCATTCGCAGCGGAGAAGATGGCGCGTGCATCGTGAATGCCATCGTCGCCATGGCTCACGGGCTGAAGCTGGAGATTGTTGCCGAAGGCGTGGAGACCGACGAGCAACTGGAATACCTTCGAGGCTTGGGCTGCCACCAGGTTCAGGGCTTCTTCTACGGTCCTGCCAGGCCTGCCGCCGAAATCTCCAGAACCCTCGGCACCACACGGGCTAAAGTCGCATCATTCTGACAGGCGATTATTTATTGTCTGACACTCCGATATAAAACCGCGATCTGGTTTGCAAAGTATTGCAGTACGTTACTTTGTGTATCCGGAAATGCGCATTACTGCACATATTTCTCCCACCCTGTTCTCTAAGCTCAAATCCATAGGCGCTGATCACCGGAATGTCCGACATTCTCGGACCAATAACGACAAAAACGGTGGCGGCATCCAAGGAACAAGAACAGGCAGCAGTCATCATGCGCGACAAGTACAAGTACATTGGTCCCGTCTACGATTTCCTGAGCAACCTCTATAGCGGAAAGAACATTCACCGTTGCAAGACAGCGATGTTGGATGTTGAAACCGTCCAGCCCGGAGACAGGATACTGTTCGCCGGGGTTGGCCACGGCCGGGATGCCATTCGGGCTGCTGAACTGGGCGCCGAAGTGACTGTGGTGGATCTGTCCGAAACCATGTTGCGAAAGTTTGCCGAGGCTCAGGAAAAAGAAGCGCCACACCTGACCATCCGCCGTATCCACAGCGACATCATGAAGGTGGATGAGTTCGAGCAGTACGACATGGTGGTGGCCAACTTTTTCCTCAACGTATTCGACGAAGACATGATGGTCCGGGTCCTGGAGCATTTGATCCGTCTGGGCAAGGCCGACGCCCGAGTGGTTGTTGGCGACTTTTCCTACCCCACGGGCAACCTGCTTTCCAGAATGTTCAAGAAGCTCTACTGGTACATGGCGGTCTTCATTTTCTGGCTGTTCGCCAATAATGCCTTCCACAAAATCTATAACTACCCCGAACACATGCAGCGGCTGGGCCTTCAGGTCACCGACAAGAAGCACTTCAAGCTTCTGAACATGAACTGCTACTGGTCCATTCTCGGACGCAAGCAGGCCTGATTACCCTCGCTAGAGAGTCACCCAACAAAAACAAACAGGGAGCAGCAGCATGTCGGATCAGATCCTCGCACTGGACAGGATTGGCACACTGGAAAGCGGCTCATTCACGTTTACCGAGCGGGTCGGATTCCTCAAGAAGTACGGAACCCACTCCCAGTCGTTCTCGACGCTCCAACCGGGCATGCAGTATTTCGATGTACCGGGCATGGGCTACATCGCTTACATGCGCAAGTGGGGTGCAACCTTCGTGCTCTCTGATCCTGTCTGCGCCCCGAAAGACTTTGGCAGCGTGCTGGAGAGCTTTCACCAGAAATTTCCGAATGCCAGCTACATACAGGTGTCCAAGCCCGTGGTCGATTTCCTTCATCTGCGCTTTGGCCTCTACGGCACCCAGTTTGGCAGCGAGTCCCGCATCGATTTGAGCAAATGGTCCGTTAGCGGAAAAAAGAAGCAGATTCTCAGAACCGCACTGAACCAGGCGGAGAAAAGCGGCATTACCGTCAAGGAACGTTTCAGCGACGACCACACCCGTGAAATATCCGAGGCCTGGATCCGAACCCGGAAATGCAAGAGCAATGAGATCCGCTTCCTTATCCGCCCCATGGAAATGGACTACCGAGAAAACGAAAGGCATTTCTATGCCTATCAGGACGGTAAAGCCGTTGGGTTTATCTATTTCGACCCGATCTATCGCAACAATGAGATCATCAGTTATGTGCCCAACATCTCCAGGGCCAATGCCGATTTTCGCCAGGGTATTTTCTATACCCTCATGGCCCATGCGATGGACGTGTTCAAGGCCGAAGGCGTGCCCTACCTGGATCTCGGGCTGATTCCCCTGTCACTGGATTCGGCAACCGAGCACCAGGAGAGCCGGCTGCTGAAACGTTTGCTGCACGGGGTCTATGAGAAAGGTAATTTCCTTTACAACTTCAAGGGCCTGGAATTCACCAAATCGCGTTTCCGGGGCGAGAACTTCAAGACCTACTGCTGTCACAAACGGTCGATCCCGGCGCTGGAATTCCTCGCCATGTTCAAGCTGACCCGGTTGCTGTAGCTTCCGGGGCTTCACCGGGCCAACCTTCTTGGAGCAGCTTGGGCGCCAATCCGAGTCCTGTCATGAAAGGTACGATACCCTCAGGTGCCGGGCCTGAAAACAATGCTGCGACTACGGGATGATCCCCTGTTCTGCAAGCCTGGCCTTTAGCCAACGCCAGCTGCCCCGCCTGATCCATCAGCCAAGCCACCCGCCGGGCGATGGCCTCGCCCGAGTCGACCCAGAAACGAACCGACGGCAAACTCAGCTTCAGACTCTCCAGCAACAACGGATAGTGGGTGCAACCGAGCACCACCGTGTCCACATCGGCATCGCGAAATGGCTTCATTGCCTCGCGCAGCTCGGCAAAGGGAACCTCGACTCCGGAAACCAGGTCCTCAGCCCAGCGCACCAACCCGGGATGACCAATACGTTCAACTTTGCAATCGCCGGCGAATTCTTCGACCAGCCTGTCGAGATAGGGTCTGCGAACCGTTGCCGGTGTCGCCAGAAGCCCCATCCGTCGGTTCACGGTTCTCGCCGCCGCCGGCTTGATAGCGGGCACCACCCCGACAACCGGCACTTCTGTCATGGCCCGTAAATGCGGCAAAACCACGGTGCTGGCCGTATTGCAGGCCACGACGATAACGTCGGATGGGTACAGCTGGAGAGCCCGGGCAATCAGGGTGCAACAACGTTCAATCACGACCGTTTCGGATTTGTCACCATAGGGGAAGCCTGCGTTATCTGCCAGGTAGACGATCTCCAGCCCCGACAGATGCCGGTGAATGCAAGCTGCAACGCTCAGCCCGCCCACACCGGAGTCGAACACCAGAACCCTTGGAGGCGCCTGCCCGCTCAAACCGGAATGCCTCCCCGGGAAATCTCGTTCTCCATAGCCCGGATCAGCCGGCCCGAAATCGTGGTTTCCGGCGGCACCGGTGGGGTATCACCCGGCAGGAACCAGTCGGCATCGGCAAGCTCGTCCTCCTGAAGAACCAGCTCGCCCCCGGCGTAGTCGGCAAAAAATCCGACCATCAGCTGATGGGGAAAAGGCCAGGGTTCCGACGCATGGTAGCGGATATTGGTGACATCCAGCCCGGTCTCTTCTTTAACCTCGCGATGCACTGCGCCTTCGAGGCTTTCGCCGGGCTCAACAAACCCGGCAATGAGGCTGTAGAAATGCCTCTTGACCCTCGAAGACCTTGCAAGCAGCAGCCGATCATCCCGACGGATCACCACAATCACGCAGGGAGCCAGCCTCGGATACCAGGGAATTCCGCAGGGTTCGCACCACTTGGCCCGCTCCCGGGGGTGGAAGCCGGTTTGTTCGCCGCAGCGGCCGCAAAAACGATGGTCCCGCCACCACTGCCAGACCTGAAACCCGGTGCTGAGCATATCGGCCGGGGCATCGCTGAGCATCAGCAAGGCATCCCGCAAGGGAATGGCCTCATGAGCACCAACACTGGAGTCTGGTAATTCGGTGACGAATACGTCTCGTCCTTTGTAGCTGCCCAGAGACACTGACTCGGGCAACCCGTCCCGGAAAAGGCGACTGCCGCCATCATGCAGCCAGCCGTTCTCAGGCTTGATCACGTCCGATCCCGACAACGCAAGGATCAGATCGCCTTTTTCCGGCGGCCGGGTCGTCCAGCCGGGTATCCACTGAGTCATTCGACCACCATTTGATGCGTCAACCGGGTGATTAATAGATCAGTCCGAAATGTACCACATTGCTGCACCGGCCAAGAATGAAAGCTCGACTTTCCGCCCTGTACTCAACCAAGTAAACTTGGCACCTGTTTCTTCAACGGAGTTGCACTTTATGCGTCTTTACCAGGGCATTCGCAGCCTGATCCTGACCCTTTTCCGCAAGATACTGTTCATCTGGGTCCGGACTGATGTCAGCGGCAACAGCGTTGACGCCCTCGCCCTGGATCCCGAAAAACCAGTTTGCTACGTGCTGCAATACAGCTCTCTCTCGAGTCGCCTGGTTCTCGAGCAGGAAGTCATCCGGGCAGGCCTGCCGGGCGCCACTGAAGCCCTGCCGGTGAAGAACGGACCGTCCCACTCCTTCTTTTTTCTGTACCGCCGGATTGGCGGTTTTTTCAGAGGGCGCCAGGCGCCTGCGCCCACAAATGAATTTCAGGCCCTGGTTCGCTACGGACTCGAACATCCAGACCAGGATGTCCAGATTGTTCCTGTGTCCCTTTTCTGGGGCCGCTCTCCGGACAAGGAAAAATCCCTGGTCAAACTGCTGCTATCCGACACCTGGTCCATTGCCGGTCGGCTTCAGAAGTTCCTGATCATCATGGTTCACGGCCGCAATACCTACGTACAGTTCAACCAGCCGCTGTCACTGAAGCAGGTCATCGATGAATACCGGCACAGTGAGGAGCGCGCCAACCGCAAACTGGCGAGAATTCTGAGAACCCACTTCCGCCGCGTTCGCCAGGCTGTTCTGGGGCCCGACCTCTCTCATCGCCGCACCCTGGTGGCAGGCCTGGTGCGCACCCAGGCAGTCAAGGAGGCTATTCGGGAGACCGCGGCAAAAGACGACATCCCCCCGGAGAAGGTTCGTGCCAAGGCCTACAAGTACGCAGACGAAATTGCCGCCAGCATGTCCATCGTTACCATCCGGTTCCTGGAAGTGGTGCTGTCATGGCTGTGGAACCGGATCTACAAAGGTATTGCCGTTAACAATATCCGGGTGGTGAAAGAAGTGGCCCAGGACAACGCGGTGGTCTATGTGCCCTGCCACCGGTCACACATTGATTACCTGCTGTTGTCCTATGTGCTCTACAAGAACGGCCTGATGCCACCGCATATTGCCGCTGGCATCAATCTCAATATGCCGGTTGTCGGGCCGATCCTGCGCCGGGGCGGGGCATTCTTCATGCGCCGCAGCTTCAAGGACAACCCCCTGTATGCCACGGTTTTCAATGAATACATGCACGTGATGTTCTCCCGGGGCTACTCCGTCGAGTACTTTGTGGAAGGTGGTCGCAGCCGCACGGGCCGGATGCTGCAGCCGCGGCCGGGCATGCTGGCAATGACCGTTCGCAGCTTCCTCCGCGACCACCGCAAACCCATTGTGTTTGTGCCCGTTTACATCGGCTATGAAAAAGTCATGGAGGGTCGCTCCTATCTGGGCGAACTTCGTGGCAAGAAAAAAGAGAAAGAGAGCGTATTAGGCCTGGCGAAAACCGTTCGCAAACTAAGCAACTCCTTTGGTCGCGTCGCGGTGAACTTTGGCGAAGCCATTCACCTGTCAGAGGTTCTCGATGATGTTCACAGCAGCTGGCGGGATGAGGCCTACGACACTGAATATCGTCCACGTTGGCTTAACAGCGCGGTGTCGGAGCTATCGTTCCGGGTGGCATCCAACATCAACGCCTCGGTTGCCGTTAACCCGATCGGCATGACCGCTACGGTTCTGCTGGGCACCGACCGACTGGCGATGGATGAGGGCCAGTTAATCCGCCTGATGGATCAATACGCCGGGCTGCTCAGGGCTTTCCCCTATGCGGAAACGGTAACCCTGCCAGAGGGCTCCGGCAAGGACTGGATCGCCTACTGTGAAGACATGGGCCTGGTTAGCCGCCAGCCTCAGAAACTCGGCGACATCATTGCTCTGGAAGGCAGTAATGCCATCCTGATGACCTACTACAGGAATAACATCCAGCATCTGTTCGCACTGCCCTCATTGATTGCCAGCCTGTTTGAAAACAAGGATTCACTGGGGCGAGACAAGATCGTGTTCCTCGCCAGCGTAGCCTACCCGTATCTTCAGTCCGAGCTGTTCCTGAAATACCAGCCGGATGAAGCCAAAAACGTGATCAATCAGTGGATTGATATTCTTATTGAACAGGGCCTGCTGAAGCCGCTGGATGATGACCGGATCGGTCGACCAGAAGAGGGTACCGAGGCGATGCTAAGGCTGAGGGTTCTGTCCCGCTTTATCATCCAGACCGTCGAGCGCTACCACATTGCCCTGGGCATTCTGCGCAAATACGGCTCAGGAAAGATCAGTGCCGCCGAACTGGAAGAGCAGAGTGCGCTGCTGGCCGAACGCATGTCCATCCTGTTCGGTCTCAACGCACCGGAGTTCTTTGACAAGAGTCTGTTCCGGAACTTCATTGCCAATATGCAGAACAATGGGGTTATCACCACCGACGATAATGGCCTGCTGTGCTACGGGGAAGGGCTGGATGAGGTGGCAGACGATGCCCGCCTGGTGCTGAGTGTCGAGAAGCGACAGGCGATCCAGCAGGTCACCATGATGGGCGCCTGACCGCGCTCACTGGGATGGCAGCGCCCTGATGGAGTAAACATCATAACGGCTGCTTTTGCCTTCAATACGAGTGGTCGGCTCGGGCCCCTCAATCGCCGGGGACTTTCGGGGCCGCTTGACCACAACCCGGTAACGGGCACGCTCAAGAGCGCCTGCCAGCAACTGCCCGGAATCCTCGTCGTCCCCCACGATGGTTCGAAAAACCTGCATTTCCTTTTTCACCAGTGCTGACTTGTCCCTATGGGGGAACATCGGGTCCAGGTAGACAATATCAGCGGCCTCGGCATCAGCTTGCGCCAACCAGTCAATACTGCTGCCTTCCAGCAATCGCATGCGCTCGACAATGGCTGCACAATCAACGTTCAGGGCGGCCCGCGCCAAGCCATCAGCCAACAGCGCATGGATAACAGGATTGCGCTCAAAGAGTGTGACCCGGCAACCGAGGCTGGCCAGAACGAAGGCATCCTGGCCCAGCCCTGCGGTCGCATCAACCACATGCAGCGTCGCACGGGTTTTCTGCAGGCCGACCGCCTTGGCCACCAACTGACCGGCACCACCGCCATGTTCGCGACGGTACCCCATCTTGCCGGTAACAAATTCCGCACGCACCGGTCCGGGTGCGCCCTTGCCGGTCACCTGCAGGCCAAGGCCCTGCTCATCAAGGAATAGTAGAACCGGAAAATCCCGGACATCTTTTGGTCGCACGACACCGAGATTATTCAGGCCGAGAGACTCAGCGAGAGCCTCGGCCTGGAATCGGTCTCCCAGTGCGCTGCGGGCAACGGCGACGGTGTTCTGGCAAAGGGCAGAAACGGCAGACGATTCGGAAGAGGAGTCAGGCATCAGACCAGAATGTCGATTCC
This sequence comes from Marinobacter maroccanus, assembly GCF_002933275.1. Classification (GTDB taxonomy): domain Bacteria; phylum Pseudomonadota; class Gammaproteobacteria; order Pseudomonadales; family Oleiphilaceae; genus Marinobacter; species Marinobacter maroccanus. The sequence goes on from NZ_PSSX01000009.1 coordinate 56,151, forward strand.
GGCCAGGCTACCATCGCCGCCAGTTTCCTGACCGGCGGCGGCTACAGAGGCAAATGTCGACAGAGCCCTGGCGGCTGGCAGGGAAACCTCGTCAGCACGGAATCGCTCCAGTCGGACATCTTCGGAGGCACGACGGGCCTCAACACGCCGCTCGAGGCTTTCAGTAGCATTGCGGTCGCTGACAAAGCCCTGACGGCCGTCAGCGAGGTCACGACGGGCGGCATCGGGTGCTTTTTCAGGCGTCGACGCAGGCGCTCGGGCCGCATCGCTGCGCTCCCTGGCCGGACTGTTGTTGCCGGTCTGGAAATTGAAATTGTTACCCGGATTAATACCGCCAATCATGTTCAGATACCGCTGGCCGGATGACAGGAAAACGTGAACTGGAAGTATGGAAGATTATCGCCTGGAAGAAAAGACGACTGATCACTTTCTACCCAACACGACCTACCCGGATTAAACCAGGCCGTCCATTGCGACTATCGGCCAGGCAGCTTTTTCCAGGCCACTTCATCCCTGATATACACCGGCTGGGCCTGCTCCGCCGGCACCGCCCTTCCCTGCTCGTAGGCGATCACTGCCAGGCGCGCAACCCAGGCTGCACGGAGCACCAGGGTTTCGTCGACGGTCTCTACACTCCCGGATACCTCCTCGGGCATGGCGGAGCGGTACTGCCAGCCCGGACCTGCTCCGAACCAGCGTTCAGCGCCCGCGGGCAGCGTCACCGCCTCCGGCGGACAGACCTGTTCCGGCGCCAGCGCCACCGGAAGCCCTGACCGGGCGGCGAAACAGCCCCAATATACCTCTCCCATACGGGCGTCGAATGCCACCGCAATGCCGGTGTCCTCAGGGACCTCCAGGGCATCAATGGCCCCCAGAGCAACCGCCTCCAGTGACGACACGGGCACCACCGGGATATCGAGCCCCCAGGCAAGGCCCTGCACGACACCGGTGGCGATTCTCACCCCGGTGAAAGAGCCAGGGCCGCAGGCAAATGCCAGGGCGTCCAGCTCTGCCGGGGCCAGGTCTTTCTCAGCCAGCAGCTCCTGCACCATTGGCATCAGCAGCCGGGTGTGGCCTCTGGGGGCAAGCTCGAAGCGTTCGGAGATCTCGCCATCAACAAGAAGGGCTGCCGAGCAGCCCTCTGATGACGTATCCAGTGCCAACAGTTTCACAGGTGTGAAAACCTCAGGTCAGGATGCCAATGACTTACTTGAGTTCAGACAGAATCTGGTCGCGAATGCTGTCCAGGCTGCCAACGCCCTCCACACGGACGTATTTGGGTGCCGCGGCGGGCTCTTTCGATGCCCAGTCCTGGTAATAGCCGACCAGCGGAGCGGTCTGGTCGTGGTAGATCTTCAGACGCTTGCGAACCGTCTCTTCCTTGTCGTCCTCACGCTGAACCAGCGGCTCGCCGGTTTGGTCATCCTTGCCCTCTACTTTGGGCGGATCGTATTTCACGTGATAGATACGACCGCTGCCTTCATGCACCCGGCGACCGGACAGACGACTGACAATTTCCTCGTCGTCCACGGCAATTTCAACCACGTAGTCGATGGCAATCCCCTGGTCTTTCAAGGCCTCGGCCTGGGGGATGGTCCGCGGGAAGCCGTCCAGCAGGAAACCGTTCTTGCAATCCGGCTGCTGGATGCGCTCTTCGATCAGCGCGATGATGATGTCGTCAGACACCAGTCCGCCAGTTGCCATGACTTCCTTGACCTGCTTGCCCAGCTCGGACTCGGCTTTTACCGCCGCCCGCAGCATGTCACCAGTGGAAATCTGGGGAATATCAAACCGTTCAGTAATGAACTGGGCCTGGGTTCCCTTGCCTGCGCCCGGTGCGCCTAACATGATGATTCGCATAACGCTGTGCTCCCGTTTTAGTCTTTATCATTTGAAAAGCTGTGGCAAAAACCTGTGCCTTTGCGACAGCCTCTCCTGCACGGAACAGGTGTCAGCCGGAAACGGCGAAGGCGCATTATACGAAGTCAGCCACGTCAGAGAAAGTCGACCTCCGTATCATGCACCGGAAGTGCGCATTTCCCAGCGAATAACGACAGATTGTCAGGATGACAGGGAGCTGGCCAGTACGTCCAGATCCGGAGCCACGCGATCAAGCTCTGCATTCAGGTCTTCCAGAACCTCCGGTCGCAGTCCCAGGCCTTCGAGCAAAGCCGGCACGTCGTCGGGGTTGAACTCATCGCCAATACCCCGATCCTTCAGCAGGGCATTGGCCAGCTGAACCATCAGGACATAGTTCTCATGCTCGCCGTGGTAACCGGACTGCTGATGAACACCGGCCGCCTTGACCACCGGGTCCGGCAGTTGCCACAACCGGTGCAGTATCCCGCCAATGGCGCCATGGCCCACCGACAGGATTTCCTGGCCATTGCCCTGCCCGAACACCTGCTGCTCGAGAGAGTGCATGCTGGCCTCAGGATTGCTTTCGCGAAGCTCATTGAGTTCATCGAATTCTGCCGGGAAAAGATGCCCGACCAGCAACAGGCCGAAGTTATGCAACAGCCCGCACAGATAACCCAGACCTTTCTCGGCACCGCATCGGGGCGCAATGATCTGGCACAGGAACGCGCAATACAGCGAGTGGCGCCAGAAATTATCCATTCCCAGAATCCCCTGGCGGGGCACTTCAAAAGCGCGAACGGAGGCAATACCCAGGGCGATGTGGGCCACACGGTCGAACCCCAGCACACGAGTGACCGCTTCCTGTACCGAATTGATCTGGCCCGGGTAATTGAACAGTGCAGACCGGGCATAGCGCATAATCTGCGCGGTCAGGCTCGGATCAAATTCGATCAGCTCGGCGAGCTCCCGGGCAGTGGCGTCGGTATTGGCGGTCAACCGCAGAATGCGCAGGGCAAGGGCCGGCATTGGTGGCAGACGGTAGAGTTTCTGAAGTTTGTCGGCCACTTCCTCGAGCGTGAGCGCCTCTCGGTTGCCATTGCCCGGCCCCCGGATAACCAGGTGCCCTTCCCTGGCACCTGCCAGCGCCAACCGGAGCGATCGACCATCCATTTTTATCAGCGAATGATCAGTACCGCTGGAGAACACGGCCTGATCCGCCTGAATCACATCCTCATCAACGATCACGGGCAGTTCGTAAGCCTGCCCGATCGGCGGCGTGAAGCCGGGATCGCAATCCCCGAACAGGCGCATGGTCTGACGAGCGGTCAGCGGCTGCAGGCGCCGACCAGTCAACTGGTGGACGGCATCCGGGTCCAGGGAACTGTCAAACTTGTGCACAGCCATCACGACGCCGGTAATGTCGATCAGCAAGGTGGCCTGAATAAAGGCGTCCTGCGACAGGCCCGAGGCCATAACCGCCGCATCCAGGCTGGCCACCTGATCTATAGGCAATTCCTGATAGCTGATGCCCTTGCGGGCGAGAAAACGTTCCAATCGTGCAGCCAGAGCCACAGCTTACTCCCTTTGTTCTTCGTCAGTGGCCAGGCTACCCGGCCTTTTCCCGGCACTCTTTACGGCGCTCTTTTCGGCACTACGTCCAGGCCATATCATTAGCGTACGTGATCAACCGGTGTTGCGCATGCCCGCAGCGATGCCCGCCATGGTGACTTTCAGAGCTCGCTCCACCAGCTCCGGCACCTCGCCCTTGCCCTCACTTTGCCGATCCCGCCGCAGCAGTTCGGCCTGCAGGTAATGCAGTGGATCCGTGTAGGGATTGCGGACCCGCATAGAGTGCGCGAACACGGGCTCCGCCTCAAGCAAATCGGTTTGCTCCTTGAGTTCCAGAAGCCGCTCAATACATCCCACGAGTCGGGTCCTGAGGCTCTCCCCAAGGGCTTTTAACCGGTCATCGTCCAACAAGGTCTGCTCATAATAGCTGGCGATGCGCAGATCCGCCTTGGCCAGCACCATTTCCAGCATATCCACGTAGGTGCGGAAGAACGGCCAGCCCTGCATCATCTCCCTCAATACCGGAAGCCGGTTATCCTTGGCCGCTTCTTCGAGCGCGACGTCACTACCGAGCCAGCTAGGCAGCATCAGCCGCATCTGGGTCCAGGCGAAAATCCAGGGTATGGCCCGCAGGCTTTCCACGCCCCCGGTGGCCTTTCGCCGAGCCGGCCTGCTACCAAGCGCCAGTTTACCGAGGGCCTGCTCGGGCGTGACTTGGCGGAAATAGGGCACGAAATCCGGATTCTCCCGAACCACATCCCGGTAGGCTTTCAGGGACCGCTCGGTGAGCCAGTCCATGGTTTCCCGCCAGCTGTCCTCCGGTTTGGGGGGCGGGGCCAGTGTGGCTTCTATAACCGCGGTGGTGTAGAGCGTCAGGCTCTGAACTGCCAGCCGGGGCAAACCGAACTTGAACCGGATCATTTCCCCCTGCTCGGTGATTCGGAAGCTGCCGTTTACCGAGCCCGGTGGCTGGGACAGAATCGCCCGGTTGGCAGGTCCACCACCGCGGCCAACGGTACCACCCCGACCGTGGAACAGGGTCAGATGGACACCATACTGGTGGGCCACATGGGTAAGCTTTTCCTGCGCCTGGTACTGGGCCCAGGCCGCCATCAACTGGCCGGCATCCTTGGAGGAATCGGAATAGCCGATCATGACTTCCTGCCGGCCCTGGCAATATTCCCGGTACCATTCGACCTCGTACAGTTGAGACATGCTGTCCGGCGCGCCACGCAGGTCATCCAGGGTTTCAAAAAGCGGGACGACCCGCATTGGAAACTTCATCCCGGATTCCCGCAGCAGCAGAATCACACTCAACACATCAGAAGGCTTGCTGGCCATGGAAATCACATAGGACCCCAGGGCCTCCGGGGTTTGTTGCGCCACCACTTCGCAGGTCGCCAGCACCTCGGCAACGGATTCAGAGGGCTCCCAATTGCGGGGGACCAGCGGACGTCGGCCCTGAAGCTCCTGCACCAGAAATGCCTGACGCTCCTGCTCTGACCAGGACAGATAATCCCCCAAGCCGAGATAATCGACCATCTCGGCCACGGCCTCCGCATGACGGCTCGCCTCCTGGCGAATGTCCAGCCGGATCAGCGGAAGGCCAAAGGTGTGTGCACGCCGGATGGTGTCCAGCAGCGGGCCGTTGGCTATATCCTCCAGACCACACTCAACCAGCGACCGATAGCAGAGCTCCAGGGGGCCGGTGAAATCCTCGTTTTCAAACAGAATACCGCTGGCATCGGCAGTCTCGCCATTGACGCTCGCCTCGGCCCAGTCCCGGGTTTTGATCAGCCGTTCGCGGAGTTCGGCGAGCACATGACGATAGGGTTCCCGGGAATCACCGGCGACTGCCTTGAGTTCGTCGCTTGCCTGCCACATGGACAGCTCCGCCCGCAGCGCCTGAATATCGCGAAGATAGAGATCCGCTGCCATCCAGCGGCCGAGAAGGAAGACCCGACGGGTAACCTTGTGGGTAACATTCGGATTGCCATCGCGATCACCGCCCATCCAGGACGCAATCCGGATGGGTGATGCGTGTAATGGAAGGCCCTTCCCCGTCGCATCCTCCAGCGAGGTGTCCAGGCTCCTCAGGAACTGGGGCAACGCCTGCCACAGACTGTTCTCGATCACCGCAAAGCCCCACTTGGCCTCATCCACTGCGGTTGGTCGCTCATGACGAATCTCGTCGGTGTGCCAGGCTTCCGTCACCAGATGGGACAGGCGGTTGACGATTTCTTCCCGTTCGGCGGGCATCAGGTCGTCGTGGTCGAGCCGTGCCAGGCAATCCGACATTTCGTCGTATTTCATTATCAGGGTGCGACGGGCTACTTCAGTGGGGTGCGCCGTCAGTACGAACTCGATGCGTAAATCGGCAACCCGCTTGTGCAACTCCTCCGGCGTGACATCGCCGTTCTTCAGCCGCTCAAACACCTCACCCAGCGATTCAACCATGAGATCGGACTGATGGCCCCGCTTGCGACGGATGCCATGGTACTGCTCGGCCAGGTTGGCCAGGTTCAGAAACTGGTTGAAAGCCCGGGTTACCGGAAGCAGCTCGTCATCGCTCAGCTTGCCCAGGAGGTTCACCAGCCGCTGGCCGGAACCGCTTTCCTGGCGACGGTCAGCCTTGGCGGCCGCCCGGATTTCCTCGATCAGCTCATAGCAATCCTGTCCGGGATACCGCCGTATGCTCTGGCCCAGCAGTTCGCCCAGCATTCGTACGTTTTCTCGGAGTTCGGGATGTAGCTCAGTCACATTGGCGTCCTTTTGAATTGACGGAGGCGAAGTAAACTTACGATACTAAGGAACAGTCGAGAAAGTCTATTGGCGATTCAAGCCTGTAGCTGCAAGGAGTCATCATGAAGGTCACTGATTTGCCCAAACACTGGGAACAGAAAAAAGAGTCTGTGGAACGCACCCACGATTACAACCTGCGTCTGCCGTTGGAAGATGCTGCTCGCGTGGCTGCACTGGCAGAGCTTTACCCGGACCGCAGTGAGAGCGATATTCTGAACGATATGATTGGCGCGGCCCTGGACGATCTGGTTCGCCAGAGCCCGCTGAAGGACAAGCTGGAAGGGAAGGATAAGTAAGTAACGACGGGCAGCGTTCGCTGCCCTTTAGTCAGGCTACTGATTCCAACTGACGAGCCTTGAGGCGCTGGATGTGCTTCTGGCTCAGGCTGACGAACTTTGGCGTCAGACCCTGATCTTCGTAGATCTCGAAACCATCCTCGTCATACGCCACCACCTTTGTACCCTGAACGTAAGGAAAGCTGGTTTCCATTTCGTCCAGTGCTGCAGAAATCAGATCCCGCATCAGATCCTGAGGTGACTTCATCGGATAAAGCGCTGCGAGCTTTTCGAGGCGCTTGTGATGCTGGTCAGACAACGCCATGAAGTAGGCGTCTCGGGTAAGCCGACCACGCGCATGCTTGTCCCAGTAGTTGACCAGATCTTTGATTTTCATGGTGCCTTCACTCCTGCATCTTATTGATGGCGCACGGCGCACGAAAACTGTGCGTCCGTTTCCGGAAGTGTAGACGAAGCCGTCGGTCTGGGGGCGAGAAAATTGGTAACGGATTGTACTTACCGATCCGTCCTGTTCAGTCCCCGTTTTCTCCCCGCTCCACGCCTTTAACCGCCTGCCAGACGGCGTCCAGCGCCTCCAGTGATTCTTCGTCCATGTCGCGGCCCTCGCGTTCAAGTACACGTTCGATCGCCCGGAAGCGGGCATCGAATTTGTGGTTGGTTCGATTGAGGGCCTGCTCAGGGTTAACCTTCATGAACCGTGCCAGGTTCACGCAGACGAAAAGAAGATCGCCCAGCTCATCCTCAACGGCATCCGGATCGCCCGCGCCCGTGTGCGCCGCTTCCCAGGCTTCCTTGAGCTCGTCGATTTCCTCATGGAGTTTGTCGAAGACGGGGCCGATATCAGGCCAGTCAAAGCCGTGGCGGGCCGCCCGTTTCTGGAGCTTTTCGGCCCGAGCCATGGCTGGCAGGGTACGGGCGATGCCATCAAGCCGGCTCACCGATGCGCCGGCTTCCGGTGCAGGCTTCAGCGCCCGCTCCTCGGCCTTGATGCGCTCCCAGCTTTCCTTGATCCAGGCCTCATCCGGCCGGTTATCCGGATCGATTCGACTTTCCAGGGTCCCTTCCGGAAAAACGTGGGGATGTCGGCGCACCAGTTTGCGCACCAGATGATCGACCACACCATCAAAATCGAAATGGCCATCTTCGCGACCAAGCTGGGTATAGAAGATTACCTGAAACAGCAGGTCTCCCAGCTCGTCTTTCAGATGCGGGTAATCCTCACGCTCGATGGCATCGGCAACTTCGTAAGCTTCCTCCAGCGTGTGCGGCACGATGGTCTTGTAGGATTGCCTGGTATCCCAGGGACAGCCCGTCTCCGGGTCCCGGAGACGGGCCATCAGGGTTTTCAGATCCTCGATGGTATAGCTCATCCGCGTTTACGCCTTACATCAATGATATTGGGCAGGTTGCGAATCTGCGCCAGCAACCTCGCCAGCTGCTCCAGGCTGGAAATCTCGACCGTCACGGTCATGGTGGCCGTGTTCTCGTCCTTGTTGCTCAGGGTATTGAGCGACAGTACATCACTCTTGGAGGCCGACAGGACCTGGGTGATGTCCCGCAGCAGCCCGGACCGGTCATAGGCCTCAATCTCGATATCAACCGGATAGACCGCTGCCGGCCGGCCACCCCAACTCACCTCAATGATCCGGTTGGGCTCGAACTCACGCAGGTTCAGGAACGTCAGGCAGTCCTGACGATGCACCGTAACGCCCCGGCCGACCGTAATGTAGCCACCAATCGCGTCACCCGGCAGGGGTTTGCAGCATTTCGCCACCTGGGTCTTGAGCTTGCCAACGCCCAGGATCTGGATATCCGATTCGGTATCGTAGGGCTTGCGGCGCTGAGTGCTGAGCTTCAGATCCAGCTGTTCGGACTTGGGCTCCAGCATCTGCTGGGCCACATTGGCGACATGAGTGGGGCGAAGGTCGCCGGCACCCGTGGCGGCAAACATGTCCTCGGCACTTTGATAATTGACCTTCTTCGCGAGCTCACCGAGATCCACGTCGTACAGGGACAGACGCTTGAACTCGTCTTCGAGGATTGCACGGCCATCAACGATATTGCGGCCACGATCCTGCTGTTTGAACCAGTGTGTCACCTTGGCCCGGGCCCGGGATGTCTGGATGTAACCCAGACTCGGGTTCAGCCAGTCGCGGCTGGGGGCCGGATTATTGGAGGTCAGGATGAACACCTGGTCGCCGGTTTTCAGCGGATAGGTCAGCGGGACAATCCGGCTGTTCACCCTGGCGCCACGGCAGGCATGACCAATCTCGGTATGCACCCGATAGGCAAAGTCCACCGGCGTTGCCCCCTGGGGCAGATCCACAACATGGCCCTCGGGCGTGAAGACATACACCCGGTCTGAAGCCACATCGGATTTCAGATGGTCGGCCAGCCCGGACAGATCGCCCAGTTCTTCCTGCCACTCCAGCACCTGGCGCAGCCAGTTGATCTTGGCGTCGTAGCCTGTGGACTTGTTGCCCTTGTCCATACCCTTGTACAACCAATGGGCACAGACACCCAGCTCCGCCTCCTCATGCATCTTGTGGGTGCGAATCTGAACTTCCATAACCTTGCCCTCCGGCCCGATCACCGCCGTATGCAGAGACTGGTAACCGTTTTCCTTCGGGTTGGCTATGTAGTCATCGAATTCGTTGGGAATGTGGCGCCATAATGTGTGGACAATGCCGAGGGCGGCGTAACAGTCGCGCACTTCCGGTACCAAAATACGCACGGCGCGGACATCGTAGACCTGGGAGAAATCGATACCCTTGCGCCGCATTTTCCGCCAGATGCTGTAGATGTGCTTGGCGCGGCCAGACAGTTCGCCTTCAATGCCATAGGCTTTCAGTTCGGTCTGCAAGGTCTCCAGCACCCGCTTGATGTAGCTGTCGCGGGCGAGCCGCTTTTCATCAAGCAGCTTGGCGATCTTTTTGTACGCAGACTCATGGAGGTAGCGGAAAGACAGATCCTCCAACTCCCACTTGATGTGGCCGATGCCAAGCCGATGGGCCAGTGGCGCATAAATGTCGAACACTTCCCGTGCCACACGCATACGCTTTTCTTCCGGGGCATCCTTGACCGCCCGGATGGCGCAGGTCCGCTCGGCCAGTTTGATCAGGGCAACCCGGACGTCGTCAATCATGGTGACAAGCATCTTGCGGACATTGTCCAACTGGCCTTCACTCTGCCCCAGAACGTTGCCTTTCAGCGGGTGATGGATGGACGAAATAGCCGCCATCTGCTGCACACCGTTGATCAGGCCTGCCACCTCGTCGCCAAACTCCTTGCGGATCATCTCGAGGGGAACACGCTCTTCACGTACTGCGCGGTAAAGAATCGCCGCCACCAGGCTGGCCTGATCCAGGTGCAGCTCCGCCAGCACCTGGGCCATCTCAATGCCGATCCGGAAGCTGCTGGAACCAGGGGCCCATTGCCGGTCCTGCCGGAACGCCTGGAGATCGATCTCCGCCGCTTTTTCGCAGGCCTGCCGGAACTGATCCGGGTCTTCCAGGTGGGTCTGCGAGGCTATCTGGTGAACCCAGCCCTCGATATCCACCTGGCCATCGCCAGTCATTGCGTAGTCTTCGCGAACTTTTACCATATCAGTCTTGTTATTCCTGATGGTTTCCGCAGCCATCCCTGACTGCCCACAACATCGTCAGCCGGAATCCCGCTCGAATAGCGCGATGGATTCCACGTGGGTGGTGTGGGGGAACATGTCCATCACACCCGCGCGCACCAGGCGATAGCCGTTGCGCACCATAACGCCCGCATCCCGCGCAAGGGTAGCCGGGTTACAGGAGACATAGACTATCTTCCGCGCACCGAAGGCAGTGAGGTATTTGCAGATTTCCTCGGCACCGGAGCGAGGCGGATCAATCAGGATCTTGTCGAACCCTTCCTTCGCCCAACTCTGGCCGGTGAAGTCTCCGTGCAGATCGGCACCTTGGAAATCGACATTGTCCAGACCATTCAGTTCCGCATTTTCCCGGCCCCGCACGACCATGGTCTCGTCGCCTTCCACGCCAACTACCTGTCCTCCCATCCGGGCCAGGGGCAGCGTAAAGTTCCCCAGACCGCAGAAGAGATCCAGGACACGCTCACCCGGCTGGACATCCAGCCATTCCACGGCCCTGTGTACCATCGCGCGGTTAATGCCTGCATTGACCTGGGTAAAGTCCATGGGATGAAATTTCATGGTCAGGTCGAATTCTTCCAGCCTGTAGCTCAGCCGTTCATCATCCCGGCCAGAGGATTCGGGCCATATCCGATGCACCGTGTCGGGGCCTTTTGGTTGCAGGTAGATATGCAAATCGTGGGCCTGACCAAAGGCGATGAGATTTTCCCGATCACCGGCCGAGAGATCATCCATGTTCCGGAACACCATCACTGCCACATCATCGCCACAGGCAACCTCCACCTGGGCGATTCGGCTGTATGCGTCCAGGTCGTGCAGCATGTTGCGCAGGGGCAGGATGCGGTCGCCAATGCGGGGATCCAGCACCACGCAACGATCTATGTCGGTCAGGAAACTGTTGCGCTTCTCCCGGAACCCCACCAGAACGGACTCCCTGGCCTTGACGTAACGAACCCCGAGGCGGGCCTTGCGGCGATAGCCGAGGCTGTCTTCCGAGCGCAGCGGCTCAATCCACTGTTCGGGCTCAATGCCCCCGAAATGGGCAAAATGCTCCCGCAGGGTATTTTCCTTGAACTCGATCTGGGCATCGCCACTCATATGCTGGAGGCTACAGCCACCGCACAGATCGGCAAACTCGCAGGGTGGCGTCTGGCGATCCGGCGCAGCTTCGAGAACCTCTTCGGTGCGCAACTCGTCGAACTTGCTTCGGCTGGACACCACTTTCGCCATCACCGTTTCACCCGGCAGGGCTCCATCCACAAACTGGGTTTTGCCGTCCTGACGGGCGATACCCCGGCCGTCGTGGCTCAGGGTCTCAATCTCACAGCGCACGGGCTCTTTCGGAAGAACCTTCCTGCGTCGTCTGCTCATACTCGGGTCTCTTGGTAAAGTCGTATTCAGGCGCCGGGGAACACACCGGTGGAAAGATAGCGGTCGCCGCGGTCACAGATAATGGCCACGATGATGGCATTTTCAACCTGCTGCGAGAGCTTGAGCGCGGCCGCGATCGAACCGCCGGAGGAGACGCCACAAAAAATGCCTTCCTCAGACGCCAGGGCCCGCATGGTGTTTTCAGCCTCTTCCTGGCTAATGTCCAGTACCTCGTCCACCCGTGCGGCATCGTAGATTTTCGGCAGGTAGGCTTCCGGCCAGCGCCGAATCCCGGGGATCGAAGCGCCTTCTTTTGGCTGCAGCCCGATGATGCGGATATCCGGGTTGCGCTCCTTGAGGTAACGGGACACGCCCATGATGGTGCCGGTGGTGCCCATGGAGCTGACAAAATGGGTGACACGCCCGCCGGTCTGTTCCCAGATTTCGGGACCGGTCGTGCGGTAGTGCGCCAGGGGGTTGTCCTGGTTACTGAACTGGTCCAGCACCCTGCCCTTGCCCTCCGCCTGCATCTTCAGGGCCAGGTCACGGGCAGTCTCCATACCCTCTTCCCTGGTGACCGTGACAATTTCCGCACCATAGGCGCGCATGGATGCCCGACGCTCCTCGCTCATGTTCGCAGGCATGATCAGCACCATGCGGTAACCCTTGATCGCAGCCGCCATGGCCAGGGCAATGCCGGTGTTGCCACTGGTCGCCTCGATCAGAGTGTCGCCCGGTTTTATGTCGCCCCGACGCTCCGCCTCCTGGATCATGCTGATAGCCGGGCGGTCTTTGACCGAGCCGGCAGGGTTGTTTCCCTCCAGCTTGGCCAGAATCACGTTACTCGTCTCACCCGGGAGACGCTGCAGGCGAACCAGAGGGGTGTGCCCGACATAATCTTCGATGGTGGGAAAATGCATATGATAACCCTGTGGTACACTTTTGGCTTCGCATGATACGCGTTATCGCCCCGGTCTCCCAATACAGCTTCTCGCTATATCCATGACCGGAGGCTATATCCGCCACGGGATTTTCCGGTACTGCCGGGACTGATACCACAGTTATCCCGTTCCGGATCAGCTATTCTTAACACGGACGTTTTCCGCTCTGCAGCGCGGACAAAAGCAATAATTCAGGAACACGGTATGCGACGTTGGGGCATTCGCAAGAAAGTTTTGGTGGTGACGCTGGTTCCCACCCTGCTGACCACCCTGATGCTGGGGCTGTTCTTCACCTATAGCTGGGTTAACAATATAGAAAGCCTGCTGAAGGATCGGGGCGAGTCACTCTCCCGTCAGCTCGCGGCCGGTTCCGAGTATGGCCTGTTTACCGCCAACCGCAGCCTGCTAAGCAGTCTCTCCAATGCCCTCCTGGAAGAGCAGGACGTGCGCTCCATTACCTTCTTTGGCAGTGACGGCTCGCGCCTGCTTCATACCGGGCCGGGAAGCTCCGAGACCGTGCAGTCCGGGGAACTCACCGCCGAGCACGCAACCCGGATATCCCGGGAAAACAGCACCCGCTTCATTACCCCTGTTTTTCTCCAGGATCTGATGATCGAAAGCATGCTCGACCCGGATGCCCGCCAGTCCATGTCGAATCTGCGGGAGCCTCTCGGCTGGGTGGTGGTGGAGATGTCCCATATCCGCACCGAAAAGGAGACGTACAAGGCCCTGCTGATTTCCCTTCTGCTCATTCTCGGGGGCGTCATTCTCAGTATGGCCATTGCCCTGCGGCTGAGCCGTGCGTTCACCAACCCCGTGTTCGAGCTGAACGAAGCCGTTGCCAAACTCAAGGAAGGCAAGCTGGACACCCGGGTCTATACTGGCGCCGGGCCGGAGTTCGAACAGCTGGAATCCGGGCTCAATGCTATGGCCGAGGAACTGAGCAAGGCCCAGGCAGAAATGCAGCAGAACATCGACCAGGCCACGGAAGATCTGCGGGAAACGCTGGAGACCATCGAAATCCAGAACATTGAACTGGATTTTGCCCGGAAGGAGGCGCTGGAAGCGAGCCGGATCAAGTCAGAGTTCCTGGCCAACATGTCCCATGAAATCCGCACGCCGCTGAACGGCATTATCGGCTTCACCGAGCTGCTCCTGAAGAGCCCCCTGCCAAGGCAGCAACGGGACCATCTGAGTACCATCAGGAAATCCTCGGAGATTCTCCTAACCATCATCAACGACATCCTGGACTTCTCAAAAATTGAAGCCGGCAAGCTGATTCTGGACCGGGTGCCCTTCCAGTTGCGGGATATTGTCGAGGAAGTCATGGTCATGCTGGCGCCGGCCGCCCATGCCAAGAACCTGGATCTGGTACCCCTGGTCTACAACGACGTGCCAGACAACATCATGGGCGACCCCCTGCGGGTCAAACAGGTAATCACCAACCTGGTCAACAACGCCATCAAGTTTACCCAGACCGGCGAGGTGGTCCTGCGGGCGAGCCTGGAAGAGGAAGAGACCGACACCAACCGGGTTACCCTGCGCCTGAGCATCACGGATTCCGGCGTGGGCCTCTCCCGGGCCCAGCAACAATCCCTGTTCAACGCCTTCAGCCAGGCCGACGCTTCGACTGCCCGACAATACGGCGGCACCGGCCTTGGGCTGGCCATCTCGAAGCGCCTGGTCGAGGAGATGGGTGGTAAGATCGGGCTCGAAAGCGAACTTGGCAAGGGCTCGACCTTCTGGTTCACCCTCACCTCAGAGCTTGCCGCCAGCGGTGAGGCCATTGCCCCGCGGGATGCCCTGCGTGGGGAGCGGGTCATCTACCTGGAACAACAGAAAACCACCGGGTTGGCCGTGGAACACCTGTTGCGGGACTGGGGCATGGTGGTCGACCGGGTGGCCTCCCCCGGTGCACTGCAGGAACACATTGAGGAAGCCCAGAAAAGCCAGGCCGGTTACGCCGTGGCCATTGTCGGCATTACCCGGCACCTGCTCAATTCCAGCCAGTACTGCAGCCTTGTCCGTACCCTTGAGATCGAACGGGATTGCCGGACACTGTTGCTGACCCCCACCCTGGAAACTCACGACACGCCACTGTCGGGGCTTGCCAGTGGCCATCTCACCAAGCCGGTGTGCCGCGACTCACTGTACGACGAGCTTCTATTGCTGGTGCACGGCATCAATTCCAGCGGGCGGGTGCCCGAATACGAGATTTCCGCCAAACGCGTGACCACCGCCAATGTTCCCCGGGTACTGGCCGTGGATGACAATGACGCCAACCTGAAGCTGGTGATGACCCTGCTGGAAGACTGCCAACTGGACGCCGAAAGCGCTTCCAGCGGATTCGAAGCCCTGAGCAAGGCCAGACAGAAACCCTTCGACCTGGTTTTCATGGATCTGCAGATGCCCGGCATGGACGGCGTGGAAACCACGGCCAGGCTGAGAGAAATGGATACCGGCAATCACCGGACCCCGATCATTGCCCTGACCGCCCATGCCCTGGCGGACGAGCAGGAACGGCTGAGCAAGCAGGGCTTCGATGGCTACATGCCCAAACCGATCAGCAGTGGCCAGCTTACCGAAATCATCCATGAGTACACTGGTTACGTCTGCCCGAAGAACGGAAGCAACGGCCGGCTTCCCGTGCCGGAAATCCGCGACACCCGACGAGCCCTCCGGCCGTCAACCCGCAAAATGCAGCAGGACTGCGTCAGCGTCGACGAGAGCATTCAGCTGGCAGCCGGCAAGGCTGATCTGGCGGAAGAACTGTTCAGCATGCTGCTGGAACAGGTCCACGTGGATCGGGAGCGGATCCCGGAACTCTGGGCCGACGACAATATGGATGAGCTGCTGGAGTGCGTTCACAAACTCCATGGCGCCACCCGCTACTGTGGCGTACCGGAACTGCGGGCCGCAGCCAACCACCTGGAAACTGCGATCAAATGCTCTGCCCCGGATCTTGAGCATCAGAAAGACCAGTTGCTCTCAGCCATGGAGCGACTGCAGATCTGGAGCGACCAGACCGACTGGCAACAGCTGTTCCGCGAACGCCACGAGGCCGCCGAAACGACCTGATGCTACCTCGAATCAGGCCCGGCTCCGGGCCTGATCAACAATGGCTTTCATATCCCGGACCGCTTCTTTCAGACCGGTAAAAACCGCGCGGGCGATAATGGCGTGGCCAATATTAAGTTCGTTGATGCCATGGATCGCCGCTACCCGCTCGGTGTTGTGATAGTGCAAGCCGTGGCCTGCATTGACGATAAGCCCTTTCTTGCGGGCATAGGCCACCGCGTCGGCAATGGTTTTGAACGCAGCGTTTTCAGCCTCTGGCGTTTCGGCGTCGGCATACTCTCCGGTGTGAAGTTCGACTACCGGCGCGCCGCAACGCACTGCGGCATCAATCTGGGCCGGGTCCGGATCAATAAACAATGACACTTCGGCGCCAATCCGGGCGAGGCGATCACAGGCTTTGGCCACCCGGGATTCCTGACCCTCCACATCCAGACCGCCCTCGGTGGTCAATTCCTCACGCTTCTCCGGCACCAGGCAGACACATTCCGGCCGGACCTGCTCAGCAAACGCCAGCATGGCATCGGTAACTGCCATCTCCAGGTTCATCTTGGTATGGAGCACTTCCTTGAGTAACAGCACGTCCCGATCCTGGATATGACGCCGGTCTTCCCTGGGATGGATCGTGATGCCGTCCGCCCCGGCTTCCTCGGCCATCAGTGCTGCCTGCACCGGGTCCGGATACCGGGTCCCCCTAGCCTGACGGAGGGTGGCAACGTGATCAATATTGACGCCAAGCAGTACTCTAGGATTCATGGGATTCTCCCCGAAGGTGAGTGAAAAGGCTGCGACTGTTCAGGGGGCGCCCCTGCAAAAGGTAATCGATCAGTACCCGCATGACCCGCTTCGCCAGCCGCCGACAGCGGTCCGATTGCAGATCATCCCGGGCCAGATCCAGTAAGACTTCCCCGGGCAGATTCCGCAGTCGCACACCGGCCGACAGCCCGGAAACAATGCCCTGCTCCGGATCATAACAATACTCCCGGTCAGGCTCGACGGATTGCCCCGTATCGGTGGCAACATCCCAGGCAAAGTCGTAACCCAGGGCGGCAGCAAAAGCGAGTTCGAACCGCCGTAGCACCGGCTCCACGTCCGTGGTGTCGGACAGCTGCCGTAGGGCATCTATGTAGGCTGCAAAGAGGGTCGGATGGGGATCAGCAGCGGGCAGAACCCGCTGCAACAGTTCGTTCAGGTAGAGGCCACTGTAGAGCGAGACTGTCCGGGTGATTGTCGGGCCGGTTCGCACATCGACCTGGGTCAGGGTTTTCAGGTCGCCCCGACCCGCCCAGTCCACCAAAAGCGGCTGGAAGGGCTGTAGCTGGGCTTTCAGAGGACTTTTGGCACTGTTGGCGCCCCGGGCAATGACGGTCATCCGGCCATGGTTCAGGGCAAAGAGATCCACCATCAGGCTGGTTTCCCGCCAGGGCCGGCGGTGAAGGACATAAGCGGGTTCCTGCAGCTCAGGCCCCTTCATAGCCGCCTCAGAGGTCGTTCATGCCCAGGCTCTTCAGGGCCCGGTCGCTGTCTGCCCAACCACGCTTCACCTTGACCCAGAGCCTCAACATGATCTTGCTGTCGAACATGCGCTCCATATCCGTGCGCGCCTCCTGACCGATCCGGCGCATCCGCTCGCCCTTTTCGCCGATGATGATCTTCTTCTGGCCTTCACGCTCGACCAGGATCAGGGCGGAAATATGCAGGGTCTTGCCCTCCCGCTTGAACTCCTCGATCTCCACTGCAACCGAGTAAGGCAATTCGGCCCCCAACTGGCGGGTGATTTTTTCCCGGACAATCTCCGACGCCAGGAAACGCTCACTGCGATCGGTGATCTGATCGTCCGGGTAGAAGTGGATACTCTCCGGCAGGAAACGCCCCACCGCCTCTTCCAGAGGTTCAAGATTGGTCTCTTTGAGGGCCGAAAGCGGAATGATCTCGGCAAACTCACGCTTTTTCGAGAGCATATCCAGGTGCGGCAGTAGGCTTTCCCGCTTTTCGATCTTGTCGACCTTGTTCACCGCCAGGATCACAGGGCATTTCAGCCGACTGAGTTTCTCAAGCACCATCTCGTCCGCGGTCGTCCAGGCTAACTGGTCCACCACGAACACCACCACATCGACATCAATGAGCGCCGACGTGGCGGCCTTGTTCATGTAGCGGTTAATGGCCCGGGGCTCTTCCTCATGCATGCCCGGCGTGTCCACATAGATCGCCTGCACCGGCCCCACGGTCTTGATACCAAGCACCTGATGACGGGTGGTCTGTGGCTTGCGGGAGGTTATGCTCAGCTTCTGCCCGAGGATGTGATTCAGCAGCGTAGACTTGCCCACATTCGGGCGGCCGACGATGGCCACGAAACCGCAGCGACTGTCCGGGTTTTCCGGACGGGTAATATCGTTCATTACTGGTTCTCCACGCCCAGTTCTTTCAGGGCGTTACGGGCTGCCTGCTGCTCGGCCACGCGGCGGCTGCTGCCGGTCCCGGTGGTCTTTCGGTCCAGCGAGGGCAGCGCACAGGATACATGGAATGTCTGGTTGTGGGCTTCACCGTCCACGGAAATGACGTCATAGCGTGGCAGTGGGAACTGGCGGGACTGAAGGTATTCCTGCAGGCGGGTCTTGGGGTCTTTCTGGGTATCCTGCAAGTCGAGCTTCTCCAACCGGTGCTCGAACCAACGCAAGACCTGCTCCCGACAGGTGTGAAAGTCACTGTCCAGGTAAATCGCACCAATGATGGACTCCACCGCGTCAGCCAGGATGGATTCTCTGCGGAACCCGCCGCTTTTCAGTTCACCGGAGCCCAGGCGCAGGTAACTGCCGAGCTGGAACTCGCGCCCAATCTCAGCCAGCGTTACGCCCTTCACCATGCGGGCCCGCAGGCGACTCAGCTGGCCTTCACGGGCTTTTTCGAAGTGCAGAAACAGATACTCGGCAATAACCATGTTCACAATGGAATCACCGAGGAATTCGAGGCGCTCGTTATTCTGATTTCCGAAACTCCGGTGGGTAAGTGCCAGCAGAAGCCGCTCCGGCGATTTGAACTGATAGCCGATGCGCCGCTGTAACTGATCCAGATCCGGTTGTGAACTCACTTGCCCTTCATCTCATATTGGTGCTTGAAGTGAACCACCGTGTCCACATTACTGAACAGGTTGTTTCGCACTTCGTAATCAACATTGATGACGACCAGATCGCCGTCTTTATCGACAGAAATATTCTTGGCATCAAATCCCCGGACATTGTTCACGCTGAGCCGTTTGTTGATCAGCGTGCGGACCTGGGCCGGCCCCATCTGGGATAGACCTTCGGTGCCGTCCAGGCTTTCCAGCGCCTCCTGAATGGTGATGTCATCCAGATAGGCGGGGCCAAGCTTGATAACCAGCGTCAGCAGGCCGCCAAAAAACAGCACCATCACCATCATGGTCAATGCCGAGGCACCGCGCTGACGGCCCATGCCGGAAAGATTGTTTTTCTTCATTACGACTGCGCTCCAGATAGTCCGAGTTACTCGATTCCGCCCACACGATCAAAGGATGGCAGACTGGTAAGGGATTTCCAGTGCATCCAGATGGCAAAGGCCTTGCCCACCACCAGCTCGTCCGGGACCGTGCCCCAGTAGCGGCTGTCATTACTGTTGTCGCGATTGTCACCCATGACAAAATAATGGCCTTCGGGCACCAGCCACTCGCCCTCACCACTGCCGCCGGGCCGCCCCATGGTCAGGAAAATGTCGTGCTCCACTTCACCCAGATCTTCACGGCGCAGCTCCATGGGCGGCAGTCTGGCGATAAATCGGGTTTCCACCCGCTCACCATTGATGAACAACTGCTTGTCACGATAGCGGATATGATCACCGGGCAGGCCGATTACCCGCTTGATGTAGTTGGTCTGGCCGTCTTCCGGGTAACGGAACACCATCACATCGCCGCGCTGCGGATCGCCAACCGGGACCACTTTGGTCCCGGCAACAGGCAGTCTCATCCCATAGGCGTATTTGTTCACCAGGATGAAGTCGCCCACTTCCAGGGTAGGCAGCATGGACCCTGATGGGATCTGGAACGGCTCTACCAGAAAGGAGCGCAGCACCAGGACAATCGCCAACACCGGGAAAAACGATCGGCTCAGGTCGACCAGGTAGGGTTCTTTCGGTTCCTCGGATTCCGAGGATGAGCCATCACCCACGTCTCCGGCAGCACCACTGGCACGGTAGGCAGCAAGACGACGATCACGAAGAAACAGCTTGTCCGCCAGCCAGATCAGACCCGTTGCGAAGGTCAGTACCACCAGTACCAGGGGAAAATCGATATCCATCCAGGAGGCCTTTTATTTATCTACTTTCAGTACGGCAAGAAACGCTTCCTGAGGCACCTCGACATTACCCAGCTGCTTCATGCGCTTTTTACCTTCTTTCTGCTTCTGCAGCAGTTTCTTCTTCCGGCTCACATCACCACCGTAACACTTGGCGGTTACGTTCTTGCGCAGTGCCTTGACCGTGACCCGCGATACCACCTGGTTACCGATGGCAGCCTGAATGGCAATATCGAACATTTGTCGCGGAATCAGTTCTTTCATCTTCTCTATCAGCTGGCGACCTTTGTGATGGGCCTGCTCCTTGTGCACGATCAGGGCCAGGGCATCAACACGCTCACCGTTGATCAGTACGTCCAGCCGCACCAGATTGGCGGTCTGGAATCGGGTAAAATGATAATCCAGAGAGGCAAAGCCGCGGCTGGCCGATTTGATACGGTCAAAGAAGTCCATCACCACCTCGGCCATCGGCAGCTCATAGGTGAGCTGGACCTGGGTCGTCATGAAGTGCATGTTCTTCTGGACGCCACGCTTTTCCTCGCACAAGGCTATTACGTTACCGATATGCTCCTGGGGCACCAGGATATTCGCTTCCACAATCGGCTCACGCATTTCCTCAATGGAACCAATATCCGGAAGCCGGGACGGGTTGTCTACCGACAGGGTCTCACCCTGTTTGGTAACCACCTCATAGATAACCGTTGGCGCCGTTGTGATCAGGTCAATGTCGTATTCCCGTTCCAGCCGCTCCTGGATAATCTCCATGTGCAGCATGCCCAGGAAACCACAGCGGAAACCAAAGCCAAGGGCATCGGAGTTCTCCGGCTCGAAAAACAGGGAAGCATCGTTCAGGGTCAGTTTTTCCAGGGCATCCCGGAAATCGTTGTAGTCGTCGGCGCTGACCGGGAATAACCCGGCGTACACCTGGGGTTTAACCTTTTTGAACCCCGGCAACATCGGCGTCTGCTCGGCGAATTTCTGATGCACGATGGTGTCGCCCACGGGCGCACCATGAATATCCTTGATGCCTGCCACTACGAAGCCGACATCGCCGGCTTCGAGCATGTCAGTGTCTTTCGGTTTGGGATTGAAAATGCCCACTTTGTCGGCATTCCAGGCCTTGCCGGTGGACTTGATGACGATCTTGTCGCCCTTTTTCAGGGTGCCTTCGGTCACCCTTACCAGAGACACCACGCCCAGATAATTGTCGAACCAGGAATCGATAATCAGCGCCTGCAGTGGTGCGCTCCGGTCGCCCTTCGGCGGCGGAATTTTCTTGATCAGATCTTCCAGCACATCCTCAACACCCAGACCACTTTTGGCGCTGCAGCGAACCGCATCAGAGGCTTCAATGCCGATGATGTCCTCGATTTCCGCCGCTACCCGTTCCGGTTCGGCCTGGGGCAAGTCCATCTTGTTCAGAACCGGCACTACTTCGAGGCCCTGCTCAATGGCGGTATAGCAGTTGGCCACCGACTGGGCTTCAACGCCCTGCCCTGCGTCGACCACCAGCAACGCCCCTTCGCAGGCATAAAGCGACCGCGAAACCTCGTAGGAAAAATCCACATGGCCCGGGGTGTCGATAAAGTTCAGTTTGTATTCCTGGCCGTCACGGGCTGTGTAATTCAGCGTGACACTCTGGGCCTTGATGGTAATCCCTCGCTCACGTTCGAGATCCATGGAGTCCAGGACCTGCTCGGCCATTTCACGGTCGGTCAGGCCGCCGCAAACCTGGATAAAACGGTCTGCCAGCGTGGATTTGCCATGGTCGATGTGGGCAATGATGGAAAAGTTACGGATTCGGCTCAGTTCAGTCACAGACAATGAATACTCAGTTAAGACGAAGGATTGAGCCCGGAGGGACCGCTACCGGGGTCCGGGAACGGCGTGATTTTACCGGTTACCGGCCGCCATTGCCATGATCAGGAAATCAGCGGCCTTTCGTACTGCCGGATCAGGAAACCAATGAGCGCATCCTCGTCCAGGGGATAGCTGAACAGGTTGCCCTGACACTGGGCACAGCCGTGGGTTTTCAGGAAGCTCAGCTGCTGCGGGGTTTCCACACCCTCAGCAACCACTGTGAGGTGGAGCTTGCGAGCCAGGGCAATTACTGCGGAGGCAACATCGGTCGCACTGACGTTGTAGGGTATATCGCGGATGAACCGGTGATCGATCTTGATCACATCCAGCGGCAGCTGTTGCAAGGAGACGAGCGAACAGGCACCGGTACCAAAATCATCGAGAATCAGACAGACCCCCAGATCATGGAGCGACACCAGCAACTCCCGGAGCATTCGCGGATCTTCATTGAGCAGTTCCGCCGGCATTTCCAGCTCCAGGCGCTCGGGCGAGACGCCGGTTTCGGTAATAACCTGGCGGATCATATCCAGGAAGCCCGAGTCGGTCAGCTGACGCACGGACAGATTCACTGCCATTTTCAGTGATTCAAAACCGGCCCGCTCCAGTGCCTGCACCTGAATACAGGCCTGCCTCAGGGCCCATTCGCCCAGGCGCACGATCAGGCCGGTTTCCTCGGCCAGACCGATGAATTGCTGGGCCGAGACCAGCCCTTTCTCCGGATGATGCCAGCGCAGGAACGCCTCGACCCCGATGACCCGCTCACTGGCCAGATCAATCTTCGGCTGGTAGTGCAGCACGAAGCGATCACCTTCCAGGGCCGTGGCCAACTCTTCCTGCTGCAGGAGCCGGCGCGCCGCCTTGATATTCATGGCCGGCGTGAAGAACTGGAAGGTATTGCGGCCCAGTTCCTTGGCACGATACATGGCCAGATCGGCATACTTCATCAGGGTCCCGGCATCCTCGCTGTCGTGCGGAATCATGGTAATACCAATACTGACCGTGATGCCGACTTCGTGATCATTCAGCCGGATCCGCTGACACAGACTGCGCAGGATGGTCTCTGCCACCTTGCCAGCGGCGTCTGAATCAGTGATCCGTGACAGCAGCACCACGAATTCGTCGCCACCGAGCCGGGCAACCGAGTCTTCTTCCCGGACACAACCCACCAGCCACTGGGCCACCTGACGCAGGAGTTCATCCCCGGAATCATGACCCAGGGTATCGTTGATACGCTTGAACCCGTCCAGATCCAGGAACATGAGAGCGGCCGGCTCACCGCTTCGGCGGCTACGGCTGACTACATGGTTCAGCCGGTCACGGAACAATTGCCGGTTTGCCAGCCCTGTGAGCGGATCATAGAATGCCAACCGGTGCAGTTCGGACTGGGCAGCCTTGAGCTGGGTCAGATCCCGCAGGCTAAGCACAACCCCATTAACGCCAGGCACCGACAACATGGCAGTAAAAGTGCCCTCCATATCCCGCCACTGCCCTTCAGCATCGCGAATACGAACCCGGATCACCGGCATCTGTTTACCCGGCGACTGCACGGAATCGTCAAAGCCTTTCTGTAGCTGAGGCCAATCGTCGCCGTGAACCAGTTCTTCAAAGTCCAGGGACTGAACCTGGTCCGGCTCAAAACCAAGAATGTCGAGGCTGGACGGACTGGCGTACAGGGCCTGCCCGGCTCGGTCCATCACCAGAGTGACGTTGGCAGCGCCCTCGGTAATCGCCCGATAGCGACCGGCACTGATCTGCGCCATCAGACGTGACCGGATCAGTGCGAGCACGAAGAGGAACAGCAAGGCACTGATGACCAGGCCGCTGCCCAGAACGATCGGAGGACGCGGATCCGCGGCCAGGAAATCAAAGGCAGGCGTGGAACGGGTCTGCAACAGCCAATCGCGACCACCGTGACTGATGGTCTGGCTCATCTGGAAACTGAATTCGTTGTCGAGGGAACCCAGATTGGAGCCGTACATGAGGTTCTGCCGCCCCACCACTCCGGCATCGTAGATCCGGACATCAAGAAACGGCGAGATCAGGCCGACAATGCCGTCGATCAGGTTGTTCATCCGGAAGGCACTGAACACGTAACCTGCCAGCATCATGCGACGCTCGGCCCGGATCTCGGGCACGGTTCCGCCCTGGTACACCGGGTAGTACATCAGGAAACTTGCCTGGTCTTCACCAAGCTCTTCCTGGACCAGCACCACCTTGGCAGTCACCGTGGGGATGGCATCATCCCGGGCCCGCTCCATGGCTTGGCGATGAATGGGATCGCTGAAGGCATCGTAGCCAAGGGCCCGGCGATTGCGCTCAGTGCCCGGCTCCAGGTAAACCATGGGGTAGTAATAGGGGCCACTGCCCAGCGGGTTCACCAGGTAATTATGCACCCCTTCCGCCCGGACAGAAGCAATATGATCGGCCATCTGGCGGACACCGATCCGGCGAACATAACCGATACCCTGAATGCCAGGGTAGTAACGATTGATGTCCACCTTGTCGACGTATTCGCGCCACTGGTCACGGGAAACATCTCCGGTCACCGCAAACAGACCGGCACTACCCGCCAGCACCTGCTCGTAGTTCAGCAAGCGTTCTTCAATGGCGGATTTCAGTTGCAGGGACTGGGTGCGAAAGCGAGCCTCCGTGCGATCTTCAACCAGCCGAATGGACACCTGCCAGAGCAGCATGGTGACAGCAATGGCAACAGCAAAAATCAGCCAGGCGACCCAGGCGTTGCGAAATTCCAGTAACTTGCGAAGAGAGAGTTCCTGTCTGTTCATCATCTGGCTGGTCCGTTCCATGGCCACTCATTTTTATTTCATCGCTGAGTATAACAAAAGCCCCCGCAGGTGTCGTTTCCGAGACCTGCGGGGGCTTACTTAATCCGATAATTTGGCTCAGCAGAGCAATATCAGGGCTTCATCACCAGATACAGTGCCCGGCCCTGGCGAACTATCCGGACCGACACCGCCTTGCCCTCAGGCAGCGACCGGACAGCCTCGCGAAACTCCTGTACCGAGGTCACTTTCTGGCGGTTGATTTCAGTGATCACATCGCCCGCCCGGATGCCGGCCTCAGACGCAGCACCCCGGGCAACGTTATTGACCACAACGCCGCCGTCAACGCCCATGGAGTCGGCCATGTCCGAAGGCAGCGGTTCAACCATCATGCCCAAAGGCGCAGACGCGAGACCACCACTGTCACCGGAAGGCGCTGCAGCTTGCTGGCTTCCTTCCTCGGGGAGGCGGCCAATTTCAACCTGAAGCTCGATCTCCTTGCCACCACGAAGCACTCTCAGCTCGGCGGTTTCACCTACCGGAGTGCGACCCACCATGGGCGGCAGGTCAGAGGAAAGCTCCACCTCATCACCGTCATAGCTGAGAACGATATCCCCCGCCTGCAGGCCTGCCGCCTGCGCCGGTGAGTCTGCCATCACTTCGGCAACCAGCGCACCGCGGGGCCGCTTCAGACCAAAGGACTCGGCCAGGTCACGATTTACCTCCTGAATCAGCACCCCGAGCCAGCCGCGGGACACAGAACCCTTGTCACGCAGCTGTCGGAACACATTCATGGCATCATCGATAGGAATGGCAAACGAGACCCCCATGAAACCGCCAGAGCGGGTATAGATCTGGGAGTTGATACCCACCACTTCACCGTCCAGATTAAACAGGGGCCCGCCTGAATTGCCCGGGTTGATTGCAACATCGGTCTGGATGAAGGGCACATAGTTTTCTGATGGCAATGACCGGCCCAAAGCGCTGACGATGCCGGCAGTCACCGTGTAGTCGAATCCAAAGGGCGAGCCAATCGCAAACACCCATTCACCGACTCTCAGATCCCGGGACTGGCCTACCTTCACGACGGGCAGATCATCCCCGTTTTCAATCTTCAGCACGGCCATGTCTGAACGGGGATCGGTTCCAACCAGGGTTGCAGGCAGTTCGCGACGGTCGTTCAGGCGCACGATGATCTCATCAGCGCCTTCAACCACGTGATTGTTGGTCAGTACGTAGCCGTCCGAGGATACGATGAAGCCGGAGCCCATGGAACGGCGGGGCTGGGAGTTACCCGGCCCGCCACCAAACGGAGACTGCGGGCCGCGAAAGAAATCCTGGAAAAACTCGGGCAGTTGCTCGAGCTGCCGCTCATCAAACGGCATTCCCGGGGAACGGGAATGCCCGCGTCGGGGTTCGGTCGTTGTGCTGATATTCACAACAGCACCCGCGTTCTCCTCAACCAGCTCCGTGAAGTCCGGCAAGCTTCTGGCTGCACTGGCCTGACTCCAGCCCACCAACACCATGGCGGACAGCACGAGAAACAAAACAGCCGGCATCCTTCCGGGTATAAAATTCCGTGACGGTTGGGCAACTGCTGTTGCACTCGACATGTGGTACCCCCTGTTGTTCTAGCATATACGCGTAAATTTTGGGTTCACCCCACCGATTTTCAACTTACAAAACCGTAGGATTTACAGACAGTTTTCAGAGGCAATCCGGTTTACCCGGACCAGACGGGGCTCATAATCCGTGCCGCCTGCGCGTTGCAATTTTCGCCCAGCAAAAAAGCCCAGGGCCAGGCCAGCAACAGCAGCCAGCATCGCTGCCCCATCGTGCCCACCGAAGAGCTGGTGACCGAGGACACTGGCAACGACCATCAGGATCAGCGGCAAGGCGTAAACCAGAAGCGAAGCACCCAGCAACGCCTGTTCATCAATACCGATGGTGACTTCATCGCCAACCCTTGCATCGACCGAGTTCGCAACCAGAATCTGGTTAGCGCGTCCGCCGGAGGCCGCCGCCAGGACTTTCTGGCCGCAGCCATTGCGGGCGGCACAACTCTGACAGGCACTGGTTCGAATCGTCTGGACCCAGACCCGGTCGCCCTTGAGCGCGACAACCTTCCCGGTTTCGGTAATCACGATTCACCCGCACCCAGGGCCAGCGAGTCTTCAATACGGACCGACTCGGCGACCTGCCGGGCTGTTTGCGGTGGCAGTTCACCCACAACAGTGACCAGGAAGGCGTTGTCTCCTTCCTTTACCTGGTGCATGTAAACTGTCGTGGCACCAATTTTGGAGGCGCCCGTGGGCATCGTTACAGGACCAGCCGGTTCAACGAACACTGAGAAAGCTGCCAGGCCATCGGAGAAAGCGACGGCCTGCCCCTTGCCCGAGCGGGGCGCTGCGGCGGGTACAAATCCTTCCGGGCGCCAGCCAAGCTGCCATCCTTCCATACGCTGTACCACGGATGCCGAGGCAGGGGGGTCGTCCAGGGTTCTGGAGATTTCCCTGCCCTGGGTGCGAATCACAAATTCGCTGTCGGGAATATCCTCACCGATGTACAGGCTGGTGAACTGGAACTGCTCGAGCACCTCGCCCTCAGCGTTCCGGACATGGCTCTTCACCAGCAACCCGGTGGATTTTTCCAGCCAGAGCCGATGGCTATAGCGGTAGGAATCTTTAGCACTCAGCGCTACAGAAACCACCTCATATCCCGCAACCCGATCGTCACCTTTCATCTCTGCCCGGTACCAGCGGCTAACCGGCACCAGCTGGCTGGTGAATGCCTCGGCAAACGGCCCCGAGGGAATGACCTGATCAAGCTGTATCCGGCCTGTTTCAGGAAGCACGCAGACCACGTTCATGCCCTTGCGAACAATTTCGCCGCTGCCGCCGTCCTGCAGCACCAGACGCTCTTCAACAACACCATCATTATAGCGATGCGCAATCTGCATGGAGTGCACACTCTCACCGCGGGCGTAGACGAACACACCCCGATAGGAGGTCATATTCAGCGCCGGCCCAAGCCTTTCGAGCCAGGCGGCGGCTTCATCTTCATCCGCAGCAGCCGCCAGCGGTCCGGCAATCGTGAGGAGAAGCCCCACGAGCACTGACAGCGCACGGCTTCGGGAAAAATCAATGAAGGCTTGAGGCATGATTACACTTGCTCCGGAGTTCAGTAGCCGGCACCGTTGGCGCTGACCAGCCGGGCGTAGCCGACCGCACCCCGCCCGGCACCAACGCTGTTGTGCTGTGCGTGTTCCAGCAGGTAGCGACTCATGTATTCCCACTGTTCCTCATCCAGCCCCTGCAAGGCGATCTCCCTGACCGGCTGGTCCTGAACAGTCGTTTCCGGTGCGGCTGCTGTTACGGGTTGAACCGGACCGGCTCCGGACGAATCCCAGCCGGCGCCAGCCCCAAATCCAACCAGCAGCGCCATGGCCACCATGGCGGCCGCCGGCCAGTGCCATCGGCCCGCCTTACTGTCCTGAACAACGGGCTCTGGCCGGGCCATCCCGGAGCCACGGCCGTCAAGCAATTCACGGACGGCAACACTGACATCCATACCATGGGCCGGGGAGTGGCCATCATGCATAAGGTCCCGCACGTCCTGCCAACGCTGCCACTGCGCCCGAACCTCGTCCTGGCTATCGTGTGAAAGCAGGCGACGTACCGAAAGCTCGTCGGCTTCGTCGTCCATCATGGCGGACAGTGTTTCTCTGAGACGATCATCCATGGGATGCAACCTCAATTACGTCACGGAGTGATTGAGTAAAGGTCCAAGATGCTTATCAACCGCATCCCGGGCCCTGAAAATTCGTGAACGGACGGTACCGATCGGGCACTCCAGAATGCCAGCGATATCCTCATAGCTCAGGCCATCGTACTCCCTGAGCAGAAAGGCAGAACGCAGCTCCTCGGGAAGCTGGGCAATAGCCCTGTTCAATTCTTTCTGGAGCTGTTCCCGTTGCAGAAGTCGTTCCGGCGATGCGGTATCCCGGAGTCGGGAGCCGTCATCAAAATTCTCCGCTTCGGCCGAGTCGGCACTGCCCTGCGGGCGACGACCCCGGGACTCCAGATAGTTCTTCGCGGTGTTCACGGCAATCCGGTACAGCCACGTGTAGAAGGCACTGTCTCCGCGGAAACGCTCGATCGCCCTGTATGCCTTGACAAAGGTTTCCTGGGTCAAATCCATGACTTCCTGGCTGTCGTAGACGTACCGACTGATGATAGACGCAACCCTGGACTGGTACTTGACCACCAGTAGATCAAAGGCGGCACGATCACCATTGCGGACCTTGCGGACCAACTGCAGGTCCGTCTGGCTATCCGGGTGGTCGCCTTGACGTTTCTCTGTATCAGGAGTCATGGACTGGTTGCCGGGGTTCCCTGATTTGATGGCCAGCTGTCCGGCCTGTACCAAGTTGCGCTGCGTCATTGATGCTATCCGGCGTCCGTTAATGAAACGGGCTCGGCCACCTGTCAGGCGGCTCACCCTGTCAGGCCAAATAGACAGCAAGCGTAAAGTTTAGTTCAATACACGTCCACATTATGGCCTGCGATAACGACCCGATGCCACAGTCCTTCGAATATGATGTTCTCATTATCGGCAGCGGAGCTGCCGGCCTCACCGTCGCCCTCAATCTGCCAGGGCATCTGAAGGTCTGCGTGGTGAGCAAGGCGCAGATCAGCAGCGGCGCAACCCTCTGGGCGCAAGGAGGGATCGCTGCGGTTCTGGATGATCAGGATTCCACCGAAAACCACATTACTGACACCCTGAACGCTGGCGCGGGCCTGTGCCATGAGGACGCCGTGCGTTTCACGGTGGAGCACGGCAAGGAGAGCATCGACTGGCTGATCGATTCCGGTGTCGATTTTACCCGGGATCAGGATGCCCACTACCACCTGACTCGGGAGGGCGGTCACAGCCACCGGCGCATTATTCACGCAGCCGATGCCACCGGCCACGCAGTTTCAACCACGCTGACCTCCCAGGCAGAGGCACGACCCAACATCGAACTTATGTCCGGTCGTGTGGCGGTGGACCTGATCACCAATCGCAAACTGTCCCTGCCGGGCAACCGATGTGTCGGTGCCTACATCCTGAACCTTGAGGACAACCACGTAGAGCTGTTCCGGGCAAGATTCACAGTCATTGCCACCGGTGGCGCTTCCAAGGCATACCGCTACACGACCAACCCTGACGGCGCTTCCGGAGACGGAATCGCCATGGCCTGGCGTGCCGGTTGCAGGGTAGCGAACATGGAATTCAACCAGTTCCACCCCACCTGCCTTTACCATCCCCACGCCAAATCCTTCCTGATCACGGAAGCCGTGCGCGGGGAGGGGGGTCTTCTGAAATTGCCTGATGGGTCGCGGTTCATGGACCGCTTTGACGAACGCGGTGAACTGGCACCGCGGGATATCGTCGCCCGCGCCATTGATCATGAGATGAAGCGGTTGGGTGCTGATCATCTGTATCTGGACATCAGCCACAAGCCCGCCGACTTTATCAAGCACCACTTCCCCACTATCTACGAGAAGTGCCTTGGCTTTGGCATTGATATCACCCGCGAGCCCATTCCCGTGGTGCCCGCTGCCCACTATACCTGTGGCGGCATCATGAGTGACGAGCGGGCCAGAACCGATGTCAACCAGCTCTATGTGGTGGGCGAAGCCGCCTTCACCGGACTTCATGGCGCCAACCGCATGGCCAGCAACTCCCTGCTGGAGTGCCTGGTGTACGGGCGTGCCGCCGCCGCGGATATCACCCGCCGGGAAGCCGACATTCCGCCACCGCCGGAAGCCCCGGACTGGGACGAGAGCCAGGTCCGAGATTCTGATGAAGACGTTGTTATCTCCCACAACTGGGACGAGCTGCGACATTTCATGTGGGACTACGTGGGCATTGTGCGGACCACCAAGCGCCTCCAGCGGGCCAAGCACAGGGTGGACCTGCTGTCCGCCGAGATCGGAGAGTTCTACAGCAATTACCGTGTGACCAACGACCTGCTGGAACTTCGTAACCTGGTCACCGTGTCAGACCTGATCATCTGCTCGGCACTGCAGCGCAGGGAAAGTCGCGGACTGCACTACACGCTGGATTATCCGGGACTGCTCAATGAGGTCCGTGATACCGTACTGGTTCCCACGACCTACCGAACGCTTGCGCCCTGAGCGAACGCTGACTGTTACACACGATTCAATGGAAAACACTATGTCAGAGACACCTGCATCTTCCGAAAAAGCAGAATTCAACCGCCTGTGGTGGCACAGCCGTCGCGGCATGCTGGAGCTGGACAACCTCCTGATTCCATTCATGGAAGAGGCCTACCGCGATCTCGACGCCGAAGACCAGGCCCGCTACAAGAAGCTGCTCACCTGCGAGGACAATGACATGTTCGAGTGGTTCATGCAGCGCAGCCGCCCGGCAGATCCGGACCTTCAACGCATGGTCGACATCATCCTCAAACGTGTCCAGCCGGATTGAGCTGACGCTCACCCCCTCATTGCCGGTTGGCGTTCTCGCAGTGCTGCCCTGGTTGCTGCTAATGGCCTTCCTGCTGATCGCGGCGCTGGCCGGCAAAATCTGGCTTCTTGCCGCAGCGCCGATTGCCCTGGGCGGCGCCACCTTGCAGTATCGGTCCAACGGATTACTGCTGGGCGGCAGTTCTGTGCACGGCCTGCTGATTGAACACGGAAAGATGTACGCCAAAACCGGAGACAACCGGCAGGTTCAGGTGCTTCCGCTGGCGTCCAGTCGGATCTGGTCCGGCCTGGCACTCTTGAAACTGCGACCGACCGGCACCAGATTTCAGTCTTACACCATGATTCTACTGGCGCCGTCACCCGGCAAACCGGGTAACGTTGCGGCAGACGATTTCCGTCGCCTGAGGGTATGGCTCAGACTGGGCCGGTCCGGGCGATCATCCACCTGATTCACCGATCTGGAGCACGCCATGACCGACACAGACTCTCCTGTATCAGCCGTTGCCGACTATCCGCTGCCCGACAGCGGCTGGGCGGTCCTCGACGACCGGGTGGTTGTGCGCATCAGCGGCCCCGGCACCAACAAGTTTCTTCAGGGCCAGTTCAGCCAGAACCTGGACGAGGTAACTCCGGATCGCTCACCACGAGCGGCCGCGGCAACACCCAAGGGGCGTGCCTACTGTCTTACCCGCATGGTCCGGGCAGGTGAAGATATCCTGATGGACTTTCCCGCCGAGCTCGCCGATGACATCATCAGCCACTTGCGCAAATACCTGATGCTGTTTCGCGGGACCACTATGGAGCTGGTCCAGGAAACCAGGATTGTCGGGATACTGGGCAACGAGCTGGCCGAAAAGCTCGCCGAAAATGCACTGGACAGCCTGAAGGAACCGGGCGACTCTTGCGCACTTCGTGACGGCATCCTCGTGAAAACGCAACCGACAGCCGAGGGCACGACCCGCTTCGAGTTCTGGCAAACTCAAGACAGCGAAGTAGCATTTCCGGCCAGCCCCCGTATGTCGTTGGCAGACTGGCAGGCATCCGAGATTGCTGCGGGTGTGGCCTCTCTCACCGCCGCCACACAGGAGTCTTTCGTGCCACAGATGCTGAACTGGCAGCATGTGGACGGCGTGCATTTCAAGAAAGGCTGCTATACCGGTCAGGAAGTGATTGCCCGGATGCATTTTCTCGGACAACTGAAGAAGAGCCTGTTCCGCTTCCGGATTGAACAGGGCGAAGATCTGCCCGCCCCCGGAAGCGCCCTGGTTGCTGGCGAACGGTCAGTGGGAGAGGTTGTGAACTCGGTAAAATACCGGGACGGTAGCGTAGAGCTGCTCGCTGTTGTGCGCCACGATGCAGCCGAAAAAGCCCTGCATCCGGATGGCCTGCCGGAGGCGGTGCTGATGCCAATGCCACTGCCCTACTCGGTACCCGAACGGGAAAAAAGCGCACAATCAGATACATAAGTTGACAGGCAAACGCGCCAGAATTTGCTATTTTGCTATGCAGTAGCTCACATATTTGATTGTTCGGACACTGGCTCAGGCATTCTGGCCATTTTTCGAATTCTTTAAGCGGACCTTTACTGACCATGTCGAATATTGTTGAAACCATCAAAGCCGATCTCAATGCAGCCATCGAAAATGACAAGCTGGTGCTCCCCACCCTTCCGGAGGTGGCCCTTCAGGTCAGAGACATTGCGCAATCCGAGGATTCTTCAATAGCGGACCTGGTAAAGGTCATCAGCAATGACACAGCCCTGTCGGCACGTATCATCCGGGTGACCAACAGCCCGCTGTTCCGCGGCAGCCGGGCCATTGAGAACCTGAACATGGCGGTAAGCCGACTGGGCATGGCCTACACCAGCAACCTGGCCATGGGCCTGGCGATGGAGCAGATGTTCCAGGCCACCTCCGACATGATTGACAAGCGCATGCGTGCCACCTGGCAGACCAGTACCGAAGTGGCCGGTGTATGCCACGTTCTGGCGCAACACTACACTAAACTCAAGCCGGACCAGGCCACGCTCGCAGGTCTGGTGCATCTGATCGGTGTGCTGCCGATCCTGCGCTATGTTGAAGACCAGGATATCCAGATCAGCAGTATCATGCTGGACAATGTGGTTGATGAGCTGCATCCGAAGATCGGGGCGACCATCCTCAAGAAGTGGGATTTCCCGAAGGAGCTTCAGAATGTTCCCCTGGAATACGCCAACTTCAACCGCGAGGTGCCGTCGCCCGATTATGCGGATTTGGTGATGGTTGCCAATCTGCAGTTGGTTGCGGGTTCGGAGCATCCGTGGACGGAGATGGACTGGACGAAGATTTCGGCCTTTGATCGTCTTGGGTTGGATCCGAATGTCGACATGAGCGAGGAAGAGGATCTGAACGCCCAGATGGAAGCGGCTATGGCGCTGCTTCAGTAATACCTGCCGTAGTCCCTTGGCCCCTTCGCTTTTGGGGGCTGGCGCGGGGGTGGCAGTTTTTCCCTCGGGAAAAGAACTCGCTTCGCTCAGACAGCTTTTCCTGTCGGGAAAAACTGCCACCCCCACACCGATCAAAAATTGGAAGGGCGCTCCTGACCTGTCCTTTCAGCTCTTCTTGTATCTCTCGATCAACTCAGATTTGCTTGGCAGCGCCCAGTTAACCGTGGGCTTTCCCTGCTGAGCCAACCAGTTGTTCGCCTTCGAGAAGTGCTTACAACCGAAGAAGCCCCGGTAAGCGCTCAGTGGCGAGGGATGGGGGCCGTCGAGGACCAGGTGTTTACTGCGGTCGATGTGCTGGCCTTTCTTTTTGGCGTAGCTGCCCCAGAGCAGGAATACCACGCCTTCCCGTTCGCGGTTGATGGTTTCGATGACTTTGTCGGTGAAGGTTTCCCAGCCTTTGCCCTGGTGGGCGCCGGCTTGGCCCTGGACGACGGTCAGAACGCTGTTGAGAAGCAACACGCCCTGCTCTGCCCAGGGTTGCAGGCAGCCGTGGTCCGGCGGAGCGATGCCCAGGTCGTCCTGGATTTCTTTGAAGATGTTTACCAGCGAGGGCGGAATGGCCACGTTCGGGCGCACGGAGAAGCACAGGCCGTGGGCCTGGCCGGGGCCGTGGTAGGGGTCTTGGCCGAGAATGACCACTCTTACGTTATCCAGCGGCGTGCTGTTCAGGGCGTTGAAGCAGTGTTGGCTGGCGGGGAACAGGGCTTTGCCTGCCTGTTCCTCGGCGGCGAGGAATTCCGCCAGGCCCTGCATGTAGGGCTGGCGGAATTCTTCCGAGAGATGCTCTTTCCAGCCCCGGTCGGGCCTGAGCTGGCTGGCCAGTACCTCAACCGGGCTCATGGATCAGTCCTCGTCTTTCCGGCTGTCGGCCTTGTGCTCGGGGCGCATGGCCGGGAACAGGATAACGTCGCGGATTGACGCCGAGTTGGTCAGCAGCATGGCCAGCCGGTCGATTCCGATACCTTCGCCGGCGGTGGGCGGCAGGCCGTATTCCAGGGCCATCACGTAGTCTTCATCGTAGAACATGGCTTCGTCGTCACCGGCATCTTTCTCGGCCACCTGGGCCTGGAAGCGCTCGGCCTGGTCTTCGGCGTCGTTCAGCTCCGAGAAGCCGTTGGCAATTTCGCGACCGCCCACGAAGAACTCGAAGCGTTCGGTGACGAACGGGTTGCTGTCTTTGCAGCGGGCCAGGGGCGACACTTCTTTCGGGTACTCGGTGATAAACGTCGGTTGCATCAGGCGATGCTCGGCGGTCGCCTCGAAGATCTCGATCTGGACTTTGCCCAGGCCCCAACCATCCTTGAGATGAATACCAAGGTTTTTCGCCACCTGGCGGGCACTGGCGTCGTCCGCCAGCTGTTCCGGTTTGATGTCCGGGTTGTAGCGCAGGATCGCGTCGACCACGGTCAGGCGCTCGAAGGTTTTGCCGAAATCGTACTCGATGGTTTCTTCGCTGCCATCCGCCAGGGTGCGGGTGTTCACAACCGTGGTCGTGCCCAGCACTTTCTGGGTGATGGTGCGGAGCATGTCCTCGGTCAGATCCATCAGGTCGTTGTAGTCCGCGTAGGCCTGATAGAACTCAACCATGGTGAATTCCGGATTATGACGGGTGGAAAGGCCCTCATTTCGGAAGTTCCGGTTAATCTCGAATACCCGCTCAAAGCCGCCAACCACGAGGCGTTTCAGGAACAGTTCCGGCGCAATGCGCAGGTACATATCGATACCCAGGGCGTTGTGATGGGTCACGAATGGGCGCGCTGTGGCACCGCCCGGGATCACCTGTAGCATCGGGGTTTCCACTTCCATGAAGTCCCGGTCGGTGAAGTACTGACGCATGGCGCTGATGATCTTCGAGCGCGCATAGAACACCCGACGGCTGTCCTCGTTGACCATCAGGTCGACATAGCGATGGCGGTAACGGGCTTCCGTGTCGGTCAGGCCCTTGTGCTTTTCGGGAAGCGGGCGCAGGGACTTGGTGAGCAACACGTACTCATCCATGGTCACGTACAGGTC
Source organism: Marinobacter maroccanus (assembly GCF_002933275.1). GTDB lineage: Bacteria > Pseudomonadota > Gammaproteobacteria > Pseudomonadales > Oleiphilaceae > Marinobacter > Marinobacter maroccanus. The sequence goes on from NZ_PSSX01000009.1 coordinate 91,644, forward strand.
GCCCTTGCCCGACTTGGACAGTGTGCCGCGCACACCCACGATATCCCCCAGATCCCAGTGCTTGGTGTCTTTCTGGACATCCTTGGAGGCATAGATCTGGATCCGGCCGGTCATGTCCTGAACCACCTTGAATGCCTTGCGGTCGAGCATCATGCGGCCGGCAATGGCCACCTTGATACCGAGGGACTCCAGCTCTTCCTTGGATTTATCACCATATTTCGCCTGCAGTTCGGCGGCGGTGGCGTCACGACGGAAGTCGTTCGGGAAGGCATTGCCCTGGTCGCGCATCTCTGACAGTTTGGCGCGGCGCTCGGCAATCAGCTTGTTGTCCTCATGCTGTGCGGCATTCTGAGTTTGATCAGTCATTTTGGCTCACTAGGAATCGGGTTGTCCGGGTTAGCGTGGCAAAGGCGCTGGTTACAGCGCCATCTTCAGGCTGGCTTCGATGAACTTGTCAATGTCACCGTCCAGCACCGACTGGGTATTACTGGTTTCAACCTTGGTGCGCAGATCCTTGATACGGCTGTCATCCAGAACGTAGGAGCGGATCTGGCTGCCCCAGCCGATATCGGCCTTGGCGTCCTCGGCCTTCTGCTTCTCGGCATTACGCTCCTGCATCTCACGCTCAAACAGCTTCGCCTTGAGCTGTTTCATGGCCTGGTCCTTGTTCTGGTGCTGGCTTCGGCCAGCCTGACAGGCCACAACAATACCGGTGGGGTTGTGAGTCAGACGTACCGCCGACTCGGTCCGGTTAACGTGCTGACCACCGGCGCCGGAGGCACGATAGACATCCACCCGCAGATCCGCCGGATTGATTTCAATTTCGAAGCTGTCATCCACTTCCGGTGACACAAACACGGAAGAGAACGAAGTATGCCGGCGGTTGCCGGAATCGAAAGGCGATTTACGCACCAGCCGGTGCACGCCGGTTTCGGTGCGCAGCCAGCCATAGGCATAGTCGCCCTGGATGTGAATGGTGGCACTCTTGATGCCGGCCACTTCACCTTCCATCAGCTCGACAATCTCGGCCTTGAAGCCCCGACGCTCCGCCCAGCGCAGGTACATACGCAGGAGCATGTTGGCCCAGTCCTGGGCTTCGGTGCCACCGGAGCCGGCCTGGATGTCGAGGTAGGCGTTGTTGGAGTCCATTTCGCCGGAGAACATGCGGCGGAATTCGAGCTTCTCGAGCTCTTTATCAAGGCCCTCTAGATCTGATTCGATCTCTGCAACGGTGCCCTCATCCTCTTCTTCTGCGGCAATATCCAACAGGCCCTCGGCGTCTTCCAGCCCGGAGGTGAGGTTGTCGATGGTCTTGACGATCAGCTCAAGATCCGCACGCTCTTTGCCCAGAGCCTGAGCCCGCTCCGGGTCGTCCCAGACACTCGGCTGCTCCAGTTCGCGCTCAACTTCGGTCAGTCGCTCACTACGCTGATCGTAGTCAAAGATACCCCCTGAGCGCTTCAGTGCGCTCACGAAGCTCTTTAATCTTCGTCACAATGGGATTGATTTCCATGAAACCCTTACTCGCTCTAGAAAATGGAGAGTAAAAACAGAGGGCGGATTCTACCCGAAATTGCTTTTTAAATCAGCCGTGGTTTTCCGGCGATTGGGGGCATGCAGGAGGCAGGCCATAGGAGCTTGTAGGTCGGATTAGCGCAGCGTAATCCGACAACCAGGCCAAAATCAGGAACCAAGCGGCTCCAGATAATCCACCAGCAACTGCAGATTGGTCCGCCCCCGGAAGGTATTGGCATCCGGCTTGTAAACCACCCGGGCCCCGGTGCGGGTGTAGTCGGGCACTTCCGGGCCGGTATTGAATGCTATACCGTCGATAATTCCGCCGCCCTCAGCTGGTTGCAGTACCAGTTTCAGGTGGTTCTCCCCAACGATTCGCTGGCTGACCACCCGGAATTCGCCGTCGAACAGGGGTTCCGGGAAATGTTGCCCCCAGGGGCCGGCCCGCTTGAGCAATGCCGCGGTGTCCAGCGAAAGTTCGTTTGGCCCAAGAGGCCCGTCGGTGGTGATCGCGGCTTCCAGATCTTCCGCCGACAACGTGTCGCGAACGGCGTGATCGAAGGCTTCGGAGAAGGCATCCAGATCCGCTTTGGCGAGGGTCATGCCGGCAGCCATGGCGTGGCCACCAAACTTTTTCATCATGCCGGGGTGGCGGGAATCGACCACCGCGAGCACATCCCGGATGTGCAAGCCGGGAATGGAGCGAGCAGAGCCTTTGATGTCTTCGCCATTGTCGTCCGGAGCAAAGGCAATGGTTGGTCTGTGGGTCTGTTCTCGAATTCGGGCCGCGAGAATGCCGATGACCCCCTGATGCCAGTCAGGATCAAACAGGGCGAGGCCCCAGGGTAGCCCTTCAAGATCCAGAGACATGGAAGCCAGCAGATCCTGAGCCTGGGCTTTCATATCCTTCTCGATGGTCCGGCGCTCCCGATTGAAGGTGTCCAGCTCCCGGGCCAGTCGCCGGGCCTCGTCCGGGCTGTCTGCCAGCAGGCAGGCAATGCCGATACTCATGTCGTCAAGCCTGCCCGCCGCATTCAGACGGGGCCCAACCACAAATCCAAGGTCCGTTGAGCTGATCGCAGTGTGGTCGCGGCCCGCAATTTCCAGCAGCGCTAAGATGCCCGGTCGGGCCTCGCCCTGACGTATCCGGCGCAGGCCCTGCTCCACGAAGATCCGGTTGTTGTGATCGAGGGGGACGACATCTGCGACCGTGCCCAGGGCCACCAGATCGAGCAGGCTTCCAAGATTGGGTTCCGGGTCAGGCAGGCGATTGGTTTCACGGAGCTGCTTGCGCAACGCGGTGAGCACGTAAAACATGACACCAACACCGGCGGCGTTCTTGCTCAGGAAAGGACAGCCCGGCTGGTTGGGGTTTACGATGGCATCGGCATCCGGGAGCTCTTCACCGGCCAGGTGGTGATCCGTCACCACCACTTTCACGCCAAGTTCTTTTGCCGCTCTGACACCCTCAACGGCGGATATACCGTTATCAACGGTAACCATCAGGTCTGGAAGCTGACCCTCATCACGCAAACGCTCAATTATCCCTGGCGTCAGGCCATAGCCATCGGCAAACCGGCTCGGGACGCGAAAATCGATGCTCTGCAGACCCAGCATTGAAAGGCCAAGCATCGCGACGGCCGTGCTGGTGGCGCCATCGGCGTCAAAATCTCCGAGCACAAGAACCCGCTGTTGCTGGTTGATAGCTTCGGCAAGAAGCTCAACAGCCCGGTCGATGCCCCGAAGTGACAATGGTGAAGCAAGGTGCTTGAGGGTGTAACTCAGTTGCTCATCAGAGGTTACGCCACGGGCGGCGTACAGGCGGCGAAGCAAGGGAGGCAGGTTTTGCCCCCAGTCCGGGAATGACTCGGGCTGGGGGCGACGCAGGATCTTTTTTGGTGTCATACCCGATCAGGCGTTTTTCCAGTGCTTGGCAATAAACTCCTGCACACCGGCAATGTTGTTATCCAGCACGGTGTAGCGCTCTTCCCGCTCGAACAGGTCGGCCATATGAGCCGGCAGAGGCGGCTTAACGCTCAGGCCGGACTCGGCTACAGCATCCGGGAACTTGGCCGGGTGTGCAGTACCCAGGGTGATCATCGGTACCGCGTGATCACGGCGACAGTTGCGCGCAGCACGAACCCCGATGGCAGTGTGAGGATCAAGCAGATACTCGTTCTGTTCGTATATCTCGCGAATGGTATCGCAGGTGGTCTTGTCATCCACCGCGTCGCTGTCGAACAGCTTGCGTGCGTGCTTCCAGCGATAGTCCTCAATGCTGACCGGGCCTTTGGCGGCATTTTCCAGCAGGTTTTTTACCGCCAGGCCGTCACGGCCATGCAGATCAAACAGCAGACGCTCGAAGTTGCTCGACACCATGATATCCATGCTCGGGGACAGGGTGTGCTCCAGCTGATGCTGCTCGTATTTATTGCCACTCATGAAACGATGCAGGATGTCGTTACGGTTGGTGGCAATGACCAGCTGGGAGATCGGCAGCCCCATCTTCTTGGCCAGGTAACCAGCGAAGATATCGCCGAAGTTCCCGGTGGGCACCGAAAACGCCATGCTGCGATCCGGACCGCCAAGGGCCAGAGAGGCGTGGAAGTAGTAAACAATCTGGGCCATGATCCGGGCCCAGTTGATGGAGTTCACGGCTGCCAGCTGGGTTTTGCCACCCAGGAACGACTGATTGCCGAAGCTCTCCTTCACCATGCGCTGGCAATCGTCGAAGTTGCCACGCACCGCAATGTTGTGGATGTTGTCACCCTGAACGGTGGTCATCTGGCGGCGCTGGACTTCGGACACACGCTGGTGCGGATGCAGGATGAAAATATCCACGTGCTCGCAACGACGGCAGCCTTCGATGGCGGCCGAGCCGGTATCACCGGAGGTCGCCCCCATGATAACCACGTGCTGCTTGCGCTTTTCCAGAACATAGTCCAGCAGGCGCCCCAACAGCTGCAGGGCGAAATCCTTGAACGCCAGGGTCGGGCCGCGGAACAGCTCCATGACCCATTCGTTGGTATCCAGCTGGACCAGCGGGGCCACGGCCTTGTGGGCGAAGACCGCATAGGTCTCGTCCAGCATCTTGCGAAAATCGTCTGCGGGAACGGCGTCATCCACGAAGGGATGCATGACCTTGAACGCCAGCTCACTATAGGAAAGCCCGCGCCAGCTTCGGATTTCTTCCAGACTGAAATGTGGCAGAGATTCGGGAACGTAGAGGCCGCCGTCTGTCGCCAGACCGGTCAGCAAAACATCCTCAAAGCCCAGTGCGGGCGCTTCACCCCGCGTACTGATGTATCTCACGTTCGTACCTGTCAGTTGAAGTTTTCAGCGCGGATGCGAACAACCTGGCCATCGGTATCGGACAGGGCTTCCAGCTCTTCAATCGCACGGTTGATCTGCCGTTCCTGAACGGTGTGGGTCAGGATGATCACCGGAATACGACCGTCTTTCAGCTCGGATTCCTTCTGCATGATCGACTCGATATTGATGCCATGCTCGCTCAGAATGGAGGCAATCTTTGCCAGCACGCCCGGACGATCCAGTGCAGTAATGCGCAGGTAGTAGGCAGACTGGATGTCTTCCATCGACAGCACATCGAGGTCTTCCATGGCATCCGGTGAGAAACCAAGATATGGCACACGGAGGCTGCTTTCTGTCGCCACGGCACGGGCAACATCAACGATATCCGCAATGACAGCCGACGCTGTTGCTTCATCCCCTGCGCCAGGACCGTAATACATAGTCTGACCAACGGCATCGCCATCCACCAGGACAGCGTTAAGGACGCCATCAACCTGGGCAATCAGATGGCTCTGGGGCACGAGGGTCGGGTGAACGCGAAGTTCAATGCCATCATCCCGACGACGGGCAATGCCGAGGTGCTTGATGCGATAGCCCAGTAGCTCAGCGTGAGCAATATCGTAAGGGGTAATCTTGGAAATGCCTTCGGTGAAGCCCTTTTCGAATTGCAGGGGCACACCAAATCCGGCGGATGCCAGAATGGTCAGTTTGTGGGCGGCATCAATGCCTTCCACATCAAAGGTCGGATCCGCTTCCGCGTAACCCAGGTCCTGGGCTTCCTTGAGAACTTCGGAAAATTCCCGACCGGCACGCATTTCGGTCAGAATGTAGTTCCCGGTACCGTTGATAATGCCGGCAATCCAGTCGATGCGGTTTGCCGCCATGCCTTCACGTACGGCCTTGATGACCGGGATACCACCGGCAACACCCGCCTCGTAGGCCACCACAACGCCAGCTTTCTCGGCCGCTTCGAAAATTTCGTTACCGTGGACAGCGATGAGGGCCTTGTTGGCAGTAACCACATGCTTGCCGTTACGGATAGCCGCGAGCACCAGCTCCCGCGCGGCGTCATAGCCACCAATGAGCTCCACCACGATATCGACGCCGGGATCGTTCACCACGTCATAAATGTCGGTGCTGAAGGGCACATCCCCGAGGTCCATATCCTCGCGGGCCCGTCGACTGGCAATCCGGGTAATCCGGATATTGCACCCGGCCCGGCCGGCAATCAGCCTGGCGTTGCGGGTCAAGACATTAAAGGTACCGCCGCCGACGGTTCCCAATCCGCAGATTCCGACACTGACGTCTTTCAAACTCTCACCTCTGATCCCGAAGGGGTGCTGATGAATTATGTTAGGCGGGCATAGTATACCGATTCAGGCCTCCCTGAATAAGCCCTGAATCGGATCCATCGTAAATACCGTAGAACGAAGCCCGGACGGCGTGTCCGGACGGCTATCAGAGCAGCCCGAGCCCCTCGGCCAGACGCTGCGCCGGGACATAGCCACGAACCATGTTGCCGTCTTCCAGCACAATGGCGGGCGTGCCGGTTACGCCAACCCGACCACCGAGCTCAAACTGCTCACGCACCGGGTTTTCACAGCTTGCGTCGGCGACCTTTCGGCCTGCCTTGGCTGCGTCCATGGCCGCCTGTTGATCGTCAGCGCACCAGACCGACTCGTATTTTCTGAAAGAAGCGGTATTGGGCCCGGACCGGGGGAATGCATAGTAATTGACGGTAATGCCATAGTCGTTGAGCTGCGGAACCTCGTCATGCAGCTTCCGGCAATAAGGACAGTCGATATCAGTGAACACACTCACGACCGCCTTTTCGTTTTCCGCAGGGAAGCTGATCACTCCATTGGCATCGAAATCCGCCATCATCTCGCGACGGGCCTCCGTGCGGACCGCTTCCGTGACATTGGCGATGCCCTGATCGGTAATCTTCAGAAGATCCCCCGTCATCAGATACTGGCCATCCTCGGTCGCGTAAATCGTGTCGCCATTATTGCTCTGGACTTCGTAGAGCCCCTTTGCCTCGGACTCCTTTACCGACATCACCTGAAGGCCCGGGACGGCCTCGGTCAGGCGCTCGGAAATCCGATCTTCGACTTCACCGGCACTGACATTCGCCATCATCAGTGAGCCGAAACCGAAGGCAAATGCCACAACCGCAGTTTTCATTTTCATTCTGACAAACAACCTTTTTCAGAGAGCAGTTAAAACACCCGGGCAGTATTGGCACAGGCCGGGAATCAATTCAATGCGACAAGTACATGAAAGGAAAGTTCACCTCCGCCAGCGCAAACAGCCGGTCCATCAACCCCTGGGATGATGTGCCTGATGTAGCGACTGGAGCCGCTGACGGGCCACATGGGTATAGATCTGGGTTGTTGACAGGTCCGAGTGACCCAGCAGCATCTGGACAACCCGCAGATCCGCGCCATGATTGAGCAGATGCGTTGCAAACGCGTGCCTGAGCGTGTGGGGTGACAGGTGTTTGCGAATACCAACTCGCACGGCGTAATGCTTGATGCGATGCCAGAACGTCTGGCGGGTCATCGCCGCCGCCCGATTGCCAGGGAAAAGCGCGTCGCAGGAGCGGCCTTTCAGAAGCTCCGGCCGGCCTTCCTTCATGTACTGCAACAGCCAATCCACCGCCTCCTCCCCCAGGGGCACGAGCCGTTCCTTGTCACCCTTACCAGTGATCCGAACTACGCCCTGGCGCAGATTTACCTGATCAACCCGCAGCTCTGTCAGCTCGGAAACCCTCAGGCCACAACCATAGAGTATCTCGAGCATGGCCTTGTCCCGAAGCTCAATGGCAACGGCTGGATCCGGCTCGGACAGCAGCGCATCCACCTCTTCTTCCGTCAGCGAATCCGGAAGACGCCGGGGCAACCTGGGGCTGTCGATCCGCAGGGTCGGGTCTTCAGCGATCAGCCCTTCGCGCAGCAGGAAGCGGTAAAAACGCCGAAGTCCGGACAGCCGCCTGGCCGCCGTGGAGCTCTTGACCCCTTCCGCCAGCCCCCGCGACATCCACGCCAGAAGATCGGTTCGGCGAACATCGGTCAATGCGGGTTTGCCAGGCTGATTCTCCAGCCATTCCGCCAATCGAGACAAATCACTCCGGTAGGCCTGCCGTGTCTTTTCGCCCAGCCCGTCTTCCAGCCAGATGGCATCAACAAACCGGACAATGACTGACTCATCTTCCGCTCTCATGGCAAACTCCCAGACTACGAACGTCTCACGACAAGCATACCGGAACCTCAGACACAAAAAAGGCAGCCAGGGGCTGCCTTTTTCTGCCTGCTGTTCAGCGCTTTGCTGATCAGCCCAGCTTTTCCTTGATACGAGCTGCCTTACCAGACAGGTCGCGCAGGTAGTAGAGCTTGGCCTGGCGAACATCGCCACGGCGCTTCACGCTGATGCTGTCGATCAGCTTGGAGAAGCTCTGGAAGGTACGCTCAACACCAACACCGTAGGAAATCTTACGTACGGTGAAAGAGGAGTTCATGCCACGGTTACGCTTGCCGATGACAACACCCTCGAACGCCTGAAGACGCTCACGGTTACCCTCGGTTACGCGAACCTGAACGACCACGGTATCGCCCGGCGCAAACGCAGGGATTTCCTTGGTCATCTGTTCTGCTTCAAGTTGACTGATGATGTTGTTCTTGCCGCTCATCGTAATGCTCCTGATACCCAATCTGTTAATGCCCTGATCATTCAGAGGCACCCGGTTCGTTCAAAATCTCTTCCAGCAGCTCACGCTCTTCGTCCGTAAACACCCGCTTTTCCAGCAGGTCGGGGCGTCGCTCCCGGGTTCGCCTCAGCGACTGCTTCAGCCGCCAACGCCGGATCTGATCATGGTGACCGCCCAATAAAACATCCGGCACCGCCTGACCTTCGTAAACCTCGGGCCGGGTGTAGTGCGGACAATCCAGCAAACCGTCGGCGAAAGAATCCTGCTCTGCCGACTGCGCATGACCCAGCGCTCCGGGGATGAGGCGTGTAACCGCATCGATAACAGCCATCGCTGCCAGTTCGCCACCGGAAAGCACGAAATCACCCAGTGACACTTCCCGATCGACTTCTGTCGCTATCAGGCGCTCATCAACACCCTCGTACCGGCCCGCTACCAGAATCAGCTGCCGCTCTGCCGCAAGCGACTCAACAACGGACTGAGTCAGCGTCTCGCCCTGAGGCGAGAGGTAAACCACACAGGGTTTTCCGGGTGCCGCTTCCCTTGCCGCATGGATTGCGTCCCGGAGAGGCTGAATTTTCATCAGCATACCCGGGCCACCGCCATATGGCCGGTCGTCTACCGTGCGATGCCGGTCGTGGGTAAACTCACGGGGATTCCAGCTCCGGAAAGTCAAAAGACCATCCCGGACTGCCCTTCCCGTAATCCCGTAGTCCGTTACCGCACTGAACATATCCGGGAACAGACTGACTGCGCCAATCCACACCCGTCAGAACTCCGGATCCCAGTCCACCACCATGCGCTTTGAATCCAGATCAACATTCTGGACCACCTCGCCAGGCAGATAAGGGATCAGACGCTCACGTTGATCGATGGAACCTGCCGTGGCCTGTACCACCAGAACATCGTTGGATCCGGTTTCCATAAGATGGTGCACTTTACCAAGGCACTCACCATCGACCGTATACACATCAAGACCTTCCAGCTGAAACCAGTAAAACTCCCCTTCAGGGAGTTCCGGCAACTCAGCTGTCGAAACCCTGACTTCAGCACCGCAGTATGTGCGGGCCAGATCACGGTCGTTAATACCTTTCAGCCTGACGACGATCCCCTGCCCCTGGCGGCGACCCTCCTCAAGCTTGGCCGGAATACGTTTGCCATCCAGATCAAGCGTCCAATCGGGATAGTTAAGTATCCCATCCTTGGGATCGGTGTAGGAGAAGACCTTGAGCCACCCCTTGACCCCAAACACCGAGGTAATGCGGCCGATCACAGTTTCCTGCGAATTCTGTGTCATGCCATAAACCCCGGTATCAGTACTGTCTTACCCAGCAGCCTTCAGCAGCTGTGCAACGCGCTCGCTGGTCTGCGCGCCTTGACCGAGCCAGAAATCGACACGCTCACGATCGACGCGAAGGCTCTCTTCCTGACCACGGGCAACCGGGTTGAAGAAACCTACACGCTCAATGAAACGACCGTCGCGGGATTTGCGGCTGTCGGTGACTGTCAGATGGTAGAACGGGCGCTTCTTAGAGCCACCACGAGCCAAACGGATAATTACCATTTAACCAATATCCTGTTCTGTTGAACGAACTTTGTACGATTCACGCCTGCTGAACACCAGCTGACGCGAAGACCCATACTCGAAAGGGGCGCTATTCTATGCTAAAAAAGCGCCAAAGAAAACAGCAAAACCAGTTGTTTCCCCGTTTTCCATGTAAGGCTTTTTACATACGGCCAAACGGAGGCATACCGCCTCCCCCACCGCCGCCCGGGGGCATCATGCCACCCATGCCGCGCATCATATTCGCCATACCGCCTTTCTTGCCAAACTTTTTCATCATCTTCTGCATTTGCTTGTGCTGTTTCAGCAGACGATTCACATCCTGGATCTGGGTTCCAGACCCGGTGGCAATCCGACGCTTGCGGGAATTGTTGATCACATCCGGATAACGACGCTCTTTCGGGGTCATCGAGCAAATAATGGCTTCCATCTGCCCCATGGACTTGTCGTTAACCTGCTGCTGGGCCACCTGTGCCATCTGACCCATACCCGGCAGCTTATCGAGCAGGCCGCCGATGCCACCCATGTTCTTCATCTGCTGCAGCTGATCGCGAAAATCCTCCAGGTCAAAGCTCTTGCCCTTCTTGATTTTCTTGCTGAGCTTCTGGGCCTTTTTCTGGTCCAGCTTGCGCTCCGCCTCTTCGATCAGTGAGAGCACGTCCCCCATGCCAAGGATCCGGGACGCGACCCGGTCCGGGTAGAACGGCTCAAGGGCATCGGACTTTTCACCCACACCCAGGAACTTGATCGGCTTGCCGGTAATATGACGAACAGACAGGGCGGCACCGCCACGGGCATCGCCATCGGTTTTGGTCAGAACCACACCCGTCAGTGGCAGGGCATCGTTAAACGCCTTGGCGGTGTTGGCCGCATCCTGACCGGTCATGGCGTCAACCACGAACAGGGTCTCAACCGGATTGACCGCCTTATGCAGCCGGCCGATCTCGCCCATCATCTGTTCATCGACATGCAGCCGGCCGGCGGTATCAAGAATCACCACATCAATGTGCTTTTTCCTGGCAGCCGCAATCGCGCCCTCGGCGATATCCACGGGATCCTGATCGGCACTGCTCGGGAAGAACTCGACACCCACCTCGCCAGCAAGAGTCTCCAACTGACGAATCGCGGCAGGGCGATAGACGTCAGCACTGACCACCAGCACGGACTTCTTCTGCCGCTCCTTGAGGAAGCGGGAAAGCTTGGCGACCGTGGTGGTCTTACCCGCACCCTGCAGACCGGCCATCATAATCACTGCCGGCGGCTGGACGTTCAGGTTGAGGGATTCGTTGCCCTCGCCCATCACCCGTTCCAGCTCCTGCTGGACAACTTTTACGAAGACCTGGCCCGGCGTCAGGCTACGCTGCACTTCCTGGCCAATGGCTCGCTTGCGGACGCCCTCCACAAAGTCCTTCACCACCGGCAGGGCGACATCCGCCTCCAGCAGCGCCATCCGCACTTCCCGGAGAGTGTCCTTTATATTGTCATCAGTGAGGCGCGCCTGGCCGGAAATCTTGCGCAGACTGCCGGAAAGTCGGTCTTGGAGGTTCTCAAACATGTTGCTCTTCCGTACCCCGGATAAATTGAGTGCGTGAATCGACAGAGCCGGCGACGACTCCTTGATTCCAGTTGCATAATCGCGACATTATAACCAGACTATCGCCCTGAAACGACCAGCCCGGTCAAATCGGCGGAAACCAGCGCCGATCCCCAGTCAGAACAGTGGTTAATAAGGAAGTCATGGGAACGCTGATTCTCGCGGTCACCTCTCTTTTTCTTTACAGCGTCGGTACCGCGCTGCAGGCCCTGCATTTCAGGGGCCGGGTTCAGAGCAATCTTGCCATTACCACCCTGATTGGCGTTCTCGCCCTGACCAGCCACGGACTTCTCATTGGCCAGACGGTCCACCATGACGGCGGTTTCGATTTCAGCTTTTTCAAAAGCTCGGTTCTGATTTCCTGGCTGATCGTGTTCCTGTTGCTGGGCCTCAACCTCAAAAAACCAGTACAAAGCCTGTTCCTGGGTGTCTATCCCCTGGCCGGCCTCACCATCATACTTGCCCTGGTCACCCATGGACCTTCGAGACTTGTGTCAGAGCAAAGCTACGGCATGCTCTCCCACATTGCACTTTCAGTCACAGCCTACAGCCTCTTTACCCTGGCGGCCATCCAGGCGGTTCTTCTATATTTCCAGAATCGCCAACTCAAGCACAACTACAACAGCCTACTGGTTCGCAACCTGCCGCCATTGCAGACCATGGAATCGCTACTGTTTGAAATGGTCTGGGCCGGTGTAGTAATGCTGATTCTGGCAATCGTGACGGGGGCCCTCTTTATAGAGGACCTTTTTGCCCAGAACCTCGCTCACAAGACCCTGTTCTCCATCCTCTCTCTGCTGGTTTTCGTAGCGCTACTGATCGGCCGTTACACAAAAGGCTGGCGTGGCATTACTGCAAGCCGATGGACCCTCGCAGGCTGCGCACTGCTGATGCTGGCCTTCTACGGCAGCAAGTTTGTGCTGGAACTGATCTTCCAGCGCGGCGGCTGACCCCCGGAACTCCCGGTATTCTCTTGACACAACGCTCGCCAAAACCCTATTTTCGCTACTTGTCAGCAATATAAGGACACCTCTTTTGAACGAAACATCGCTCACCGCGCTGTTTATTCTCCTGGTCGGACTGATCCTGCTCTCCGGTTTCTTCTCAAGCTCCGAAACCGGAATGATGTCCCTCAACCGATATCGCCTCAAACACATGGCCAAAACTGGCCACAAGGGTGCGAAGCGCGCCCAGGGTTTGCTGCAACGCACCGACCAGCTTATCGGCGTGATCCTGATCGGCAACAACTTCGTCAACATCTTTGCTTCGTCGATTGCGACCGTTATCGCGATACGGGTCTGGGGCGATGCCGGCATCGCGATCGCCACCATCCTGCTGACCATCGTGATTCTGATTTTCGCGGAAGTCACCCCGAAAACCCTGGCAGCGCTGTTTCCCGAGAAAATCGCATTTCCCGCCAGCTACATACTGGGGCCCCTGCTGAAGATCCTCTATCCGATTGTCTGGGCAGTAAACCTGTTTACCGGAGGCATTCTCAAGCTGCTGGGCGTTTCTGCTGCGGATGCTGCAAACGACCACCTGAGTCGCGAAGAACTCCGAACACTGGTGAACGAGGCCGGAGCCCTGATTCCGGCCAAGCACAAGGATATGCTGGTCAGCATCCTGGATCTCGAAAAAGTCACCGTGAACGACATCATGGTGCCACGCAACGAGGTCGTAGGGATCGATCTGGAGGACGACACTGACACAATCCTGCGTCAATTGCGCAGCAGCCAGCACACCCGGCTTCCGGTTTACAAGGGCGACATCAACAACATCCAGGGCATACTCCACCTGCGCAGCGCTTCGAAGCTGCTTCAGCAGGAGGAGATCAACAAGGCCATGATCATGCAGCTTTGCCAGGAACCCTATTTCGTTCCGGAAAGCACGCCCCTGAACACCCAGCTGATCAACTTCCAGAAGGGTCGCCGCCGGTTTGGTGTGGTAGTAGACGAATATGGCGACGTTCTGGGCCTGGCCACCCTTGAGGACATACTTGAAGAGATCGTCGGCGACTTCACAACGGATTACGCCGCCACCAGCCCGGACATTATTCCCCAGGATAATGGCACTTTTATTATCGACGGCACCTCTGCCGTTCGAACCATCAACAAGACCCTGGGCTGGAAGCTCCCCACCGACGGACCGAAAACCCTCAATGGCCTGATTACAGAAACCCTGGAGAACATTCCCGACACCAACGTCTGCCTGAAAGTGGACGGTCATCGGGTAGAGGTGTTGCAAATCAAGGACAACGTTGTAAAAGCAGCCATCGTGCACCCGAAAAAGCGTAAAAAGCGCTCACTTTCACTTAAACATTAGATTCCCGAAGACTTCCCTCCGATTGGCGCTATAGACCCTTCGGTTATAGCGCCTCCTGTTCTTGAAAGATCAAAATTTAACCGCCAGCTTGACCCCCGCTGATCCCCCACCAACACTGAAGGAGCGTGCGAAACAAAAACAATCACAAGGAATACGTCCATGAGTCTGACACACACGTTTGGCCTGCTCGCCCATCCTGATCAGGAATGGGAGGCGATTCGCAATGAATCCGAGTCCGTCACGAAACTATACGCAGGTCACATTCTGTTATTGGCACTGATTCCCGCCGTTGCCGGCTTCTTCGGAACAACCCAGGTGGGCTGGCAGATTGGAGACGGCCAGATTACAAAACTGTCGATGACGAGCGCGCTGCAGCTATCGGTGCTCTTTTATGGCGCCATGCTTGCCGGGATTTTTGTACTGGGCAAGTTCATCGATTTCTTTGCGGCCACTTATGACGCGGTCGAGCGAACTCCCAGAGGTGTGGCCCTCGCCGCCTATACGGCGACCCCCATTTTCCTGATCGGAGTCATCGCCGCTTATCCGAACATCTGGGTAAACATGCTGGCAGGCCTGGTGGCGGTTGCCTACGCCGTCTACCTGCTGTACGAAGGCCTCCCTATCCTGATGAAGATACCGGCGGACAAGGGCTTCATGTTCGCCTCTGCGGTCCTGACAGTAGGCCTGGTTATGTTTGTCGCTCTGCTTGCTATCAGCGTCGTCATCTGGAGCATGGGCATCGGTCCGGTTTATGTGAGCTGAAAACAAATCCTTCGGCAAGTCAGTAATATGCATGAGGGTGCCTTTTCGGCACCCCTTGTTTTTTTGAATTTGCTCCCAGGTTAGCGTTTGGTCATGTTAACTTTGGGAAAAATGCGGTAAATTTAACCAATAACGAGAATTCAAGGATTACCCGCTCGGTCATGTATCCGGTTGAGGCGTAAACAGGAGTCTGCCATGAACAAGCAGTCCGGCATACATTACCTCCGTGAGCACAGGGAAGCCGGAAGTAACAGACCGGTTCCTGCGGAGGTCACCCGCATCCGGGACACCGTTGTCGCCGGACTCGGTGATTTGCTGCAGGGCGCCTTCGACGCCGTCGACGATTCACTGTTCGAGTTGGCCAACAATGCCCGCAGCAACAATGAACAGAACCGGTATTTCGAAGCGATGCGTGAAATACGCATCAAACGGAAGGGTGTAGAGCGGCATTTTCAGAACACGGTTGCTCAGTACTTCGCCAACCCTCCTCATACTGGCCCGCTTCAGGAAGAAAACCTGAGCAAGCAGGCCAGCGCAGACACCCTCGCCCTGGTCGGTAATGACGACCTCGAAGAGCAGGTTGCGCTCAATGCCATGATCACCAAGGCGAAAGCGCACTTTCAGGGGCCGCTGCTTCAACTCCAGACCCGCTTCAGCCAGGTGTATCCGGAAGCCACCGACGAATCACCGGTGAATCCCATGGCGCCAGAACACCTGTGCAGTGCGTTCACTGAAGCCATACAGGCTCTGGAAATCCAGATTCGGGAACGCCTGATTCTGCTCAAACAGTTTGACCGCTACGTTGTCTCCAACCTGGGCATGCTTCTGGACGAAGCCAACCGTATACTGATCCAGGCCGGCATTATTCCCAACTTCCGTTATCACGGCAAAGCCGGACAGCAACATGACGCCTCCAAGGCCCAGTCGGCCGATGCGCCGAAAGAGGAGAAAGCGCCGGACGCCTCAGCGACAGAACGGACAGGACAGGCCGGTAGCAGTAGCGCGGTTTTTGAACAGATCAGACAAATGCTGGCGCTTCAGCGGGCCAATGCGGGCATACCTCCCCGCGCGTCAGACCCGAATGTAAGGGTAGTGGGCGACTCCGAGCTGGCAAGTCTTCTGAATTCGTTGCCGCTGTCAGGCACCCGGCAGGATCGGGGCAACCTGAGCGCTGGCGAACCGGTCAGCGTTGATCTGCGTCAGCTGGTACAACAGCTCCTTTCCCAGACCGATACTGGAGATGGCCGAAAACCGGCGCTTAACGAGATTGATGAAGACCTCATTAACCTCGTCTCCATGCTGTTCGAGTTCATTCTCGATGATTACAACCTGTCGGCTCCGGTTCAGGTATTGATAAGCCGGCTGCAGATTCCAATCCTGAAAGTGGTTATCCGGGACAAGAGTTTCTTCAGCCAGGCTACGCACCCGGCCAGACGGCTTCTGAATTCGCTGGCGAGAGCAGGCATCGGCTGGAGTAGCAGCGACGAAAAAACCAAAGACAAACTCTACGGACAGATTCACAACATTGTGCAAAGGATTCTCAACGAATTTGACGGCGACGTTGCGCTGTTTGAAACCCTGAACCAGGAATTCGAGCAATTTCTCGAACGTGAGAACCGCAAGGCGTCACTGGTGGAGCAGCGAACCCGGGAATCAGAGCGGGGTCGAATCAAATCCCAGACAGCCCAACAAACCGTCGACAACCTTCTCAAGCAGAAAGTCTCCCGCTATAAACTGCCGGAATCCATCCATGACATCCTGATGAATGGCTGGAGCCGTGTGATGTTTCTTGCCTATCTCCGGGACGATGTGGAGCATCGATGGAACGCAACCGTCAAGGTTGTCGACGATCTTATCTGGTGCCTTCACCCTCATCAGGAAGACGATGAGAGAGACCAGTGGGTGCGTGTAGTGCCGGGCCTGCTGAAGTCGCTGCGATCAGGACTGGAAGAAGTGTCCTATAACTCATCCAGATTGGATGAAATGATGGGCCAGCTCAAGCATCAACTGGCCGAAGCATTCCGCACCAATGCCGCCATTGAAGCACTTCAGGATTCGCCTGAAGAGCCGGAAGAAGAGGAGATTGCCACCGTTCACCAGACGGCTGTTGAACGTCAGCAGGAGCTGGAAGAGGCTGCTATCTCCGAGTACGTGGCCCAGATTGACAGTATAGAAATCGGCAACTGGGTAGAGTTCCGTCTCGTCAATGGTGCCAGCTTCCGGTGCAAGCTATCAGCGATCATCGAGGAAGCAGACTGCTTCGTCTTTGTGAACCGGATGGGGCTGAAGGTTATTGAGAAAACCCGGATTGAACTGGCTCACGAAATGCGGCGCGGCCGGTTGACCCTGCTTGAGCAGGGCGCACTGATTGATCGGGCCCTGGATGCGGTCGTCGGCACCCTGCGGAGCAAGACCGCCTGACGCCAATGCCTGACAACAGCAGTCCCAATGCCCTGCCGGCCACGTACCGGCTGGGGCTTGCAGTATCTCTGGCACTCTTCCTTCACACCCTGTTGCTGTCGGGCATCCCGACTCCCATGGAAGAACAGGCAGCCACTCACAAGGAAAGTGTCCGTTTTGAGCTGGTGCCCCGAGGCGCACTTAAAACCGTCGCCAACATGCCTGAAAACCCCAGCCCGAGCCAGGACGCAGCGCGGATCCCGCCTTTTGAGGTTGATCCCCCTCGACCCGCATCTCCACCGGAACCCGAGATTATCACCACCCGTCAAACGGAAACCCCCGCGCCGAGTGAGCAAGCCAATACCAGTACCCCGGACAGCCAAGCTTCACAGTCAACCACCAACGCCTCTGCTGGAGCAGAATCAGAACCGTCTCCGGAAAACCCGGAACAGAAGGTTACACGGATAACGGAGTCACCGGCTGAACTGGACCCTTACGTGGTCAAGCTGGCCATCCACCTGGCCCGGGAGCTGGAGAAGCTGAGAGTGCCGGCAATGCGGGATTTGACCAAGACAGTGGCCATGGAAGTGGAACTGCAACTGCTCGGAAATGGCGCCCTGACCCGGGCAAGGGTACTGAGATCGACGGGTATCAAGGATATTGACGAGGCTGCATACCGGGCCGCTCTGGCGGCAAGCCCCTACCCCCAACCACCGAGAAATGGCGGGAGTCGGAACCGCTTCGAGGTCGAACTGCTGTTCACCCCGAAACGGCTCTGACCAGCGACGATCTCAGGCCTCTGCCTGCTTCGCCGCCTCTTTCACGAGCTTGGCCAGTTCACCGCTCTCGGACATTTCCAGAACGATGTCACAACCGCCAACCAGCTCACCGTTGATATAGAGCTGGGGATAGGTCGGCCAGCTGGAATATACCTTCAGGGCCTCACGAAGCTCCTGGTTATCCAGGATATTCACAAAGGCAAAGCGCTCGCCGCAAGCCATTACAGCCTGAACGGTTTTGGCCGAGAAGCCACACTGGGGTGCCTGGGGGCTGCCCTTCATGTACAGGATAATCGGATTCTCTTCGAGCTGGCTTTTAATGGTTTCATTGATATCCATGAACATTCACCTCTGTTGGAACAGTCTTGCCACACGGCAATTTTCTTGACGTCATTGTACACGGGTGCTGAACCCCTCACCAAACACCTTGATTTGACCTCGCGCAACACCGGCAGTTCCAGCCCCGTTACAGCGTTGTCATACCTGCCCCGAAGGGCTAGACTTGATGCCCCATTTTTCAGCCAACGTTCACGCAATCCCGCCAGCTGCGGGGTTCGTTGAGATAAGGGCCATTGCATGGCGGCAAGACATTTTCTGACATTGAATGACATGACAACCACCGAGCTTGAAAGCCTGGTTGATCATGCCTCGGCATTGCGCAACGAATGGCGGCAAGGCAAGGCTCGGGACTCCCTGAAAAACCGGGTCCTGGCGATGATCTTCGAGAAATCGTCCACGCGAACGAGGGTTTCTTTCGAAGCCGGCATGGCCCAGCTCGGCGGCTCCGCAATGTTCCTGTCGCCGAGGGACACCCAGCTTGGTCGCGGCGAACCTATTGAAGATTCTGCCATCGTTATCTCCAGCATGGTGGATGCCGTGATGATCCGCACCTTTGCCCATGAAACCGTGGAGCGCTTCGCCGCTGCATCCCGGGTGCCAGTTATCAACGCCCTGACCGATGATTTTCATCCCTGCCAGCTGCTGGCCGACATGCAGACGTACCGCGAACACCGTGGCAGCATTCGTGGTGCCACGGTGGCCTGGATCGGCGACGGGAACAACATGTGCCACTCGTACATCAACGCCGCCGCCCAGTTTGATTTCAATCTGAACATTGCCTGCCCCGAAGGCTACGAACCGGCCGAGTCATTGATCAAAAGCCACGAAGACCGGGTCAACGTGTTTCGGGATCCGGCAGAGGCGGCACGTAACGCCCAGCTCCTGGTGACGGATGTTTGGGCCTCCATGGGCCAGGAAGACGAGCAGAAGGCCCGTGAAAAAGCGTTCAGCGGCTACCAGATCAACCCGGAGCTACTCGCTGTAGCCGACAAAGATGCGCTCTTCATGCACTGCCTGCCTGCCCACCGGGGCGAGGAAATCTCGGCAGATATGATGGAACATCCCGCTTCCGTGGTCTGGGACGAGGCCGAAAACCGCCTGCATGCACAGAAGGCCCTGCTTGAATTTCTCATCCTGAACCGGCTGGACTGACTTCATGAGCATAACCGCGCAATCTCCGGCAGACTGGCTGCTTGAGGTCAACAACCTGTCCTGCGGCTACGGCGGGGATTCCGTGGTCAAGGATGTGAGTTTTGCCCTGAGTCATGGCGACATCGGTTGTCTGCTCGGCCCCAGCGGCTGCGGCAAAAGCACGATACTGCGCGCCCTCGCCGGCTTTCTGCCACTGAGCGGCGGCGAAATCTGCCTGCAGTCCCAGGCCATCAGCCTGCCCGGGCGCACCCTGCCCCCGGAAAAACGGCGGATTGGCATGGTGTTTCAGGATTATGCCCTGTTTCCGCACCTGACCATTGCCGACAACGTGGGGTTTGGCCTGCGTAATCTGAACAAGGTGGAAAAGCGCCAGAAGGTTATGGAGCAGCTTAATGTCGTGCACTTGCAGGACCTGGCCGACAATTACCCCCATGAATTGTCCGGCGGTCAGCAGCAACGAGTTGCGCTGGCCCGCGCCCTGGCACCCGAGCCCACCCTGATCCTGCTGGATGAGCCGTTTTCCAACCTGGACGCAGATCTGCGCCGGCGGCTGAGCCTGGATGTTCGCGAAATCCTGAAGACTCTGGGTATCAGCGCTATCCTGGTCACCCACGACCAGCAGGAAGCCTTTGCCATGTGCGATCAGGTCGCGGTGTTGCGCGATGGCAGGATCCAGCAGTGGGACGTCCCCTACAACCTGTACCACGAACCAGCGAATCGGTTCGTTGCCAGCTTCGTGGGCCAGGGTGGGTTTATCCCCGGCACGGCCCTTGGGCCGGACACCATTGAGTCCGAGCTGGGGGTTATCCATGGTAACCGGGCCTACAAATGGGAGCCCGGCACTCTGGTTGACGTCCTGATCCGCCCTGATGACATCGTTCATGACCCCGACTCGGATCTGCAACCGAAGGTGGTTGAGAAAACCTTTGCCGGCACTTCAACCCTGTACCGTTTCCGATGTTCCGAGGACACCGAGTTCGAGGCCCTGTTCCGAAGCCATCTGGATTTCAATCTGGGCGAGCATGTCCCGGTGCGGGTCGAGGCGGATCACCTGATTGCCTTCGAGCGCACCGCCTGACTCTAGTTGTTGCACACGCGTTCAACGGCATCCAGCCAGCCAGCGTAGAGTGATTCTCGCAGAGCCGGACGCATTTGCGGGTGGAACTGCCGCTCGCATTCCCAGAGCCCTGATATCTGCTCAAGGCTTTCAAAAACACCGGTCTGCAGCCCCGCCAGGTAGGCCGCTCCCAGCGCAGTTGTCTCGGTGACCCGGGGACGGTCAACAGTGACATTCAGTATGTCGGCCAGGAACTGCATGACCCAATCGTTCACTACCATGCCGCCGTCCACCCGCAGCGATTCAAGCCGGGCACCGTCGTTCTGAATCGCTCGCACCAGATCCTTGGTCTGATAACACACCGACTGCAGACCGGCGGTGACAATCTCGCCAATTCCGGTATCCCGGGTCAGGCCCATGATGGCGCCGCGGGCATGGGGGTCCCAATGAGGTGCCCCCAGACCGGTAAACGCCGGAACCAGATACACCGGATTGTCGACTCCGACCGCCTCGGCATGGGCCGAAGATTCGTTGGCGTGGGCGATCAGCTTGAGCCCGTCCCGCAGCCATTGCATGGCAGCACCAGCGACAAAAATACTGCCCTCCACCGCGTAACAGGGCTTGCCGTCCAGGCGATAGGCCATGGTGGTCAGCAAACGGTTCTCGGACCGGACCGCCTGATCACCGGTGTTGAGCATAAGGAAGCAGCCGGTGCCGTAGGTGCTCTTGGCCATGCCCGGGCGAAAGCACGCCTGCCCCACCAGAGCGGCGTGCTGATCCCCTGCAATCCCGGCAATAGTGACGGGATTGCCCAACCAACGGGCTTCTGCGGTGCCATAATCTGCGGCGCTGTCCAGGACCTCCGGCAGCAGGGCCCGGGGCACACGGAACAGGGTCACAAGGTCGTCGTCCCACTCCTGCTTGTGAATATTGAACAGCGCAGTTCTAGACGCATTGGTGGCATCGGTACAGTGGGATTTGCCGTCGGTCAGGTTCCAGAGCAGCCAGCTGTCTACAGTGCCGAAAGCCAGTTCACCGGATTCAGCCCGGCTACGGGCGCCCTCTACGTTATCCAGGATCCAGGCTATCTTGGTGGCCGAGAAGTAGGGGTCAATCAACAGCCCTGTGCGGTCTACAACCATGTCCTCATGGCCGTCAGATTTCAGCTTGGTACACCAGGACGCCGTTCGACGGTCCTGCCAGACAATGGCGTGGTAGATCGGCTCACCGGTTGCCCTATCCCAGATCACCGTCGTTTCACGCTGGTTGGTGATGCCGATGCCCGCCAGCTCTGAGGCCTCGATGCTCGCTTTGTCGAGGGCGCCACGACACACCGCCAGAGTGCTGTCCCAGATTTCCCGGGCATCATGCTCTACCCAGCCATCTTTCGGGAAATACTGGTGAAATTCCTGCTGGTCAGTGGCAACGCTGTTTCCCGTATGGTCGAAAACAATGGCACGGGAACTGGTTGTCCCCTGGTCAATGGCGAGCAGATAGCGGGTCATGGATGGCCTCCTGTTGTTTCTTGAGATTCTAACAGCAGAGCAGCCGGGAAAGGGTGACCGATACGGAATTTGGGAAAGGACATAAAAAAGGGCCGGAAAACCGGCCCTCAAATGACGAATGAAACAAGGAAAGTTCGTAAGAACTACAACCTCAAAAGTCATCCCTTACGCTTTTAATTATTGACCGGGCAGCCAAACACTTCAGTAGTGCTTGTGTAGTCACTTTGTTACATCAGGTGAGGCGATGAGCCCTGCTTCACACAATTGAGTCCACAGGCTTTTTCCGGGGCCAGACCAGGCTGAATTTTGCCCCACCAAGCGTGTCGCTCCTGCTGACAAAAGCGTGGCCCCCATGCCAGTACAGAATCCTGCGAACAATAGACAAACCGAGGCCGTAGCCGCCGGAAGTTCGGGTACGACTGTCATCCAGACGGGCAAACGCGGTAAACACCTTCTCCCAGTCTTCCTCAGGAATGCCTGGCCCATCGTCTTCGACGTCGATGCGGCAGTTGTCCTCATCAAAGTGGCAACTTACCAGTACCTTGCCCGCGGCATAGCGACCGGCATTGCCCACCAGATTCTGGATCGCCCGATGCAGGTAGCGAGGCTCGATATCCGACAATGCCCAACGTTCGGAGACCTCATCGATGTTACCTTCAATGTTCAGCTCGGGCCGAACCATCTGTTGTTCAGAAACCACCTGACGGACAATGTCGGTGACCGAGTTTTCCTGAAGGGAGAATACAGGGCCACCTTGCTCCAGCCGGGCATAGGTCAGAATCTCGTCGATCAGCTCGTCCAGCTCCTGGATATCGCCATCAATGCCATCAAGCTGCTTCTGGAGCGCGGCCTGATCCTGGCAGTCCTCGATCATCTGGACACCAAAGCGGATCCGGGCCACCGGGGTACGTAATTCGTGAGAAACGGCATGGATCATTTCCCGCTGCACCTGCACCAGGCGCTGTATGTGTTCGGCCATCCCATTGAAAGACGAAGCCAAGCGGGTAACCAGCGTTCCTTCGCCCGTCTGAACCCGGGCGCCCATTTCACCACGGGCGATTCGGACCGCCACCGACTCAACGGTTCTGAGATTACTGTCCACCTCCCTGAGCGCGAGGAATAGGGCAACGGCCAGCACCCCACCCAGTACCAGCGCCAGCAGCAGGACAACCGGCCAGGCCCACGCATTAAACGCAGCAGGCATATCGATCCGGTACAGCTCGCCGTCGGATAACTGAACAATCACCCGGCCGCAACCGTCGGATTCGTCGGTGTAAAAGGCAAGGCCCCGATCGGCAACCTGGTCCAGAACGTCAGGGTCCGGCAGCAAAGCGGCATCGTCCAGAGGGTGAACTTCCACATTGAGAGACCGGGCCATCTGCGAAGCAACATTGTGACGGTCATCCGCCGAGGCTGAATCAAGATGCCAGCGGAAGATCAGCCCAATGGTTTCTGACACGTCCCGGTAAGGCTCGTTCAGACGCAACTGCAGAACCTCTCCGGCAAGCCCGGTTACCAGAACCCGATAGCCCACGTCACTCTCAATACCAACCACCTGGCCATAGCCAAGTCGCTCCAGGGCCACCGGAGACAGATTGAATCGGGAAGGGGCGCCCATGCGGAGATCCACTGTTGAGGTCAGCCAATGATACTGTTGTACCGGTGCCGGAGCGGCCGCCAGCCAGCGCATCAGGGGCTCAGGAAAACGTTCGTGCCAGAACTGTGAGCGTACGGTATTGATACCGGTGAACAGCAGAACACATAACAGAACGACCAGCGCAGTCAGGCCGGCAAGGCGGGCATAGAGCTTGAGGAAGAACTTCAGGGGCATGATACCAACCCTGGCATGGAACACCGGTGTGCGGGCGAATGGCACACCGGCTCCAGAGACTGAATCGTCAGGCTTCCTTTACGAACAGGTAGCCTTTGCTGCGAACCGTCTTGATGCGCCGCGGATGGATGGGGTCATCACCGATTTTGGGGCGAATCCGGGACACGCGCACATCAATGGAGCGGTCCTGGCCATCGTACTCAATGCCGCGCAACGCGGTGAAGATTTCTTCCCGGCTGAGAACACGGCCGGCGTTGCTGGCCAGCAACCAGAGCAGATCAAATTCGGCACTGGTCAGATCGATGCTTTCATCGTTCAGCCAGGCTTCGCGCATGGAGCGGTCGACAACCAGATCGTTGAACTGGAGACGCACCGGTTCTTCGCCGCTTGCTTCGTCACCCGCTCCCTGGCCCGTCTCGGTAACCCGGCGCAGCATGGCGCGTATGCGTGCCAGCAATACCCGGGGTTTGACCGGCTTGCCGATGTAGTCGTCCGCCCCCATTTCCAGACCGAGAACCTGGTCCAGATCATCGGTGCGGGCGGTCAGCATGATGATCGGGCCGGAATAGAAAGGACGCACACGACGGCATATGGACAACCCGTCTTCACCCGGCAACATCAGATCCAGTACTACCAGATCTGGCTGCTCGTTGCGGATCCGCTCTACCGCGGGGCCACCGTGGGTTTCCAGGGAGACAGTCAACCCGTTGCTTTCAAGGTATTCACGGGTTAACTCTGCCAACCGCTCATCATCCTCGACAATCAGAATTCGCCAACTTTCGTTTGTCTGTTCCACGCCATCCATCTCTGGTTTTGTTATTCCGGTTTCAGGTCATTCTGTGTACCTGACAATACAGGCAACCTGCTGTAACAGCAATTATACATGCTATTCAGAAATATACATGGAACCGCTGCTTCGTTACACCCTGTGACACGGGTCCCGCAACCGTCAATTCATTCCCCGATGTCACAGACACGTCACCTCGTGGTCACCGATGTGTCATACCGGCTTCATAGGCTTGTCGGGAAATGGAAACAAAAGAGACGACGCCATGACCACACAAACCGCGAAAGCCCGCCGCAGCGCCCGTCGCCTGAAAACCGACATGACACGGTGCCCGAAACAGGTAGAGGCGGCCCAGCGACTGCGTTACCGGGTGTTTTCGGAAGAGTATGGCAGCGACCTGGGCGCGCAGACGCCAGGCATCGACGCCGACGAGTTCGACACCGTGTGTGACCACCTGATCGTAACCGACCTGGATTCCGGCGAGCTGGTAGCGACCACGCGCATCCTGCATCAGGCAGACACCGAAGCGGTTGGCGGCTTTTACTCGGCAGGCGAGTTTGACTTGAGTGCCCTGGAACAACTCCCCGGCACCATCGCCGAACTGGGTCGCACCTGCGTTCACCCGGATTACCGCAACGGCGCGACCATCAGCCTGCTCTGGTCGGCAGTGGCCGAATACCTGGTTGAACGCGGTGTTGACTACATGATCGGCTGCGCGAGCATCGGCATGTCTGACGGAGGGCTGAAGGCCTGGCGCATCGCCCGCCACCTCCAGAACGAGTACCTGGCCGACCCGGCTTTTCTGGTCAAACCGCTCCGGGCAATGCCGCACCTGACCCACACCCGGGACAACGATCGCCCGGTGGACGTCCCCGCCCTGATCCGTGCCTACATGCGCCTGGGCGCCCGGGTCTGCGGTGAACCCTGCTGGGATCCGGATTTTCGTTGTGCCGATCTGCTGGTCGTGCTGGAGGTCAGCAAGCTGGCCGGTCGCTACAGCCGGCACTTCATGCGCACGGCGTCCTGAAACCGGGAGTCTGGGAGATGAGCTGGCTGAGACTCTGCGTTCGAATCACTGCCTTTTTGGCTTTTCTGGCAGCCACTACGATGTTGGCCGCTGGTTTGCGAATCACTGAAGTGGTTACCCGCAAAGCCATCGATCGGACACCCTGGGCCAGATTCTGTTTCCGTTGGGCCTGCCGATGCCTGGGACTGAATATTCACCAGCACGGCTCACCTTCCGACGATACCGTTCTGTTCGTCAGCAACCACATCAGTTGGTCAGATATTCCGATTCTGGGAAGCCTGGCACCGATCCGGTTCCTGTCGAAAGCCGAGGTTGGCCAGTGGCCGGTCATAGGCTGGCTGGCACGACAGGCCGGCACGCTTTTCATCCGACGGGGAGGCGGCCAGGCCCGCCGCGTTCGGGACCAGATTATCGAGAATTTGCAGGCTGGAGAGAATGTCCTGGTTTACCCGGAAGGAACCACCAGCGCAGGTCTGACCGTGTTACCTTTCCACGGCCTGCTGCTCAAGGCCGCACCGGAAAGCAAAACACCAGTCCAGCCCGTCACCATCGCCTATCGCAGAAACGGGCGCCCTGATCATCTGGCCCCCTTCATTGGAGAAGACGAGTTCCACAGCCATCTTCTGCGAATGCTCAGACAGCCCTCTGCGCGGGTCGACGTTGTCTTCCACGCACCGGTGTGCCCGTCGGATCAGGCTGCCACAGGGGAGTTGGCCGGCCACCTGCGAGAAACCGTTCTTGAAGGCCTGACGCGGATATACAGCGGCGAATACGATGAGCCGGTAACAGACCTCCTCAGAACAGGGGACGACCCTGGGCTACCTCATCTTCCGTCGCTTCACGGCGGCCAACGATCTCCAGATCAAAGTACAGGGTAAAGCCCGCCAGCGGGTGGTTTGCATCCACCTTCACCAGATTGCCGTCGATCCCGACAACTTGCACAATCTGCGCTTCATCACCGGTGTTGGTCTGGAATTTCATGCCAATCTGCAGGTTCTCGATGCCTTCAAACAGTGAGCGCGGCACCTTGCGCACCAGCTCCGGCTTATGTTCACCATACGCCATGGCCGGCGGCACCGTTACCTCCAGGCAATCCCCAACATTGCGGTCTTTTACCGCCTGCTGAATCCCTTCAATAATCTCGGGACTGCCGTAGACAAAGTGCAGGGGCTCACTGCCTTCGGAAGTATCAACGAGCTCGCCGATCTTGTTTTTCAGCACGTAGTGAACGGTAAAAACGTCGGGTCTTGCTTGTGAAGCTGTCATCAGGTTTTCGAGTTTCCTGTATCCGGTGGTGTTTCGAGCTGTTGCAGGCCATGAACAACCAGTCGCTGATCCAGCTTGTCCCGCAATCCGGAAGGGTTGCTCAGACCCATGCGCTCAAGCAGGGCCCCATAACGGCCTTCGTCATCCCGGGCCCGGAGGGCCTGTAACAGAGTCGACAGTTTACCACGGCGAGTGGCCGTTGCGGCCTTAAGCCCTTTAAGGGCTTTCCCCAATGTCAGCTCCTCATCGGTAAAATCCCTGCCAAACGGGAACGGCGGGAACAGGCTGGCATCTCCCGCTGCCGCGACGGCTCGCCGGATGGCTTGCGGGGTATTGTTACACCAGTCGTCGGGCAGCTTGAACGCAGGATCCACCTTGCCCGCTTTCTGGGCTTTTTTCAGAAGCTCCTGCTGGAACCTGGAGTCGGCGATGCGGATCAGCCGGAGGAAAACCTGCTCGTCGGACTGCCCCCTCAGGTCGGCAATCCCGTACTCGGTAATCACAATATCCCGCAGATGGCGGGGAATGGTGCAGTGACCGTAGTTGAAGACAATATTGGAGAGCACCTTGCCGTGGGAAGAGCGAGTGCTACGCAGGGACAGTATGGACCGGGCACCTGGTAGCTCGTGAGCCATGGCAACAAAGTTATACTGGCCGCCAACACCGCTGACTACCCGACCGTCGTCAAGGCCATCCGATACCCCGGCACCGTTGAGGGTGTACATCATTGCCGAATTGATAAAGCGGCCATGAACGCGCTGAGCGACTTTCAGCTTCTGGTCACCAAACCGGTGATCGTACAGATGGTTGATGAAATTCACGCTGGTCATGCAGATTTTGGCACGCTGCTCGTCGGTCAGCCCTCTGAGATACTGGTAGAACTGCTCGGGGCCAACGTAAAAACCACCGTGCATGGTGATACCACCACTCAGCTTTTCCCCGAGAATCAGGGTTTCGATGGCCCGCCGGGCCTCCGGATTGTCCAGGTCGCCCTCCACCGACTGATCACCAACGCGCAGCCGGCCGCCCTTGAATTCGACAGCCTCTCTGAAAATGCCATGCCGAACCAGCCAGTGGACATCCCGTGCCCGGAGCGGGCTATCGATCAGCTTCTCACGACGCAGGACATCCAGGGTAGAGAGAGAAACCTCACCGCTGATATCACCACGGTTGATCAGCGCCTGAAGACCGGCGTGATCATACACCTCTCGGCTCAGGATGCCTTCCTGCATCAGGTACAGAAAGCCATCAACCATCATTTCACTGCAGCCATACAGCCCCTGTTCGAAGGGCCCTGTGCCGCCATCTTCCGTGACCACAGGAAAGTTCTGATCAACGTTCAGATGATCAAACACCTTCCGCCAGGCCTCGTTATGGCTGTGCCGGAGTATGGCGCTATGGACCAGAGCCGCACCCAGTGAGCCGATGCCAACCTGAAGGGTACCGCCGTCCTTCAACAAGGCACTGGCATAAAACCCGATCATATGGTCTTCCGGGCTGACTGACATCTGGGGGGCTGAAAACAGCGGGTAATCGCTGGAGGGCTGATCCAGCAACACATCGAACCGGTCTGCCTCAATGGCCGCATGGTGTCCGAACCAGGGAAGGTTCTGATTCATCTCGGCCACCAGCGCAACCGGTGTGCCGGCTGCTTCCCGCTCCCGCAATAAAGGAATCAGGTCCAGGGTCAGGTCGGGATTGCAACTCAGACTGACTTGCCCGGGCTGTCCATGGGCTTCACCCGGCGCCACCATCTGGGCGACCACATTGACCCCTACGGCCATAAGATCGCGAACGGCATGGGTGTAGTTGGTGCAAACGTAATGCCGCTGCTGGGAACGATTGTTCAGGTAACTGCCGGCCTTGAAGAAAAACTCCGAGACCTGGACATTCTTCGGGAGGCGATTGGCTGAGACATCCCGGGCGTAGGCCAGTTCGGGAATTCGACCATAAAGGCGCTCGACAAATGGCCCCATGAAGCGTTTCTCGAGCGAGGAGCCCCCCTTTGGCGCCAGCAGCGACAGTGCCGTAACAATGTGCAGACGGATTTCCGGATCGTCCTTGGCCCGCTGGTACAGCGCATTGACAAAACGGACCGGTTTGCCAAGCCCAAGCGGCAAACCCAGTGTAATTTCCTTGCCAACCCGGCGAATCACCTCATCAACACAGGCGTTCACATCGTTCGATAACTGCCCTCTATCACCCGCCATTACCAAGCTCCTTATCGGCTAATCTAACGGGGATCATCACACGAGGATCGGGCACAGACAATGCGCCAGATCATGATTCTGCGGTTTGAAGGACTTCAGGGGTTCAGGGGTTCAGGGGTTCAGGGGTTCAGGGGATTGAAGATAGGTGCGAGGGTTTCAGAAGTTCCACTTCAGATTCAGGCAGGCGCCCTCGTTAAGAAGTGCAATGCCATGGTCGGCCTGAGCCGGATCCGACGCATAGTGTTTGCCGGAGCTCTTCGACCGGGTCAGTGAAAGGCTGAGCAGGCGGGAGCCGATTTCGGTGAACGCCTCGGAGCTGTCTTCATCATAGTCGCCGGAAACCCGCTCCTGCATCTCAAAGATCTGCTCGCTGGTCGTCGTGCTCTCGACCTGTTCGAAGACGCGCTCGGACGCTTCGGCGCGAACGACGAATGCAACGAGATTGAGAGCGAGTAATGCGACAAAGATGCGAATAATCATGACACTGCCTGAGACCTTTTTTCCGACACGGGAGTCTACGGATACCTTAGGCTTAAGTCTAATGATTAAGGGCCGGAAAGATGTGAATCTGCACACAAAGGCGCCGACTTTTTGTCACGGGATCAGCATGTTTTTGTCAATTTATGATCCCCAATATTTCAGATTGTAACTGCACCCCCGGCCAGCATCTGCTGACCGGAGATTTAAACCAGAAACCGGCGGATTCAGGGACAGGGATAGGTAAATTCCTGATGAATGGACTCGATGGCCTCCAGCACCTCAGGGCTCAGGGTCACCTGCGCTGATCCGATGTTCTCCCGTAACTGCTCCATGGACGTTGCACCGATGATATTGCTGGTTACGAAGCTGCGGCTGTTTACATAAGCCAGCGCCATCTGGACCGGAGACAACCCGTTCTGCTCAGCCAGCTCAACGTAGGCCCGGGTGGCATCCATGCCACGGCCACTTGTATAGCGGCTGAATCGCTCGTACAGGGTCATTCTGGCTTTCTCGGGCCACTTACCCCCCAAATACTTGCCTGACAGCATGCCGAACGCCAGCGGCGAATAAGCCAGCAAACCGGTTTGCTCCCGGTGGGCAATTTCCGCCATCCCTACCTCGAACGAGCGATTCAGAAGGTTATAGGGATGCGGATACTGGCCACCCTGGGCCAGCCCTTCTCCCCGGCCAGACGAAGGTACTCCATGGTGCCCCACGGCGTTTCATTGGAAAGCCCGATGTGCCGCACCTTGCCGGATCGCACCAGTTCATCCAGCGCCTCAAGTGTTTCCTCGATCGGCGTGAAAGACTCTTCCGGGTCATGCTCATAGCCGAGTTTGCCGAAAAAGTTCGTACTGCGATCCGGCCAGTGCACCTGGTACAGATCAATGTAGTCTGTCTGCAGGCGACCCAGGCTGGCGTCGCAGGCCTCCAAAATGTGATCGCGGGTCAGTCTCGGACCGTTGCGCAGGTACTTCAGACCGTTGCCCGGCCCTGCCACTTTGGAAGCAATCACCAGGTCGTCACGCTTGCCTCTTCTGGCCAGCCAGTTACCCAGGTAGGTCTCGGTCAGCCCCTGGGTTTCCGCCCGTGGCGGCACCGGGTACATTTCGGCTGCATCAATAAAGTTGATGCCCTCGTTTACCGCGTAATCCAGCTGCTCTAACGCTTCCTTTTCGGTGTTCTGTTCACCCCAGGTCATGGTGCCCAGGCAAATCAGGGTAACGTCGAGATCTGTCTTGCCAAGCTTTCTCGTTTGCATATCGTCTCCGATTCGGTTCGGTTAACGGGTAAAGGGAATGTCACGGGAGTGTCGCATAACTGTCATGCCAGCTTTTCATAGTAGGGGCATGTCAAAGGAACCACAGGAAACACCGTGACCGAGACCATGCAGGCCAACCGGCGCCAACAACACATTACCATTGTTTCGGAGACTTTTCCGCCGGAAATCAATGGCGTGGCAAACACGCTCAGGCATCTATGCCAGGGACTGATGCAGCGTGGGCACCGGGTGACGGTTATACGACCGCGACAGCAACATGAGCGCAAAGGCAACTTCGCCAGCGCCGGCGAGGCCCTTTTCACCCGTGAGCATGTGGTGACCGGACTGCCTCTGCCCGGCTACGCGGACCTGCGCTTTGGCCTCGCCCGGACCAGTCACCTGAAAAAACTCCTGGCCACAGACCGGCCCGATGCCCTCTACGTTGCCACCCAGGGTCCACTGGGTGTCGCCGCTACATCAGCGGCACGCCAGATGGGCATTCCGGTGAGCTCCGGCTTCCACACCAACTTTCACAGCTACAGTCGGTATTACGGCGTGGGCATGCTGGAACGGTTGCTGTGTCTCTACGGCCGCTGGTTCCACAACCGTACCGCCATCACCCTGGTACCAACCCGAAAAATGCAGCAAACGACCCGGGCCATGGGCATTCCGGCAACCGGACTCTGGAGTCGGGGCGTGGACTGTCATCGATTCACGCCCCACAAGCGGGACACCGCGCTGCGCGAATCCTGGGGACTACAGCCCAACGACCGGGCCATTCTGTACGTCGGCCGGCTCGCACCGGAGAAAAACCTGCGAATGGCGGTTGCCTGCTTCGAGCGGATCCGGGGGCTCCACCCCCAGGCCAGGTTCATCCTGGTTGGCGACGGACCGCTTCGGCGTCAACTGGCTGAACGTCACCCGGACTACGTGTTCTGCGGCACCCGGCGTGGTGACGACCTGGCCCGACATTTTGCCTCAGGTGATCTGTTCCTGTTCCCGAGCAAGACCGATACCTTCGGCAACGTGGTGTTGGAGGCGATGGCCAGCGGCCTCGGTGTGGTCAGCTTTGACGACGCGGCAGCAGCCGAACACATCCGCCACGAGGAAAACGGCATGAAAGTGCCCCTGGATCAGGACGAGGCTTACGTCGACAGTGCCCTCCGGCTGGCCGATCAGCCAACCCTGCTGAACCGGATCAGGGCCCAGGCAAGGCTGGACGCCCTGGAACAGAGCTGGAATGCGCAGATCGAACAGTTTGAACAACTGGTTTTCAACCAAACCGCAAAGGCCGGATACCATGCCATCAACAAGCAAAGCGTCTCGCTTCTTTGAACTGGCAGACCAGCGGGAAGTCGCGTTCTGCCAGTCTATTAACCGCGCCGTTCGTTTCCGGCCAGCCCTTGGCTATTTCCGACTGGTAAGCCGACTTGGAGACGGCTGGTTCTGGTACGCGCTGATCCTGTCCATCCCCTTTCTCTATCCGCAATCGGGCCCGGGCCTGGCCCTGCTCATGGCGCTGACGGGGCTCACCTGTACCCTCAGCTACAAGCTGCTCAAACGCTGGCTTATCCGGGAGCGACCGTTTATATCCTTCCCGGCCATCAACTGCGGCACGCCGCCCCTGGACCGCTACAGTTTTCCCTCCGGCCACACACTTCACGCCGTCTGCTTTCAGGTTATGCTCACCGTGGCCGAACCGGCGCTGGCGCTGATCGTGCTTCCCTTCACCCTCAGTGTCGCCGCATCACGGGTGGTTCTGGGCCTGCACTACCCCAGCGACGTCGCTGCGGGCGCCCTGATCGGTGGGCTGATGGGTTACGTGGCCATGAGCTGGCTGCACTCAGATTTCGTGACCGTATTTGCCGGATCTATTTGAATACTATTCAAACAGGCGCAACTGGGTAACCGGGGCGTCATCATTTCGGAAACGCACACCCAGTCCCAGCAGCCGCACCGGTCGCTCCCGGTTGGTCACCAGTTCTGCCAGCAGCGGCAGATAATCTTCCAGGGCAGGCTCTTTAACCTGTTCCCGGACCCGCTCCAGGGTATGGGTTGAAAAATCGCTGTAGCGAATCTTGATAAAGAGCTTGTGGATCGGTTTCCGACGGGCCTTGCGCGACAGGCGAAGATTGAGATCCGCAACCAGAGAGGCCATGACAGTCTGGCAGGCGGCCATGTCCGGCAAATCCTGAGAAAAGGTTCGTTCGACGCTGACCGACTTGGCAATCCGCGACACCACCACCGCCCGGTCATCCCGCCCGTGGGCCATCTCATGGAGGCGATAGCCCTGTTTGCCAAACCGCTCGATCAGAACATCGGCCCCTAGCGCCTGCATGTCGCCGCAGGTTTTGACCCCAAGTGCGTGCAGTTTCGAGGCCGTTACCTGCCCTACGCCAAACAGCTTCTCAACCGGCAATCCCTGGACGAAGCCCTCGACGTCCTCCGGGCGAATCACAAACAGCCCGTCCGGCTTTTCCCAGTCGCTGGCAATTTTGGCGAGGAATTTGTTGGGCGCGACCCCGGCGGAAATGGTGATGCCCACTTCCTGGCGCACCCGCTCCCGAAGATGGCGAGCCATCAGGGTGGCACTGCCTTTGTGATCGGTCACATCAGAGACATCAAGAAAGGCCTCGTCCAGGGAAAGAGGTTCCACCAGATCCGTCAGTTCCCGCAGGATCGCCATCACCTGCTGTGACACCGCCCGGTACCGGCCCATGTCCGTCGGTACCGTCACCAGCCCGGGGCACAGCCGACGCGCCTCGCTACCCGGCATCGCCGAACGCACACCGTACGCGCGGGCCTTGTAATTGCAGGTGGTTACCACGCCCCGACCACCATCACCGCCCACTGCCAGCGGCACATCCCGGAGGCTGGGATCGTCCCGCATCTCCACAGCCGCGTAGAAGCAGTCACAATCCACATGGATGATCTTGCGCTGTGGCATAATCAGGGGGCTCGCGTCGACTTTCTGTACATTTATACAGCCTTGTATCTTAAGCTAACATGCAGAGAATGTCAGGAACCCTAACAACCGGCGCATCAACCATTACGAGGCCATCATGAGCAACCCGATTCCTGAAGCAGAACGCACCGAAATTGAAGCCGCTGCCTTCCGTCGTCTGGTCAAACACCTGCGTGACAACACCGATGTGCAGAATATTGACCTGATGAACCTGGCGGGTTTCTGCCGCAACTGCCTGTCCAAGTGGTACCGGGCAGAGGCGGATGAGCGGGGTTTCGAGATTTCTGACCCGCAGGCCCGTGAGGAAATCTACGGCATGCCCTATGAGGACTGGAAGGCGCTCCATCAAACAGGTCCCAAGCAGGAACACAAATAATGAGCGTCAACGATGCCGTAAGGATTCACCTGGCATCCCTGGACGCTGGCCACGCCAGCTTCAAAGACTCCCTGGCGCTGATCGAAGAGCATTTTGAGTACCAGCCCTGCGGCTTCCGCAACGGCCCGCTGGTAAACGCGGAGGGCGAGAACGCCGGGTCCTGCCGGATCTTTGGCCTTGGCCAGTACTGCAACCTGAGCGAAGTGGACACGCTCAAACTGTTTGCCGAACACTATCAGCAGGTTCTGGACGACCCGACCGGCGAGAGCCATGGCAACATCCGCCAGTTTATCAGCACCGGATGGTCAGGCATCCGATTCGAAGGCGTGCCACTCCGGCAGCGCCCCAACCCAACCGACAACATGACCAGGGAAGAGACGCCTTCATGAGCGATACCGCCACCTCCGGGGTAAAACAGGGTTTTCAGCTAAAAAGCGCCAGCGTGTCCATGACCGCCCTGGAGCTCTACTACTTTGACGACGGCGAGTTCGAAGAAGTTTTGCGGGACAAGATCAGCCAGGCCCCCGGCTTCTTCAAGGACATTCCGCTGATCATCAGTCTGGAGAAATACCAGGGTCTGGACAGCGAACTGGATTTTTTCAAGATCATCGGTACCTGTCGGCGCAACAACATCCACGTGATTGGCGTGCGCGGTGGCAGTGATGACCAGCGCCGTCTCGCCCGGGGCGCTGCACTGGCCTTGCTGCCGGGCAACGGCCAGCGGGATCGCACCCATGAAGCCGAACAGGCTGCCGCCGAAGAAGCAGAAACCGCTGCTGTTGCTGCCTCGACAGGCACTGCCGGCGACCCGCCCCCGGCCAAGATCGTCTCCCAGCCTGTGCGCTCCGGCCAGCAGGTCCACGCACCGGAAGGTGACCTGGTTATTCTGGCACCGGTGCAGGCTGGTGCCGAGGTGCTTGCGGCAGGCAACATCCATGTTTACGGTCCCCTCCGGGGACGGGCGCTGGCCGGCATCCATGGCGCAGAATCCGCAAGGATTTTCTGCCAATCCCTGGAAGCGGAGCTTGTGTCCATCGCGGGACACTATAAAATCTCCGAAGATCTTCAGGACAATGGCTGGAAAAGCGCTGTGCAAATCCAGCTCAGGGACGACCTGCTGGTGGTAACGCCACTGGACAAGGCCTGATATTGGAGCTGAATACAATAACTTGACCGGATAATTCGGCAGACACGACGAATCCACCGAGAAACAGGAACAGAACCTTGGCTAGAATTATTGTCGTTACCTCAGGAAAGGGCGGCGTTGGCAAAACTACCACCAGCGCCTCGATCAGCACCGGCCTTGCCAAACGGGGCCACAAGACAGTAGTCATCGATTTTGACGTGGGCCTGCGCAATCTGGACCTGATCATGAACTGCGAGCGTCGCGTGGTGTACGACTTCGTAAACGTGATCCAGGGCGAAGCCTCCCTCAACCAGGCCCTGATCCGCGACAAGCGGGTCGATACCCTCTATATCCTTCCAGCCTCCCAGACCCGGGAAAAGGAAGCGCTGACCAAAGATGGTGTCGAGAAGGTCATCAACGAGCTTTCCGAAACCTTCGATTACATCGTCTGCGACTCCCCCGCCGGCATCGAGCATGGCGCGCTGATGGCGCTGTATTATGCCGATGAAGCGATTGTGGTCACCAATCCCGAAGTATCCTCCGTCCGGGATTCCGACCGCATTCTGGGCATTCTGCAGAGCAAGTCCCGCCGGGCCGAAATGGGCCAGGATCAGGTCAAGGAACACCTGCTTCTGACCCGCTACAACCCCTCTCGGGTTGAAAAGGGCGAGATGCTGTCCGTGGCGGATGTGGAGGAGATCCTCGCGATTCCGCTGCTGGGTGTCATTCCCGAAAGCCAGATTGTACTGAATGCGTCAAACCAGGGCTTGCCCGTTATCCTCGAAGAGGACAGCGATGCCGGCCAAGCCTATGAAGACGCAGTCGCACGCCTGCTGGGTGAGGAACGGGAACACCGTTTCATGACGTCCCAGAAGAAGGGTTTCTTCTCACGGATGTTCAAGGGGGGCTAAGGGATGAGTTTCCTCGATTATTTCAAGGGCAAGAAAAACAAATCCGCAAGCGTTGCCAAAGAGCGCCTGCAGATCATCGTGGCACACGAACGGGGCCAGCGCGAGCAGCCGGATTACCTGCCCCAGCTTCAGCAGGAGCTGCTTGAGGTTATCCGCAAGTACGTTCAGATCAGCGACGACATGGTTCAGGTTGAAGTGGACCGCAACGAAAGTTGCTCTGTACTGGAGCTGAACGTCACGCTACCGGAGCGATAAACCGTTTGATCTGGCCTGTCCCGGGCGGGGCAGGCCATTTCTTACCACCTTGCGAAGTGGTCTTCCATCAAGCCCCGCAGACCTTTTACCTCGATTTTCCCGCCAGTTTCATCCGTCACCGTTCCATTAAACGTGCCCACGTACTGCCGGAAGTTGGATGCCAGCACCCAGGCGTTCAGTTTTTCCTTGCGGACACCGGCCGGGACAAAATGCAGATCAATCCGCCCATCTTCCGTGGTCACATGCCAGTCACTGCCCGGCTGATAGCGATCAAAACGGAATCTTGCCGCGCCCAGCTTGTGGCAGACACCATCCAGCCAGAGCGCGTTTTCTGTCATCCCCGTTTCATTGACCCCAGCAGCCAGGTTCAGCCCCAGAGATCTGCCATCTGGAAGCCGGCCCGCCAGACAGGCCCAGTTCCAGGCGGTTTCCCGGCGCATGAAGCCGCAGCTCCAGTCAATGGTTCCCCGTGTCTGCTCGTCACAGCGCCAGATACGGTGATCCCAACGCACTTCCCCTTCCACCGGCAAGCCCGCCGACTTGCGGGTAAACACCCAGCCATTGTAGCCGGCCGGGCAAACCAGCCGGAGCGGATCCCGATCCTCTTTCAGGGTAAGTTCGATACGGATACCACCGGGGGCGGACACCGTAATCGTTCGACCATCAGCAGAAGGCGCGATTCGCACGGCAACCTCGCCCTTACTGAACGTCGCCACGCCTTCCTCTGGAAGTGGCTCGATCCGGGTTTGCCTGGCCAGTGGTTGAAGGAACGATTGCTCCATCATCTGGCCGGTCTCGAAATCGTAGAGATAGAAAAACCCGCTTCCCAGCAGTTTCAGATCCACCACCGCCAGGCCAAACACCCATCCCGGGCCCATGGCGCTGACAAACTGGAACTGGTTGAAGCGCCAGCGCCTGGCCAGCCGTGAACGGGGGCGGTCCATGACCGTGCGCAGGTCATAGTCCAGGTAATTGATCTCTTTTACCGGTTCATCCAGCAGCCCGGGAACCACCTGCCCTTTGCCGTTGATCAGCTTTTCCATTGTCATAGTCGTCGTCAGATCAGGCCAATTCAGTGAATCGAATCAGCGGGTCGCTACCTGGTTCACAAACCACTGTTTCCGTGGCCATGCCGGTAAAAGCCTCATGCTAGACTCGGCCCACCATCTGCAAGGAAGTGTACCCTATGAGAAAGAGCATAGCCCATGGCATTACGGGCTGGGCCTCGGTCATCAGCGGGCTTGTCTGTGCATTGCTGGTATTTGCTGTCGCCGCCAGTGCCCGGGCTGAATTGCCCAATGAAACCGACGAGGAATGGACGCTGCGAAAGGAAGCCGATCATATCCGCGTGTATACCATCGACCAGCCAGACTCCAGCTTCAAGGCCTTCAAGGCCGTGGCGGTACTCGATGCGCCCATCGAAAACCTGATGGCCGTCATGGCCAACCCCGGTTCCTGCGTCGAGTGGGTGCACAACTGCACCGAATCCTATGCCTTCGGCGATGGCGAGTTCCACGATCGCTTTGCCTATTCCGTGAACGACATGCCCTGGCCGGTGACCGATCGTGACTATGTCCTGCGTATCCGGACCCGGGGCGACAAGGCTTCCGGTGAGATTGTCATGGACCTGAACGCCATGCCAGACCAGCGGGCGGAGAACGGCAGCCGGGTGCGGGTGGACCGGTCCGACACCCTTTACCGATTCACGCCAGAGGGGGACAAGACCCGGATGGTCTGGGTTCAGCACACGGATCCCAATGGCTCGTTACCGGGCTGGCTGGTGAACTCCCTGCTGGTGGATATTCCCGTGCGTTCCATGGAGGAGCTGGAACGCGTTGCCAACCGGGAAAAGTATCAGGGCTATCAACTGGTCTACGACGAAAAGGGCCAACTGACGGGTGTCAGACCGACTGCTCCCTGAACCATCAGCTATGAAGGGATGACGCGCAAGGCATCACGCGCTAAGCTTTCAAAAAGGACTTCAAAAGGCAGCCCAGATCAATGACCGTTCTCGCCTACGAGATCATGACACCCAGCATCAAGGCCGTCCCCCAGTCCTGGACCATGGACCGGCTGGCGCGCTTTCTCACCGACAACGAAATAACCGGTAGCCCCGTCACCGACGACGACGGCGAGATTGTCGGTATTGCCACCCTGAAAGACATCACCGAATTCCGCTGGAACGCCACACGCTCCGATGCCGACAGGCACCTGACACCGGAAGAACGCGAGGAAGCCCGGCGTCTGCGGATGGTGATCTTTGAAGAAATGGGAAAGGTGCCGGTGGAAGTCCGCGACATCATGACCCCCATCGTTTTATCGGTTGACGAGAAGACGCCGGTGCGCGACATTGCCAATATCATGATGCGCGAACACCTGCACCGGATCTTTGTCACCAGTGATTCAAAAATCACCGGTATCATAACCACTTACGATATGCTGAAAGTGATCTCGGATGAGGGACTCACGCAACGCTGCGCCGATAACGACTGAGCCACCAGAGAGGTAGCGCCACTTATGCCCAGAGCACCGCAAGCTCGCCGAAAGATGTACGTCCTCGACACCAACGTCCTGATCCACGACCCGAACGCCCTCCTCAACTTTGAAGAACACGATGTCATCATCCCGATGACGGTCCTCGAAGAACTCGACAGCCTCAAATCCGGCAAGCAGGCCGTGGCCGCTGACTGCCGCCAGGCCATTCGCAACATCGACAAGTTGTTGGGCGATGCCAGCCCGAAGGTGATCGAGAAGGGTGTACCCATTGTTCGTGGCAAGAAGGCCGAGCCCCTGGGCAGTCTTTCGATCCTGATGAGCACCGGTGACAGCGGCAACCATTCGCTGCCAGAGCACCTGAACGACAACAAGATCATCAATACCCTGGCTGCGCTCCAGAACCGCCACAAATCCCGGGATATCATCCTGGTGTCGAAAGACATCAACATGCGCCTCAAGGCACGCGGCTTCGGCGTCGAAGCTCAGGATTACCACAACGATCAGTTGCTCGACGATATTGATTTGCTGCCCAAAGGCTATCGGGAATTCCCCAACTCCTTCTGGGACACCATCGAAAAAGTGGAAACCGTTCAGCGGGAAGGCTCAACCGAGCACATCCTGAAACGGGAAGGCGAACTGGCAAAGCTGAACATCAACGAATTTGTTATCGATGAAATGGGCTTCGTCGGCAAGGTGGTGGATATCACCGACACCCAACTGGTCATTAAGGACCTGCACCAGCACGACCTGATGAACGAGGAAGTCTGGGGTCTGGTTCCCCGGGACATCTATCAGGCCATGGCGTTGAACCTGCTGCTGGACCCCGATATCCATCTAGTCAACCTGACCGGCTCCGCCGGCTCGGGCAAAACCATCCTGGCCCTGGCCGCGTGCATCGAGATGACCGTGGCCAGCAAGCTGTACAAGCGCATCATCGCCACCCGCTCCACCCAGGGACTGGATGAGGACATCGGGTTCCTGCCCGGTACCGAGGCAGAAAAAATGGAGCCGTGGCTCGGCGCCATCGTCGACAACCTGGAAGCGCTCCACGAAGACGACGAAAACATGACCGCCAGCGTTGACTACATCCTCAGCAAGGTACCCCTGCACTTCAAATCCATGAACTACATCCGGGGCCGCAGCTTCCAGCACAGCCTGATCATCATCGATGAATCCCAGAACCTGACGCCCCATCAGATCAAGACCATCATTACCCGGGCCGGCAATGGCTCAAAGGTGATCTGCCTGGGCAACCTTGCCCAGATCGA
Source organism: Marinobacter maroccanus (assembly GCF_002933275.1). Classification (GTDB taxonomy): domain Bacteria; phylum Pseudomonadota; class Gammaproteobacteria; order Pseudomonadales; family Oleiphilaceae; genus Marinobacter; species Marinobacter maroccanus. Next base: position 131,910 of record NZ_PSSX01000009.1, read on the forward strand.
CACGCCCTATCTGAGCGCCCTGAGCTCTGGCCTCACCTACATGACCGAGCGATTCAAGGGCTTCCGCCATGGGGCCCACATCCACCTGCAAGGAGTACCCCGCTCGTTACTGGCAGAATTTGCCGAAGCCAATCTTTAGGCTGGAGTTGATGAAAGAGGGGCTAGCAAGCGCCCCTCTCAATCCTTGAACTGGGCTTTGTCCAACCCATGCTTGCGCATCTTGTCGTACAGGGTTTTTCGGGCAATACCGAGCTGCACCATGGTGTCCTTGATGCTGCCGTGGCAGGCGTTGAGGGCGCTGATAATGGCGGAGCGTTCAAAACCGTCCATCATCTCCGCCAGCGTCTGTCGGCCCGCCACGTTGGCTGTATCCGAGGGCTCGTTTTCATCCAGCGCTGCAGGCCCCAACAACACATAACGCTCTGCCAGGTTACGGAGTTCGCGGACATTACCGGGCCAGGAATGTTGCATTAGCCCGGCAGCCTGGCCGGCATCCAGAGGAATACTCTCTCGGTCATAACGGGCCGCTGCAATAAGAACGAAGTGGTGGAAAAGCATTGGCACGTCCTCCTTGCGCTCCCGCAACGGCGGAATGTCCACTTTCACAACGTTCAGTCGGTAATAGAGGTCGGACCGAAATTCACCCCCATCACTGAGCTTTTTCAGGTCGGCCTTGGTGGCAGCAATGATCCTCACGTCCACTTCCTGGACCTGATTGCTACCGAGGCGCTCCACCCGTTGCTCTTCCAGCACCCGCAACAGCTTTACCTGCAACGGCATGGGCATGCTTTCCACTTCGTCCAGGAACAGGGTGCCTTTGTGGGCGTGCTCAATCTTGCCGATCCGGCGTTTTTCCGCCCCGGTGAAGGCACCGGCTTCGTGACCGAACAGTTCGCTTTCAATCAGGTTTTCGGGAACCGCACCGCAGTTAATCGCGACAAAATTATGGGCGCTGCGGCCGCTGTTCTCGTGGATATACCGGGCCAGCGCGTCCTTGCCCGAACCGGTCTCTCCATGCAGTAGAATATTGGCAGAGATATCAAGAATCGGATCAATGGTAGCCATGACTTTCTGCATGGACGGCGAATCGCCAAGTATCCGGGGGCCCGGCTTCGCCAGATGCCGTAACTGGGCCTTGAGGCGGCGGTTTTCCAGGGCAAGGTGTCGCTTCTCCAGGGCGTGACGAAGCAGCTCAATCAGCTCATCATGATCAAAGGGCTTCTCAATGAAATCGTAGGCCCCCTGCTGCATGGCCGTTACGGCGGTGCTTATGTCCCCCTGCCCGGTGAGAATGATGACCGGAATGGTGTCATCTATGGCACGGACCCGATCCAGCATTTCCAGGCCATCCATCCCCGGCATGTTGTAATCGCACAGAACCACACCGTCATAGTCGGCATCCAGGTTCTTGAGCGCCGACGGCGCGTCCTCAAAACAGCTGACCGGCAGGTCCTCCAGGGTCAGCGTCTGGGCAATGGCCTGGCGGATGTGTGGATCATCATCCACAAAGATTACCGAGGGTTCTGTCATTCCGTGGCCTCCCGCTTCGTGAGGGTTAAGACAAATTCGGCGCCCGGACCGTCCTTGCGGTTGCGACCAATCAGGCTGCCACCGAGTGCATCAACGATCTGGCGCGAAATGGACAACCCCAGGCCCAATCCCTGTTTGACAGACTTGGTGGTAAAAAATGGCTCGAAAATCTGTTCGGTGTTGCCTTGTAACCCTGGTCCGTTATCCCGTACAACACACTTCCAGCAATCGTCCTTCTCCTCGATATCAATTCGTACCTGGGGATTCGGTCCACCCTCGACAGCCTGCACCGCATTGGCAATCAGGTTCACCATGACCTGTTCGATCCGTATCAGGTCGCCATGACACATCACCGGGGCCTCCGGCCGAGCCCACTGGATATCAATATCGGCACTGGTTTTTTGCGCCACGATGATCTTGAGAGAGGCGTCCACCGACTGCCTGAAGTCCACCAGGGCCGGCGGCCCCTCGGATTTGCGGGCAAATACCTTGAACTGGCGTGTCAGCTCGGCCATTTTGTCGCACAACGCGATGATCTCAGACAGGTTAGCATCCACCGTGTCTTCGGCGCCCTTCTCCAGGAATCGCCGGCTATTCCTGGCGTAAGTCTGGATTGCCGTAAGCGGCTGATTCATTTCATGGTTAAGGCCAGCGGACATCTGCCCCAATACCGCCAGTTTGGCCGCCTGGATCAGCTCCTGCTGGGTTTCCCGAAGCTCCGTCTGGGTACGTTCGCGTTCCCTGATCTCTTCCAGCAACTTGCTATTGGAACTCTCAAGATCCGCGGTTCGCTCGGCCACCCGTCGTTCCAGCTGCTCCCCCCTCAGGGCCAGCTCGGCTTCCCGGCGGTATCGTTCACGCAGGTAAAGCCAGGTCAGAAGGCCGCCAAAAAACAGCGCGGCGCCACCAAGCAGAAACCCGAGCCGTGTCCAGATCACAGAGCGTGTGCTCACCATCACCTGAAGATTCCAGTCCAGTCTCGGCAGCGGCGTTCGAACGCTGAGATACTCTCTGGCCTCGCCGTTTTCAAGAATACTGATGGCCGTGGAATTCTCCGACAAGCCCCAGGGCTTACCCAGGCTATCGAATTCGATGGCGCTCAGGTCCCGGTCCGGGTAACGCTGACGGGAAGCCGCGTCCGGGGCCAGGCCCTGATCTGAAAAGTTCCGATACAACCAATTGGGTTTGCTTGCCAGAAAACTGATGCCAGCATCATCCAGCACGACCATCTCTGCTTCCCTGAGAGAAGCAGGCCGATCCCAATGGGATTCCAGTTCGTGAACCAGAACCTTCACGGCCACCACACCCAGAAGACGGCCAGCGTCGTCGATGACAGGGTGGGAAAAGTACAGGCCACGGACCCCCGACATCAGCCCAAGGGCAAAATAGATGGCCGAATCCCGATTAGACACCGCTTCTGAAAAATAGGGCCGGAAAGCGTAGTTGCTGCCGACAAAACTGTCGGCTTGTTGATAGTTATTGGCAGCGATGGTGAGGCCGTTTACATCCATCAGATAAACGTCGGAGCTGCCCACAATGGTGGCCATGCGTTGCATCTGCTCATTGGCCTGCAGGATAACGTCCGGATTGCCCGGTTCCGTCAGTGCCCGCTCAAGCAATGGATGCTCTGCCATCAACTCCGGCACCGGAAGATACCGGTTCAATTCATTGGCAACCAGCTGCCGGTACCGGAACGACTCTTCCAGGCTCTCCTGCTCCACCTGCCGGTATCCGACCCAGCCGCCAAGCAGCCAGGACACCACCAGCGTGGCAACGAAAACGACAACAGCACCGATCCGATAGGACATAGCATCCGGTTCCTGAAAAACCGCGGAAAGCCGCTAGAGTATAGGCAGGCCGCGGGCAGAACAACCGTACCACGGGTCATATGGCACGGTTGTTCAGCCGCAGATCATGCCCGGCCAGCCCCCCGCTACAGGGCACCTGCGGTAGCGAGGCGGGTTTTGCGTTGTTTCTGGATAACGAACGCCAGAATTGCCAGGGCAATACCGGTAAGGTCGGTCCAGAGGCCTCCCTCGATCATCAGCAACGCGGCCGCAATCAGAAGGACTCGGGTTATCCAGGAGGCAGAAACCCGCGCAAACCAGCCCAGCACACCGCCAGACAGCATGTATACGCCGAAGGTTGCGGTTACCAGCGCCCTGGCGATCTCGAACCAGCCAGCTTCCATCAACAGAGCACCGTTGTAGAAGAACATGAAGGGCACAATGAACGCCGCAATGCCAATCCGGAACGAGGCCACTGAGGTTTCCATGGCGTTGGCGCCGGAAATCCCTGCCGCGGCATAGGACGCCAGCGCAACGGGTGGCGTGATCGCGGACACCACGGCGAAATAGAACACGAAGAAGTGCGCCGTCAACGGCTCAATCCCCAGCTGGATCAGGCCCGGCGCTACCACCGAGGCGGCAACCGCATAGGCTGCCGTGGTAGGCATTCCCATACCCAGCAGAATGGAGATGAACATAGCGAAGATCAGCGCCAGTAACTGGCTTGTGGCGGCGACATCCAGCAGCAACACGGAGAAACGTGCGCCCACACCAGTCAGGGAGATAACGCCAACAATTACCCCGGCCGCCGCGCACACCACGATGATCTGAATCGCCATGTAGGAGGCAATCTCGAGTGCTTGCAGTATGTGGCGCAATCCCATCTTGTTCGGGGAAATCCAGCTCACCACGGCGGCGGAGACGGTAGCCAGGGTACCTGCCCGGATCACCGAGTAACCCATGAACAGGGCCACGATCAGGATAATGATCGGCACGAACAGGTAGCACTGCTTCATCATGGTTTTGAGCTTCGGCAGCTCATCTTCACGCATGCCGCGCATGCCCGTCTTGGCGGCCTCAAAATCCACCATGAAGTAGACCGAGGCGAAATACAGGATCGCCGGAATGATCGCGGCAATGGCAATCTCGGTGTAGGGAATGCCGGTGATCTCCGCCATGATAAACGCGCCAGCGCCCATGATCGGCGGCATGATCTGCCCACCGGTGGACGCAGCGGCCTCGACAGCGCCGGCAGACTGCTTGCTGTAGCCCACTTTTTTCATCAGGGGAATCGTCAACGAACCGGTGGATACCACGTTGCCGGCACTGGTGCCGTTGATCATGCCCATCAAACCGGATGCGAAGATCGAGACCTTGGCCGGGCCACCCCGGGAACGACCGGCTGCGGCGAAGGCAAAGTTCACAAAATAGTCGCCCACCTTGGAGGACTGCAGGAAGGCGGCAAAAATAATGAAGAGAATAATGTAGGTAGAGGACACCGCGGTGGTCGGCCCAAGGATGCCTGCGTCGGTGTAGACCTGACTGAAAAACCGCTGCACCGAAAGGCCCGGGTAACCAAGAAAGCCCGGCAGATAGGGGCCGGCGAAGACATAGGCCAGAAACACCAGGCCGATGATCACCAGAGCCATACCGGCAACGCGCCGGGTCAGTTCCATGATCAGGGCGGTACCGGCAATGGCCGCGAACGAGATACCCACCGGCGCGAAAGAAGTGCCGGTCGACATCCGCATTGACGTGTTATAGACCACCAGAAAATAGCCGGCCACAGCCAGGGAGCAGACGATCAACACCAGATCGGGAACACTGAATACCGATCGCTCCCGTTGATGGAACCAGCTCATGATAATACCAATACCGGTCGCCGCCAGCAGCGGCCAGCCAAAGTGCCACACCTCCAGTTCGACCGGAATCCGCATGGCGCCGTTCTGGACCATCTGCCAGAACGAAAACGTCTGGTACACTACATAGAGGGCCGGCAGCATGGCGCCCGCACTGATCCAGGTTGTCCACCGGTGGCGGGCGCCGCCCTCTTCCGATGACACAAACCGGGCGCCGGCAAACAGAACGAAACCCAGCACCAAGGCGCCAGCAATATGAACGATCCGGAACGACCAGGTTTCAAGGGGCGCTATATTCAGGGAATAGAGGTGAAAGGCTGAATAGGCGATCGCCAGCATGGCGACGAATTTCAGCAGGCCGCCTTCAAACATCCGGCGGTTGGCCTCAACCGGTTCATCGTCCACGTTGTGTGCGAGTACATGGTCCTCGCCCACTTCGATGTCCGGAAGGTCTTTGGAGTTTTGTTCGTTAGTCATGACACACCCTGCTTGCAGGCAAATCGGGGCCAGAACCCTGCTGGCCGTCATTTGCGGGGGGCCGCCAGGCAGCCCCCCGCTTGAGCACTGTTACTTGATCCGGCTGTCTTCGATCGGGTAACCGTTCTCGTTAAACCAACGTGCAGCGCCGGGGTGCCAGGGCAGAACGTTGTTCTTCGTGTAGTTCTCGGGAACCGAATTGCGGGCCGCCTTATGGATGGAGACCATCTTGTCGTTGTTCTCCATGGTCAGCTTGGTGATCTCATACACGAAGCTTTCCGGAACATCACAGTTGACCATGGCGAAGTTCCACATGGACACCACGCGGGACGGCTCTTCCAGAGACTGGTAGGTGGCCGCCGGGATAATGAACTCGGAAACCGGGAAGTTATTGATGATGGTTTCTGCCTCGGCATCAGTCATACCGATGATGTTCACATCGGTCTGGACTTCCAGCTGACTGACCGCCGGAATGGGGATACCTGCGGCGAAAGCGACGACATCAATCAGGCCATCCTGAAGCTGACCACCCAGATCAGACCAGCTGCCGTTACGACGTTCAAAGTCTACACCCAGGGTTTCCATCATTCGTGGGAAGTAGGTGTCAGACGTAGAGCCCGCCGGGCCAAAGCCAATGGTGGCTCCATCGGGGATGTCGGCAATGGAGGTAATGCCGGAGCTGGAGAGCGCGGTTACCGAGAACGGCGTTTCGTACATCGGGAACATGGCGCAGACGTTGTCCATCTTCATCCCTGGAGCAAGCGGGCTATTGCCCTCCATGGATTCCCGGGCCGGGCCCATGGTGGTCAGGCCGAACTTCAGGTCGCCGGTATGCACCAGCGCCATGTTCTGCACCGGACCGCCGGTAATTTCGGCACCGCCGGAGACGCCCAGGTTTTCAGCCACAAAGTTGGCCCAGCCGGAACCATAGGCAAAGTAGGTCCCACCCTGGCTGGCAGTACCAACGGTGAAGTTGCTCGGCCAGTCTGAACGGTCCTGGGCTCCTGCGGGGGTTGCGATGGCGAAGGTGGAGGCGAATGCCACCGCCATTACGGCTTGGGTTTTCATAGAGAATGCTCCCGTTTCATTTTGTTTGTTGGGTGCTCAACGAAGCTCGAATAGCTTCGGTGGATAACACTGTCAGCAAGGAGCAGACCAGTTCAAAATTAACCAGTTAAAACAGTGCATTACTGAAATCGGGAGAGGATTCGGGCAGGAAAATGGGTGGACATCCACCCATCAGGGACAAACCAATGGGTGGAATTCGACACGCGAGTCTGGAGGGGCGTTATCGGTGCAGAGCTACCAACGCCCCTGCAAGGTTGCCACTATGCGCCGGCTACCGGCCCGGTCCCGGTGCTCGCAGAGGTAAAGCCCCTGCCAGGTGCCCAGGGCCAGATGACCATGACTTACCGGCAGGGCCAGGGAGGGGCCGACCAGTATGCTTTTGATGTGGGCAGGCATATCGTCCGGCCCTTCCATCACATGCTCATAGTGCGGCGCATTCTCCGGCACCATCACGTTGAAGTGGCGTTCCAGATCGCCCCGCACATCCGGGTCTGCATTCTCGTTCACCGCCAGTGAAGCGGAGGTATGTTGGATGAACAGGTGCAGCAGCCCAACCTCGCAGTTGGTGAGATCCGGCGCCTGGGCCAGGATCTCATTGGTGACCAAATGAAAGCCCCTTGGAAGCGGTGCCAACTCGATAAACGACTGATCCCAGATCATGGCAGTCCTCTCGCTTATTTCTGGCGGTCATCCCAGGGGTGTACCGGAACCACATCGTCGCCGACATCCCCTTCGTAGCTGCTTCGGAAATAATCCATGGCCTTTTCCGCTTCGCTCAGCTCGTCAAACCGTGCAACGTGATAAATTGCCTCGCCTTCATTTACCAGCGGCAGGTTGTTCACGCAGATAACGATACCCGAGCAGGGAGACACCACCGCAGTTTCCGACTCACCGAAGGGATCCGCCACCATGGCCAGGCGCTGCCCCTTGCGCACCTTCTGACCCAGGCGGGCAACGGGCCGCATGATTCCGTCGATGTCCGCTCGTACCCATTGGGAGTTGGCGGCGGTTTCAGACCGCTTTCTCGGCGCCTTGGGGCCTTTCTTCGCCGGGATCATCTCCAGTTCACGCATGACCCGAATCACCCCTTTCACGCCGCTGCCGATCACCACATCGTCGAAGCGCAGGGCCTCGCCACCCTCGAAGGTGATCACCGGAATGTCCTGTGAATCGGCGTAGGCCCGGAGGCTTCCTTCCCGCAACCCGGCGTTGATAATGATCGGTGCACCAAAGGCTTCGGCCATGCGCACGGTTTCCGGGTTTTTCAGTTCGGCCCGGATTTGCGGCAGGTTGAACCGATGGATCGCCCCGGTGTGCAAATCGATGATATGGGTGACCCGCTCCATGATCTGGGTGCGCAGCAGATAGGCAATACGCCCGCCCAGAGATCCGCTTTCGCTACCAGGGAAACAGCGGTTCAGGTCCCGCCTGTCCGGCAGGTACCGAGTGCGCTGTACAAATCCGAAAATATTGACGATGGGTACCGCAACCAGAGTACCCCGAAGGTGCCTCAGGGCCGAATTGGTGAGCACCCGGCGGACAATCTCGACACCGTTGATCTCATCACCATGGATGGCACCGCACACCATCAATACCGGACCGTCCCGCCGGCCGTGCACAACCTCAACGGGAATATGCAGCGGCGTGTGGGTGTAAAGCTTGGCGACCGGAACTTCCACGGTTTGCCGGGTACCGGCCTTTACCTGGGTGCCGGCAATTTCATAGGGGGCACGGGCCATACTTTAGCCTCTCCCCTTGGTCCGGGTTTTCCAGGGCTTCTGATTTTTCTCGGTCCAGTTGATGATCATCCCGGCCACGTTCTTGCCAGTGGCATTCTCGATGCCCTCAAGGCCGGGTGAGGAATTCACCTCCATAACCAGCGGGCCGCGACTGGAACGCAGCAGATCGACGCCAGCCACGTTCAAGCCCATGGATTTGGCAGCGGTAATGGCAGTGCGGCGTTCCTCCGGCGTTATCCGCACCAGAGAGGCGCTGCCACCCCGATGGAGATTGGACCGGAACTCGCCTTCAGCACCCTGCCGCTTCATGGCGGCAATCACCTTGTCGCCAATCACAAAGCAACGGATATCGGCGCCACCAGCTTCCTTGATGAACTCCTGCACCAGAATATCGGCTTTCAGCCCCATGAAGGCTTCAATCACGCTCTCCGCGGCCTTTCGGGTTTCCGCCAGCACCACACCAATGCCCTGGGTGCCCTGCAACAGTTTAATCACTACCGGGGCGCCGCCCACCATCTGCAGCAGCTCGGGCACGTTATCCGGCTTGTTAGCGAAACCGGTAATCGGCATGCCGACGCCCTTTCGGGCCAGCAGCTGCAGGGACCGCAGCTTGTCACGGGAACGGGTGATGGCAACAGATTCGTTAACGGGGAATACGCCCATCATCTCGAACTGACGCAATACCGCGGTTCCGTAAAAGGTCACTGACGCACCGATTCGCGGTATCACCACGTCGAAATCTTCCAGGACTTCCTCGTGATAATGGATCTGTGGGTTGGCCGAGGTAATGTTCATGGAGCAGTGCAGGCAGTCAATCACCTTCACTTCATGGCCACGATTGATGCCTTCCTCCACCAGGCGACGGGTCGAGTAGAGGTGACGGTTTCGCGACAGTACCGCAATTTTCATTTTTCAGTCCTTAAGGCCGGTTCGCCGGCAAGATAGGAAGCTTCGGGATAGATCAGTGAGCGCCCGGACATGGCGGTACGGCCCAGTAACATCCGGAACCGCATGGAATCCCGGTTGGTCAATGTCATTTCAATGGGCCATTTCTGGCCGCCAATCAGCAGCGTGGTTTCGATGACCAGGCGCATTTCCTTGTGGCCGCCGGAGTCGGAGACGTTCCGCTCGTCCAGCACCTTCGCGTCGCACTCCACGACCTGGTGCAGATCGTTCTGCACCGGGTGGACCCAGAAGCGTACCCGTCGTTCCCCGTTTTCTGTGTAGGGCTCGGTACGGAACGTATGGAGACAGGAGGTTCGGGCTCCGGTGTCGATTTTTGCCTTGATACGGCTGATATCAAGGTCTGGAAGCGCCACCCACTCACGCCAGCCAAGACTCATTTTGTTCTCGGCCGGTGTCGGGGCGATGGTTTTGATAACTTCAGCTGTCTTTGTCGACATCCGGGAGATCCTTTTCAGTAATTTGTTCCGGCCCCAACAGCTGAACACGGAACGGCTCTGAGTGGCTACCCGCATAAACGCTGGTGTGGGGGAACGGAATTTCAATGCCTTCCCGATCCAGGGTTTTCTTGATCGCGACCATCATGCCGCTCCGCCCCTCAAGCACCTTCTCCTTGGGCACCCAGTACGAGAACTGCAGATCCACAGAGGACGGGCCAAACGCTGTTACCAGCGTGAACGGCTTGGGCTCTTCGAGACAGACCGGGTTCTTCTCCGCAAGGTCCAGCAGCAGACTCTCTACCCGCTCCACATCTTCAGCGTAGGCAATCCCAACGGTCAGGTCGAGCCGCCGTATCGGAAACCGGGAACGGTTAACCACCCGCGTCTTTATCAGGGTCTCGTTGGGAATCCGCACGTACAGGTTGTCTGGAGTACGCAATTTAACGCTGAGCATATCAATGCCGACCACTTCGCCAAGGGTTGCGTCCACCTCGATGAAATCCCCGATTTCAAAAGGCTTTTCCACCAGAAGGAACAGGCCACTGATCATGTTCGATGCCGAGGTCTGAGAGGCAAAACCGATGGCCACGGTCAGGATACCGGCGGCTCCGAGTACCACATCGAGGGAGAAACCGGCCTCCCGCAGGGCCGCCACAAAGAACAGAACGACAATGACATAAAACACCAGCCGCCGAACCATGACAGTATGGTGGCGGGAGGTCCGCTGCGCCATGAAACGGCTGACACTGCGGGCCGCCAGGGAACCAAGAAACAGCCCAAGCACTACAAGAAAAGCGGAACTGATCCACTGCCCCCAGGCGATATCCGTGAACACCTTCATCACGCCTGTTTCTATTGTTTCCAGCAAAGCGTCGACTCCCTCTGGTCCATTTCAGCCAAACATCCGGTCAAAAGCGCGCACCAACCTACCACGGGCCATCTTCTCCCGGGCATCCGCCACGCGCCGGCAGGTACCCGCCGCCGTCAGCAAAGACTGCTCTACATGCAAACTGGCCGAATTCATGTCGGTCTCTACCTCGACCGTCACTCCCGGCGTCCACAACTGGCCACGCTCGTTCTGATGCAGGGACAGCAACGGCGTCGGCAGGCTGAAACGCTCCAGCAGCAGAGACTGCTCCCGTCGGTTAATAATGGTCACCGGCGTCACCGCTCGCCACGGACGTTTTGGCACTGCCTCAAGCACCAATCTGGCAAAACTGGGAGAGGCATAACATAGCTCGCCCTCCATGGTGTTCCTGCCCACCCAGGTCATCGAAGGCGAGGCCAGGGGGATTTCCGTCAGAACGGCTTGCTTGTCCCCCACGCAGACTTTCATCCAGACCAGAGTTCCCACATAAATGGTGCAACGCCCACCGGCGGGAATGGTCAGCGGCTGAAAAGGCCGAATCACGGTAGGCAGGTTGGCGAGAGCCGGCAGGAACGTGACCGTGGACGACTGGCTTGCCCGGATGAATCGTTGCAGCGGCACGGAAGCAGACGGCAGAGTGTGACCAATGGTTTCTGTCCAGCTGGCCGGATCAGTGTCCAGCTCAAGCGTTTCGGAACGAATCTGCCACTCCTGATCCAGCAGGGTGACCCATAAACGAATATGGCCAAGCTGATGAAACTGGGTTTGCCCCGAAGCCAGAGAATACGGCTGGGCCCATACGCCATCACGACGACCTTCGGTATTGTTCTCCACTCCTGCCACAGAACTCCCTCAAGATCGGCCGGCTGAATTGCTGAAAAAGTGTTTTAACTATAATCCAATCAGCCACCCCGGGCGAATATCCAAGTTGGTGATTTTATTGAAACACCGGGCTGTAATTACACTTATATCAATCCCTCAGACAACTATGGATTACGGATGACGCAACTGGTCTGGTTCCGCAACGATCTCCGGGTTGCTGACAACCCCGCCCTCACCGCCGCCTGCGAGAGCAGCGACGACGTGCGAGCCTGTTTTATTCTCACCCCGGACCAATGGCAGGAACACGACTGGTCTCCGGCCCGGGTGCAATTCGTTATTGCCCATGCCAATGCTCTTGCTGAAGAACTGGCCCGGCTCGGCATTCCCCTGTCCTTTATATATGCCAACCGATTCGACGACAGCATCGGTAAACTGCAGAGCCATTGTGAAGAACACAAAGTTACAGCACTGCACTTCAACGAGGAGTACGGCGTCAACGAACGCAAACGCGACAAAGCCGTCAAGCACCGCTTCGACGAGCTCGGAATCACCGTTCGCAAATACCGCGACCAGACCGTCGCCCCGGTAGGCGAGATCCTGACACAGCAGAACGAGCCCTACTCCGTGTTCACGCCGTTTTCGAGACGCTGGCGCAGCTGGATAGAAGAAACCCATCCCGGACTGTTTTCGATTCCCGAAGCGAGGGCCAACGCGGTTGCCCCGGAACAGATCGACACAATCCCGGAAGCCTTTCGGGACGCCCCGGAGCCTCTGGTACCCACCGGAGAACAGGCCGCCCACGACCAGCTTGAACGCTTCCTGGAAAAACGCGGCGGTGCCTACAAGGAAAACAGGGACTTCCCCGCCATCGACGGAACCAGCCTGATCTCCCCCTACCTGGCAAACGGGGTACTCTCCGGCCGACAATGCCTGATCGCAGCAAGACAGGCACAGGGCGCAGGAGGAAACCAGGAAGGCCTGGGCACCTGGATCACCGAAATCGCCTGGCGGGATTTCTACATCAACATCCTGTACCACTACCCCCGGGTCAGCATGCACCGCGCCTTCAAACCGGAAACCGAGGCTCTGGAGTGGAACACCCCGGGCGACAAGTTCGAAGCCTGGAAAAGCGGCAACACCGGCGTCCCCATCGTCGACGCCGCCATGCGCCAACTCAACCAGACCGGCTGGATGCACAACCGCCTGCGCATGATCACCGCCATGTACCTCACCAAAAACCTCTTCATCGACTGGCGCCTGGGCGAAGCCTACTTCATGTCAAAACTGATCGACGGCTTCCTGGCCTCCAACAACGGCGGCTGGCAATGGAGCGCCTCCACCGGCACCGACGCCGCTCCCTACTTCCGGGTGTTTAACCCGGTGACCCAGAGCGAACGTTTCGACCCAAAAGGCGACTTTATCCGGGAATGGCTACCTGAGCTGGCCAAACTGGACAGCAAACGGATTCATGATCCGAGTGCAAAGGGTGGTGTTATTCCGAAGGGGTATCCGAGGCAGATCGTTGATCTCAAAGAAAGCAGGAAAGAGGCGATCGCAAAGTTTCAGGAATTGAAAAACTGAGGCACACAACGAGGCGGGCTACTCCATGACTCTGACGCAGTGCCGGGGATGGCCTTCCCAAAACTGTGCGGAGCCATGGATGGCGGAGCCCAAGCGTCACATGGACGTGCCGCCAGGAGCGTGTTTTGGGAAGGTTATCCCCGGCGCTGCAGCCCGAAAGCTCGCAAGCCCACCTGCACCAAAGTCAGCCAGAACAAACCGGGCAATCAGGATCCCTCGCCAGCTTCATCTCCCGCCACTGCATCTCCCAGGCATCCAGAATCAACAACCGCCCGATCAAAGGCGTCCCCACCCCGGAAATCACCTTGATGGCCTCCATCGCCTGAGTCGCCCCGATCATCCCCACCAACGGCGCAATAACCCCCGCCTCTGAACAGGTCAAATCCTCATTGCCCTGCTCCGGATACAGACAGTGGTAACAGGGGCTCTCTTCCCGCCGGCTGTCGTAAACCGAAACCTGACCCTCGCCACGAATCGCAGCACCGGACACCAGGGGCACTTTCGCCGCCACACAGGCACGGTTCAGGGCAAACCGCGTATTGAAGTTATCGGTGCAATCAACCACCAGGGTCGCCTCTGCAACCGTCCGCGCCAGAGCCTCACCCTCAAGGCGCTGATTCAGGGCGGTGACGGACACCAGCGGGTTGATCCGCCGAATCCGGTCGGCCAGGCTTTCCGCCTTCGATTCACCCAGCTGCGCAGTTTCAAAACCAATCTGGCGCTGGAGGTTAGCCAGCTCAATATTGTCGTCATCCACCAGTGTCAGGGTCCCGACCCCTGCGGCGCCGAGATAGAGAGCGACAGGGCACCCCAGGCCACCCGCCCCAAGCACCAGAACCCGGGCAGACTGCAACTTTTCCTGGCCGGAAATATCGAACCGCGGCATCAGGATCTGCCGACTGTAGCGCAATAATTCGTCGTCACTGAGCATCTGCATCTCCCCTGTTAGGCGCCGGAGCAATGACCGCAGCGCCAGAAAACCATCGCCCAAGCGTCATCCGGTCCCGGTTGCCATAATCCTTGCGAGTCTCAACGTCTTTAAACCCACGCGCGCGGAACAACCCTGCCACGGCCTCCGCCTGATCAAAACCATGCTCAACCAGAAGCCATCCGCTTTCAGCCAGCCAGTCCGGCGCCTGATCGACAATCAACCGGAGGTCGTCCAGACCATCACGACCGGATACCAGGGCCGAGGCGGGTTCGAACCGAACATCACCTTCCATCAGGTGATGATCATTATCCGGAATATAGGGCGGGTTGGAGACAATCAGATCAAACCTGCCGAGCTTGAGCTCTGAAAACCAGGAGCTCTGAACCACAGAAACTGTCAGACCCAGCGCATCAGCATTGTCACGGGCAAGCGCGACTGCCTCGGCCACGGCATCACAGCCGGTGATCTGCCACTCCGGGTGCTCACTGGCAAGCGCCAGGGCGATGGCGCCGGTCCCCGTGCCCAGGTCCAGCACTTGCGCCTGCTGGGCCAACGGCAAATCCAGAGCGACTTCCACCAGGCATTCGGTATCCGGTCTCGGGATCAGGGTTGAGGCAGTGACCTTCAGCGGCAGTGACCAGAATTCCTGCTGCCCCAACAAATGTGCCACAGGCCTGCCGGCCACCCGATCCTGCACCAGCCTCTCAAATGCCTCGGCGTGAGCACCGGTAATCTCTCGTTCCGGCCAGGCCCGGAAACTGATCCGGCTCAGCCCCGTAATATGGCTCAGCAGCAGCTCGGCATCCAGTCTCGGCGAATCGCTATCAATCCGGGTGGATGCCTTCTTCAAAAGGGCTTCACAGGTCAGTGAGGTTTTACTGGTCATCGGCAAGGGAGGCGAGCAGCTCGGCCTGGTGCTCCTGCTGCAAAGGCACGACCACGGCGTCCAGGTCGCCGGCAATAACTTCGTCGAGCTTGTAGAGAGTGAGGTTAATACGGTGATCCGTAACCCGCCCCTGGGGGAAATTGTAGGTGCGGATGCGCTCGGAACGGTCGCCGCTGCCAACCAGACTCTTGCGTGTCTCGGCCATGGACTTCTGTTGCCGCTCGGTCTCGGCGTTTTGCAGCCGCGAGGCCAGCAGACTCAAAGCTTTCGCCCGGTTCTTGTGCTGGGAACGCTCTTCCTGGCACTCCACCACAATGCCCGTTGGCAGGTGCGTGATCCGGATTGCAGAGTCGGTCTTGTTGACGTGCTGACCGCCGGCACCGGAAGCGCGGAAGGTGTCCACCCGCAGATCCGCCTTGTTGAGCTCAATGGCTTCGGCCTCATCGGCCTCTGGCATCACGGCAACAGTACAGGCCGAGGTATGGATCCGCCCCTGGGATTCGGTTTCCGGCACGCGCTGCACCCGGTGGGCACCGGATTCAAACTTCAGGGCACCATAAACCCCATCGCCAGCGACACGGGCAATCAGCTCTTTGTAGCCGCCGTGCTCACCCTCGTTTTCGCTCAGAACCTCGACCTGCCAGCGCCGGCGCTCGGCATAGCGCAGATACATCCTGAACAGATCGCCGGCAAAGATGGCGGCTTCATCACCGCCGGTGCCGGCACGAATCTCCAGGAACACGTTCTTGCCGTCGTTCGGGTCTTTCGGCAGCATCAGGCGCTGCAGTTCCTCATCCAGCTCCTCGCTTTTGTGCTGGGCCAGTTGCAACTCTTCCTCGGCCATTTCCCGCATATCGGCGTCGCCATCCTTCGCCAGTTCCCGGGCCGCCTCGATGTCATCCAGCGAGTGCTGCCAGGCCTGGAAGCACTGAACAATGGGCTCGATCTCGGCGAACTCCCGGGAAAGGTCCCGGAACTTGTCCTGCTGGGAGATAATGGAAGAATCACTGAGCAATGCGCTGACTTCCTCGAAGCGGTCGGTAAGTTGCTCGAGGCGGGATTGAATCGATGGCTTCATAGTTTTTCCGGGGTAGTCGTTGTGTCCGCGTCCAGTGCATCCAGCTGGTGCAACTCACGCAGCCACTCTGTCACCTCGGTGCGACCTTCTGTGGTGGCCTTTCGAACCTGCACAGAGGGTTCGTGCAGGAGTTTGTTGGTGAGGCCGCGAGCCATACTGCGCAGCACGGTTTCAGGATCTGTGCCGTTACGCAGGGCGCGCAGGGCTTTGTCGGTCTCCGCATCGCGCAGCACTTCGGCGCGCTGACGGAACTGTTTGAGAGTGGACACCGCGTCCAGCGCCCGCAGCTGGTTCAGGAAATCCTGAACCCCGGACGCAACCAGATTCTCCGCTTCCCGGGCCGCGCCCTCACGAGAGCGTATATTCTCTTCGATTACCTGGCGCAGGTCGTCAACCGTGTAGAGATAGACGTCGTCCAGCGAGGCCACTTCCGGCTCGATATCCCGGGGCACGGCAATATCCACCATGAAATAGGGACGGTGCTTGCGTTTCTTCAGTGCCCGTTCGACGGCACCTTTGCCCAGGATCGGCAATGGGCTCGCCGTGGACGAAATAATGATATCAACATCGGCCAGGTGCTCGGGGATCTCGGACAGCACAATGCCCCTGCCACCACGGGATTCTGCCAGTGCCTGTGCCCGCTCAAGGGTACGATTGGCCACCAGGAAATCCTTCACGCCGGCATCCGCAAGGTGCCGGGCCACCAGCTCGATGGTTTTACCGGCACCGATCAGCAAGGCCTTGTTGCGGGACATGTCGGCAAAGATATGGTGCGCCATGCTCACCGCCGCATAGGCAACGGAGACGGGGTTTTCACCGATGGCGGTCTGGGTGCGCACGCGCTTGGCGACCGAGAAAGTGTGCTCAAACAGCCGGGACAGAAACGAACCGCTGGCGCCATGCTCCCGGGCCAGGGTGTAGGCATCCTTCAACTGCCCGAGAATCTGCGGCTCGCCCAGCACCATGGAATCCAGGCCGGCAGCCACCCGCATCATATGCCGCACAGCATCACCGTCGCGGTGCACGTACAGCGCTTCCTCAAGCTCCGCGGCATCCAGGCCATGAAACCCGGCCATCCAGCGAAGCACCATGGGTGCGCAGTCGTCATCGCCGGCCAGGTACAATTCGGTTCGGTTGCAGGTAGACAGAATCGCGGCCTCGGTGGCGCCTGAGGTAGCCCTCAGCTCGGCAAACGCCTCCGCCATACGCTCGGGCGTAAACGCAACTCGCTCCCGCAATTCAACGGGGGCCGTGCGATGATTGATTCCCAGCGTTACCAGTGCCATTTCGTGGTTGTACAACCTTTTGCCGATGAGCGGTGCAGATACGCGCAATTACGGGACATTTTAACGGTCAGCGGCCTGAGCTGCCACCCAAAACCGCCATAGCTTCGGCAAGTGCGGACAGGTTGGGCAAGATCAGGCGCTTATGCCATTATAGGGATTCGGCTGAGGCCGGGACCCGATCTACCTCAAGAAAGGGGCTGGAGCGTGGTTATTTTTGATGCGTTTTCGACAGACCATGGGAAGTTGCATGCACAAGTCCGTACCGTTTCTGGTTACCTGCCTGCTTGGCCTCACACTGGCAGGGTGTGCCAGCCTTACCGGCACTGAGGAAGCGCCTGCTACTGGCGAAAAAGCCGCCTTTGAGAAAAAGACTGAGCCACAGCCACCGGTTGAATACGCCGATTTCGAGCCCGAAACCCTCTATCTGCTCCTGTCTGCCGAAATCGCGGCCCAGCGCGGCCGCTACGATATTACCCTGGTGAACTACCTGAAGGCTGCCAAACAATCCCGCGACCAGGTGGTTATTGAGCGGGCCATGAGAATTGCCCAGTCCCTGAACGGAGATAACGCCCAGAAGCAGCTGGCCGAGCTGTGGCTGGAGATCGACCCGGATAGCCTTCAGGCCCACCGGATCTCTGCTATCCAGGCGGTAAAGGGCAACGACCTCCAGACTGCCATCCACCACATGGAGCGGATCATGGATCAGGGTGGCGATGCTGACTTCGACAGCCTGGCCGCCATGGCCGCAAATCTGCCACCAGAACAGCAACAGGAGCTGCTGGCCCTCTACAATGAAATGTCGGACCGCCATCCGGACACCCCGGAACTGGAGTACAGCATCGCGCTGCTATTAAAGGTTACCGGTCAGCCGCAGCAAGCCCTGGAGAGGCTTGAACCCCTGCTGCAGGAGAACCCGAACTTCCAGCCGGCGATCATCCTCAAGGGCGACCTGCTCTACCAGACCGGCCAGAAAAGCAGCGCCCTCGAT
The DNA here is from genome assembly GCF_002933275.1 of Marinobacter maroccanus. GTDB lineage: Bacteria > Pseudomonadota > Gammaproteobacteria > Pseudomonadales > Oleiphilaceae > Marinobacter > Marinobacter maroccanus. Next base: position 150,213 of record NZ_PSSX01000009.1, read on the forward strand.
TACCTGCTGACAAACACCCGGCGCTTTCCCGGCAACCGGCAGATGGGCACACTTTATGGCCGCATGCTCATAAATGAAGGCGAATTACAGGCTGCCCAGGACGAATTCAACCGCCTTGTTAAGCGCTACCCCGACACTCCGGGCCTGAGGCTATCCCACGCGCTGGTCGCCCTTGAGAATGGCCAGAGCGATCTGGCCCGGGAAGAGCTGACCCAACTGGCCGATCAGGGCCACCATACCAGCGAAGCCAACTACTATCTGGGCCGCATTGAGGATCAGGCGGGTAACACCGAGCAGGCCATTGGCTATTATCAGAGCGTGGAACAGGGCAATTACTACTTTCCGGCCCTGGCCCGCGCCAGCTCCCTTCTGGCTGAGAACGGCCAGCTCGAGGACGCCATTGACCGCATCCGCAGGCTGCGCGAGGCCAACCCCCGGCAGGCAGAGAACTTCTGGCTGCTGGAGGTAAACCTGTTGCTGGACCAGGAACAGCGACAGGAGGCTCTGAGCACCGCCACCGAAGCTCTGGAAGAGCATCCAGACAACATCGAGATCCGCTACGCCCGGGCCATGCTGTACGACGGTATCGGGCAGCCTGCCAATGCGGAAGCGGATCTGAAGCAGATTATCGACCAGGAACCGGAAAACGCCGTGGCCCTGAACGCCCTGGGCTACGTCCTGACCACCCGGACGGACAGACTGAGAGAGGCCCGCGGCTATATCGAGAAAGCCCTGCGACTGGACCCGGATAACCCGGCCATTCTCGACAGCATGGGCTGGGTCCTGTTCCTCGAAGGCCAGATCGAGCCCGCGCTCGACTACCTTTCCCGGGCCTGGGCCGCCTTCCCGGACCCTGAAGTTGCCGCCCACTATGGTGAAGCGCTCTGGATGAACGGCGCCGAAGAGCAGGCCCGGATCATCTGGCAGGAAGGCCTGGAGCAGGACAGCGACCACGAAGTGCTGAGGGAAACCATAAACCGGCTGACCAACGGTGGTGAGCCGGAATGAAGCTTGCCCGAACCCTGGCAGCACTGATGATGTTTGCCACCCTCAGTGCCTGTACCACGATCCAGATCGACCCATTGCCGGAGGGCATGACAGACCAACCCCCGGCGAACTGGACCACCCGTGCGGCCAGTCTCGGCGAACTCGATCACTGGAAGCTGACCGGCAAGCTGGCCGTCCGCCAGCCGTCAGACAGCGGAACCGCCATCATCAACCACTGGGTTCAGGACGGCGAAGCCTACGACCTGGCCCTTTCCTCGTCCTTTCTCGGCATGGGCAGCACAACCCTTAAAGGCGTGCCCGGCTTTATTGAGCTGACCCTGCCGAACGGAGAAACCTATCGCTCGGGGGAGCCGGAAGCGCTGGTCGAGGCCGCCACGGGCTGGCAGTTGCCCCTGCAAAATCTGACCTGGTGGATTCGGGGCCTGCCATCCCCGGCCAGCGATTACCGCCTGCTGTTCGATAATCAGGGCACCCTTGCCATAATCCGCCAGAACGGCTGGGAAATCCGCTACGACCGCTGGCAGACCTTCCTCTCCAGCTACCCTGCACTCCCCGCCCGCATCACTGCACTCAAAGAGGAAAAGCGTGTCCGGCTGGTGGTCAGCGACTGGCAGGAGCAGCCTGAATGACACCCGACCTGATATTGCCGTCACCGGCGAAACTGAATCTGTTCCTGCACATCGTCGGGCGCCGGGACGACGGCTATCACGAACTTCAGACCCTGTTTCAGTTTCTCGACTACGGCGACGACCTGAGCTTCACCCTCACACCCGGCGAGCCCGGCGTAAGGCTCGCGGAGCCCGTTCCGGGTGTTGAAGATGACGATAACCTCATCGTTCGCGCCGCCAGAGCTCTTCTGGAACGGGCTCAGGGCGATCTGCCCGGAGTGACCATCGGCATCACCAAACGGTTGCCCATGGGCGGCGGCCTTGGCGGCGGCAGCTCCAACGCCGCAACCACCCTGCTGGGACTGAACTACCTCTGGCAGCTCGAGATGAGTACCGACGAGCTTGCAGAAGTCGGCCTGAGCCTGGGCGCCGATGTACCGGTGTTCGTCCGTGGCCGTGCTGCCTTCGGCGAGGGGGTTGGTGAAACACTGACCAACGCCAATCCGCCGGAAGATTGGTTCCTTGTTCTCAAGCCTGGCTGCAACATAAACACTGGCAAGATTTTTTCCGAGCAAGGGTTGACAAGGAACACCCCGAGAATCAAAATAGCGCCCGCTTTTGAGGGAGACGCCTCGAGGTACCGAAACGACTGTGAGGATGTAGTTAGAAAACTGTATCCTGAGGTTAACCAGAGCCTGGAATGGCTTTCACAATTCGGACCTGCAAGATTAACCGGAACCGGGGCTTGCATATTTGGACGTTTCCCGACAGAATCCGCAGCCCGGATCATCTGGGAAAGCAAACCCTCCGGCGTCACGGGGTTCGTAGCTAAAGGGGTGAACAGTTCACCTCTACACAAAAAGCTAACAGAGCTGAAATGATGCCAAAAAAGCACGATACTGGGGTGTCGCCAAGTGGTAAGGCAACGGGTTTTGATCCCGTCATGCGCAGGTTCGAATCCTGCCACCCCAGCCACCTTTCTCCCGCTTCTTCTGAATCAAACGCCGATACTGAGAAGGATGCCGTCGTGTCCAAACTGATGATCTTCGCTGGCAACGCCAACCCTGAACTGGCTCAGGCGATTGCCCGCAAACTCCACATTCCCATGGGTCAGGCCACTGTAGGCCGCTTCAGCGACGGAGAAACCACCGTCGAGATCAATGAGAATGTCCGCGGCCATGATGTCTTCATCATCCAGCCGACCTGCTACCCCACCAACGACAACCTGATGGAACTGATCGTGATGGCCGACGCACTTCGCCGTGCTTCCGCTACACGGGTCACCGCCGTTATCCCCTACTACGGATACGCGCGTCAGGATCGCCGGGTACGCTCTACCCGTGTTGCCATCAGTGCCAAGGTGGTAGCCGACATGATTTCCAGCATCGGCGTGGACCGGGTTCTGACCGTCGACCTGCACGCTGATCAGATCCAGGGCTTCTTCGATATTCCGGTAGACAACATCTACGCCACCCCGGTCATGCTCGAAGACATCTTCAAGCAGCGCTTCGAGAACTTTGTAGTGGTATCTCCGGACGTTGGCGGCGTGGTTCGTGCCCGTGCCGTGGCCAAGCGCCTGGACGACGCCGATCTCGCCATCATCGACAAGCGCCGCCCGAAGGCGAACGTGTCTCAGGTCATGCACATCATCGGTGATGTCAAAGACAAGACCTGCATCCTGGTGGACGACATCATCGATACCGCGGGCACCCTGTGCAAAGCGGCCAACGCCCTGAAAGAGCACGGCGCTGCCCGCGTGGTTGCCTACATCACCCACCCGGTTCTCTCCGGCCCGGCCATTGATAACATCAATGCCTCGCAGCTGGACGAGCTCGTGGTCTGCGATACCATCCCGCTGGGTGACAAAGCGCATAATTGTGATAGAATCCGCGTCCTCGGAATGGCCGGACTGCTTGCGGAGTCTATTCGCCGCGTAAGCAACGAAGAGTCCATCAGCGCCATGTTCGAGAATGCCTGAGTGACCTTCCGGTCGTAATATCAAGGCATTACAAGTAGTTACCGGGTCGGGAGCCTACACAGGCTCCCGACTCTTTTAGTCAGCCGGAAAAATCCGGCTTTTCAGAAACATCACCTGATCCAACGCCTGGTCGCGGGCAGTTCAGGTGACGATTGAGGTTATTACCATGTCTCAGGAATTTGTTATCGAAGCATTTCCTCGCGACGATCAGGGGAGAGGTGCGAGCCGCCGCCTGCGTCGTGAGGAGCGTAAAATTCCGGCCATCATCTATGGTGGCGGAAAAGACGCTACTCCGGTTGCCATCTGGCACAACGAGCTGAAAAAAGCTCTGGAAAACGAAGCGTTCTTCTCGCACGTTCTGACCGTTGAGCTGAACGGCAAGAAAGAAAGCGTCATCCTGAAGGATCTGCAGCGTCACCCGTACAAGCCGATCCTGACCCACGCTGACTTCCTGCGCGTCGACAAGGATCACGAGATCCACGTCAACGTACCGCTGCACTTCATCAACGAAGACAGCGCACCGGCTATCAAGCTCCACGGCGGCGTAGCGAACCACCAGATCAACGAAGTTGAAGTGATCTGTCTGCCGCAGAACCTGCCCGAGTTCATCGAAGTGGACATGACCACTGTCGAGATGGACCAGGTAGTTCACCTGAGCGACCTGAAACTGCCGAAAGACGTCAAGATTGCCGCCCTGCTCCAGGGTGAAGATCACGACCTGCCTGTAGTGGCTATCCATAAGCCGCGCGGTGCCAAGGCCGACGACGCCGAAGAAGGTGAAGAAGGCGAAGAAGGCGAAGACAAGGAGTAATCACTCCTGCACTGAGGAGGGCAACGGCGAATGGCGCAGGATATTGTCATGGTGGTTGGTCTGGGGAATCCCGGCTCTGACTACGAGAATACCCGCCACAACGCCGGCGCCCTCTTCGTGGAAGCTCTGGCCCGCGCCGCGGGCCAGACGCTCCGCCCCGAAAAGAAATACCACGGGCTCTACGCCCGCATTCAATGGCAGGGCCTGGACCTGCACCTCCTGAATCCCACTACCTTTATGAATCGCAGCGGCCTGGCCATCAAGGCGCTGGCAGATTTCTTCAAGATTCAGCCCCAACAGATTCTGGTTGCCCACGACGAACTCGATCTGCCCCCGGGTACCGCCAAGCTCAAGAAAGGTGGCGGCCACGGCGGACACAACGGCCTGCGTGACACCATTGCTCACCTGGGCACCAACGACTTTCAGAGACTGCGCATCGGCATTGGCCACCCCGGCGACAGCCGCAGGGTAACCGGCTACGTGCTCGGCCGCCTGGGCAAACAGGAAACCGAGGAACTGAACGCAGTGATCGACGAAATCATGCGGGTATTACCGGATGCAGCCTGCGGCAAACTCCCCGCCGCCATGAATCGCCTGCACAGTTTCAAACCGGTATAATCCGCTCAAATTTTTCCAGTACCAGCAGAGGCATTCCATGGGATTTAACTGCGGCATCGTCGGCCTTCCCAACGTCGGCAAATCCACCCTGTTCAACGCATTGACCAAATCCGGCATTGGCGCGGAAAACTTCCCGTTCTGCACCATTGAGCCTAACGCCGGTGTTGTCGCCATGCCTGACCCGCGCCTCAACAAACTGGCGGAGATCGTAAAGCCGGAACGGGTCGTCCCGACCACCATGGAATTCGTCGACATCGCCGGCCTGGTGGCAGGCGCGTCCAAGGGCGAGGGCCTGGGCAACCAGTTCCTGGCCAATATCCGCCAGACCGACGCCATTGCCCATGTGGTGCGCTGCTTTGAAGACGGCAACGTCATTCACGTGGCCAACAAGATAGATCCCGCCTCAGACATCGAAGTAATCAATACTGAGCTGGCTCTGGCCGACCTGGACACCGTTGAGAAAGCCATCAAGCGCGTTCAACGCGTGGCCAAGAGCGGTGACAAGGAAGCCAAGGCCCAGCTGGAGATGTTCGAGAAACTGCTGCCCGTGCTGAACGAGGGCAAACCGGTGCGCAGCATGAATCTGGACAAAGACCAGATGGCCCTGATCCGCGAGCTCTGCCTGCTGACCGTGAAGCCGACCATGTACATTGCCAACGTCAGCGAAGACGGGTTCGAGAACAACCCGCATCTGGACACGGTGCGCAAGATCGCCGAGTCGGAAAATGCCGTGGTCGTGCCCATCTGCAACAAGATAGAAGCCGAAATCTCCGAACTGGAAGACGATGAAAAATCCATGTTCCTGGAGGAAATGGGCATGGAAGAGCCAGGCCTGGACCGGGTAATCCGCGGCGGCTACGGCCTGCTGGGCCTGCAGACCTACTTTACCGCCGGGGTGAAGGAAGTCCGCGCCTGGACCGTGAAGATCGGCGCCACAGCGCCTCAGGCGGCCGGCGTGATCCATACCGACTTCGAGCGTGGATTTATCCGGGCAGAAGTGGTGAGCTACGACGATTTCGTGCAGTACAACGGCGAAGCCGGGGCCAAGGATGCCGGTAAATGGCGCCTGGAAGGCAAGGAATACATCGTCAAAGACGGCGACGTTATCCACTTCCGCTTCAACGTGTAATTTTTCAGGAAAAACTGGCCCCCAAGCCTTGACAGAAAGGGCCCAAATACTGAAAATACGCGCCTCGTTTGGGGCGATGCCCAAAACGAAATGGCAAGGTAGCTCAGTTGGTTAGAGCACAGCACTCATAATGCTGGGGTCGGCGGTTCGACTCCGCCCCTTGCTACCAAGATTCAAAGGGTTACGATTCACGTCGTAGCCCTTTTTTGTTAGTTGTCCCCTTTTTGTCCCCCGCTTGTCTCTCCGGACGTAATCAGGCTGACAGGGTTATCGATCCTGCAGGCCTCAACCGCATCAAACACCTCAGATGCCAGACCATTGCTCTGACTGAATTCCGACAAGTAGAGGGACACCGGGAGAGAGCCTGCCAGCTGCTGATAAACGTTGACACCCTCGGCACCGAAAACGTCATACACCATTAGCTTGGGAATAACGGCTACGTCTATCCGGTCATATTTCAACATCGAGGCCAACTGGGACCAGGATCCGACTTCGGTAACCACTGAATTGCCCTTCGGTATGAACTCAGCGCCGATAAAGCCTCTCGGAATCGCGTAGCGAAGGCCTTCTGCACGCTCAATCGGAGGAAGAGGCCGCAGGGACACAAAAACGTAGTCAGCCTTCAACAACTCACCAGCGAAGACCGCCACGGCATCTCTGTATTCGCTTCGGGCCAGAGGTAAGAGAGCGTCGAGTTCGCCTCTAGCTAAATGGTGAAATCCCCGCTTCAAGGAGCGTGGCAAGAAACACTATCTTGAAAAACAGCCGCGTCACTTCCGATGTCCTAAATTCCATTCAACTCGCAAAAAGAATCGTTCTTAACAAGAAATCTAGTCGATGTTTATACGGTTTCAAATACCTGGTTCCACCAAAGCTATTCCAATATCGAATTTCATAAGACCTGACATCAATTTCGGTTCTTAATATCGCCAGAGAAACACCAACCACTACCCATTGGAAGCAGAGCCGAATTCCCCATATGAGAGATCATTCACCGGTGATAGTCGAATTGCCGACTCAAGGTGATCTGGTGAGAGATGCGCATACTTCATGGTCATGGTGATGTTTCCGTGACCGAGGATGCGTTGAAGCGTAAGGATGTCTCCCCCGTTCATCATGTAGTGACTGGCGAAAGTGTGCCGAAGGATGTGCGTCAGCTGTTGAGGCGTGGAGAACCCACACCGTTTATAGGCAGCCCGGAATGCTGATCGGCAAGGGCCGAATAAACGCCCCGGACCAGGTAACGCATGTTCCAGGATCTGTTCCTGGATCTTCGGGTCAATCGGCACTGCCCTGCTCTTTCCGTTTTTTGTATCGCGGAAGATGACCTTACCCGATACAAAACCGGAATGGGTGAGGGTTTCCGCTTCTATCCATCGGGCACCTGTTGCCAGGCAGATCATGGCAACCGACCAGACAAACTCGTTTGAACTCTGCCGGCATTCCTCCAGGAGCTGGTTGCACTGCTCGATGGTGAGGAAAGACATTTCCCGCTCTGCGACCCTGACCTGGCGAACAGGCCCAATCGGGTTTGTCTTCAGGTGGCCGATCCGGACCATTTCAGAAAAGACAGCAGACAGGTAACGCTGTTCATGGTTGCAGGTACTTGGTGTGACTTCCTTGATTCGTTCTGCCCGGTACTCCATCCAGTCAGTGGCGGTGAAATCCTTTACCCTGGGATTCCCCAGCCGATCACAGATAGCGTTTGTCCTGGATAAGCGATACTTGGCATCCTTCAGGGTGTGGCCGTGATAGTCGTACCACTTCTTAACCAGGTCTTTTAACCGTTCCGATGGTGCACGATCCTTGCGGCCATAATCCCGCATGAACTGAAGTGCATCGAGGCGGGTTTTGAAGCCCTGCTTTCGAACACGGGGACCAGTCTTCTTACCAAATGGGTAGAAATCGACTCGCCAGCCGTTGTCGGTTTTCTCGATCACGCGGCCACCTTGGTCAGTAGTCGTCGCTTTATCAAGCCATCGTCAACGAGCCGGTATAGCTCGTTTTCGTAGATCTCCCGTCGTCGGTAGTAGTTGCACAGATCCTCCCAGAGGCCGCTTTTCTTGAGGCAATCCCAAGCCTGACGAGTGTTAAACCGGTTGCGGGCATAAATGCTCAGGAGATTGCCAAAGGCCAGGGAGACGTTCTTTTCGTTGCCGCAACCGGGTTCCTTTTTTGCGCGTTTGTACAGCAGATCCGGGGCTGAATAGCCAAAGCCGATGTCTTGTCGGAGCTTGGTCCAGATGGGGTGTACCCAGTCCCGTTTTACTTCGTAGCGGTTGCCCTGGAGGGCGTATTGCCAGAGGCCGGTCAGGTGCGGGACTGCGTCCATGTAGGTATAGATGGGTTTCATGCCAGGTGTGCCCTGGGAGATCTCATTGACGATCCGGTGATGGAAGCGGATTTCCAGACGCCAGACGGGTTTGTCAGGGTCATAGCAGGTGTCTGGGAAGGATTCTTCATTCACCGCACATTCCCAGATGCCTTCCATGAAGGCGCGTTTGTCGCTGACATCGATTTCCTTGGACTTGTCATAGAGGCAGACCTGAAGGCTGTTGGCCTTGCCGAAGGTGTAGGTTTCGCCACGACCATTGATGGTGGTTCCGTGTAGTCCCTGGAAGTGAAAGTCGCTGAGGCCGTTGTGAACGGTGACCGTCTTTGCCCTGGTAACGAAGTGTTGGGCGAAATCCGCGGGAGGCTCCCAGCCCTGGAAATCAACTGCCAGGTGTAGAGCGATACCAACCGGTTTGATGCCTTTCAGGAAGTGAATGCCCCATTCTGCGAGTTCGTCGTGGATCTGGTCGCTGGATCTCTCATAGAGCCAGCGCGGTGAGGTCTCGATCTTGACGTGCGTTCCCTGGTTATCGGCTTCGGCGTAGAAGTTCTGGACGAGGATCGTCAGACCATACTCACGGTTCTGAAGCAGGTATTTAAAGCCACCACGGCGGCCAGACTGGACACGGAATTGAACGCCACGGACTTCGACGGAAGCTTCGAAGCTTTCTTCATAGGCGGTTGCGATCTCCGCGAGGACTTCAGGCCTCAGCCTTCCCTCGAACAGTTGCCGGACCGTATCGACTCCGGTCCAAAGGACGTTTACCTGGGAAAGATCCACCTGGTGACCATCGGGACCGATGAAAAGATCCCCTTTTCCGACCTCACCGGTCTGGACGTTGAAGCGCTCAAAGTCGTTAATCATATGTAGTGTTCCTTTCTGTCTGTTATTGAACCGAAGTTTCGGTATCTATGAGACGTGTTACAGGGACGTCTCCGGGCTTCGCCCGCTCCCTGCCGCTCCTCGCCATCGTCGCGGCCGTCCGCGGGCTACGCCTCTTCTTTGACTTTCTGGAGCGGGTTGATGGCCTCCAGGGGGTAGGTGTCTGGCTCGATATTGGGCCGGGGTTCCGGTGCCTGGATGCGGTTTCGCTGGCAGTAGATGTCCTGGACCTTTTGGCCGTCCCACCACAGCTCGGCATGGCAGGGGCGCAGGTAGAGGATGCGGTAGCCGAAGCTGAACAGGTCCTGCTGGGTCACGGAGAAGTCGCCTTTCTGGTCAAGGCCGTGGAAGAGGTAGGCGCGATTGATGCTGCCGGCGATTCTCAGTGCGGCATCCTGGAAGGGGTGTTTGGGTTGGTTGTTATTGGCTAGGCGACTGCTGTTCTCAGTACCAGCTTGAGGATCGCGGACATCACGACCATCAGACAGAGCATCAGGGCCAGCCGCATCGATACTTTGAATATCCGTCGGATCAACCGCATCGAAAGTTCTTTCCCTTTCGAAGATGCCGACCGCAAGGTAGGCAAACACCAGTAGAGAAATGACTGACAGCGAAAGATA